>ONGA01000022.1 GCA_900317285.1 uncultured Bacteroidales bacterium | reverse complement strand
GGATGGCGCTATCTCGCTGAAAGACATGAGACTGTCAGTGGGTCCCGTCCCCATGGTCACCTTCACCGAAGTCACCGTCGAGGACGGCGTCCTGACCCTCCGTTGGGACAAGAACCTCCACCACCACGGCGCCAAGAACGAAGACACCATCAAGATCTACGCCTACAGCGAGGATCAAGGCCTGACCCAGTGCGTAGCCACCGCCGAGCGCCGTTCTCGCCGCCTCAGCACCCTCCTCCCCGACGCCTTCCGCGAAGCCCACCTCTGGGCCCTAATAGAGGACCCCATGGGCCGCACCTCCGAAAGCCAATACCTGGAGCCCCTCACCCCCTCTAGTTGCTCTAGACCCTCTAGTCCCTCTATCGATTCTATCCCTTCTATCGCCTCTATCCCCTCCACTCCCCCCGCCCCCGCCCCACACAATAATTCCGACACACCCCCGTTATAATCCATTATGAGCAACACAACCGTCAACGACGTGGTAAGGTTCCTCGACAGCACCTTCCACCCTGAATATCAGGAAAATTACGACAACGCCGGCTTCCTCCTCGGCGAAGGCTCCACCCCCTACCGCGGCACACTCGTGGCCCTCGACCTCACCCCCGAGGTCATCGACGAGTGCATCGCCCGGGGGCTCAACCTCATCGTCACCCACCACCCCTTCATCTTCTCCGGCGTCAAACGCCTCACCGACCGCACCGAGACCGGGCGCATGGTCATCAGCCTCGTCCGCAACGCCATCGCCGTCTACGCCGCCCACACCAACCTCGACAACCTCCCCTGGGGCGTCAGCGGCATCCTCGCCGAAAAACTGGGCCTCCAGCGCTGCACCATCCTCAGGGAGAACGAAGCCAACATCGGCTCCGGCATCGTCGGTGAACTCCCGGAGCCCATGACCGCCGATGCGTTCCTGCTGAAAGTGAAGGAACTGACACACCAGCCGACCCTACGCACCTCCCTCCACGACCCCGACCGTTGCATCCGTCGCGTCGCCCTCTGCGGCGGTGCCGGTGCCGAATTCCTCCCCGACGCCATCGCCGCAAAAGCCGACCTCTACCTCACCGCCGACCTCAAATACCACGACTTCCAGCGCCCCGAAGGACGCCTCATCCTCGCCGACGCCGGACACTATGAGACCGAACAATTTGCAAAAGAAATAATTTCTCGCGCCATATCAGAAAAATTTAGTAACTTTGCAGCCTGTATTTCTGAACGACAGCACTCTATCGTTCAGTATATATGATTGAATTATAATAAAATATATTATACAATGGCAAAGAAAGTCAGCACCAAAAAAGCCGAAGAACAGGCAGAACCCCAAGTGATTCTCCGTCCCGACGTGGACATGGCGATCGAAAAACGCCTCGTCGCTCTCTACACCCTCCAGAGCGTCGACAGCGAAATCGACAAAATCAAGATCATCCGTGGCGAACTGCCCCAGGCCGTACAGGACCTTGAAGACGAAATCGCAGGCCTGAACACCCGCATCGAGAACTTCACCTCCGAAATCAAAGAAACCGAGGCCGCCAACAAGACCCGCAACACCGAGGTCTCCGACCACGAGGAAATGATCAAGAAGTACCAGAAACAGCAGGAGAACGTGCGCAACAACCGCGAATTCGAGTCCCTCGCCAAGGAAATCGAATTCCAGCAACTCGAAATCCAGCTCTGCGAACGCAAGAACAAGGAAGGTGCCGCCAGAATCAAAGAACTCAAGGAGCACATCGCCGCCGCCAAGACCCTCGTCGAGAACCGCACCAAGGACCTCGAGGCCAAACGCGAGGAGCTGACCTCCATCATCGCCGAAACCGAGAAGGACGAAGAACGCCTCCTCAAGAAATCCAAAGAGCAGGAACAGTTCATCGACGAGCGCTACCTCACCGGCTACAAGCGCATCCGCAACGCCGCCCGCAACGGCCTCGCCGTCGTCACCATCGACCGCGACTCCTGCGGCGGCTGCTTCAGCAACATCCCGCCCCAGCGCCAGATGGAAATCAAGATGCACAAGAAAGTCATCGTCTGCGAAAACTGCGGCCGCATCCTCGTCGACGACGACATCGCCGCCAAAGCCAAAGCCCAACTGGAGAAGTAAGGTTTTCGGTTTACGGTTTAAGGTTTAAGGACGCTACGCTGTCCGAGGCCAAAAACCGCAGACCACCAAGAACCTTAAACCTTAAACTTTAAACCTTAAACAATGATTTATCATTTCAACCCCGAAGAAAAACTCACCCTGGACAAGATTCAGGAGATCATCGATAAGAAAATGACCCTCGCCCTCAGCGACGAGGCAAAACGCCGCATCGAGAAATGCCGCAACTACCTCAACCAGAAGATGGAAACCCAGAAAGTGCCCATCTACGGCGTCACCACCGGTTTCGGCAGCCTTTGCAACATCAGCATCAGCAAGGAGCAGCTCAGCCAGCTGCAGAAGAACCTCGTGATGAGCCACGCCTGTGGCGTCGGCGACGAGGTGCCGCAGGACGTTGTCCGCCTCATGCTGCTGCTCAAGGCCCAGAACTTCTGCTTCGGCTACAGCGGTGCACAGCTCCAGACCGTGCAGCGCCTCATCGACTGCTACAACGAGGACGTCCTCCCCGTGGTCTACCAGCAGGGTAGCCTCGGCGCCAGCGGCGACCTCTGCCCCCTGGCAAACCTCATGCTCCCCGCCATCCTCGGCATGGGCGACGTCTACTACAAAGGCCGTCGCTGCGACGTCAAGGAAGTCTACGCCGAGAAAGGCTGGCAGCCCATCGAGCTGCAGAGCAAGGAAGGTCTCGCCCTCCTCAACGGCACCCAGTTCATGAGCTCCTTCGCCGTCTGGTCGCTCCTCAAGGCCCGCCGCCTGAGCCGCCAGGCCGACATGGTGCTCAGCCTCTCGCTCGACGCCTTCGACGGCCGCATCGAGCCCTTCTACGAGAGCCTCCACATGGTGCGTCCCCACAAGGGCCAGCTGGAGACCGCCGCCGCCGTGCGCGAGATGCTCGACGGCAGCGAGATCATCCGTCGCCACAAAGAGCACGTGCAGGATCCCTACAGCTTCCGCTGCGCCCCGCAGGTGCACGGTGCCGCCAAGGACACCATCCGCTACGTTGCCTCCGTGGTTGAGACCGAAATCAACTCCACCACCGACAACCCCATCGTCCTGCCCGACGAGGACATGGTCATTTCCGGCGGTCACTTCCACGGCGAACCCCTCGCCATGGTACTCGACTTCCTCGCCATCGCCGTCGCCGAACTCGGTGCCATCAGCGAACGCCGCACCTACCAGCTCATCGACGCCAAACGCGGTCTCCCCTCGTTCCTCGTCGCCAAGCCCGGCCTCAACAGCGGCTTCATGATTCCGCAGTATGCCGCCGCCAGCATCGTCAGCCAGAGCAAGCAGCTCTGCACCCCCGCCAGCGTCGACAGCATCCCCAGCAGCCAGAACCAGGAAGACCTCGTCTCCATGGGTGGCAACGCCGCCACCAAGTGCTACAAGGTGTGCGAGAACACCGAGCGCGTCCTCGCCATCGAGCTCTTCAACGCCGCCCAGGCCCTCGACTTCCGTCATCAGGAAGGCCTCAAGAGCAGCCCCGCTATCGAGAAGATGGTCGCCGACTACCGCAAGAGCGTCAACTTCGTCGACATCGACGAGATCATGTACAAGCACATCCACTCCAGCGTCCGCTTCCTCCAGGAAATGGCACTGTAGTCTAAAAAGTAAGAACCAAAAGCCAAGAGCTGCCGGCATCGCCCGCAGCTCTTTTCTTTTTGTGGCAGAAAAAAAAGATTTGGCTATTCCAAATAATATATGTACTTTTGCAAACAGAAACAACCACCAATATGGAAACTACAGTAAATGTAAGAAACACAAGGTCAAAGTCTTTGCGGAATATTGATGTCCACAGAGACGGCCAGCCGTTGCAGACCACCCCCAAAGAGAGGTTGCACTCTGTTGAAGAGTTTGTAGAGAGACTGGAACAGGCTGTGCTTGAGAGACTATGAAGGAGTATACAGTCAAAATCCTTGACTCTGTCTTTGCCGATATTGATGATATTGCCGACTTCATCGTAAAGGTCAGCACGGTTGAGCATGCTATTAAGTATGCACGTGAGTTGCAGGCCGAGATAATGACCCTCCGCTATCTTGCGGGAATCATTCCCGAAAGTCGTTACCGTTCTGTCCGCTTTTACCATCCCCATGCCAAACAGCTTCGTACTCGCAACAAGCAGTTGAACATCATTTTCCATATTGAAGGCAATGTGGCTATAGTGGACAAGATATTGGTTTCGAAGATGATTATCAATTAACCCTCAAACTGCGGCGGGGCGGATTTTTTTGTGATTTATAGAACTGCAAAATATGAATTATTGGATAATACCATCTAACAGCAACAAGTTCGACCTTGCCAAGTTCTTGTCGAAGTACGACAATGAAGTGGACTGGAAACAGTCGGCCAATTTCGAAGTTGGCGATGTGGTTTACATATACTGCACTAAGCCTGATATGCGCATCCGCTACAAAATGGAAGTGATAGAGACAAACATCTCCTTCGATAAATCGTTAAAAGACAAGACGTGCTGGATTGACAAAACGGAGTTCAAGGCTGGTGTGGAGAAGAACAAGTATTTCCGCATGAAACTACTCGCCACAACCAAATCGGACATGCTGACCATGGATATGTTGCACAAACAAGGCGTGAAGGGTTACATCTATGGGCCGAGAACCATCGACAAAGAACTGACAAAATACATTGAATCAAATCTGCAAAACAAATAAAAACATGAAACACCTACTTAAACTTCTTTCGTTGTCGCTGTTTCTGTCAATGGGCATTAACGTCGCCGCACAAGTCGAATATCCGCTTAATGAAGACGGCGAGGGTGAAATCATGGAGGTGGTCGAAACCACCATGCCCAAAGAGACAGTTTACAAGAATGCTCTGGAATTCATCACTGGATTATCGGGCAGAATTATAATGCGAGATGACGACAACCACAAACTCATTGCCGAGTGCGTCCATAACCTCACTCCCGAGTGGAAATACATTAACGTGGGATTTGGTTCAATCGGGCGTGTTGACAAAGATGAAATAGGTTATCGTGTAACGATTGAAAGCAAAGATGGACGTTATCGCGTGAAGATAAACCATATCAGTTTCACCTATAGCATCAAATACAAACTCGATGGTCACGTCAGTAGAGAGGCAAGCCTGTTCGTGAGGAAAGACAACGCCCATAATTTGAAATACGAAATGGCAGAAGAAACACTGTCACGCCTTGAAAAGAAAAACACGACAAAGATGAATAAGAAAGATTTGGCAAAATACAACGAGGATTTGAAGCTCGCACGGCAGACGTTTGAATACTACAAAAGTCTCAACCAACAAGAATACGACACGCTATTAGGCATAATTGCTTCGGCAAAAAAGAAGTTGGCAATGAACGACGACTTTTAGCCCAATCAGTTTTGATTAGACACACGGGCGGCGCAATAACGTCGCCCTTTTTGCGTTATAGAAGAGCGATGATGAATATCGAACTGGCAGGTCACTACAGCCACCGGCGTATCGTGCGGTCGGTGCTGCCGAGCATCGGGATGGTGCTCGTCACTTCGATATACTCTATCGTCGATGGCTTCTTCGTGGCCAACTTCGCCGGCAAGACTGGCTTCGCGGCAATCAACCTCACCTTCCCCGCCATCATGATGATTGGCTCGCTGGGCCTGATGATAGGCACCGGCGGCGCCGCACTGGTGGCAAAAATCAAAGGCGAGGGCTATCCCGAGAAGGCGAACCGCGTGTTCACCATGCTGGTGCAGTTCGGGCTGTCGCTGGGCGTGCTGCTGGGCATCGCGCTGACGGTGGCGGCACCGTGGGTGGCGCGGTGGCTGGGAGCCGACGAGCCGATGATGGAGGAGTGCGTGACCTACCTCAGGCTGAACATGATAGGCATGCCGGGCTTCGTGCTGCAGTGCGCCTTCCAGTCGTTCTACATGGCCGCCGAACGGCCACAGCTGGGGACGCTGATGTCGATAGTTGCCGGTGTCACTAACATCCTGCTCGACGCCCTCCTGGTGTGGGTGCTGGGACTGGGGGTGACGGGAGCGGCAATAGCCACGGCGGCAGGCTGCACGGTGGGCGGCTTGTTCCCGGTGTTCTATTTCTCTTCGCGTCGCAACAAAGGTAGTCTCCGCATCCTCCCGACGCGCATCCTCTGGCCTTACATCGGCAAAGCCTGCAGCAACGGGCTGTCGGAATACGTGAGCAGCATCTCGATGAACATCGTCACCATGTGCTACAACCTGCAGCTGATGCGCTACCTGGGCGAAGACGGCGTGTCGGCCTACGGCGTGGTGATGTACATCGCCTTCATCTTCGCCGCCGTCTTCATAGGCTACAACATCGGCATCACCCCCATCATCGGCTACCACTACGGCGCCGGCGACATCGGCGAGCAGCGGTCTTTGTTCCATAAATCACTGGGCATCATCGGTGTGCTGGGGGTACTGATGGCGGGCTCGGCAGAGGCGTTCGCCGGACCGCTGGCACGCATCTTCGTGGGTTACGACGCGGGGCTGACAGAACTGACCATCCGCGCCATGCGGCTCTACATGCTGGCGTTCCTCATCAGCGGAATCAACATGTTCGTCTCGGCGCTCTTCACCGGCCTGAACAACGGCGTGGTGAGCGCAGTGGCCTCCTTCACGCGGACACTGGTTTTCGAACTGGCTTGTGTATGGATTCTTCCCACCCTCTTCGGCATCGACGGCATCTGGTGCTCCTGGCCCCTGGCCGAAGTGCTGGCGCTCATCCTCTCCGCCGTGCTGGTGGGACGCTTTGCGCCACAACTGGTGAAAAACAAAAGACTACGCTAAACCCATCACGGATTCAGCGTGTGCTTCAAAATCTTCTCATACCCATTGTAGGTCTTGCGGCTACCGTCGGGGAAATAAAACGTAACCGACGTAACGCGCATGTATTTGATGCGCCCCTTGTCATCCCAGAAAAGCTCGTCGAATGTATACTGTGCCGGTGATCCGGGACGCACTGGACCCATGCAGCGCACCGTTCGCACGTCGCGGTTGAACTGGTCCTTCTGCACCTGTCCTTTGGCGTTGACTGGCGTTACAGTAATTTCGATCTTACTGATATTCTTCTTGAAGCAATTGTAGAAATTGAACTCCAGACCGAACATATAGTCGCTGCGGGCGGGATTGACACTCATCAGGAATATCTCACCCTTGTTCATCTTCCGCTTCGTAGCCTGCACATCAGCCATCAGGCGTTCCTCGGCCTGTGCCAGCGAGTCGCGCTGCAGCACCACCGTGATGCTGTCGGCGTGGCGGGCATAACGCTCGCCGACATTGTCCAGCGAGTCGAGCTCGCGCTGCAAGGCTGCCCGGTGTGCCTCCTCACGGCGCAGCAACTCGGCGTTATGCTCCTCGTATGCCAACTGCTGCGCATCGGTGGCAAAAGCGCCCCACTCCGCAAGACGTTGGAGAACGGGAAGCGTAATTTCCTGCACGGTACGCGTATTCGTGCGGAGCGAGAAGATGACAGGCCACTGCTCCGAAGGCTGGAAACGATATCCTAGCCATGCCACGGGACTGTAGCGCCCGTAGCGGCGGTCCGTTGTGTCAACGTCCACCAGCAACTCGGCTTTCTCACAATCAATAAAAGCCCACAAAAGGATCTGGCTGTAGCGCTGCTCCCAGTAGCGCCGCGAAACAAGATACGGCAACAGGCTGTTCACCAATTCCTCATCCAACGTGAACGAATGGCGGGCATTCTCGAAATGAATCCGGGTCTCGTTCCGCTTCCGAACAGGAGAAAGGCGGAACAAAGCGTTAAACTCCACCGGCGCTCCCGCAACCTTCTCCACCTGTCGGCGCAATTCGGCGGGGGGCTGCACAAAATAAGCCTCGTCGTATGACGCCTCCTCCACAGTCGTGTAGTTCCACGGCTGCTGCGCCTGGACGAAATTGAAAATTGAAAATTGAAAGTTGAAGAATAGGCTGACGCAAGCCAATAGTACAATTTTTGCGTTACGTTTCATGTTGACAAAAATTTTCAATTATCAATTATCATTTTTCAATTCATTAGTGGGCTGCCAGCCAATTGTCGCCGACATCTATTCCCACCTCTATCTCCAGTCCCTGGAGCGGAAGCGCACGCTTCATCTCACGGGCCACAATCTGCCTCACCAAAGCCTCCTCGGGTCGATAGAGGTCAAACACCAGTTCGTCGTGAACCTGCAGGATCATGCGTGTCCGCAAGCCCGCGTCAACCAGTGCCTTGTGGATATTCACCATCGCAACCTTAATCATGTCGGCCGACGTCCCTTGTATGGGCATATTCACCGCATTGCGCTCGGCAAATGAACGAGCGGCGGCATTGCGGGAATTGATGTCCGGCAGATATCTCCGCCGTCCCAGAAGCGTCAATCAACGCAGCCGCTTCCTTCCGCGGTATTGCCAGCTGCTCACTCAGCCCGAAAGCCGATATACCATACACTATGCCGAAATTCACACTCTTCGCATTCCGTCGCTGGTCCTTCGTCACCTCCGTCATCGGCACCTTGTAAATCTTTGCCGCCGTTGCGGCATGGATGTCGAACCCGTGGTTGAAAGCCTCCAGCATGTGGCGGTCATTGGCAAGCGAGGCAATGATGCGCAACTCAATCTGCGAATAGTCGGCTGCCAGCAGCTGCCACTCCGCATCCCGCGCCACAAAAGCCCGGCGTATCTCACGTCCTCGCTCCGTGCGGATCGGGATATTCTGCAAATTCGGATTGCTCGACGACAAACGGCCCGTAGCCGTAACCGTCTGGTTATACACCGTATGCAGACGCCCCGTGGCGGGATTGATAAGCTTCGGGAACGAGTCCAGGTAAGTGCCCATCAGCTTCGTCACCGACCGGTACTCCAATATCAGCGGTATCACTGGATGGCGGTCCGCAAGCTTCGTCAGCACATCCTCCGCCGTCGAATACTGCTTCGTCGCTGTCCGCGGTGGCTTGTCCGTAACCTTCAGTTTCTCATACAGCACCTCGCCCAGCTGTTTCGGCGAGCTGATATTGAACTCCTCGCCTGCCAACTCGTAAATCTTTCTCTCCATCTCCTCACGCTCGACGGCAAGCTGCGACGAATACTCCTTCAGCGCGGCAACATCAATCCTCACCCCCTCCTTCTCCATGTCTATCAACACATCCACCAGCGGCAGCTCCACCTCATGGTAAAGGCTCTCCATCCCACCATCCTTCAGCGCCGCCACCATCAGCGGATACAGCTGCCACAACGCCGCAGCCTGTGCATAAGCATCCTGCGGCTCAAATCCCAGCATCGCCGAACAGATGAACTCCATCGTGTGACGCATCTCCGCATCCAGCAGATAATGCGCCAGCTGCACATCAAACACCTCCCCTTTCGGCTCCACCTCCAGCTCAGCCAGAATATATTTCAGATTCTTCAGGTCGTAACACAACTTCACCGTTTTCTCATCCTCCATCACAGTCCGGAACGCCTCCAGCGGCAAATCACCCACCTTCGACTGCCACACACTGTCCGCATCTGTCGAAAGCACCACATCCGCTCCACTCACCACCACTGCCACATCCTTCCCTTTCAAACTCTCCAGCACCTCCGCCGTAAGCTGCCCATGCTTCACCTCCGGTGCCGCCTGCGGCGCCATCTGGTCAAACAATGTCGGTCCACTGGAAGGACCGGATTTGCTGGAGACACTGGGAGTGCTGGAGAAAGACACCGCCTTCGAAGGGTCGCTCACCGTAAGGTCTGTGAACACCTTCTTGGCAAACTGGCGGAACTCCAGATAATCCGTCAACTCGCGCAACATCCCGTAGTCGGGCTCGCGCAGCAGCAGCGACTCCTCGTCAAAGGCAATCGGCGCATCCAGTCTGATTGTCGCCAGCTGCTTCGAGAACAACGCCTTCTCCGAATGCTCCTTCACCAGGTTCCTCAACTTCTCATTCTTGATCTCGTCGGCATGTTCCACCATACGCTCTATCGAGCCAAACTGCGCTATCAGCTTCTTCGCTGTCTTCTCCCCCACTCCGGGAATGCCCGGAATATTGTCCGACGCATCGCCCCACAAGCCTAGCAAATCAATCACCTGGCGGCAATCCTCCACATCAAACTTCTCCTTCACCTCCGCCACTCCCATCACGCTGTCGGGCTTGCCCATCCTGCCGAACCGGTACATCTTCACCCTCCCCGTCACCAGCTGTGCAAAATCCTTGTCCGGCGTCACCATCACCACCTCGTCGAATCCCGCCTCTTCGGCAGCATGCGAAACCGTGCCTATCACATCGTCCGCCTCATACCCCTCGCACGTCAGAATCGGTATCCGGAACGCCTCTATCATCTTCTTCACCCACGGCAATCCCGCCTGAATCTCCTCAGGCATCGCGTCGCGGTTCGCCTTATACTCCGCATACATCTCATGACGGAACGTCGGCGCCTGCAAATCAAACGCCACCCCCACATGCGTCGGCCGCTGGCTCCGCAGCAAATCATACAGCGTCGTCGTGAATCCCAGCACACACGACGTGTTCAGACCCTTCGAATTCACCCTCGGGTTGCGGTTCAGCGCATAATACGCCCTGTACACCGCCGCCATCCCGTCAATCAATAAAAGCTTCTTCAACTTTAAACCGTAAACTTTAAACCGTAAACCTTAAACCTTACTTCAGCGGATTCGCCGTCAGCTCGTCATACTCCTGGCGATTCCTCAGAATATTGCACGCCAGATACACCGCATTGCGCATCGACTGCTCGCTCGCCTTGTCCTTGCCGGCAATATCGTAACCCGTGCCGTGGGCCGGACTCGTGCGCACATACGGCAGACCCGCCGTGTAGTTCACTCCCTCGCTGAACGACATCAGCTTGAACGGAATCAGTCCCTGGTCGTGATACAGCGCCAGCACACCGTCAAACTTGTTGAACTCCGAGCTGCCGAAAAAGCCGTCGCTCGGGAACGGCCCGTAAGCCAGCACTCCCTTACCCTGCACCTCTTCAATCACAGGCTTGATAACCTTCATGTCGAAATCGCCTATCACACCGTTGTCGCCAGCGTGCGGATCCAGCGCCAGCACCGCAATCTTCGGAATCGTGATGCCGAAATCCCTCTTCAGGCTCTCGTTCATCAGCATAATCTTGTCATACAGCAGATTGTGCGTCAGCGCACCCGGCACATCCTTCAGCGCCAGGTGGTTCGTCACCACACCGATCCTGATGCGGTCACACACCATAAACATCAGGCTCGAGCAGCCAAACTGGTGGCTCAAATACTCCGTGTGGCCCGGAAAATCAAAATCCGGCGCCTGGATATTGCGCTTGTTGATGGGCGCCGTCACCAGCACATCCACCTTCCCGGCCTTCAGGTCCGCACAGGCCCGGTTCAGGCTCTCGCGGCTCTGCTGGCCCGCCACATCGGTACTCTTCCCCAAATCAATCTTCACCTCCTCCTGCGTCAGATTAATCACATTGAACCTCCGTTCACAGGCCTCCGACGCGTCCTTCACCGACGTGAAATTGAAATCCTGCTGCATCGACAACAGCTTCTTGTGGTAACTCGCCACCTTCGTGTTTCCATACAGCACAGGCGTGCACAAATCAAACATGCGGCTGTCGCCGAACGTCTTCAAAATAACCTCGTAGCCCACGCCGTTGATGTCACCCTGCGTGATAGCCACACGTATTCTCTTTTCTTCTTGTTTCTTGTCCATAAATATCAGCCTCACCCCCAACCCCTCTCCAAGTGGCGAGGGGAGTGGATACCATGGCTGCCGGTTGTTTTTATTTGTTAAACATAATTGTTATATTCTTTCTATCTCCCCCCCCCCTCGCCGTTTGGAGAGGGGCTCGGGGGTGAGGCTTTCTATTGCATCTGCAGAAAAGCATACAGCAGCCGCACACCGTAGCCCGTGGCTCCGGCGCGCCAACAGTGCTGCGCCTTCGACAGGAACGCCACACCCGCAATGTCCAGATGCACAAACGGCACCTCCCCGGCAAAGTGCGCCAGGAACTTGCCAGCCGTAATCGTGCCCGCCTGCGGCGTGTCCGTACTGTTCACCAGGTCAGCCACCTCACTCTTCAAAAACTCACCATACTCCTCCCACATCGGGAACTCCACCAACCGCTCATACACCTGCTCACCCACCACCTTCAGCAGCGCCAGCTCGTTCTCCGCACCCTGCTGCATCGCGGCAATGCCGAACGTCGAAATCGCCCTCACCGCCGCACCGGTCAGTGTCGCAGCGTCGATAATCACCCTCGGGCTGTAATTCTTCGCACCATATGCAATGGCGTCAGCCAGCAGCAACCGGCCCTCGGCATCCGTATTCCTCACCTCCACAGTCGTCCCGTCATACATCGTCAGCACATCGTCACTCGCATACGCGTTCCCGCCCGGACGGCTGTCCGTCAGCGGCAGCAGCGCCACCAGGTGCACAGGCAGCCCGTTGTCGGCAGCGGCAAACAGCACACTCGCCATCGTCGCCGCCCCGGCCATATCACTCTTCATCTCCTGCATATAGTCACCGGGCTTGATATTCAGTCCACCCGTGTCATACATCACACCCTTGCCCACCAGCACAATCGGATTCTTCTGATCATTCAGATTACTCGGACAATACTCCAGCACCACAAACCTCGGCTCGTCCACGCTGCCGCGGTTCACAGCCAGCAGGCCGCCCATCCGCAGACTCTCAATCTTCTTCTTGTCCATCACCGTGCACTTCACACCCGGCAAATCCTTCGCAATGCACTCAAGCTCCTCCGCAAACTGCGGCGCATTCAGATCCTGCACCGGCAGGTTCACCCACTCGCGGCACCAGAAAATACGGTTCCACAGGCGCTTCGCCTCCTCCAGCTCACCGGGCTTGAAAAAGCCCTCGTCCACCACAACCTCCGCCAGGTGATAACGCTCCTTCGTCACATAACGGTCAAAACGGTAGTCCGCCAGCGACAAACCCTCGAGCATCGCGGCCACCTCCTCCGGCAGCACGCCCGCTCCCGTCACAGCCAGGCTCCCCGCCTTCTCCTCCTCCAACATCCCCAGCACCTTCGGAGCCTGCCGCCGCAACAACTCGTGCACCCTCGGCGCAGCCTTCTCGCTGTCGAACGAAACCACATACAAATGATACGGCAACCGGTCGAACACCTGCACAAAACAGCGGTCCTCCTCCCTACGCCTCTTCACAACCGCCGCCTCCGCGCGCGACAACGGCAGCTGGCGCTCAGCCACCTCGTCACCATACAAAAAAAGCAAAGCACCCTCGTGCTTGCGTGCATCTATCTTCTCTAATCTGAAATCCATAATTTACAAATATTTTATTGTAATAACATACAACACCGAAAAAAATTGTGCCGACACCAAAATTAATTTTGCCACCTCAAAAAACCTTCGTACCTTTGCAGTTGCAAAACCAGAAGAAAAGCCCCCACGAAAATCAAAACACACGCTGACTATCAGACAGATAACAGAAACCAGCACTGATTTTCAAAACAATACACAACCTTAATTCCCAAAAAACTACATTCAGTAGCTCTATGCTAGGTCTATGGTACCTCTATGGTAACTCTATGGTAGGTCTATGGATGATAGTATGTCGCTCCTATGTCGCTACCCAGATTCACCTATGTCATCAGGGCCGGTTTTGGCAGTGGCGGGTGAGGGTCAAACCTGGGAATGGGTGATGAGAAGGACAACCTTCGAAGAACGCTGCTCTTCAATCAGTTGCGCGAAGGTCTCGCGGCCGTCGGCGTCGAGCCACGCCGTGGGCTCGTCGAGGAGCAGCACGGGAGCGTCGGAAGCGAGGGCGCGCGCAAGGGCGAGGCGCTGCCACTGCCCCATGCTGAGCTCGCTGCCACCGTCGAAAAGGCGGCTCAGCAGCGTGCCGCTGCCCTTGGGAAGCCGCGAGAGGAACGACAGGAGCGGCGAGGAAAGCAGCGCGCTGTTGTCGGAGGCGGCGCCGCGGGTGCCGAAAGCGATGTTCTCGTCGGCGGTGCAGCTGTAGCGCATAAACTCCTGGAAGAGAACGCCGAAACGCTGGCGCAGCTCGTCGGGGTCGAAACGCCGTATGTCGATGCCGTTAAGCAGCACGGTGCCCTGCTGGGGGTCGTAGAAACGCAGCAGGAGCTTGATGAGCGTGGACTTGCCGTAGCCGTTGCGGCCGTCGACGGCGGTCACCTCGCCGCGGCGGGCACGCAGGCTGTAGTGGCTCAGCACGTCGCGCTCCATGTCGGGATAGCGGAAAGTGATGTCGCGGAACTCCACCTCCTCGATCTCCTGCGGCACCGGCAGCGGGTCGGAAGGCGCCAGAATGTGGGGCTCGAGGTTGAGGAACTCGAAGAGGTTGCCCACGAAGAGGCGGTTGTCGTAGAGCCCTGCGATACCGCCCACAAGGCTGGAGAGGTAACCCTGCCCGCGGCGGAACGCCTCGAACAGCATGACGAAAGAGCCCACGGTGATGGCCCCCGCGGCGGTCTGCGTGACGAGGAGCCAGACGATGAAAAACATGGCGGCAGCCTCGACGAAAGCACAGAGCACGTCGAGCATACCCAGGCGCCGCGAGATGGAGAGCAGCGTGGCGACGAGCTTGCGGCGCGAGGCGACGAAACGGCTGCGGAAGAGCGGCGCGAGGCGGTAGGTGCGCACCTCGGGGGCGGCGGCGCGCGAGGTGAGCAGCGAGCCGTAATAGGAAGTGAGGCGGTAGAGCTGCGTGTTCTCACGCCGGAAAGCATAGATGCGGCGCGCCTTGTAGAGCCGCACCACGAAGCCCGGCACAACGGCGGCGACCATCACGAGGATGACCCACGGCGACGCCGTGAGGAGCATCGCCACAACACCGGCGATGGAAACGGCGCTGCCGCCTATGGACATGAAATTGCCCAGAATCTGCAGCGGCCGGAACGACGCCTCCTGCTGCGCGCGGTGGAGTGTGTCGTGATAGGAGGGCGTGTCGTAGTATTGCATGTCGAGCCGCGCCGACTGCCGCTGGAGGAGGTCGCTCACATGGTCGACGAGGCGCTGGGAGAGGTAGTCGTTGTTGATGCCGTTGAGGGCGGAAACGATGCGGTTGAGCAGGAAGATGCCGCACATGGCGAGCAACAGCGTGAGCGTGGGGAGCTGCGAGCCGGGAAGCGTGACGGAATCGACCAAGAGCTTGAGAATGTAGAGATTGACGAGCGGCAGCACGCTCTGCAGGAAGACATAGAGGATGCGGAGCCAGAACGAGCGTCGGCTGCACTGGCGTACCATCATCAAAGCCTGCCAAAGATTCTTCATCGCACTACAATGTCTTTAATGGTTTCGGAACCCAGCTCGTCGTTGATGCGCTGGCGGAGCCCCTCGCGGCGGTGCATCATCTCGTGCCGCAGGGCCGCCGAGGAGAGGCGCAGGTAGAGGGTGCCGCGGTTGAACTGCACCGACATGGTGAGGCGGCTGATGAGGTCGCCCGCCAACTGCCTGTAAACACGCTCGATACGCATCTCGTCGGCCACCTCGCCGAGGTCGAGCCGCCGGAGGGCGTTCTGGAGGAAGAAATTGAGCGTGCGGTCGGGCTGCATGGTAATTCGGAATTATGAATTAAGGGTTACGGAGCCGCGGTCGACTTGGAAAATACGGTGTTCGAGGTCGGGGAGCTCGTCGAAGATGGACTGCACGCGGCCGGGCTGGGTGTCGGTGAGGAGCACCTGGCCGAAACGGTCGCTGCCGACAAGGGCGATGAGCTGCTTGACACGCAGCATGTCGAGCTTGTCGAAGATATCGTCGAGCAGCAGTATCGGCTTCTCACCCAAGAGGTTGAGCAGATACTGGAACTGGGCGAGCTTGAGCGCCAGCGCGAAACTCTTCTGCTGCCCCTGGGAGCCGAAACGCTTGACCGACATGTCGCCGGAGAGCATGAAGAGGAGGTCGTCCTTGTGGGGGCCGCAGGTGGTGTACTGCGCATAGCGGTCGGCCTGCCGGGCGGCATCGAGCTGTTCGGCCAGCGGACGCTCGTCGCGCTGATAGCGGATGGCACCGGGCTCGTCGCTGCCGGCAATGCGGTGGTAATACTCCTCGAACAGCGGCATGAACACCTCGACAAAGCGCGTGCGGGCGGCATAGAGAGCCTCGCCGTGCTGGACGAGCTGCGCATCCCAGAGGGCCACCATGGGCTCGTCCCACTGGCGGTCGTCCCACATCTGCTTGAGCAGGCGGTTGCGCTGCTCGAGAGCCTTATTATATTGTATAAGATGCTCGAGATACTGGCGGTCGGTCTGCGCGATGACGCCGTCGACGAATTTGCGACGGAGGTCGCTGCCGCCGGTGATGAGCTGCTGGTCGTTGGGCGACACCATGACGAGGGGGAGCTTGCCGATATGCGCCGAGAGCGTCTTGTAGACCTTCTTGTTCCAGCGCATCTCCTTGCCCTTGCCGCGCCGGAGGATGCAACTGGCGACATCGGCGCCGTAATGGCCGTGGACGGCGAAGAACTCCTCGCCGACGCGGATGTTCTGCACATCGACAGGGTTGAAATAGCTCTTGCAGAATGAAAGATAGTAGACGGCGTCGAGGAGGTTGGTCTTGCCGGCACCGTTGTTGCCCACGAAGCAGTTGACCTTGGGGCAGAGGGAGACCTCGACCTGGGAATAGTTCTTGAAGTTGGTGAGGGAAAGGCTGTCGAGAGTCATGGGAATCAGTTGTTAAGGGTTAAATTCTCCACTGCCGCCGCCACCTCCTCCATGAGCCAGCGGGGAGTGGAAGTGGCGCCGCTGATGCCCACCGAGGCGGCTCCGAGGAGCCAGGCGGGCTGCACCTCGGCGGCATTGCCGATGAGGTGGGTGCAGGGCTGCACATTGCGGCAGTATTCGTAGAGATAATGACCGTTGCTGCTGTTGGCACCCGCCACGAAGAGGAGGACGTCGACGCTGGTGGCGAAAGACTCGAGCTCCTTGGCGCGGTTCGCCACGCGGTTGCAGATGGTATCGTACGCCACGAAATCGGCACCTTCGGGCAGGAGCGCGGAGATATTGTCGATGAGGCGGCGGTAGTCCTCGCGGCTCTTGGTGGTCTGCGAGAAGAGGCGGATGGGACGGGAGAGGTCGATGGCGGCGGTGTCGTCGGGAGAACTGACGATGATGGCGGTGCCGTCGGTCTGGCCGTTGAGCCCCACAACCTCGGCGTGGCCGGGCTTACCGAAGATGACAATCTGGCCGCCGATGCGCTGCATCTCGCCGTAGCCCTTGCGAATGCGCTGCTGGAGGGCGAGGACGATGGGGCACGTGGCGTCGATGAGGCTGATGCCGAGGGCGTCGGCGGTGCGGTAGGTCTCGGGGGGCTCGCCGTGGGCGCGAATCAGCACGCGGCGGCCGGAGAGTGAGGGGAGCATGGAGTGGTCGATGACGCGGAGCCCCTTGTTCTTGAGGCGCTCGACTTCGGCGCTGTTGTGGACGATGTCGCCCAGACAGTAGAGGCTGCCGGCCTTGGAGAGTTCCTCCTCGGCGGCGCCGATGGCTTTCACCACCCCAAAGCAATAGCCCGCATTATCGTCAATCCTGATTTCCATAACTAACTCATGCACTGGTTTTCCTGGCTGGCCTGCTCGATGACCTCCTCGTACTCCTCGGGAGAGAGGTCGTTGAAGAAATAGTAGACGGGGTCGACCTTCTTGCCGTTCTGGATGACCTCGTAGTGGAGATGCGCCCCCGCTGAGAGACCCGTGCTGCCGACCATGCCGATTTGCTCGCCGCGCTTGACGCGCTGACCGGCACGGACCTTGGTGCCGCTGAGGTGGGCGTAGAGGGTCTGGAAGCCGAAGCCGTGGTCAACAACGACGACAGTGCCGTAGCCGGCATAGCCCTCGGGGCTGCGTCCGGAGACACTCACAACGCCGTCGCCGGTGGCATAGACGGGAGTGCCCTGACGGGCGGAGAGGTCGATGCCGGAATGGAGGCGGTTGTAGCGCAGGATGGGATGGAAACGGTAGCCGAAGCCGCTGACGACCTTGCAGCGGTTCTTGGCGACAGGCATGATGGCCGGCATGGTCGCCATGCGCTCGTTCTTGTTGCGGGCGATGCCGTAGACCTCGTCGAGCGACTTGGACTCGACATAGAGGCGCTTGGTGAGGTCGTCGACCTTCTTGGAGGTGCGCTTGAGCAGCTCGCCGTTGTCGAGGTCGTCGAAGTCGGCATAACGCTCGACACCGCCGATGCCGCTGTACCGCTCGCTCTCGGCCACGGGAGCGATGCCGAAGATGGACCGGTAGAGTCCGTCGTCGCGCTCCTCGAGGTTGCAGAGGACCTTCTCGGCGCGGTCGACACGCTCGTTGAGGCTGGAAAGCTGCCTCTTGTAGCGGTCGACCTGACGGTGGAGCAGGCGCTCGTTGGGAGACTCCATAAACTGCAGGCCCACAACCACTATGACGACGCCCAGCACCACGCCGAAGAGGACGTTGAAGCTGATGCGGCGCACGCGCTCCTTGAGCGAGACGAAGACCTTCTCGTAACGGAGCGTGTGGGGATTGAACCTGTAGGTATGGCGTTGTTTATTCAAAGCGAGACGTTTAGAGTGTTTCCTTGAGGCGGTCGAGGGCGTTGACGAACTCGACCACAGGGCGCACATGGTTGAAATAGTAGGTAAGGTTGAACTCGGGAATCTTGATCATGCTGGCGGCATCGCCGAGTTGACTGGAGAGCACCTCGACAGGCTCCTCGATGGCGAGCTCCTGGGAGACGACGGTGAGGGTCTTGAGGGGCACGATGTCAAAATCGAGGGAACCACGGGCGACAATGACGCTGTCGGGGAGGAAGAAGTACCTGACGCCGTTGCTGTCGCGAAGCATGGGGAGGTAGCACTCGGAACGGATAAAGTCGAAGACACCCATGTCGAAGAACACCTGATTGGGACGGCCGTGGAGGGTCTCGTTGTGCTCCCAGATGCGACGGCAGCCAGCCACCTTGACAAAGGCATCCACCACAGCGAGATAGGCCTCATAGGTCTGCGGAGTGCAGATGTCCTTGACATTGAACTCAACAGACTTTATGTCGTGCTCAAGGTGGTTGATCTTGGTCTTGTAGTGGCTGATGATGCTGACCAGGAACTTGTTGCTCTTGTGCCCCATCTTGTCCTTGATGCCGCGGATGATGCGGGAGAACCGTTCCTGATTCTCGGCAATGACAAGTGCATTCAGGTAGCACTCAAGAATCTCGCGACGGCGCTTGGTGTCGCAGTCGGGCAAAGCGCGGCGGACAGCGGCGATTTCGCGCTTGAAGCTGGGCTCCTTGCCCAAGAGGAAGCGCCAGTAGGAGGGCTTCTTCTGGTGAGCCAGCCCCTTGCGTACGAACTGGTGGTAGCTGTGGCTCTCGCTGTCGCGCTCGATGAAGCCGGAGCCCGGAGTGCTGTCCATGACGAAGCGACGGCCGGTGAAGCGCATCTCGCCGTTGTCGCGGATGCCGAAATCGGTGTACATGAAGTGTCGGGAGACCTTCACGAACAGACCTTCGGTGACGTGGACATACTTGAAAGGTAATATTCTCATGGGTCGTCAGTGTGTTAAAAAATCAACCATGCACGGCTTCGCCGTAGGCAGCCTCGAGGGCTTCCATAACGGCCTCGCTCATGGTGGGATGCGGATGGATGGCGTGTGCGACCTCGCGGGCGGTGAGACCTTTCTCGCGAGCCACAACCATCTCTGCAATCATCTCGGTAACATTGTCACCGCACATGTGGCAGCCGAGGATAAGGTCGGTCTTCTTGTCGACAACAACCTTGACGAATCCGTCGGTGTTGCCTGCCGCCGTAGCCTTGCCGCTGGCCTTGAAGAAGAACTTGCCGACGAGGATCTCGTAGCCTGCGTCGAGGGCTTTCTTCTCGGTGAGACCGACGCTGGCGACCTCGGGGGTGGTGTAGGTGCAGCCGGGGACATTGCTGTAGTTGACCTTGTGGGCTTCGCCCTTGACGATGTGCTCAACGCAGCAGATGGCTTCCTTGGAAGCGACATGAGCGAGGGCGGGACCGTGGACGACGTCGCCGATGGCATAGTAGCCGGGGACATTGGTCTGGTACCAGTCGTCGACTTCAATCTTGCCGCGCTCGAACTTGATGCCGGTCTCCTCGAGGCCGAGGTTTTCGAGGTTGGTGACCACGCCGACAGCGGAGAGGACGACATCGACGTCGATGACGGTCTCGGTGTTTTTCTTGAGGTCCTTGACGGTCACATGGCAGACATCGCCTTCGATGTCGACCTTCTCGACGGAGCAGGAGGGCATCACCTTCATGCCCATCTTGCGGAAGGAGCGGCTCATCTGGGCGGCGACCTCCTCGTCCTCGTTGGGGAGGATCTGGGGCATGAACTCGACGAGGGTGACCTGGGTGCCGATGGACTGGTAGAAGTAGGCGAACTCGGAGCCGATGGCGCCGCTGCCGCAGACAAGGAGTCGTGCAGGCTGCTCGCGGAGGGTCATAGCCTCGCGGTAGCCGATGATGCGCTTGCCGTCCTGCGGCATGGCGGGCATCACGCGACTGCGGGCACCCGTGGCAATGATAATATGGTCGGCCTCGTACTCGGTGCCGTCGACGCTGACTTTCTTGCCAGGCATGACACGGGCGGTGCCGCTGATGACGTCAACGCCGTTCTTCTTGAGCAGGAACTCGACGCCCTTGTTCATAGTGGCGGCGACACCACGGGAACGGTCGACCATGGCATTGAGGTCGGCTTCGACAGTGTCGACCTTGACACCGTAGTTGGCGGCATGCTTGGCGTAGTTGAAAGCCTGAGCGCTCTTCATGAGGGCCTTGGTGGGGATACAGCCCCAGTTGAGGCAGATGCCACCGAGGTTTTCACGTTCAACAACGGCAGTTTTCAGACCCATCTGGGCACCCTTGACGGCAGCTACATAGCCTCCGGGACCGCTGCCAATAACAATCAAATCGTATTTCATATCAGTCAGTTCTTATAATATTAATGTATAAAAATTAAAATGCAAAGGTACGCCTTTTTTCTGACATGGCAAAATGTTTTTGCGACATTGGTCCAAAATAGGGTTTTCTCGCCCCGTGCCGAGAAGAGTACATAACTTTTTCAAAAGAAAAACAACATGGTTTCGGCGACTGTTTTTCAACCGGCAATGGTGCATATCTCTTGGATTGTTCATTCTTCCAGTGAGTTAGAAATGAACAAAGAAAAAACGGCTTTTGATTCTCAAATATTTACGGTAAATAATTGTATTCCAATATAATACAAAAGTTATAAACAAACAAAACATTCGTTTTCAAGAAAGTAATGATTTATGAACAAAAATGCGCCGAAAAGGCATTTTTTTTCGAAAAAATTTTTCAAATCAAAATATTTTCGTTATATTGAAAAGCGAGACTGGAGGGGGCAAAACGGCAATTAGGTGCTTGAAATTAATGTTTTATGCAAATGTGGATATTGGAGGGTATCGGAATAGCCTCGGATGCTTTACAAAAATTAGCAGAAAGTGCCAAATTTTTTTTTTTATTTTTATGCACAAAAAAAGATTGAACTTTGCAAGCGAAATCACAAGGGGGACTTTGTGCGTAATTAACTGATAATAGAGAATAGTAATAGCAAAATGATAGAAGAAGATTACAAGAGAGTATGGGCAGACTGCCTTGAGGTCATCAAAGACACGCTTGGGCCGGAAAACAAGAAGGCCTTTGACACGTGGTTTGTGCCCATAGTGCCGTTGCAGCTTGATGGCAGCACACTGATTGTCCAGGTGCCGAGCCCGTTTTTCTACGAGTGGATTGAAGAGCATTATATCGACCTGTTGAAACGCGTGATACGCATGCAGTTGGGACCGAACGGAATGCTGAAATACAGCATCGTGATGGACCAGACCATTCCCACGGAACCGCTGCGCACAACACTGCCGTCGAACAGCCGCCGCCCCGTGCAGAACGCGCTGACGGACCTGCCCGTGAATATCAATCGTGAGAATACCCGCGAAATTCCCGACCCGTTTGTTATCCCTGGTCTTAATAAATTAAGAATCAATTCTCAGTTAAGCCCAAACTATACACTGGAGAATTTCGTGGAAGGCGACTGCAACCGCCTGGCCCGCTCGGCGGGCTACGCCGTGGCTGAGCGTCCCGGCACCACCAGCTTCAACCCGCTGCTGCTGCACAGCAACGTGGGACTCGGCAAGACCCATCTTGCAAACGCCATTGGACTGAAGACCAAGGAATTGAATCCTGACAAGAAGGTACTGTACGTCACAAGCGAGCAGTTCATGCAGCAATACGCTGAAGCTGGGCGTGCCGGCACCACCAACGACTTCATCCATTTCTATGAGCTTATCGACGTGCTCATTGTCGACGACATCCAGTTCTGGGCAGGCAAGGCACAGAAGACACAGGAGGCTTTCTTCCACATCTTCAACCACCTGCATCAGCGCAACTGCCAGATTATCATCACCTCCGACAAGGCTCCCGGCGAACTTCAGGGTCTTGAGCCCCGTCTACTCAGCCGCCTGAAATGGGGTCTCAACGCCGACCTGCAGGCTCCCGACGTGGAGACCCGCAAGGCTATCCTGCGCCAAAAGCTGCAGAACGACGGCATCGAAATGAGCGACGAGGTTATCGAGTACATCGCCTATAATATTAATACGAACGTGCGCGAACTCGAGGGAGCCCTCATCTCCCTCATCGCACAGAGCTCGCTGAACCGCAAGCAGATCACCCTTGAGCTGACGAAGCAGATGATTGACAAGTACGTGCAGAGTAGCACTCGCGAAATCACCATCGACTACATTCAGAAGGTGGTGTGCGACAGCCTCGACCTGCCGGTGGAGAGCATCCAGATGACCTCGCGCAAGCGCGAAATCGTCCAGGCACGCCAGTTGAGCATGTACTTCGCCAAGAAGATTACCAAGTCGAGCCTCGCCGTCATCGGCATGCAGTGCGGCAACAAGGACCACGCCACCGTGCTCCACGCCTGCAAGACCATCGAGAACCTACGCCAGACCGACCGCTACATCCGTGGTCTCGTCGACGAGCTCGAGAAGAAGTTCAAAGAGGCATGATATGAAAACAGCATTCAAGCCGGGGACGATGATCTACCCACTGCCGGCCGTCATGGTCAGCTGCGGCGACAGCCCCGAGAACTATAACATCATCACCATCGCATGGACGGGCACTATCTGCAGTGACCCGCCCATGTGCTATATCAGCGTGCGCCCCAACCGCCACAGCCACGCCATCATCGAGCGCACCGGCGAGTTCGTCATCAACCTCACCACCACCGAGTTGGCCCGCGCCACCGACTGGTGCGGCGTAAAGAGCGGCCGCGATGTCAACAAGTTCCGCGAGATGGGCCTCCATACCGAAACGGCACAGTTGGTGAAGGCGCCCCTCATCAAGGAAAGCCCGCTCAACATCGAGTGCAAGGTGGTGGAGGTGAAGCGTCTCGGCAGCCATGATATGTTCATCGCCAACGTGGTGGCCGTCGACGCCGAGGAGGACCTGATTGACAAGACCACCGGCCAGTTCCAGCTCAACCATGCCGGCCCCCTCGCCTACTCCCACGGCAAATACTACGGCCTCGGCGAGAAACTCGGCGGCTTCGGCTTCAGTGTCAAGAAAAGAAAATAA
>ONGA01000023.1 GCA_900317285.1 uncultured Bacteroidales bacterium | reverse complement strand
TAAGACTGGATGCGAGTGCGTTGAAGATAGTTATTAATAACATGAGGAGCGAGATTGCCATTTGAGCCATTCCAATAGCTGTGCCAGCAGTTAGGCAACTTACCGTTGGCGGTATTGTAGTTCACCGCCAGGGTAGTGTCGAAATTCTCTGCCCAAGGCAAGGAGATGGGAGGACAGTCAATCACATCGACCACCGCCGAGGCGGTGTCGCTTCCGTAGGCGTTGGTTACGACAAGGGTGATGGTGTCGTAACCTCCGACGTTGTAGAGGATATTCAGGATAGAATCCATGGTTACAATGGTGGTATCCATCAGCGAGCTATGCCAACTGAAACGCAGACCATCAATCGATCCCCCTACAAATTGGGCATCAATGGTCGTTACAACACCCGTATATGAGGTCCAATTGGATGCAAGGCGCACATCAGGTATGTTATAGTCATAAACTCGTATATTGTCGAGGATTACACCATGCCAATAGCCGCTTAAACAATTCCACCTGAAGGCTATTCTATCGACATCGGCAGGCATCCCATCCAGCCTCATATATTCGGTGCGGCCCGTGGTCTGCGGTTCTATCTCAGCGATGCTCACGAAGCTACCGTTCTGCATATAGCCCACCGAGAACCGACCACTATGAGTAGATTCAAACATACAGTAGAATGAGAATTTATTGCCAGCCAACGGCACTCCGAAAGACGGAGTCTCTACGATGGCGATGCTATCGTAGCCGCCGACGGAGCTTCCTGCCTGTAGAAGCAGTGCGTTATTGTTCTGTACATAAGGTCGGATGTGATATTCATATCGATCATAGTCGTTGACAACATGAGGTGTGAGATTGACGCTTGTTCCATTCCAATAGCCGCACCAACAGTTGGGCAATCTACCGTTGGCGGCATCATAGCTCACTGCCGGGACAGTGTCGAAATTCTCTTCCCAAGGCGAGGTAATGGGAGGGCAGTCAACGTTCGAGGTGGTGTCGCTATTCTGGGCTTGGAGCGGGGTGCAGAAGCCTAGAAAGGAGAAAAGTGTGATGAAAATACCCAAAGGGAGGTGTTTCATGGTTAATTGTAGTTTAAATTGTTTATGAGGTTTAATTAATAAGTTGTTTTTTCCTCTCTTATAGACAAGAAAATGCTGTGATTGTTGACGGGCAACCCGGAATTTAACATCATTTAACGTCGGCCGCCACCCCTGCCCTCCGGCGGGCAGGCATCGGGAAAGTGCTGTAACGCCACCCCTGCCCTCCGGCGGGCAGGCATCGGGAAAGTGCTGTAATTAGTTGGTTTAGTCATTGTCAGTTGTCGTTTTTCGTGGTGCAAAGATACGAAATATTTTTGGAATGGTGAAATGTTAAATTTTCATAGTGGCACAATTTTTTTTTCGGGGAGGAGTTATTAGGGTGTTAATTGATTGTTCAACTTAAAAGGAGCGTATGATGCAGGAATACGATTTTATCAACCTTGACACATTTCCGACCTCTGCAAGCACAAGCATACAACCCTCGGAGCAGGTACTCCAGAACATCATGAGTTTTGCCCGCTGCTATCAGCAGGTTGTTGCCGGAGGCATGGAGATGAAGCTTTTCCTGAACTGAATGTAAGGGCAAGGCAAGAAAAGAACGGTGGGCGACGCGGATGCGTCGCCCACCAATTGTTTTATGCCCATGCGGAATCAGCTGCGCCGCTCCTTGAGGACGAAGTCGCGGCCGAGGTATTTTTCGCGTACGTCGGGGTCGTTGGCGAGGTCCTCGGGTGTGCCTTTCTGGAGGACGGAGCCTTCGTAGAGGAGGTAGGCGCGGTTGGTGATGTGGAGTGTTTCGCGGACGTTGTGGTCGGTGATGAGGACGCCGATGTTGCGTTCCTTGAGTTTGAGGACGATGTCCTGGATGTCCTGCACGGCGATGGGGTCGACGCCGGCGAAGGGCTCGTCGAGGAGGAGGAACATGGGGTCGTTGGCGAGGGCGCGTGCTATCTCGGTGCGACGGCGTTCGCCTCCAGAGAGCTGTATGCCTTTGCTCTGGCGGATGTGCTGGAGGTGGAATTCGTCGAGGAGGGACTCGAGTTTTTCTTCGCGCTGGTGCTTGTCGAGGTCCTTGCGGAATTCGAGGATGGACATGATGTTGTCGGCGACGGTCATCTGGCGGAAGACGGAGGCTTCCTGTGCGAGGTATCCGACGCCCATCTGTGCGCGGCGGTACATGGGGTTGCGGGTGAGCTCGATGGGCATTTCCATGTCGGGGGTGATGCCTTCGGGGAGGATGCCGCGCTGGACGCCGTCCTTGAAGAGGAGGGCGTGGCCGTCGGGAGCAGCCTGTATGGTCTCGCCTTCCTCCGGGGCGAGGTAGACTTTGCCGGAGAAGGGTTTGATGATGCCCACGACCATGTAGAAGGTGGTGGTCTTGCCGGCACCGTTGGGGCCGAGGAGGCCGACGATTTCGCCCTGGGCGACTTCGACGGAGGCGCCCTTGACGACGGTGCGGGAGCGGTATTTCTTGACTACGTTGTCGGTGTAGAGTTTCATGGTTTCTTTATTTGCGGGTAGTTAAAGATGTTAAAGGAAGTTATCGCTCGCTATGCTCACTGGAAGTTAAAGGCAATGGTTGCGGCTTGTGCATTTGTCTCTAACTTCCTGAATTCTTTAACTTCTTTGACTTCCATATTTAAATGATTCCTTCGCGGAGGATGTCGTGGATGTGGACGATGCCGAGGTAGCGGCCGGAGTTGTCGGTGACGATGAGTTGAGTGATGGAGTTGTTGCGCATCATCTGGAGGGCGTTGACGGCGTATTCGGTGTCGAGGATGGTGCGGGGGTTGGGGTGCATGATGTCGGAGGCTATCTTGGGGCTGTGGCTGGTCTGCATCATGCGGCGGAGGTCGCCGTCGGTGATGATGCCGCAGACTTTGTCGCCCTCGACGACAACGGCGCAGCCGAGGCGCTTGGAGGTCATCTCGATGATGGTGTCGGTGATGGGGGTGTCGGGTGTCACCATGGGGCGTTCGTTCTGGATATAGAGGTCGGCGACGCGGAGGTAGAGTTGCTTGCCGAGGGCGCCACCGGGATGGAAGCGGGCGAAGTCGCGTGCGGTGAAGTTGCGGCATTCGATGAGGGCCACGGCGAGGGCATCGCCCATGACGAGCTGGGCGGTGGTGGAGGAGGTGGGTGCGAGGTTGTTGGGGCAGGCCTCGTGCTCGACGGTGGTGTCGAGGACGATGTCGGCTTCATGGGCGAGGAAGGAGTCGGTGTTGCCGACGATAGCTATGAGACGGTTGCCGAAGTTTTTGATGAGCGGCACAAGGACCTTGATTTCGGGGGTGTTGCCGGATTTGGAGATGCAGATGACGACGTCGCCCGGGCGGACCATGCCGAGGTCGCCGTGGATGGCGTCGGCGGCGTGGAGGAAGAGGGCCGGGGTGCCGGTGGAGTTGAAGGTAGAGACTATCTTGACGGCGATGTTGGCGCTTTTGCCGATACCGGTGACGACAACGCGGCCGGAGGCGGAAAAAATGGTCTCGACGGCTTCGGCAAAGGCGTCGTTGATATAGTTGCGGAGATTTTCGACGGCATTTTTTTCGTCTATAATCACCTGGTTTGCAATAGCTTTTATTTCTTCTCTGCTTTTCACTGTGAAATTTTTTTACAGATTCATTTTTTTTGACTATCTTTGTAAACGCTTTCAGAAGCCATTAACGCACCAAAGCGGTAAATATTGTATACGATGAAGGATTTGCATATATATTTAAAAGAAATATTCGGTTTTGACCAGTTCAAGGGCGACCAGGAGTCCATTATCAGGAGCCTGCTGGAGGGCAATGACACGTTTGTCATCATGCCCACTGGAGGCGGCAAGAGCCTGTGCTACCAGTTGCCGGCGATGATACTGGACGGCATAGCCATCGTGGTGTCGCCGCTGATAGCGCTGATGAAGAACCAGGTGGATGCCGTGCGCTACACGTCGGGCAACCAGTGCGTGGCACACTTCCTGAACTCGTCGCTGAACCGTGCGCAGACAACGGAGGTGAAGGAGGATTTGCTGAAGGGGGAGACGAAGCTGCTGTATGTGGCACCCGAGACGTTGTCGAAAGAGGAGACCGTGGATTTCCTGAAGCAAATCAAGATATCGTTCTTTGCCATCGACGAGGCGCACTGCATCTCGGAGTGGGGCCACGACTTCCGTCCCGAGTACCGCCGCCTGCGCGAGGCCATCAAGGCCATCAACCCCGGGGTGCCCATCCTGACGCTGACGGCGAGTGCTACACCGAAGGTGCAGCAGGACATCATCAAGAACCTGGGGATGGAGAATGCCAAGACTTTCATTTCGAGCTTCAACCGTCCGAACCTCTACTACGAGGTGCGTCCGAAGCCGAGCGACCCGATGCTGCTGCACAAGGAGATTATACGTTTCATCAAGGACAATCCCGGAAAGAGCGGCATCATCTACTGCCTGACACGCAAGCGCGTGGAGGAGCTGGCGGAGCTGCTGGTCATCAACGGCATCAAGGCCCTCCCCTACCATGCGGGACTTGACAACAAGGTGCGCACGGAGAACCAGGACAAATTCCTGATGGAGGACGTGGACGTCATCGTTGCCACGATAGCCTTCGGCATGGGCATCGACAAGCCCGACGTGCGCTTTGTCATCCACTATGACATACCGAAGAGCATCGAGGGCTACTATCAGGAGACCGGCCGTGCGGGACGCGACGGCGGCGAGGGCCGTTGCATCGCCTTCTACAGCGAGCAGGACGTGGAGAAACTGTACAAATTCTTCACCGACAAGAACGTCACCGAGCAGGAGATGGCGCGCCAGCTAGTACAGGAGATGGTGTCGTATGCCGAGAGCTCGGCCTGCCGCCGACTGAACATATTGAAATACTTTGGCGAAGACTATAACGAGCCCTACTGCGGCAACTGCGACAACTGCACGCACCCGAAGCCGCAGGTGGAGGCGAAGGAAGAGATGTGCATAGCCCTGGAGGCAGTGTTGGCAATGAAACAGGCGTTCAAGCCGAAGGACATCGTCGACGTGCTGATGGGCCGCAAGAACACGAACACGAAGACTTACCACCTGGACAAACTGGAGCAGTTCGGCAGCGGCACAGAGCAGAACGACCTGTTCTGGAAGGCCGTGCTGCGCCAGGCACAGTTTGAAGGGCTGCTGCAGAAAGAGATAGAGCAGTACGGTGTGCTGAAGCTGACCCCCGCGGGGCACAAGTTCCTGAAGACGCCCTACAGCATCTATGTGACCTGCGACCACGACTACTCGGCCGAGAACAACGAGGACGACGAGGAGATGATGGCTGCCAGCGGCGGAGCCGCGGCGGCGGGCGACGAAGCCCTGTACGTGCAGTTGAAGAGTCTGCGCAAGAGTATCGCCTCGCGCGAGAAGCTGCCTGCCTACGTCATCTTCGAAGAGTCATCGCTCAAAGACATGACCCTGCAGTATCCCTGCTCCGTCGAGGAACTGAGCCATTGCGCCGGTGTGGGTATCGCCAAAGCGCAGAAATACGGACAGCCCTTCATCGACCTCATCAAGCAGTATGTCGAGGACAACGACATCGAACGCCCGCAGGACATCGTGGTACGCTCGGCGGTGAACAAATCGGGGCTGAAGGTATACATCATCCGTGCCATCGACGGCCGCAAGAGCCTGGAAGACATCGCCGCAGGCAAAGGCATCAGCATGGACGAACTGCTGACGGAGATGGAGCACATCATCTCGAGCGGCACCAAACTAAATATAGACTACTATATAAATGACGTCATCGAGCCCGACCACCAGGAGGAGCTGCTGGACTACTGGCGCAACTCGGAGAGTGCGTCGCTCGAAGATGCCTACGAAGAATACGAGGACGACCCCGACTACACCGAGGACGAGATACGCCTGATGCGCATCAAATTCATGGCCGACTACGGTCATTAAAAAACTTGAAAGGTGAATTTTTTGTTTCACCTTTCATTTTTTTTGTATCTTTGCATCGAATTCAACGAGCATAGGGGTGCTCTTATGTTGCTCTGAATGAGCACAAAGAAGCTGAGAACATACCCTAAAACTTGATCCGGATAATGCCGGCGTAAGGAATGAAATTATGAAACACAACTTCTATAGCTGTGGTCGCTATCTGATTTATAAGGCCACCAGGATTAGCCGCAAGCAGATGATAGCCTGCTGTGTTTTGGCATTCTCAACTCTCAATTCCCAATTCTCAATTTCAGCACAGGACACCGTGCGTCGTCTCGACGAAGTGATTATCTCCTCTTCGCGTGCCGACAACAAGACACCTCTCACCACCAGCACTCTTGACAGGAAGACGCTGGAGGAAAACAAGATCAACTTTTCGCTGCCCTACATGCTCGACCTCGAGCCCTCTGTGGTAACCTCAAGCGAGAACGGCACTGTGGGTGTCACCAGCATGCGCATCCGTGGCGTTGACGCTACGCGTATCAACGTCAACATCAACGGCATCCCGCTGAATGATGCCGAAAGTCAGAGCGTCTATTGGTACAATATCCCCAACCTCGGCGGTATGGCACAGAGTGTGCAGCTGCAGCGTGGTGTGGGTGCCAGCAACGGCGGCTCGGCGGCACTGGGAGGAGCCCTGAACATGCAGACCATCAACACCAGCAACAATCCCTATGCTACTGCCGACCTCTCGTGGGGTTCGTGGAACACCCGCCAGTACGGTTTCATCGCCGGTAGCGGACTGACCAAACACGGCTTCTCGTTCGACGCCGCCTACAACGGACTCACCTCCGACGGCTTCCTGCGCGGTGGCCAGACCGACCAACAGAGCCTCTTCCTCAATGCCGGATGGTATGGCAAACGTTCCATGCTGAAAGCCATCGCCATCATCGGCAAACAAAAAAGCGGCATCACATGGGACGGCGCCACTCTGGAAGAGATTGAAAAAAACGGTCCCACCTATCACGCCCGCGGAGAATACTATGACCAATACGGCAACTGCTTCTACTACCCCAACGAGACCGACAACTATGACCAGCAGCACTACCAACTCTACTACTCCTACCTCATCAACGACTACTGGAGCCTCAGCAGTGCCCTCGACTACACCTACGGTTTCGGTTATACCGAGAGCTACAAGGATGACAAAAAGGTAGCCAACTACGGTAGCCTCAACACCCTCCTCACCGACCCCACCCGCACCGACCTCATCACCCGCAAAAACATGCGCAACGATGCCTACACCGCCAACCTCGCACTTCACTACGACCGCGATGCACTCGCACTCACCTTTGGCGGCAGCTACCAGCTCTACGACGGCGACCACTACGGCGAGGTGATATGGGCCGACCGCGACACCGTCGGCGGACAGCACCACTTCGACCAAGACCACCCCTTCGACGACTGGTACACCAACTCCGGTCGCAAGCACGACGCCACGGCTTTCGCCAAACTCAACTATGAATTCTCTCCCCGCTTCAACCTCTATGCCGACCTTCAGGTGCGCTACATCAGCTACGGCCTCCACGGTTCCGACGACGATTACGGTCAACTCGACTACGACACCACGCACCTCTTCTTCAACCCCAAGGTGGGTGTCAACTTCCGCATCGACGACCACCAGCGTGCCTACTTTGTGGCAGGCATCAGCAACCGCGAGGCTGCACGCGCCGACATCAAGGAAGCGCTGGCCGACGGCTCGCACATGAACCACGAGACCATGCTCGACCTCGAACTCGGCTACCAACTCCAGAAGCAGGACTTCCACTTCGAGGGCAACCTCTACGCCATGCTCTACAAAGACCAGCTGGTTGCCAACGGCAAAGCCACCGAGAGCGGCTACTCGCTGATGGACAACGTCGACAAAAGCTATCGCCTCGGCATTGAACTCGTCGGCGGCTACCGCTTCTGCAAACAGTTCTCCCTCGACGGCAACCTCACCCTGAGCCTCAACAAAATCATCGACTACCAATACGAGGCAACCCTCAACGATTGGTACACCAAGACCGTCCTCGACCTCGGCACCACCGACCTCGCACTCTCGCCCTCCGTCGTCGGCAGTCTCGTGGCAACCTACTGCCCCGTCGACAACGCCAAGCTGCAACTCATCGGCAAATACGTCAGTGAGCAATATGCCGACAACACAAGCCGCGACGAGGTGAAAGTCCCCGCCTACTTCCTCCTCAACGCCCGCGCCTCCTACACCTTCCGCCTGCGCAACAGCAACGAAATCGAGTGTCAGCTGGCCGTCAACAACATCCTCGACCACGACTACCGTCTCAGTGCCTACATCTATGGCACCTACGACCCCTCCACCCAGACCTACGACAACTACCACTACTGGTTCCAACAGCCCGGCCGCAACTTCATGGGCCGCATAATCTATCGCTTCTAAATGGGCACATTGGACATCATCGGCGCAACCATCGGTCTGTTCTATATCGTAAGCGAATATAGGGCCGACCGATGGTTTTGGCCCTTGAGCCTGCTGATGAGTGTCTTCTATATTGTCATCGATTTCTCCGCCCACTACTACGCCAACGGCACCATCTGCATCTACAACTTCATCATGTCCATCTACGGGCTCCTCGTCTGGCGCGGCATCCTGCACAGCAAAAACAGAGAGGAGTGCCCCATCACCAGCTGCCCCAGGAAATATTGGCCCTGGATTCTCCTCGCCATTGCTGTCCTCACCGTTGTCCTGGCACATGTGCTGGGCGTACTCAAAGAAAGCCACCAGCCCTGGCTCGACGGCTTCACGGCGGCCATCTCCATCGTCGGCATGTTTATGGTGTCGCGGAAATGGTGGCAGCAGTGGTTCTGCTGGACGGTCGTCAACCCCCTGATGGTCTACCTCTTCTTCTTGAGCGGCAACTACGCCTCGGCCATCCTCTATGTCGTCTTCTGTGTATTCTGTGTCTTAGGTATCATCCGATGGAAAAGAGAAAGCATATCGTGATCCTGGCGGCCGGTGACTTCCCGTCGCACCCCATCCCCCTCGCCGCGCTGCATGACGCCGACTTCGTCGTCTGCTGCGACAGTGCCTATTCCCAATTTTCAATTTTCAATGGGAGCACAGGAGTCTCGCCTGCTTCTCCCTTCGTCGTCATCGGCGACGGCGACTCGCTGCCGCCCAGCACCCGGCGCCATCTTGGCGAAAAATTCATCCATGTCGCCGAGCAGGACTACAACGACCTCCACAAGGCCATGCGCTGGGCCACCCAAGAATTCTCAATTCTAAATTCTCAATTCTCAATTTTAGGTGCCACCGGCAAGCGCGAGGACCACACCCTCGGCAATATCGCCTACCTCGTCACCTTCGCCGAGGAATACCCCGGCATCCAGCTCGAGATGCTCACCGACCACGGCCGTCTCCTCTCCTTCCGCGGCGAGCGCACCTTCCCTTCCTTCCCCGGCCAGCAGGTCTCCCTCTTCGCCATGGACCCCGCCACCGCCCTCACCTCCAGCGGTCTGCGGTGGCCCCTCGACGCCTTCCACCCCTCGCGCTGGTGGCAGACCACCCTCAACGAGGCCCTCTCCGACACCTTCACCCTCCATGCCACCGGCTGGACCGTCGCCTTCCTCTCCCATTCCCCGAAGGAATAAAAAAAAATTTGCATTTAATTCAAAAGTTTTATATATTTGCACCTATGATACCAATTAGGTATATAGACGCAAATAACTGTATATAAGAACATAAACGAAACACATTAAACAACAAATTCATATTTTTATTCACCAAAAACACAAAAAAATGAAAAAGTTTCTAACACTTTTCGCGTTCCTAGCGGTCCTTGTGGCACCTTTGTCCACTCGGGCGCAAATGGAACTGACCGTGGCCGATGGCACAGGAACTACTAGTTATGCGCCTTTCTATTCTCTCTATGCGGACTGGGGCACGGAGTCCGAGTTCATCTATCCTGCCACTCTCCTCGGAGAGATGACTTCCTCCAACATCGTTAGCCTTACATTCTATTCGTCCACCTCGTCGATTGTGTGGGATGAAACCATCTCCGTCTATATTGAGGAGGTAGATGCTTCTTCTCATTCTGGGTCCTCTTCTCTCAAGAGCGACGGTGCCACTCTGGTTTGGAGCGGCTCTCCCGTTCTAGAAGGTGGCCTCTGGACTATCGAACTTGATGAACCCTTTGCCTACTCAGGTGGCAACCTGCTCGTTTATGTCTCCGATCCGGGTTTGGATGACGGAGAATGCACCTCTCTTTCCTGGACAGCTATTTCAAGCACAGGAGCCGGACTCTACCGCACTGCAACTAGCAGTCACGACATGTCTTCTTCATGGACTATTGACGACTATCTTCCCAAATGCACTTTCGGCTACACCGCTGGGAGTGGCAACATCTGCCGCAAACCTTCAGGTTTGGTTCTCGACACCTTAGCAACCACATCTACTAGCCTCACCTTCAACTGGACAGCCCCTGAAGGCGTGAGCCAGTTTATCTACACCTATGGCAATAACAACCCCTGGACACTGACCTCTGAAACCACTGCTACCATCGAAGACTTGACCCCCGGCACACAGTACACCTTCAAAGTGTGCTCCCTCTGCGGAAATACTGACACCAGCAGCGCCGCTTCAGCCCGAGCCTACACCAGCTGCGTCCCCCTGACGCAACTGCCTTTCGAGGTCGATTTCTCCACCTGGAGCACTGGTGCCATCACTGACCCCTGCTGGAACTCTTCCAGCTCTATCTACAGTAGCGCCCTAGACCTCGAAGCATTTAGCTCTTCTTGGAGTAGCAGCGGTTCTGCCTATGTAATCCTTCCCGCAATCGACGAAAGCATCGCCCTCAACACCCTTGAGCTTGTTGTCAACGCAAAAAGCTATTACGACGACGATGACTACTATTACGACTACTCTGATGTGCTTCAAATAGGTGTCACCAACAGCGACGTCATCACCTCTGCAAACACCGACATCATCGCCACAATCAACGTTGGTCATAATGACTTTAGTCCCTATGTTGTTTCCCTAGCCAACTATCAAGGAGACAAGCACCGCCTAGTGCTCCTCGCTCCCGAGCCTGAGGAGGGTGGTTACTACGGTTCCTACAACGAAATCCTCATCCGCAGCCTCGACCTGCATTTGGCTCCCTCGTGCCAGTTCCCGCAGGGTGTGGCGGTCAGCGGCACCGCCGCCGAAAGTGTGACACTCACCATTGCCGACACCAATGACGTCAACAGCTACCATATCATTATCACCCGCGACACCGTCACCGTCTACAACGATGTGGTCGACAGCAAGGTGTTCACCCTCGAGGAGGGTCTCACCGCCAACACTGCCTATAATGTCAGCGTGGCTGCCGTCTGCCCAGACGGTAACGAGACCGCCAAGGTGTACACCTCCTTCCGCACCGAGTGCGCTTTGATGACGCTCCCCTACACCGAGAACTTCGAATCCGTTGCCTCCTACTCCTTCCCCGAATGCTGGACGCTTCTTAAAAATTACACTTCCTACGGCTCTACCTATCCCTATGTCTCTTCTACTACTGATGCCCCCGACGGTGCCAAGGCAATCTACATGTATACCAGTGCCTCTTCCGACACCAACATGTTCCGCACTTCCGTCATCCCCCTCGAGCCCAACCAGATTCACATCTCCTTCTGGAGCAGCTGCAGAAACCTGAAGGTGGGCTTGATGACTGAAAGCAACGACCCCAGTTCCTTCGTTCCTCTGATGACCACCAACAGCGATAGCTGGACCGAATATGACATCTTCACCGACACCCTCGACCTCGAGGCCGAGAATGTCTATCTGGCCTTCTTGCTCACCGGTGGCAACCGTTACGGCTATGTGGACGGCATCCTGATTGAACAGAGCAGCGATTGCCGCCGTCCTGTCAGTGCCCGCCTCGTCAGCAAATCTTATAACAACGCCGTGGTTGGCATCAACGCCGACGAAGAAAGCACTGCCGACAGCTATGTTGTGCGCTACAACACCGCCTTCGACAATAGCGACACTGCCGCCACCGCCGTCACCGTCACCTGCAACGAGGACAATGAAGCAACTCTGAACGACCTGACTCCCAACACAAGCTACAACGTGTGGACACGCGGCATTTGCGGCGATCAGCCCACAAGTTGGCGCTACCTGGGCTACTTCACCACCGACCTGAGCTGCTACCCCGTGAGCAACCTCACCGTCGACAACACCAACTTCACCTCCGCCCACATCAGCTGGCAGTATGCCGGCGACGGTCGCGGCATCGAGGAGTCGGGCGTGCGCCTGACCCTGCGCGATACCGCCGTGATCCGCTCCTGGACCATGACCGCCGAAGAGGGCAATGGCACCTTCATCACCAACCTCGAGCCCGGTACCAACTACACCCTCGAGGTGCGCACCCTCTGCGACCCCGACAGCGCCAGCTCGCAGCAAATCAGTTTCTCCACCACAAGGTGCGGCGAAGTGGGCAATGCCTCCTCCACATCCGAATATCTGCCCTTGCATGGCAACTATAAATGGAGCTACACCCAGACTCTCTATCCCCTGAGTGCAGTGGCAAGTATGCAAGCCATCAACGGTATCCAGTACAATGTCAACAGTGTCCCCTCCAGCTACAAGAAGCGTCCGGTACAGGTATGGATTGGTCAGACCGCTCTCACCGAACTGACCACCACCTCCTATGTCGACACCGCCGACATGGTCAAGGTCTTCGCCGACAGCATGGATGTCAGCCAGACTGGTTGGACCACACTCCAATTCTCCACTCCTTTCACCGTCAATCCCACGGCCGGCGACATTGTGGTGGCCGTCTTGAACACCACCGGTCAATATAGCAGCTTCTACTTCAAGGCTACCACAGGCACCGGCAAGGCTGTCTATGGCTACCAGGATGGCACCCAGCCCTCCACCTATACCACCATCAGCAGCTACAGCAATAAGAGCACTACCACCAAAGTGGCCGACATCCGCTTCATGGGCGAATGCAACATGGACTGCACAGCTCCCAACCTGGCTCTTGGCAATGTCGACATCAACAGCGTCAACCTCGAATGGGTGGCCGCTGGCGATGAGACCGAATGGGTTGTGGCCCACCGCGCCGACAGCGTGAACACCTGGACTTTCGCCGAGCAGAATGCCACCTCCACTTCCACCACCGTCAACGGCCTCAGCGGCAGAACCCGCTACCATTTCCGCGTGGGTAACATCTGCGGCAACGACACCGTGTGGTCGAACACCGTCAACTGCTACACCCTCTGCGAGCCCCTTGCCACTCTGCCCTTCACCGAAGGATTTGAGGGCATCCCTTCGGGCGTCGATCCTCTCTGCTGGCAGGTGAACAGTATCAGCACCTCGGGTAGCCACTCTGTGAGTACCTCTAGTCCTCACAATGGTCAACAGTGCATGTACTTCTATCCCTACAACTACCAGTACCTCATCTCCCCCGCACTGCCGGAAGATGCCAATCCCACCGAGCTCGAAGTCAGCTTCTGGGCTAAAATCAACAGCAATGGCAATTCCCGCATTGAAGCAGGTCTCATGACCAATCCCTCTGACACCAGCACTTTCGTCAAGCTCTTCAACGCTGCAGACAACGGAAGCACCTGGACAGAATACACCTTCTACACCACCAACGCCGAAATTGAGGCTGGTCAGCCTGTCTACGTCGCTTTCCGCGTCTATTGCAACAACGGCTATAGCAACTATATTGACGACATCTTCGTCAACACCTCCAGCTGCAAACGCCCGACCAACCTCCGTGTTGTCAACATGACCCACGAAAGCGCCACCGTGGCGTGGTCCGGCATGGACGATGCCAGCTACCAGTACTGCATTGCCGACACCAACATCGCAGCTCCCGCCGAGGATGCTGAACTGCTCTCTGGAAACGACACCGCCTTCACATTCACCGACTTGACCCCCGACAAAAACTACTATGTCTGGGTACGCACCGTTTGCGATGGCGCCGCCACCACCTGGAGCTCGCGTTTGGCTTTCCGCACCCCCTGCGACCCCGAAGAGACTCCCTGGAGCGAAAGCTTCGATTCTTGGACCACTCCGAGTTCTTGCTGGAACTTCCAGAAAGGCGACTGGAGCACCACTCCCACCCTCACAGGGAACTCCAGCTGGAGCGTTACGAACGAATACGGCGACTACATCAACATTTCTGGCAAGGCTCTTGCCATGAACATTTATTCCGACTGGAAATACTGGGCCATATCTCCCATGATTGCAGTGAACAGCCCTGTTGTTCTCAGCTTCGACCTTGCCGTGGCCGGATGGTCTAGCTCCCAGAACACCTTCGATGACGATGACTACTTCATCGTGGCCCTCAGCACCGACGGCGGCAGCAGCTGGACAAAACTCTACCGCATGGGTGCCCAGGCTACCGACGACACCACCCTCTCCACCTTCACCAACCAATACTCCACCATCCAGCTCCCCATCCCGGAGGAATATCTGGATCAGACCGTGCGCCTGGCCTTTATCGGCATCAGTGAAGAATCTGGCGGCGACAACCGTCTGGTGATCGACAACATCGAACTGCTTAGCTCCGACTGCATGCACCCCATCGACATCGCCATCAGCTGCGCTGCCGAAGAGGCAACATTCACCTGGAACGACCTCAGCACCTCCAACGGTTCAGGCTACGAACTCGTTATCAACACCGTCGACAGCCTGACTGGCGACAACGCCCGCACCTTCACTACCAGCGAGACCCACTACACCGTCGACGAATTGACTCCGCGCACCACCTACTACTACTTCCTGCGCTCGGCATGCGAAGAGGAACCCACCGCCGGCAGCTGGAGCAGAGGCTCCTTCCGCACCACCTGCACCAGTATCGAACTGCCCTACGAGGAAAACTTCGAGAATAATATTGAAGGTAACACTCCCGACTGCTGGGATGTCGTCTCTGGCAACAGCTACAGTGGCTGCCCCAAGATTTACAACTATTCCAGCGGCAACCACGGCAAAGTGCTCTACTTCGACGGCTCCGGAAACACTGGAAAGATGATTATCGCCTCCCCCTACATCCCCGCAGCACTCAACGAACTGGAAATCTCGTTCGACGCCTATATCTCCAGCGGCTCACTGAAAGTCTACCTGGCCACCGATCCCGCCAACGAGAGCTCCTACCAGCAGATTGCCAACCTCACCTCCTACAACTATAACTGGTCATTCCGCGAGTTCTCGTCCGACACCCTCTCCTCTCTCACCTTCACCACTGCCGACACCGGCTACCTCGTCTTTGTTGGTACAAACAGCACCAACTACAGCGGTTACACCTACGGCTACATCGACAACCTGAGAATCGCCAAGGCGAATCCGTGCCGCCGCGTTGCCAACGTCACCGTGTCCAGCGTGACAGAGAACAGCGCCACCGTGACATGGGCCGAAGTGGACGGCGCCGAAGGCTACCGTGTGCTCTACAACATTGAAGACGACATAACCACAGCCACCACTGTTACCGGCATCACCGGTACCGAGGCTCCCCTCACCGACCTCCAGGAGGCCACCACCTACTACGTGTGGGTATACACCCTCTGCGCCGACGAAGGCGAGTCCGACTCCCGCAGCGCCTCCTTCTCCACCACCATGCTCCCCGCCGCCCTGCCCTACAGCACCGGCTTCGAGACTGGTGATGATGCCGCTTGGCTCTTCGCCAACGGCACCAACGGTTGGTTCATCGGCTCCGCAGCCAGCAACGGCGGCACCAATGGTATGTACATCTCCAACAACAACGGCACCGCCAATGCCTACACCAACAGCACCACCACCACCTCCTAC
>ONGA01000021.1 GCA_900317285.1 uncultured Bacteroidales bacterium | reverse complement strand
TAATGTACTCTAGAAAGGAGGTATTCCAGCCGCACCTTCCGGTACGGCTACCTTGTTACGACTTAGCCCCAATCACCCGTTTTACCCTAGGCCGCTCCTTGCGGTCACGGACTTCAGGTACCCCGGACTTTCATGGCTTGACGGGCGGTGTGTACAAGGCCCGGGAACGTATTCACCGCGCCATGGCTGATGCGCGATTACTAGCGAATCCAACTTCACGGAGTCGAGTTGCAGACTCCGATCCGAACTGAGACCGGCTTTCGAGATTCGCTCCCTGTCACCAGGTGGCTGCCCTCTGTACCGGCCATTGTAGCACGTGTGTCGCCCTGGACGTAAGGGCCGTGCTGATTTGACGTCATCCCCACCTTCCTCTCGGCTTGCGCCGGCAGTCCCTCCAGAGTCCCCGGCTTTACCCGCTGGCAACTGGACGTAGGGGTTGCGCTCGTTATAGGACTTAACCTGACACCTCACGGCACGAGCTGACGACAACCATGCAGCACCTTGCTAAGCGCCCCGAAGGGAAGTCCCATTTCTGGAACGGTCGCTCAACATTTGAGTCCAGGTAAGGTTCCTCGCGTATCATCGAATTAAACCACATGCTCCTCCGCTTGTGCGGGCCCCCGTCAATTCCTTTGAGTTTCAACCTTGCGATCGTACTCCCCAGGTGGAGGACTTATCGCTTTCGCTTTGTCACCGACACTGTATCGCCGACAACAAGTCCTCATCGTTTACTGCGTGGACTACCAGGGTATCTAATCCTGTTTGATCCCCACGCTTTCGTGCCTGAGCGTCAGTACCGGCCTCGCCAGCTGCCTTCGCGATCGGTGTTCTGTGGCATATCTAAGCATTTCACCGCTACATGACACATTCCGCCGGCGCCGTCCGTACTCGAGCACGCCAGTATCAACGGCAGTTCCATGGTTGAGCCATGAGATTTCACCGCTGACTTAACGCGCCGCCTGCGCACCCTTTAAACCCAATAAATCCGGATAACGCTTGCATCCTCCGTATTACCGCGGCTGCTGGCACGGAGTTAGCCGATGCTTATTCGTCCCGTACTCTCATCGGTCTACGCATAGACCTTATTACTCCGGAACAAAAGGAGTTTACAACCCATAGGACCTTCTTCCTCCACGCGGCATGGCTGGTTCAGACTTCCGTCCATTGACCAATATTCCTCACTGCTGCCTCCCGTAGGAGTCTGGTCCGTGTCTCAGTACCAGTGTGGGGGATAAGCCTCTCAGCTCCCCTAGACATCGTCGCCTTGGTAAGCCGTTACCTTACCAACTAGCTAATGTCACGCATGCCCATCCGTAACCACCGAAGCTTTCGTTAAAGAAACATGCGATTCTTTAACAATAGTATTGCTACCTCGCGTTACCCCTCGACTTGCATGTGTTAAGCCTGCCGCTAGCGTTCATCCTGAGCCAGGATCAAACTCTTCATTGTAAGAATTGTTCAATATTTACCTTTTGACTCGTCTTCGTGTCTCACACATATCTCTATATGTATGCCGACACACGCTATCTCTATCTTCTCATTAATTTCAATGCACTTTCGCTTTCGCCTAGTTATCAACAAGTTTTTCAACAATTGCTTTTTTGTCGAAAGCGGATGCAAAGATACAACCATTTTTCAAACTACCAAAATATTTTTTTCATTTTTTCATGATTTTTTATGCAACTAGCGAAAATACAGTGTTTTATTTTTTCATTTTTTTTTGGTCTGGTGTGGTTTCATGGCTGCAGAACGGCGGATTTGCTGTCATTTTTCGGCATTTTTTGATTTATCGGTTTTTGTATATGATTGCCGAAATATTCAAATCACTGTAAATCAAGTACATAATATTACATCATTCTACACATTCAACTGATTGTCAATTATTTTACGTTTTATGATATTTTTTTTGCTGATTTGAAAATTGTTTGTATCTTTGCAGTTGCAATTGGGGAATAATTTCCATGTGTATTTCTACACAATTTTTTGGAAACAAGCATGTTGGTTATTAATCATGCAGAGATTTTCACCTGTTCATTTTCCTGATTAATATAAATATATATTTAGTAACTCTATACTAGGTCTATGGTAGGTCTATTGTAACTCTATGGTAGGTCTATGGTCTCTTCTATACCGCTCCTATGTCGCTCCTATGATTTACCATGGCAAGGAGTGGCGGAGGGTATTCGGAATGGGGGCGGACGGGGTTGGAGAATCTTTTTTTTATTTTTATTAGGAATATATATAATATTTATAGTGTTTTTGAGTTATTGGGGTGAGTGAAAAAGATTTGGAAGATAGTATCGCGGGTGTTGATTTCGGCATTGCTGACGGTGTATGTCATTGTGGCTCTGCTGAATTACTCGTTGGTGCAGTCGACGCTGGGTGCCTTGGCGGGGGATTATTTTTCGAGGGAATGGGGCGGAGAGGTGCGCATCGGGTCGCTGCATGCGATGCCGTTCGACCACCTGATTCTGGACAATGTGCTGCTGGTGTCGCCGGAGGGTGACACAATTTTCGACATAGAGACGCTGAGGGTGGGTTTCCGCCATTTCCCGTACCGCGACCATGGGCTGGACCTGGATCATGTGTATATGCGGAATGCGTATTATCACATGAGTACGGAGAGCGGGGACATCAATCTGAAGTACATCATTGACTATTTCAAGCCCAAGCATCCGAAGGACAAGCCGCCTGCAGCGCCGTTCACGGTGCGTGCGCGGTCGCTGGAGCTGGAGCATGTGCATTACAAGATGGACCTGCCGGATCACCGCGAGACGGTGTATCCCTACGGGGTTCAGATTCCGCACATGGAGTATTACGATGTGTGCGCGAAGTTCAAGAATGTGAAGGTGGTGAACGACGATGTCACGTGCCGCATCCTGAGGATGAGCACTGAGGAGCGCAGCGGCTTCAAGGTGAGGCGGATTTCGGGCGATGTGCATGTGGGACGATACGACATCACAGTGAAGGATTTCCATGTAGAGACGCCTAACAGCCTGATTCTGACCGATGCAAGGCTGGAGTACAATACGTGGAAAGGGATGAAGGGATATGTGTCGACGGTGCGCCACGAGGCGGAGCTGAAAGAGGGCACGCATGTGGCGATGAGCGACGTTGCCTACTGGGCGCCAGTGCTTTGGGGCGTGGATGTCAATGTCAGTGCCGAGGGCACGGCTCACGGGAAGGTGGACTCGCTGACGACGGACATGATTGTGCAGTGGGGGCAGAAGTCGGGAGCGCTGGTGATAGGCTCGGTGAGAGGGTTGCCGAAGATTGACACGACGGTGTTCGATGTGGAAATCGAACGCCTGCGGACGAATGTCGAGGACATGTCACCACTGATAGAGAAGTTGCATGCCAGCAGGTATCTGCGTAAGATTTTCAACGAGATAGAGTATGTGAACCTTGATGCGACTGTAAAGGGCGGGCTGCAGGACCAGGCTGCCGTGAACATGCAGCTGGAGGCCCGACCGGGGCAGGTGCGCGTGGACGCGGGGATGAAGCAGACGCGGCGGGGTATCCAGTTCACAGTGGATGCCGGCAGCGAGTGTCTCGGACTTGCATTGCTGGAGAGCGACCTGCTGACGCATACGGGCTTTGACATCAGCTCCGCCGGTCTTTGGCGCCCGAAAGTAAAGGGTGCTAAGGCGCTGGAGGTGGATTTCGACGGGCACCTGATGAACAGCATGGTACGCGGACGTCAGCTGTCGGCCGTAGAGTTGCAGGGCAGCATGAAGGACGGGGTGCTCTCCGCCACGGTGTCGTCGCGAGACAGTGCCGCTACGGTGGACCTTGCGATAGAGGCCGACCTGGCCGACAGTGTGCGGCATTACAATGCGGACCTCGACATTGCGCATTTCGACCTGGGCCTGCTGCCCAAAGCATTGTCGACACACCTGATTGTGGAGGCATCGGGCAACGACCCCGATGACCTGTCGGTGGCGGCGCGGACACGGAGCCTTCGCTACGGAGACTTGAAAATCAAGGATATCGACCTAACCATTGATGCCGGCAACGGCGAGAAGGACATCGCGCTGACGAGCAGCGTGGCCAACGCCACGGTGAGCGGACGCTTCGACTACGGCGAGCTGCCGGCGATGGTGAAGCACTTCACCTACTGCTATCTGCCTGAGATTTTCAACCCGATGCCGACGGAGGACAGTGTAACACTAGCAGGGCTGGAAGACAACACACTGAGGTTCCACCTGTTGTGGAAGGACGACGGGCGTACACTGCGCGGGCTGACGAAGAACATCGGCGTGGCACGTGGCAGCCGCATCGACGGCTCGTACAATTTGCGCGAGCAACTGAAAGTGGTGATGCGAAGCGACTCGGTGCGCGTTGGGTCGCTGCTACTGGAGAACGTAGGAATGAGTGGACGCCCGTGGGGTAACCGCTACTCGATGGAGATACAGACACAGTCGTTCAACATTGGTGAGCTTCAATTGTTTGAGCACCTGAACATTACAACAGAGAGCAACCGAGAGCAGAGCACTGTGGGGATGAAATGGGGCGACGCGAATGCGCCGACCCACGGCGACGTGGCGCTGGTTCTCAACGGCGAGAAAATCACGGTGGAGAAGCCGTACTTCTACGTAGGCACCACGCAATGGATGCTCGACGCCCAGGACATGACGCTTGGCAACGGCGAGCGTGTGCAGCTGAAGAGCAAGCGCATCAGCGCTGAGAGCAGCAACCAGAAAATCAACGCGAGCCTGAGCCTCAGCGGACAGCCCAACGACTATGTGGAGCTGAACTTCGAACGCTTCAGCCTGGGGCTACTGAGCGAGATACTGCTTCAGGAGACCCCCATCGATGCCCGTGGCGACATCAACGGACGATTCAGCCTCTACGGACTTGCGGAGACGCCGTATTTCAACACCAACCTGCAGATTGACAGCTGTGTAGTGAACCAGCAGCCGCTAGGTACGGTGCATGTCAACAGCAACTGGAACGCAGAGCTGAACATCCTGAACCTGCAACTGGCGAGCCGCGAACTGCGTGCCGTCGGCTGGATGGGACTTGGCGACAAAGAACAGGACCTGAACTTCAACATCGACTTCAACGGATTTGAACTGAAGCTGATAGCACCGTTCCTCTCGGCATTCTCGAACGAGTTCGGCGGCGAACTGGACGGCAACATTGACCTGAACGGCACCACGCGACGGCCGCTCATTCTGGGCGAAGCCCACGTGAGCAACGGTGTGCTGCACATTGATGCCACCGATGTGTCGTACTATTTCTCCGACAGCATCATGCTGAGCAACAACCTCATCGAATTCAATGACTTCGACCTGCGCGACAACCGCGGAAACACGGCCACCATCAACGGCGAGATACGCTACAACAGCCTGGAGGACATACGTCTAGACCTGGGCCTGACGACCGACAACCTGCTGGTGCTCGACAAGAAGGGCGGTGACCAGTTCAGCGGCACGTTGCTGGCATCGGCCACGGGGCGTGTGACGGGAACGACAGACAAACTGGACATCTCGGTGGAGGCACGCACCAACCCAGGCTGCGAAGTGACGGTGCCTGTGAGCTACCAAAAAACGGTGAAGTCGCAGAACTACATCACATTCGTGAGCGATGACGAGGAACCCGAGAGCGATGAGGATGCCAATGCGACACAGCGCAGAAGCACGATGAACCTGGTGCTGGACCTGAAGGTCACGCCCGACACAAAAATCAACCTGCCGATGGACTTCTCGGAGGTGGGCGTCACGGTGGCGACCTCGGGCAGCGGCGACCTGCTGGTGAACCTGCGTGGCAACGACGCGCCGAAGGTAATGGGAAACTACGAATTGACCTCGGGGAAGATGGATGTGCTGCTCTTCTCGGTGTATGAGAAGGACTTCACCATTGAGAGCGGCAGCAGCATCAACTTCCAGGGCAACGTGCCGGACACGCGGTTCGACATCCGAGCCAAGTACTCGCAGCGCGTCAACCTGTCGACCCTGACAGGCAACCTTTCGACCATCGACAATACACAGAAATACTTGCAGGTGGAGAACATCATAGCCATTGCCGGGACACTGAACGACCCGAAAATAGGCTTCGACCTGCAACTGCCCAACGCCGACCAGAGCGTGGAGGAGGAGGTATTTGCCTATATCGACCGCAACAGCGAGCGCGACATGCTGAACCAGACGCTGTCGCTGCTGATGCGAGGCAGTTTCTACAATGTCAACAACAACAGCCAGAACGCTTCGGGCGGCAATGCACTCGACGTGGTGACCTCGTTCATGGGCAACCGCTTGACGGATATGGTGCAGTTTGTGGACGTGAACATAGACTATCGCTCGGCGACGGACTATACCAAAGAACAGTTCGACGTGAATATCAGCAAGGACTGGGGCCGGTGGTATCTGGAGAGCACCCTCGGCTACGGCGGCGAGAGCCGCGAGCTGGAATCGAGCAACCTGAACGGCACCACCATCATCGACGCACTGGTGGGCTACCGCATCAGCCCGCTGGTGCACCTCTTCGCCTACAACCGTACCAACACCAACGACTATACCCGTATAGACCTCCCCTACAAACAGGGCGTCGGGGTGAAGCTCACGAAAGACTTCGACCGCTGGGGCGACCTGTTCAAACGGAAGAAGAAACGCAAAAAATAGACTCCTATGGCAATGAAAATTCCCAAATCGGTATATAGCGTCAAGCACAACATCGTCTTCGTGGTGGGGCTTGCCGTGTTCGTGATGCTTTTCGCAGTCATCTACACCCCCGGCTACGGCGTGGAGAACCAAACAGGCCTCGGACTGTGGTACGACCACCAAGGGATCTGCCTGCCCATCTGCTGCGCTATCATCCTGGTGAGCACAAGCCTGTCGCGTCTACTGCTGCTCCTCACCACGCGCACCGCACGCATCTATGAGACAGAATACCTGCTGTGGCAGGCGGCGGAAGTGGCAGTGGCGGGACTTTTCTGCACGCTCTTCCTGTCGCTGTACCTGCATGTCGACTACTTCAACCTGCTGCCCACAGTGCTACTCATCTACTTCTCGGTGGCGCTGTTTCCCTACACCTTCTACTGGCTGCTGGTGGAACGCATGGACCGCGACCAGCGCATTGCCAACGCCCAGCGTGCACTCATGGAGCTGCGCCGCAACGGGGGTGACGACGAGCGCACCATACGCTTCGCCGACGACAAAGGCAATGTCAAACTTATCGTCAGCACCGACAGAGTCATCTCCATCGAGTCGGCTGGCAACTATGTCAACATTCTCTACGAGAACAACGGGAAACTGGTGCGTTTCAGCCTGCGCAACACGCTGAAAGGCATCGAAGAGCTATGCGACAGCTACTCGCTCGTGCGGTGCCACCGTTCCTACTTCATCAACCTGCACAAAGTGAAGCTGCTGCGCAAGGAGTCGGACGGCGTGTTTGCCGAGATCGACGCCGAAGGGGTGGAAGACATCCCAGTGTCGAAGAGTTATGCTGCCGATGTCATGCAGCGCTTCGCCTCACGCCTCGCCTGCCTGCTGCTGTTCCTGCTGCCCTTCGGCGCAAGCGCTTGTGCCCAGGGCAACTTATACAACCCCGTGGATTCGCTACGGGTGACGGATGCCGAATGGAGCGTGGACTCGCTCGACGGATTTGTGGTGAAGAACTACCACTTTGGCGAGGGCACCCTCTTCTGTTCAGCACAGCACCTGTTCGTGATAGAGATTCCCAAACAGTCGCCTCGCCACCTTGCCTTCGTGCGCGACACTGCGTTGACCGAAGTGTCGACACTGGCGGAACGCTGCGGCGCCATGGCCGCCATCAACGGCTCCTATTTCGACATGAATCAGGGAAACCCTATCTGCTACCTTCGCATAAATGGACAGGAATGCGGTGAGAACACACCCCAGAAAAACGATTCGCTGAACCGCAAATACTACCAGCATGCCACCCTTAGCCTCCGGAAGGGGCGTCCGCGGCTGACGGTGCCCGACAGTAACCGGTGTTGGGAAACAAGCATGAAAGACAGCAACATCATGACTGCCGGACCCATGCTGCTGCGCAGGGGCAACCTGGTGCCACAGAGGGACGACCGCTCGTTTGTCACCCACCGCCACAACCGCACAGCCCTGGGCATCCGCCCCGACGGCACAACACTGCTGGTCGTTGCCGACGGGCGCTTCAAAAACCATGCCGAAGGACTCTCGCTGCCAGAACTGGAATTAGTGATGCGGTGGCTTGGCTGTCGCGAAGCCATCAATCTCGACGGAGGGGGCAGCAGCACGATGTATGTCAAAGGGCACGGCATTGTGAACTACCCGTCCGACAACAACCGTCACGACCACGAAGGCGAACGCCCTGTGAGCAACGCCATCGTCATACTATAGCCCCCCCCCTACCCTACTATTTCGCCACCTCGCCGGGATTGAAACGATCCCGCTCGTAGCTCTCGATGCAGCCGCGCGAAGAGTTGCCATAGCTGTTGCACGGCGTGGATTGATTGGCATAGACTATCTGCTCGTGTACATTGCCATAGGCATCGGTCTCATAGCAGTAGCAGGATTTAGTGTCGCATGCGGCAAAGAATAATGCCGCAACAAAGGGGAGGACGAAGAATGTTTTTTTCTTCATATTATTCATTATTTTATTATTATTTCATCTGCAAAGAGCCACGCCTGCTCACCGGCAGAGATATGCCAGTCGGGCAGCGCGCCGTAGTTTTGTGCTGTCACTTTGAGGTATTTGACGCGGGCGGTCTTCTTCACCGCGAAGAGCTGGGTAGTGCTCTCTTCCTGCCGTTGCTGAGCACTCTTTTCTCCGGGGGCATCCACCAGCTCTGTCAGCGTGCCGTAGGGCTTCCAATTCTTGCCGTCGGCGCTGTATTCAATCTTCACACTCTTCGGATAGAATATCCAACTGCGCATGTTCTCCAGACAGTTGATGCCCACAAGGTGTACCGTCTGCTCCTGGTCGAGTTCGACAACGGCGACCATATCGCCCTGCCAGCCCTGCCAGCCGCCGATGCGGTAGTTGGTGGTGCCGTAAATATTGTCCACCATGCCTTCGGGGCCGTTCTCGGTGTATTGAGGGGCAGGCTGGGTGAGGTAGGTGACATGCTTGTCGGTCGAAGTCTTCACCTCCACGTGGCGCACCGTCTGAGAACGCTGCATACCGGGCCATTGCGCCGAAGAGTCGGTCACCTTGTCGCGGTTGCTCTGCATACGCCAGTCGGCAAAGACGGGGCAAGGGGTGATACGCAACCAAAGATATTCGCCCTCTGTGGGTAGCGGTGGAGCCAACGGAATCCTGTCGCATGCTTCAAAAATCAAAAATTCTTCTATCTCTGGAAGAGTAAATATGGGCTTGGTCTTCACCCATTCCATGCTGCCTGGACAAACCTTGTAACGACCCAGCGATGCCAGCACATACCACGCGCTCATCTGGCCGCAATCCTCGTTGCCGCAGAGGCCATCGGGCTTGCTGGAATAAAGTTCGTTGAGAATCTTATGGACATACTTCTCCGTCTTTTCGGGTTGTCCAAGAAGAGTGTAGAGCCAGGCGGCATGGTGACTCGGCTCGTTGCCGTGGGCATACATACCGATAAGGCCCGTGACGTCGGCCTGGTCGCGGCCGCTCATCGCGTTATGACCCTCAAAGAGGCTATCCAGGAAGGTGATGGCTTTGTCCTTGCCACCTATATGCTTGACCCACGCATCGATGTCGTGCGGCACGTAGGTGCTGTACTGCCAGCTGTTGGCCTCGGTGAAGTGGTTGTTGACCTCGGTGGGGTCGAAGGGAGTGAGCCATCCGCCATTGCGCTTGGGATGGGCAAAGCCGTTGCTGTCGATGATATTCTGCCAGCTCTGGCTGCGATTCCAGTATTCGCGAGCAATCTGTTTACACTCCTCCATCTCATCGCTCAAGTCTTTGCAGTAGTACTTTGCCCACTCGGCCATCTGTGCGATACACCAGTCGTCGTAGGCATATTCAAGAGTCTTGCTCACGCTCTCGTTATCCACCTCCGACGAAAGATATCCTTGCCGTGCGTATTCACGATGTGCCTCGGTGCGGTTGCTCGTCGTCACCATAGCACGCAACAACTCTATGGGACGATAGCCTGCCAGCATACCAGTAGCCTCCTTCGTCACACCCCCATTATCGGCAAGCTGCGTGGCTTCCAGTATCATCGGCACCGCGTGGTAGCCAATCATGCAGTGCGTCTCGTGACCAGCCAGTTCCCACATGGGCAATTCCCCACCCTGCTCGAAGTTCTTCATGGCGGTATAGACGAAGTCGACGGTGCGCTCGGGTTCTATGCGCGTCAGCAGCGGATGCAGGGCACGGTAGGTGTCCCATAGCGAGAAGACGGTGTAGACCTCGCGGCCGCTGTCGGCCACGTGAATCTCGTTGTCGGTGCCGCGGTAGCGGCCGTCGGCGTCGCTCCAGAGGTAGGGCGATGTCATGCAGTGGTACAAGGCGGTGTAGAAGCAGCGTTTCTGTTCCTTCGTGCCACCTTCCACTTTCAGCTTGCCGAGGGCGGCCTGCCAAGTGCTGTCGGCTCCCTGTCGGGCTTCGTCGAAGGTCTTGTATTCCGCAGCATTGAGATTATTGATGGCGCCCTGAATGTCCACGCCGCTGATGGCCACCTGCAGCTCAAGACATTTAGTATCGTCAGGCAGGTAAACAATGGCAAACGTAGAGTCTTCATTGAAGAGGATCTTGGAGAGGTCGGCATCGCCACGGATGGCGAAGTGCAGGTGCTGGTCGGGGTTCCATGCCGAGCTTTCGCGCCAGCCCACAATCATACCGTCGCGGAACATTATCTTGCCACTGAGTAGCACGTCGCGATGGTGGAGGTCAATGACGAAAGCGTTGCGTTCCACGCCATTGTAAGTGTAACGGTGATAGGCCACCCGGCGGTCGGCAGTGAGCTCGACGGTGGTGTTCGTCCGGTCAAGCAGCACCTTGTAGTAGCCCGCCTGCGCCACCTCGTTCTCATGCGAGAAATGGCTCTTATACCCATCTCTCCTCTCTCCACTTTCCACTTTCCACTCTCCACACACCGGCATCAAAAGCAGGTCGCCGTAGTCGGAGCATCCGGTGCCGCTGAGGTGGGTGTGGCTGAAACCGTAGATGGTGTCGTCCGAGTAGTGGTAACCACTACAGCCGTCCCAACCGTCGAGACGCGTATCGGGCGAAGGCTGAATCTGCCCGAAGGGCACAATGGCACCTGGGAACGTGTGACCGTGGCCGTCGGTGCCCACCATGGGGTTGACATACGAGGTAAGCGACTGCTTGCCGCAGGCGGCAAATAGCAGTGCAACTGCCATAAAAAGAACTGTTTTTTTCATAATGACGCTTTTATTTTGTGGTTAAACCGTATCATTCTTTAGGCATCTTTATCAGTGCCGCGGCACCGAGGATGGCCACCTCGTTGGTGCGTAGCTCGCTCATGCGTATCTGGCAACTACCGGCATAGATATTGAGCAGGTATTTCTCGAAGGCGGCTCGCAGGGGCTTCAGCAGCGGCTCGCCCACCTGGGCGGGACCTCCCATGAGGAAGATGGCCTCGGGAGCCGAGAAGGTGACGCTGTTCGCCATCGCCAAGCCCAGCTGGTCGGCCACCGTCTCCCAAGTCTTCAGGGCCACGGGGTCGCCCTGATGCGCCAGCTCGCCAATCATCTTGCTGGTAATGTCGGAAGTCACGGGAACGCCCTTCAACTCGCAATAAGTCTGCACAATGCCGCGGGCCGAAGTGTAGGTCTCAAGGCAGCCCTCCCTGCCACAGGAGCATTTGCGACCGTGGGGGATAAGGATATTGTGGCCCAGTTCGCCAGCGCCGCCGGTGCTTCCATGCACCAGCTTGCCGTCCACCACGATGCCGCTGCCCACGCCCGTGCCGAGAGTGAACATGATGAAATGCTTCATACCTTTGGCACCACCGTAGACATATTCACCGTAGGCTGCAGCATTGGCGTCGTTGCTGAGCACCACCGGTACGGGGAGGTACTTGTGGATCTCCTTACCGAAATCCAGCACCCCTTTGATGGTCAGATTGGGTGCATTGTCCACACAGCCAGTATAGAAATTGCCGTTGGGTGCGCCGATGCCGATGCCCTCAAGGTTGACAGTCTCGCCATCACTCGCAGACTGCTCCTCCACCATAGCATTAATCTCGCGCATCATGTCGCGCACATAGGGTTCCAGTTCCGTGTAGGCGTTGGTGGGAATGCTGCGGCGCTGGATGATAGTGCCGTTCTCGCTCACCAGACCCATGTCGGTGTTGGTGCCACCCATATCCACTCCGATAGAATATTTCATATAGTTTGACTTTTTGACTTTTAGACCTTTAGACTTTTAGACTTTGGGATGCAAAGGTACGCACTTTTTCGGACATGACAAAAAAAAGTTGCCCCCAGTGGTGAGGGCAACTTGTTCTTGGCATATATCATTCTTTAGATGATGCCACCGAAAAGGGCCTTGGGATAGGAACCTTCGTCGACGAGCCAGATGATGCCCTCGATGAAGCCGATGAGGCCGGGGATGCCAGTCCAGAAGAAGACAAGGTGCCAGATACCGTGCTTGGTGTCACCAGTGTAGAAGTGGTGGATACCGAAGTCGCCAAGGAAGATGGCGAGGATGGCAGCAACAACGCGGTCATTGCCGGCGGCAGTGAGGTCGACGGTGCTAAGGGCGCCGTTCTCGGTGATGTTGGTGACATCCTGCATCTGGGTGAGGTCGATGTCGCCAATTTCCTGCTCGTCCATCAGGTCGGTCTGCTGGAGATTGTTGAGAATGCTCTCAATTTTCTGGGCATAGGCACCACTGATTTCGTTGTTCTCGAAAGCATCCTGGGCGGAAACCATTGTGCCCATGGCAAAAAAGGCCACAATTGCTAATACGATTTTTTTCATTTTGTGTTGTGTTTTAATGAGTTAATAAAATAATTCTTTTTCTTTAGTTTATGCAAATATAAGTTTATTTTTTGAAACCTGCAAAAAAAAGAGAAAAAAAGTGTATTTTTGCAGTCGATTATGAGTATAATTTTAGCCATAGAATCGAGCTGCGACGACACGTCGGCAGCGGTGCTGCGGGATGACACGCTGATGAGCAATGTCATTGCGAGCCAGAAAGTTCACGAACAGTACGGTGGCGTGGTGCCGGAACTGGCAAGCCGCGCGCACCAGCAGAATATCATTCCCGTGGTCGACGGCGCCATCCGTCAGGCGGGCATCCGCAAGGAAGACATCGACGCCGTGGCGTTCACCCGCGGCCCAGGTCTCATGGGCTCGCTGATGGTGGGCGTGAGCTTCGCCAAGAGCTTCGCGCAGGCGCTGGGCAAGCCCATCATCGAAGTCAACCACCTGCAGGCGCATGTCCTCAGCCACTTCATCAACCGCGGAGAACCCATGCCGCAGTTCCCCTTCATCTGCCTCCTGGTCTCCGGCGGACACACGCAAATACTGCTGCTGCACAGCCACTTCGACATGGAAGTGCTGGGACAGACCATCGACGACGCGGCAGGCGAAGCCATCGACAAGGCGGCGAAAATCATGGATCTCGGCTACCCGGGAGGCCCCATCATCGACCGCCTCGCCAAGGAAGGTAACCCCGACGCCTTCCAGTTCGCCACCCCTCACATCGCGGGCTACGACTACTCCTTCTCCGGCATCAAGACCTCCTTCCTCTACTTCTTGCGTGACAGGCTGAAGGAAGACCCCGACTTCATCGAGCACCACAAGGCCGACCTCTGCGCCTCCATCCAGAAAACCATCGTGGGATTCCTGCTGAAAAAAGCGGAACGGGCGGCTCTGGACCGCGGCGTGCGCCAGATAGCCATCGCCGGTGGCGTGAGTGCCAACAGCCTGCTGCGCAGCGAATTGCAGCGCATCTGCGACAAACACCGCTGGCAGGCCTTCATCCCGCCATTCCAGTTCTGCACCGACAATGCCGCCATGGTGGGCATCGCCGGACACTTCAAATACCTCAAGGGCGAATTCGCCGACATTTCACTGCCACCTTATACAAGATGAAACAACTGCTTATAGGACTTATAGGACTTATAGGACTTATAGGGCCTATAGGCAGCAAGGCTTGCGCACAGGACCTCCATTTCACCATGCTCGACCTCGACCCGCTGCTGTTCAACCCCGCCTACAGCGGCTTCTTCGACGGCACGGCACGCTTCGGTGCCATGTACCGCAACCAGTGGGCCACCGTCTCCACACCCTTCCAGACCTTCAGCGCCACGGCGGAAGTGAGCCTCATGCGCAGCATACGACAACGCAACGGCCTCAGCGCCGGCCTCTGGGTGAGCAGCGACCGTGCGGGAGCGCTGGACTATGGCGCCACCTCGGCATCGGCCATCCTGAGCTACTACCAGGCGCTGGGCGAGGGCAACGATCTCCTGTCGCTAGCCGCCGAAGCGGGCGTCGGACAGGTGGGATTCAACAGCGAGAACATTGTGCTGGCCGATGCCGCCGAGACCTTCAACCGCGAGAAAGCCCTCTACCCCACCTTCGGGGCTGGCGTGGCATGGTTCCGCCAATGGAGCGAAACCGTCTACTCCAAGATGGGCTTCTCCCTCCGCAACATCAACGAACCCGACATCTCCTACCTCGGCATGAGCGACACACGCCTGAGCCGCAAATGGAACCTCTACGGCCGTGCCGAATGGCGCTTCCATCCCCAATGGGGGCTGCTGCCCGTGGCAGGCTACCAGCACCAGAAGAAATTCAGCGAACTGGTCTACGGCTGCGACGTGAAATGGTACGTCGACGAGCGACCGCGCAAATACCTCGCCTTCGGCGCCGGACTGCTGGGACGCCACGGCGACGCTCTCGCGGTGAACCTCAGCGTCGAATGGCTGGCGTGGATTTTCGCCTTCAGCTACGACGCCAACCTCTCGCGCCTGGCAGAAGCCAGCCACACCATCGGCTCCTTCGAGGTCGGTGTGGTCTACATGATACGCAACAACAAAGGCGACCGCCGCCACGAGGCGCTGCCCTGCCCTATCATCTAAATGAAACGGAAAAACATCATACGGCTACTGATGCTCCTTGCATTCCACTTCCCTCTCCTGCCGGGAGAAGGGCTGGGGGTGAGGCTGCAGGCGCAATACAAGGTGGTGCATCTCGAGAAACCCTTCAACACCACCGGCAGCGAAACCGGCGCCCTGGTGGTCGGCGACACCGTGATGGTCTACTCCTCCATGCAGGAAGGCGGCAGCCGCAACAAACAGTTCAACCTCGGCGGCGGCGTCATGCAGGTCTATCAGGCTCGCATCGCCAGAAACGGCAAGATGGCACGCCCCAAACCCGACCGCTGGGGCATCAACAGCAAACGCGAACACACTGGCAACGTCGCCCTCGACCCCTTCACCCACGACCTCTACTTCACACGTGGCGACATCGAAAGCCTCCACTGCGAAATATTCTTCGCCAAACGCAAAAAACGGCGCGGATGGGAAAAGCCCGTCAAGCTCAAGGGACCCGTCAACTCCCAGGACTACACCTCCACACACCCCGCCGTGGGCCGCCTCGCCGACAGCACCGTCATCCTCTACTTCGTCAGCGACCGCCCGGGTGGTCTCGGCGGCACCGACATCTGGTACACCCTCATCAAGAACGGGCGCAGCACCGAATGCATCAACCTCGGCCCGCTCGTCAACAGTCCCGACGACGAATACACGCCCTTCTACGACCAGCGCAACGGCGTGCTCTACTTCAGCAGCAACCGCCCGGGCGGCAAGGGCGGCCACGACATCTACTGCGCCGCGGGGCAACGCAACACCTGGCAGAAAGCCGAACCCGTGTGCGGATGCCTCAATAGCGAGGAAAACGACCTCTACTTCACCATCTGCAGCCACGACACCCTCACCGGACGCCCCCTCAGCGGCTTCCTTGCCTCCAACCGCCGCGACAGCTACTTCAGCGTCGACACCGCCTGCTGCAACGACCTGTATCGATGGAACATCGACAGTTCGGAATTCGGAATTCAGCATACAGAAATAGCTGTCACAACAGATACCGACAGCTCGGAATTCCAAACTCCGGATTCCGAAATCCACTTCATGTTCCCCCTCTTTCTCTACTTCCACAACGACGAGCCCGACCCACAGAGCCGCGAGACCGCCACCGCCACCGCCTACCCCGAATGCCAGCGCCGCTACGCCGCCCTGCGCGGCGAATACATCGCTCACCAGCAGAACGCCGACGACTCCGCCATGATGGCGCTCTTCTTCGACACCTGCGTGGTGGGCAACTTCAACCATGTCGAAGAACTGCTCGACTACGTCGAAAGCCTCCTCGACGACGGCCACAGCGTCACCATCAACATCGCCGGCTTCGCCAGCCCCGTCTACCAGAACGACTACAACCTCAACCTCTCCCACCGCCGCATAGGCACCTTCATAAATATGATACGCGCGTGGAGAGGCGGGGTCTTCGACAATGCCCTCGACAGCGGACACCTGCGCATCGACCAGCGCCCCCACGGCGCCGTCTCGCCCACCACCGCCAGCCAGTCCACCGACCCCGTCTACGGCCTCCCCGCCGCCCTTGCCCGCCGCATCGAAATCCTCGGCTGCGACATCAAATAACCGCAAACCAATAAACAAATCAAAATCAAAAAAATGAAACGTCACCTGCTCCCCTTACTGATGGCCGTCGCCGCCTTAACCTTCGCGGCCTGCGACAAAGACGACACCACCACCGAAAAAAGACTCACCAAAGTCGCCTCTCTAAGTTATACCCAATCCTGGGAATCCGGCGAAATCAACTCAACCAGCGGCTCATTCAACAGAGCCACCCTCGACTGGCATAACGGCCACCTTCTCAGCTTCATGGACAGCCTCATAGTGTTCACCTACGACGGCGACAAAATCCGCAGCGCCATCCTCCGGGAAGGTAGCAAGCCCGTGCACGCCGAATTCAGCTACGACGGCGACAGAGTGTCGCAAATCTATGAAACCACCGACACCAAATGGGAACTCGTCAAATTCACCTACAACGGACAGGGCGAACTCATCCTGGCCGAAGAACTCAACGGGAAAAGAATCACGCATCTCACCTGGCTCGACGGAAACGTAACACGCATCGAGAAAACCCGCATCCTCAGCAGCGGCGATACCTCCACCACCGTCTTCGAATACATCTACGACAACAAGCACACCGTCTTCGCGGGCTTCGAGCCCTTCGCGCTGCTGTCTGGCGGGGGAACCTTCTACCTGCTCTCGAAAAACAACGTCCTGAGAGAAACCCGGATTGAAGGTCCCTACACCGACGTAACCGACCACATCTACACCTACGACGGCGACTACCCCGTAACCGAAAGAACCGTCTACGAAGACAACGGCAGTTCGTATCAAACACAATCCATCTCCACAAGCTACTACCGGTACTCCGACGGCAGCGGAGCCACGCTGCCCGAAGTGGTCACCATCGCCGCCAACACCAACAACGACACCTATGGAGAGATCTACGGCGACGGCCAATACACCAAAGGCAGCACCGTAGCCTTGAGAGTGAGGCCCAACTACGGCTACCACTTCGTCAGCTGGAGCGACGGCAGCACCGACAACCCGCGCCGTCTCACCGCCACCAGCGACACCACCTTCACAGCCGTCCTCGCCGCCAACTGACCCCACGCCCGCCCCATCGAAATCCTCGGCTGCGAGATTCGGTAAAAAAATTTCACTTTTTTTGTAAGATTTCGGGCAATTATGCGTCATATAGATGAAACAGCACAAGAATCGATGACGCAAGATTCACTACTCAACACCCTAATTGCCCTGCAACCTGCTATGCAACTGACCGCCGAGAAGCTGCTGCACTCGGAGGCCGACGCCGAGGACACTGTACAGGAAGCCGTCATCGAGTTATGGGAGAAACGCGACGACCTGGCACATGTGCTGAACCTCAACGCCTACGCCATGCAGACCGTCAAGAACCGCTGCCTCTCGCTGCTGCGCAAACAGCACGACATAGCCACCGAGAAACTCGAAATGTTGGACAGCTGGAACGACGAAGCCGTCATCGCTGAGGCAGCCCTTATCGAGGAACGGGCGGCAAAGCTCGATCGCATGATGGAGCGTCTGCCGCAGGTGCAGCGCAAGGTCGTGGAGATGAAATACCTGAAAGAGATGAGCCACGACGAAATGCAACGCCAGCTGGGAATGACCTCGGCCAACGTCTACACCACCCTCTCGCGTGCCATAAGTAACCTGAAAACAATGATGAACCATGGAAGATAAAGAATTGCAAGAACTGTTCGCCGCCAAGCGCACCAGCGAGGCCAACCGCCGCCGCCAGGAGAAGTTGCGCCAGATGATGGATGCATCGGCCGCCAAGAAGAGCCGCCGCCTATGGCCCGTGTGGTTCGGAGCGGTAGCGGCGGCCGTCCTGCTGCTGCTGATAGCCTTGCCCACCCTCTTCCGCCAATCCGAGAGCTCTCCCCTAATGGTGGCACAGGTCGACACCCTTCCTCTGATACCTGCCGAAGAGGCGATATCCGAGGAGCACGCCAGCCATCCCCTCCCCGGAAGGGGTGGTCAACGGCCAAGGGGAGAGAAGAAAGAGCAAGCGGCGGAATTAGTCGTGGTGACATCCGAAGAGCCCCACCCCTACCCCTCCCTGGAGGAGACAGCTGGCGCAGAGAAGAGCCAACCCGTGCAGGAAATCGAGCAGAACTTCGCCATGACGGTCGACAAGCCTGACGACAATGCACCCCGCATCCACCGCCGCACCAGCACCAGCATGGTCTGCAGCAACTGCAGCATCAACAACGTTCCATCGCAAGAAAACGTCTTTCAAAACTTTCTGGCCGCCACCTTCGGCACCGAACCCAGCACCCCGCTTACACTGACAAACATTGAACTATAAACATAAAAAAAAACGATATGAAACGTCTAGCTCTCATCCTCCTCTTTTTCAATTTTCAATTTTCAATTTTCAATTCCACAAAGGCCCAAGACCTGTACCAAATCGAACAATCGTTCGACCATAGCTTCACGGTCACCGAAATCGAAATCAACAGTGGCTGGGACGTCCGCCTCATCCAGACCCCCAAGGGCACCCCAACCCAGCTGATTGTGACCACCACATGCCCAGAATTCTTCGAAGAGGGCTCGGAACCCTTATTAATGGAAGTGAAGCAATACAAGAAAGAAGGATGGTACGAGCTGAAGGAAAACCAGTGGATGCCGCGCAAAACGAAGGTAGAGATATACACTTCGCAGCCTTTCGACAGGATTGAAATCCACAAGGGCGCCCGCCTCACCATCCAGCACTACGACTTCGACTCCGTCAAACTCGACATCACCGCCGACAGCGGTTCCATCCTCATCATCGACACACTCAGCAATCCAGGCAAAACAGAAATCTCTGTAGAGAACGCCACCCTCGACCTACGTCAAATCCGAGGCAACATGCTTAAAATCTGGACTATAGGCGACTGCCATATCACCGAAGGCGACGTGCAAACAACCGTGCCAGTCTCCAAAGAGCTTGGGAAGGAGTGGAAAATACGCTACATCAATCTCGGTTTCGGTTTAGACCTGGCCATGCCGGTAGGGTTTGAAAGCAGCCGCTACGGCTCACCCTACAACACCAACTTCGCTTTTAGCGGTCACATCAAGATCAATTTCAACGACATAGCTATTAATCGCCGCTTGGCATGGAACTTCGGCCTTGATGTCAGTTGGAACTCGCTGCAACTCGACAACGCGGTGAAGACCGATGGTAACCGCCTGGTGCTCGACCCCTCCTATGGCGCTACACCGCCGAGACAAAGCCTCTACTATTGGGCCGTCGGCTTGCCCGTCACCATGAAGCTCAATTTCGGCAAATGGTCCAACCCCAATTGGGGATTTCCCCTCCGCGGCATCTACGCCTCCCTCACACCCACCCTGAACTTCAAGCCCCGCCTCGTAACCCAGAGCCTCGACGAGGACGACCACTGGAACACCGACCGCGAGCGTGTCAACATCCTCAGCCGCTTCAACGTCCGTGCTGCTATCGGCGTCGATTGCGCCTTCGGAGGACTGGGCAAAGTGGAATTCTTCGTCGACCTGCTACCTTCCTTCCGCTCCTCGGCCGACGCCCCACAGACTCACATGTTTGGTTTCAGCTACATCTTCTGATCAACCGACAAACAGAAAAGAGAGGCACCCGCACGGATGCCTCTCTTTTTGTCATTTATTGCCGAACTAGGCTTTCATCTGATTCAGCTTGTGCTGACGACGAGCTGTGAGGCGCGGCTAGAGCGGTCTTCATAGTCGGAACACCGATAGAGTATCTATAGCCTATCCATAGCCAAAGGATAGAGCAACCTTGGGTATCGCTATCCTTTCCAGTACTTTAGGCTATGGATAGGCTAAGGTTTTTCCGTAAGAAATGTTAAATGTTGGGGGCGGGATACTAAAAGGGCGTTTTTGTAGTTAGAACCCATGAGCCGACAGCCGAACGGGGCGCCGGCGAATGAATAGATAACCAAGTAAAGGTCAAACGATTATGGCAAAACTAAGGATGGGAATCCTCGACGGGTTC
>ONGA01000018.1 GCA_900317285.1 uncultured Bacteroidales bacterium | reverse complement strand
GAGGAGGTGAGGTTGGTGTGGTCGTACCAGTTGAAGCTGTCGCACACGACGGCGGTGGTGTCGCCCGAGGTGCTGTAGTGGACAGTGAGGTCGAGCGTGACGGTGCTGTCGCAGTTCCACTGGTTGCCAGCGGGAAAGAGGTGCGTCAGGGTGTTGCTGGAAGAGGTGAGGTTAGTGTGGTCGTACCAGTTGAAGCTGTCGCACACGACGGCGGTGGTGTCGCCCGTGGTGCTGTAGTGGACGGTGAGGTGGAGGGTGAGGGTACTGTCGCAGTTCCACTGGTTGCCAGCGGGGAAGAGGTGCGTCAGTGTGTTGTTGGAGGAGGTGAGGTTGGTGTGGTCGTACCAGTTGAAGCTGTCGCACACGACGGCGGTGGTGTCGCCTGTGGTGCTGTAGTTGACGGTAAGATCCAAGGTGACGGTGCTGTCGCAACCTACCGCGTTGGTAAAGAGGTGCGTCAGTGTGTTGGTGGAGGAGGTGAGGTTGGTGTGGTTGTACCAGTTAAAGCTGTCGCACACGACGGCGGTAGTGTCGCCATAGGTGCTGTAGTTGACGGTGAGGTGGAGGGTGACGGTGCTGTCGCAGCCCTCGGCCGTAAACAAATCGTGCGTCGTGGTGGTAGAGGAGGTGAAGGGGGTGTCGTACCAGGTGAACTGGTCGCAAGCGACGGCGGCGGTGTCGCCCGTCAGCGGTGCGTTACGCTCGAAGATGGCGGTGAGGGTGCTGTCGCTCTTCACCGTGATATTGATGGTGTCGGAGGTGAGCCCGTTGCTCCATCCGGTGAAGTGGTAGCAGGTGGCGGGGGTGGCCGTCAGAGTGGCGGTGGTGCCGTAGTAGAAGGTGCCGCTGCCGCTGACACTGCCGCCCGCGGTGGAAGAGGCCAGAGCCGTCACCGTATGCTCGATGGGTGCGGGATGGAAGAGGATGTTCGACCACAAGATGGAGGTGTCACCCACCACCTTCACACCGAAGCGATAGAATCCTTCGGGCAGTCCGACCCACAGCGAGTCGACGAAGCTCATTGTCGTGTCCGGCAGGCCCGTGACCAGCAGCGTGTTGGTGATGCCATCAGTGCGATAGAGTTCATACTGCACCTCGAGATCTCTTTTCCTGGGAGTCGTCAGCAATTCTTCCTTGTTTATCTGCTCACTATAGGCTCCCGGAGTAGTACTGGGGATGAACCATTGCCGCATCGCCCATGCTATATCGAGATGCTTCCAGCCGTTGCCATCGTCCCACCAGCCTCCACTGTTGGTAGAATTTTTGGTAGAATAATTACCACCTCCCGCGGGATAGTCGCTGGTTGCTGTGTTGACTTGCCAGATGACCCAAATGGTGTCGTCGCCCGTCACCTCCACGGCAGTGGGCAAATCCCAGTCTAGCCAGGCGTTTTGACCTTGCGGAACATCAACAGTGAGGCTCGTAACAAGGGTACCCTCTTCGGGATTGCTTCCGCCCACGTAGACCCTGCAGGTGTAGTTGCCACCCACAACATTGTACATGGCATCGCTAAACAGGGACACCTTTGTCATCCACCAGCCCTTGTAGTCAAGCAAATCCTCGGGCGCATACTCATATCCCCATTTTGGGGTTGAGCTTACAGTCGATTTATAGGCAGTATTTAAATATGAGCAGTAAGAGTGCCATCCGATTTCCTTCGATTGATTCGTGTAAGTTAATTTAACATCGTCAATATATAAGCAGTCATCGCCAGAAAAATTATCCTGGTCTTTTGAATAACTCCAGCGCAGTGTGTGATGTCCTGCCGCGATGGGGAATCTGGACTCCGTCCAGTCGCATTCACCAGAAAACTCCTTTTTCTCGACACTGTCGATGTAGAAGTGACCTTTGTCCCAGCCAGACTCCGAACTAATCTTGGCAAAGAAACTTATCTCGCCGTCTTTGTCGATGTCCACTTCGAGGGTCATGTCCGAGTTGGCGTTGTCCACTCCGCTGCAGCCGCTCTTCATGCAGTAGGCGCCACCATGGGGGCTATTCGTAGTGATGCTCCAGGGATAGGTGGCGTCGAGCTGCCAGCTGTACTGGCTGAAATCGCCGCTCTCGAAATCCTCAAAAAATATAGGATCGCTCCAGTTCACTGTCATGTAGGGACTATGGATGTCATCCTCGTCGGGGTTGTACGCTGCTGCCATCGCATCAACATGGTAGAACGACACCTCGTTTGGGCAGCCCATGGCGTAATAGGCGTTGCCGACCCTGTTCAGGCGGTCGCCGCCATAGAGCAGGCGCAGCGAGTAATGGTCGGCAACGGAGCCTGTCGGGTCGACAAAAGAGTTGCCGTGGACATCTGCCAGCCAACGGCCGTTGCGGAACACAGCCACGCCGATGGTGTCGCCCACCGCACTGGGAACCATGCTCCCGACAATGCGGAAGGCTGGACTGTAGTATATTTCTGATTCTGAATAGCTGTCCTTCAACGGAATCCACTTCGGAGATGAAAATTGCACTCCATTTCCGGTATTTCCGATTCCGGGAACCGCGTGGGGCACCGCCCAAGGACCACTACTCTCAGTACCCGTCAAGGCATAGGTCACCCAGTAGGTCCCCGGCTCAAGCTGGATGTCGAGCCCCGAAGCCGTGATGCTCATGATGGGGCGCGTCATCCCTGTCGTCGCCCCGTCACTACCACGGTAGCAGCCCGTGAAGGCTGTAGCCGTCATGATATTCGCATCGGCGTCGCCCCATATCACCGTTCCATTTTCTATCGGATTTCCATTGTAAATCCGGACATAAAGTGCCGTGAAGGTGGACGTTGTTGTCGAACCTGTCTGGTAGGCGTACACCTCAATCTCGCTAAGGGTCGTTGGACGTTCGAGAACCACAGGGAAACCAACCCAGGAGTTGGTCGTCTTATTGACACTCGGTCCAAATGACGACTGGTAATTTTTAAGCCACGAGGCATCCGAGCCATCACTCATTGCCCCAGGATCGGTCACATAGCCGTCGAACATAGTTATCGCATAGGGGGCTTCCGCCGCCGAAGCGGTTATCGCCGGATAGTCCCACCGGAGCGCCACACCGCCAGTCGGGCGGGGGGCAGCTACGGCATTGGTCACCATGGCAAGGTGGCTGCAGGAAGAATAGAACCACTCGCAGTCGACCGTCTGGCCGGGAGAGAGGGTCTGTGTCACACTGAGGTGATAGAGAGTTTTGTCAACCAGTGCCGTTGTCGGCAGCTGCATCGTGGTGTCGGTCGTCAGCGAGTCGGCGAGAGTCGTCCCGTCGAGCGTCGACAGCACCACCCGAACCTCAGCGTCCTGGCAACTCGAATGCCAGGAGACCCATCCCGTACGGGACACATAGAGGTTGGTCAATTCGCATGTTTGGGCATGCATTGTTCCTGCCGCACAGAGCAGCAGGGCAGAGAAAAATAGTAGTTTTTTGAGCATAATTATTAAATATTAGATATTGATTTCTATACTTTTATTGGGGTTTTTATGTTAAAAAATTAACAAAAAAACGCCACAAAAGTAAGAAATTTTTTTGAAATTTCCGAACTAAAATTAATTGTTCACGGGTTTGAGGCCGAGGGTGTCGGCGAGGTCGAGCATCATGTGCCAGGCGGCGTCGCGTTCGTTTGGAATTTTGCCGTCGAGGATGGCGTCCTTGATGGCGTCCTTGATGGTGCCGATCTCGTGGCAGGGGCCGATGCCGAAGGTGGTCATGATGTCCTCGCCGCTGACGGGGGGCTGGAAGTTGCGTATGCGGTCGCGTTCTTCGAGTTCGACGAGTTTCTGCTTGACGAGTTCGAAGTTGGCTTTGTGTTTGCGTACTTTGTCGGGGTTTTTGCTGGTGATGTCGGCGTTGCAGAGGAGCATGAGGTCGTCGATGTCGTCGCCCGCCTCGAAGAGGAGTCGTCGGACGGCGGAGTCGGTGACGATGTCCTCGGAGAGGATGATGGGGCGCATGTGGAGCATGACGAGTTTCTCGACGTAGCGCTCTTCGGCACCCAGGGGGAGGCGCAGGCGCTTGAAGAGGCGCTTGACCATGTGTGCGCCGCGGGCCTCGTGTCCGTGGAAGGTCCATCCCTGCTTGGGGTCGTAGCGCTTGACGCCGGGTTTGCCAATGTCGTGGAGCAGGGCTGCCCACCTTAGCCACAGGTTCCCGTTGGTCTCCCGCTTTGCGAGATCTTGGAAATCTTGGAGATTTTCTTGATTGTGTTTAGGTTTCGAGGATTTGTCGGGTCCGTCAAAATCTTGGAAATCTGTTGGAGAGGGGCTGGGGGTGAGGCAGATGTTGTCGAGGACCTGGAGGGTGTGGTAGAAGATGTCCTTGTGGCCGCGGCCGTCAACGGTTTCCACTCCCTGAAGGGCGGAGATTTCGGGGAGGATGAGCTGCATGAGTCCGCATTTCTGCATGAGCTTGAGACCCAGGGAGGGGTTGGGGGAGAGGATGATTTTGTTGAGTTCGACGGTGATGCGTTCGGCGGAGACTATCTCTATACGCTTGGCGTTGCGGGCGATGGCTTCGAAGGTGCTGTCGTCGATGCGGAAGCCGAGTTGGGCGGCGAAGCGCAGTGCGCGCATCATGCGTAGGGGGTCGTCGGAGAAGGTGATGTCGGGGTCGAGGGGGGTGCGCAGGATGCCCTGGTCGAGGTCGCGGATGCCGCCGAAGGGGTCGACGAGTTCGCCGTAGCGGTCGTGGTTGATGCAGACGGCGAGGGCGTTGACGGTGAAGTCGCGGCGGCGCTGGTCGTCCTCAAGGGTGCCGTTTTCGACGATGGGCTTGCGGCTGTCGCGGGAGTAGCTTTCGCGGCGAGCGCCTACGAATTCTAATTCTAATTGAGAATTGAGAATTGAGAATTGAGAATTGTTTGCTGTGTCGGCCGAATTGTCATTTTTCAATTTTGAATTATCAATTCTGAAGGAGGCGGTGCCGAAGTTTTTGAATACGGACACTTTGGAGCCGCCGAGGGCACGGGAGGAGGCTTTCGCCAGCTCGATGCCGATGTGCACTTCGCCGCCGTTGTCGTGGCCTATGCAGACGATGTCGATGTCGGTGCAGGGTCGCTGGAGGAAGAAGTCGCGGACGACGCCGCCCACGATGTAGGCGTCGACGCCGAGACGGTCGGCTTCGCGTCCGATGACGCGGGTGATTTCAGGGAAGAGTTCAATCGCCATAGTCCTTGGTGATGGCGAGGGTACCGTCTTCGTTGTAGATTTCCCAAACGCCCACGCGGCGTCCCTCGCGGCACTGGCCGATGTAGTAGGGGATGCCGTTTTCGCGGAACACTTTGTAGGGGCCTTCCTCGCGACCGAGGAGGAAGGTGTATTCAGTCTGCTTGTTGCCGTTGGGGAAGTAGAAGACCCAGAGGCCCTCGCGGAGGCCGTTGCGCACGACGCCGTCGCTGCGTACGACCATGGTGGAGTAGAACTGGAGCCAGCGCTGGCTGTCGCCGACATAGAAGCAGACGCTGACGGGGTGGCCGTCGGGACCGAGTTCGGTGACGCGGAGGGAGTCGCACTGTGGCACCAAGGGGTTGCCGTCGCGGTCGGTGAACTGCCAGGAGGCATGGAGGCTGTCGTCGCCGATGTAGTCGGTTGTTGCCACGATGGAGTTGTCGGCGGAGCGGAACTCGCGGTGGGTTTTGTGATTGCAGGCGGTGGCGAACAGGAGCGCCGAAATGGTGATTATCAGGTATTTCTTCATAAGGGTAGGCTTAAAATCCGGGTGCAAATATACGAAAAAATATTTACCTGAGGCAATAGAGGTGGCCGGGGAGAGTGCGCAGGAGGTCTTTGAGCTCGAGGTTGAAGAGGAGTGCGGCGGTCTGGGGGAGGGAGAGGTTGACGAGGGATGCTATCTCGTCGAGGGAGAGGCTGTCGCGGGTGCGCAGGGTGTCGACGACGCGTTTCTCCTGTGCGGAGAGCTTGACGGCTTCGATGCCGAGCTGGCTTTCGAGCGAGAGCTGCTGCTGAGCCAGGGGCCATCCGAGGTGGAAGGCGATGTCGTCGGCGTTGCGTGCGAGGAGTGCTTTGTTGGTGGCGATGAGGTTGTTGGTGCCGCGGGAGTAGGTGTCGGAGAGGCGTCCCGGGAGGGCGAAGACCTCGCGCTGGTAGCCGCCAGCGAGTGCGGCGGTGATGAGTGCGCCGCCTTTCTCGGAGGCCTCGACGACGACGGTGGCGTCGCTGAGGGCGGCGATGATGCGGTTGCGAGCGGGGAAGAAACGGGGGTTGATGCCGGTGCCGGAGGGGTATTCGGTGACGAGAGCGCCGCCGTGTTCGAGGATGTTTTTGGCAAGGGTGCGGTTCTGGGTGGGATAGATCTGGTCGAGACCGTGGCCGAGGACGGCGACAGTGGGGAGCGAGAATTTCAGTGCGGCGGTGTGCGCGGCGGTGTCGATGCCGTAGGCCAATCCGCTGACGATGTGGGTGTTGTAGGCTTTCAGTTCGCTGATGATGCGCTCGGTGTTGTCGCGTCCCTGCTGCGTGGCCTTGCGGGTGCCGACGACAGCCACAGGTCGCTCGGGGTTGAGGTCGGCGGAGCCCATGACGTAGAGCAGGGCTGGGCAGTCGGAGGTCTCGGGGCGGTTGAGACGCTGGGGGAAGGCGTTGTCGGTGAAGAAGAGCGGGCGGATGTGGTTTTTCTCGCAGAACGCCAGCTCCTGCTCGGCACGCGGGAATGCCGTCTTGTCGGCGATGCAGGCTGCAATGTCGCGGTGGGTGCCGAAAATCTCGTCCAGTTCCTTGGCCGGCAGCGAGAAGATGTCGGTGTCGGGGTAGAGGTCGACCAGCTTGCGTACGGAGGTGGGTCCGAGACCGGGGGTCATGGTGAGGGCTATTTGGCTGAGGCTGTCCATGGAAGAAAATTTTTTATTCGAAAACAGGAAAGGACAAGAGAAACAACAGATTATGAGGTGGTTTTCACCAAGGAGGAGAGCGTGCGGAGGGTGCCGTAGGAGGAGGAGAGGCGACGGTGGAATTCGTCGGGGGTGACCCATACGGCGTCGGTGATGCCTTCTTCCTGCTGTGGTGTAACAGATTGTTTTTCAGCCGTCATTGGAAACCAGGAGGTCTGCTTAAGGTGCCAGCCCTTGGGGAAGTTTGCCCGACGGACTTTCATGCCCCATCTGAAGATGTGGTAGGTCTTGACGGGAACGGTGCCTGATGCCGCGGGTGCTATGCCTGTCTCTTCCCCGACTTCGCGGAGGGCAGCCTGGAGGAGGGTCTCGCCGGGTTCGACCTTGCCCTTGGGAAGGTCCCAGCGGCCGTTGCGGAGGATGAGGAGCATGGTGCCGTCGGGGGCGGTGACGATGCCGCCTGCGGCGCGCACCCAGCGCATGCGGCGCTTGAGGTGTCGCAGCAGCCACAGCGGAAGGTTGAAGGTGTGGTATTTATAGGATAATTTCATGGTGCTATTTCAGTTCGAAGTGCAGGATTTCCTTGTCGCGCTGGAAGAGGGTGAGGGTGGTGGCCGTGATGCGCAGGCGTGAGGCTTTGGCGAGGAGGGAGAGGTAGCGCTGTTCGGCGTTCATGTCGGCTTCTGGGCAGCTGAGGTTGCCGGAGCCCCAAAGGCCGAGGTGGATGGTGTAGTAGTCGCCGTCGGGTTGCGATCCGGCTGGCACGAGTTCCAGCTTGAAGGTGTATTCGTTGCAGTAGGCGAAGCCTGTGGCGACGCCGGCGTCGGGGTTGATGACGAGCGAGGGTGCCGCTTTTGTGCGGTTGAGAGGGTGTCCCTGCCGGGCGACGAGCTGCCAGGTCTGCTCCTTTTGCGGCAGGAGGAGATCGGTGTGTGCTACCGTTTTGCTCGCCTTGCAGGCGGTGAGCAGCAGGGCCAGCGTCAGCAGAAAAGGCAGGGTTTTCTTCATTTTTCCACAATTGTTGATAAAATTTCGAGTGCAAAAATACGAAATATTTTTAAATTGCGTTATAAATTTACTTTTTGAGCGCGTAAATAATGCGCAGAGACGTGGAACATAGGAAGATAGTGATGGCAGTGACCAATGATTTGGTGACCGACCGGCGCGTGGACCGCCACTGCCGCGAACTGACGGTGGCGGGCTACGAGGTGCTCCTCATTGGCCGCCTGCTTCCGCACAGCAAGGAGGTGGAGCGCCCCTACCGCACCGAGCGCATGGAGTTGCGCCATCTGCGTGGTCCGAAGTTCTATGCCGAGTTCAACCAGCGTGTGGCGCGCCGCATCGTGGAGGAGAAACCCGACCTGGTGTGGGCGAACGACAGCGACACGCTGCCGGGTTGCTGGTGGGCGGCGCACAGGTTGCGCTGCCGGCTGGTGATGGATGCCCACGAGCTGTTTCCCGAGTTGCCGGAGGTTATCGGTCGGCCGGTGGTGCGGCTGGCGTGGCGCCTGATAAACAAGTGCCTGATGCCCCGATGCTCGGCGCTGATAACGGTGTGCCAGAGTTTTGCCGATTATTACCGCGACCACAATGGCGTGGAGATGACGGTGGTGAGGAACGTGCAGCCCATCGATGCCTCGTTGCAGCCAAAGGCTGAGACCCCAGAACATCCGGTGCTGCTTTACCAGGGTGCTGTGAACGTGGGGCGTGGTGTGGACTGGGCCATCGACGCCATGGAGTTCCTGCCCGACTGCCGTCTCAGCATTGCCGGTGGCGGCGACCTGATAGAGGAGATGCGCCGCTATGCCGGGTCGAAACCTTGGGCTGACCGTATCGACTTCCTCGGGCTTCTGCCGCATGAGGAGCTGGACCGCCTGACGCCGTCGGCCGACGTGGGGCTGCTGATGCTGGAGGAGATGGGACTGAGCTACCACCTGACGCTGCCCAACAGGGTAGGGGACTTCGTTGCTGCCGGTGTGCCGGTGGTGGCGAGCGACATGCCGGAGACGGCACGGATGGTGAAGCAATATGGAGTCGGCGAGTTGATGGATGCTCCCGGTCCCCGAGCGTTGGCAGATGCCACACAGCGCCTGCTGGAACGCTGGCGGACGCTGGATGCAGCACAGCGCAAGGCTCTTTTCGCTCCAGCGCGCGAAGACATGGACTGGAAAAAAGAAAAAGAAAAACTGATTGAATGTGTTAATGTGTTAATGCGTAAGTAAAATAAAGATTATGATATACGACATTGCGTTGATAGTTTACCTCCTGGGCTCGTTATTGGGCCTGTGTCTTGTGTTCAAGAAGGCGGGCCGGTCGCCCTGGTTAGCGCTGGTGCCTTTTTGGAACCTCTATCTGTGGGTGAAGATATGTGGCAAGAAGTGGGTGTGGCTGTTGTATTTCCTGATTCCCGGACTGAACATCTTCATTTTCCTTCTGATGGTGGTGGAGACGGCGCGCGTGTTCCGCCGTTACAGTTTTTGGGAGCAGCTGCTGGGTGTGCTGTTCCCGTTCGTCTACTTACCGTGTCTGGGACTGCTTCCGACGGAGGGTGGTCGCTGGACGGCGGCCTACCACGACCCGAAGGTGGAGAAGCCCATGAAGGTCGGCGAGGTGCGCGACTGGGTGGAGGCTATTGTCTTCGCCCTGATTGCCGTGGTGCTTATCAGGGGCTATGTGTTCGAACTGTTCTCGATACCGTCGTCTAGTATGGAGAAGAGCTTGCTGGTGGGCGACCACCTGCTGGTGAGCAAGATGGCATATGGTCCGCGAGTGATACAGACGCCGCTGTCGCTGCCGCTGGTGCACAACACCCTGGGCGGTTCGACGAAGTCGTACCTTGACTGGCCCCATTTCTCGTATCACCGTTATCCAGGCTATACCAAGGTGAAACGCTATGATGCCGTGGTGTTCAACTTCCCGGCTGGCGACACGGTGCTGAAAGCCTTCCCCGGCGGGCAAGTGACCTACTATGAGGCAGTGCGCGAGTGCGGGCGAGAGGCTGTGCTGAACGGTACGGCGGTATATGCCGGAACCAACGTGGGCGGCATAATTGTGCGCCCAGTGGACAAGCGTGAACATTATATCAAACGTTGCATGGGTCTGCCCGGTGAGACGCTGCAGATTATTGACCAGGTGGTCCATATCAACGGCAAGCCTGTGGAGATGCCGGAAGATGCACAGGTGATGTATGCTGTGACCTTTGCTGCCGGTTTCCATCCCGAGAAGGCTCTCGACGAGTGTGGCGTGAGCCGTGAGGATATGGAGCGGTCGGGGATGTTCTACGACGAGATGGGCAATATCCACATGATGGTGCCGCTGAGCAAGGGCATCGCGGCCTCCCTGTCGGGCAAGTCGATAGTGTTGTCGGTGGAGAAGGTGAAGAATGAGCCAGACTCGTCGATGTCGCTCTATCCCAATGCCCCCGGCTATTACTGGTCGGTCGACGACTACGGTCCCATCCATATCCCTGCCGCAGGAGAGACACTGAAGCTTACGTTGGAGAACCTGCCATTGTACAGACGCGTCATCACAGCCTACGAGGGCAATAGCCTCGAAGTGCGTGATGGGAAGATATATATCAATGGACAGGCTACCTCGACCTACAAGGTGAAGCAGAACTACTACTGGATGATGGGTGACAACCGCCACTGCAGCCAGGACAGCCGCTTCTGGGGCTTTGTTCCCGAGGACCATATCGCCGGCAAGGCGAAATGGGTGCTCTGGAGCCGCGACAAGGATCACGGGGGACTCAGGGGACGCTTCCTGAGGAATGCCAATGCGAGATAACGGCCAATGATTTAGATTTTTATGGAAGAAATTAAAGAGAACGACAACATAACCACACCTGCCGAGGAACAGGGAGCGACACTCTCGCTCGGCGGAATGTTCAAGGACTATTGGATAGACTATGCCAGCGATGTGATATTGGACCGTTCGGTGCCCGATATCGACGACGGCTTGAAGCCTGTGCAGCGTCGCATCCTCCATGCAATGGAGGAGACGGACGACGGCCGCTTCACGAAGGTGGCGAATATCGTGGGTAACACCATGCAGTACCATCCCCATGGCGACGCCTCCATCAAGGATGCACTGGTCAACCTGGGACAAAAGGACTTGCTGATAGACTGCCAGGGTAACTGGGGCAACATCCTCACCGGCGACGATGCCGCTGCCGGCCGTTACATAGAGGCCCGTTTGTCGAAATTTGCCAAAGAGGTGGTGTTCAACCCCAAGACCACGCAGTGGAAGCCCAGCTATGACGGACGCAAACAGGAGCCCGTGTCGCTGCCCATCAAGTTCCCGCTCCTGCTCGCACAAGGCACCAAAGGCATTGCCGTTACACTCACCTCGGTCATTCTGCCCTACAATTTCTGTGAACTTCTGGAGAGCAGTATCAAGATATTGAAAGACGAGGAGTTTGAAATTTATCCCGACTTCCCGACGGGCGGCTTGATAGATGTGAGCAAATACAACGACGGTGCCCTCGGAGGAAGACTCCGCATCCGCGCTAAGATGCACTATGACGAGAAACGGAAAGCTATTGTTATCAGCGAGTTGCCCTATACTGTTACTACCGATGTGCTGATAGACAGTATTTTGAAGGCAAACGAGAAGGGAAAAATCAAAATCAAGAAGGTGGACGACAATACCGCTGCCGAAGTGGAGATAGTGGTATACCTGCCCAGCGGAGTGAGTCCCGACCAGACCATCGACGCCCTTTATGCTTTCACCAACTGCCAAATCAGTTTTTCGCCCCAGACCTGCGTTATTGTCAACGACAAGCCTGTCTTTATGACCGCCAGCGACATTCTGCGACACAACACGATGCGCACCAAGGACCTGTTGCGGCAGGAGCTGGAAATACAGCTGGCAGAACTGGAGGACCGTTGGCATTGGGTTTCGCTTGAGAAAATATTCTTTGAGAAGCGTATATATAAGGTGCTGGAGAACGACAAGTCGAAGTCGTGGGACGACCAGGTGACAGAAATTGAGCGCGCCTTTGACCCCTACCGCAAGATGTTCAAGAAAGAGATTACGCGTGAAGATGTGCTAAAACTATGCGAGAAGCCTGTGCGTAAAATCTCTAAATTCGACATCAAGAAGGCTATGGAGGAACTCGCCAATATCGAGATGACTATCGAGGAAGTGCGCAACCATCTGGCTCACCTGACCGACTATGCCGTCCGCTATTTCCGTCATATCCTTGAAAAATATGGTAAAGGACGCGAGCGCAAAACGGAGATACGCAACTTTGAGGACATCGAGTCCACTGTTGTGGCTCTTGCCAACGAGAAGCTCTATGTTAATTACACAACGGGCTTTGCTGGTTGGGGTCTGAAGCGCGAGGAAGGCGTCGAGGTGGCCTGCGAATGTTCCAAGATGGACGACATCATTGTATTCCGTCGTGATGGTACCTTTATGGTCACCAAGATACAGGAAAAGGGATTTGTCGGCACACAGGATTGCCCTGAAATTCTCTATATTTCTGTCTTCCGCAAGCGTGACGAGAGAACCGTCTACAATATGATTTATCGCGACGGTGGTCCTGACGGCTATGTTATGGTGAAACGTTTCAACGTCACCTCCATCACACGTGACCGCGACTATCTGCTTACCAAGGGTACCCGCGGCTCCAAGGTGCTTTACTTCACAGCCAACCCCAACGGAGAGGCTGAGGTGGTCACTGTGCATCATGTCTCGAAGCCCAAACTCAAGAAAACCTCTTTTGATTTCGACTTCAAGACCCTCGCTATCAAGGGGCGCCAGTCCATTGGTAACATTCTCACCCGAAATGCCGTTCGGTCCATCAACCTTAAGGATTCCGGTGTGTCCACCCTTTCTGCCCGCCAGATATGGTTTGATGAAAGTGTAAAACGACTTAATGTCAACCAGGCCGGTCGATATCTTGGTGAATTCAAGGGTAATGACAAAATCCTTGCTGTCATGCAGTCCGCCAATTACCGAACCACCAATTTCGACCTTGCCAACCACTATGACGACGACCTTGCCGAATTGCGGAAATACAATCCGAAAGTCACTGTTGGCTCTGCCGAAAATCCCATTCTGACGGCACTCTACCGTTCTCCTGACGGTTATCCTTACCTGAAGCGTTTCATACCTGAAGCCACCGACAGGAAGACTCCCTTCCTCGATGCCGACGGCTCATCACTCATTTCATTTTCCCTCGATTGTTATCCGCGGCTGGAAATTCTTTATGCCGCCGATTCGGGAAAGAAAATCGCTTCCGAGATAATAGAGGTGGAAGACTTTATCGGCGTCAAAAGTTCCAAAGCCAGAGGCAAGCGTATCACGACCTTTGCCGTGGATAAATTCAACTGGCTGCAGCCCCTCAAGCCCGATCCGGAACCGATAGAAAACATCGATGATACTGAGGCTTCGGATTACGCTGAACCTGCAGAACCCGATGACCGCCTGGGTTTCGCTGAAGGCACGCAAACACAACTGTTTTAAATAATATGGATATTAGAAAATTTTAGATATGAAGATATTAGTTGTTCTTCCCCGTTTTCCGTATCCCCTTGAGAAGGGTGACAAACTACGTGCATACCACCAGATTGTCGAATTGTCGAAACGTCATGAGGTTTACCTCTTTGCCGTCTCCCACACCAAGGTGTCCGACGAACAGCGTACCGCCCTGCAACCCTATTGCAAGGAAATCCGAGTGGTGCACCTGAACCGACTTGTCTGTTGGATAAATATTGTCCGCAATTGGTTTAGTTCCAAATCACTACAGATGGGTTACTGGAACACCGCCCACTCCAAGCGCGCCTGTCGTAACTTTGCCCGCGAGGTAAAACCCGATGTGGTTTACAATCAGATGGTGCGCACAATGCCCCTCGTCGCTCGACTCCCCTATCCCAAGGTGATGGACTTTCAGGATGCCCTTTCCATGAACACAGAGCGACGGATGGAACAGTCACGAGGACTTTGGTACTATCTGCTCCATTTTGAGTTCAAGATGCTCCGCTCGTCCGAGTACAAAGCATTCTCCATCTTCGATGCGCTCACCATCATCTCCGATGTCGACAGCGAAGCTATTCCCCACAAGAAAAACGGCGAAATACATATCATTCCAAATGGTGTCGACTTTGACTACTTCTCAAGTCAAAATGTCAAAAAGTCTGGAAGTCTAAACGAGGGAGGATACTCAATCTGCTTCTGCGGCAACATGTCCTACGCCCCTAACGTCGATGCGGCCTGCTACTTGGTCAAAGAAGTTATGCCCTTGGTGTGGGAGTATTGTCCCTATGCTACTGTGCTGATTGCCGGTGCCGATCCCAAGCCCGCAGTACGGGCGTTGGCTTCCAAGGCAATGAAACCCGAGAAAGTAACGGTTAGCGGACGTATGCCCGACATACGCGAAGCCTATGCTTCGTCGCAGCTCTTCGTGGCTCCTATGCGCATAGGCAGTGGTTTGCAGAACAAGCTGCTCGAGGCAATGGCTATGCAGAAGCCGTGTGTCACAACAAGCTTGGCCAATGCCGCCCTTGGTGCAACATCGGGCGACCAGCTGTTTGTCGGCGACAGCAAGGAAGATTTGGCCCACTGGATATGTCTGCTTCTTGGTACCGAAGATGTGCGTACTCGCATTGCCGAAGAAGGCAATCGTTTCGTCCGTGAACGTTATTCCTGGTCCGCCGCCGTGCAACCCTTAGAAGAACTCTTCCATGCAGTGGTCGCCAAATAAGCAGGGCAAGTTCAGAAATAGCCTCGGTGAGGGGGGAGGGCGCCCCACGCCCCAAGAGCGCAATACCTTCAGCACCGACATAGTGCCTGAAAAGGCGATACTTGTTGCTGTATGCCCGTCGGGACAGACGATGGAGCGTACCGAGGAATACCTTGACGAACTGGCTTTCCTTCTGCAGACGGCGGGGGGCATTACCCTTAGGCGTGTGGTGCAGCGATTGGAGCGGCCCGACACGCGCACCTACATTGGTAGCGGAAAGTTGGACGAGTTGAAAGAGTACAAACAGGCACTCGATGCCGACTTCATTGTCTTCGACGACGAGTTGTCTCCGGCGCAGCTCCGCAACCTTGAGAAAGAATTGGAATGCCGCATCCTTGACCGTACTACCCTCATTCTTGACATCTTCGCCAAACGGGCGCGAACTTCCACTGCCAAAACCCAAGTGGAATTGGCGCAACTGCAATACATGCTGCCGCGTCTCACCCGAATGTGGACCCACCTGGAGCGCCAGCGTGGCGGTATCGGCATGCGCGGACCCGGCGAGACTCAGATAGAGACCGACCGACGCCTCATCAAAGAAAAGATCAGTCTTTTGAAGGAGCAGCTGGCATCCATAGACAAGCAGAAGACCCTCCAGCGAAAGAACAGGGAGAGTCTGGTGCGTGTGGCACTGGTGGGTTATACCAATGTGGGCAAGAGCACGCTGATGAACCTTTTGAGCAAGAGTGATGTGCTGGCGGAGAACAAGCTTTTCGCCACGCTCGACACTACGGTGCGCAAGGTTGTGGTGGGTAATTTGCCGTTCCTTTTGACAGACACGGTGGGATTCATCCGTAAGTTGCCCACGCAACTGGTGGAGAGCTTCAAGAGTACGCTCGACGAGGTGGTTGAGGCCGACCTCCTGCTGCATGTCGTCGACCTGTCCCATCCCAACCATGGCGAGCAGATTGCATCGGTGGAGAGGACGCTGGAGGAAATCGGTGCTGCTGACAAGCCGGTCATCATGGTGTATAATAAAATTGACAATATACCCACGCAGGAGGAACAGCCCGAATCATCCGATGAGGTGCAGGATACCCACAGGAACGGCCTGATGCTGTCGGCACTGAAGAAGGTGGGAGTGGAAGAACTTCGGCAGCGGCTGTACGAGGAGGTGAGCCGGATCCACGCCGTGCGTTATCCTTACAATAATTTCCTGTATTAGTTGTGATAGAAGGCGTAGACCAGTTTCGCCTTCGCAGGACCGATGGCGGCGCTGAGGTCGTCGAGGGTCTGCAATTGAATCTGTTTGACTGATCCGAAGCGCAGCAGCAGCTCGTGGGCGGTATGCTCACCGATGCCTGGGATGTCGGTCAACGCTGTGCGGAAGGTGCCTTTGGAGCGCTTCTCCTTGTGGAAGGTGATGGCGAAGCGGTGCACCTCGTTCTGTATCTGTTCGAGCAGGTGGAAAACGGGGTCGGTAGGCTTGAGCCCCACGACGGCGATGTCGCCGTGCTCGTTGTAGCGCAGGAGTTCATTGGTGCGGTGGCGGTCGTCCTTGGCGAGACCGGCGATGGGTATCTGTAGATGGAGGCGGTCGTGGATGACGTGGCGGGCCACTTCCATCTGTCCGGCGCCGCCGTCGACGATGAGGAGGTCGGGGGGCGCGTTTTTGCTGTAGCGGCGCTCGATCACTTCGGCCATCGAGGCGTAGTCGTCGGGGCCCTCAACAGACTTGATATTGAATTTGCGGTATTCCTTGCGGTTGGGTTTGCCTGCGGTGAAACGCACCATGCCTGCCACGGGATAGGCTCCCTGGATGTTGGAGTTGTCGAAACACTCGATTTCCATCGGCAGCGATGGCAGTTGCAATGCCCGTTGCAGTTTTTCCAATAGTTTGACGGCCTGAGGGGCGGCATCGCCCTGGGTGAGGGCCCGCTGGTGGCGGCACTGCTTCTGATAGCTCTCCACGTTGCGGAGCGAGAGCTCGAGCAACTTGCGGCGGTCGCCGCGGGGGTCGACATTCTGGTGCAGGTAGTCGTCGGGCAGGTCGGGCACCGGAACGGGCAGCAAGACCTCGGTGGCGGTGCTGGCGGTCTGCTGGTGCAGTTCGGGGATGACCGTGGCAAGGATTTCTTCGTCGCTCTCGTCGAGGCGCTTTTTGATTTCGTTGCTGAAGCTGTAGATGATGGCGCCGTTTTTGACGCGCATGAAGTTGATGTAGGCGTAGGCTGGGTCGCTGAGGATGGTGATGACGTCGACGTCACGGACGTTGGTGTCGACCACGGTGGAGCGGCTCTGGTATTCTTCGAGCAGATGGATTTTGTTCTTGAGGGCTTCGGCTTCCTCGAAGCGCAGCTGTTCGGCGGCGGCATACATCTGCCGTTTGAGTTGGTCGAGGATTTCGTTGAAGTCGCCGCGGAGTATGCGGCGGATGTTCTCGATGGTGGCACGGTAGTCCTCCTTGGTCTGCTTGCCGGCGCAGGGGGCGGCGCAGAGACCGATCTGGTGTTTCATGCAGGGTCGCTTGCCCATGGTGTCGCATGTCCTGTATTGGAAAAGCTGGCGAATGATGTCCTGCAGTTCGCGGAGGATGCGGCCGTTGGGGTAGGGACCGTAGTACTGCCCCTTGATGTTGCGGCGGCGGGTGTAGAGCAGCCTCGGGTATTCCTCGTCGGTGATGCAGAGGTAGGGGTAGCTTTTGTCGTCCTTGAGCATCGAGTTGTAGCGCGGCTGGTAGCGTTTGATGAGGCTGTTTTCCAGCAGCAGGGCGTCGATTTCGGTGGCGACGACGGTGACCCGGATGTCGTAGACCGAGCGCACCAGCATCTTGATTTTCGCGCTTTTGTCGTCGTAGTGTGAGAAGTAGGAGGATACGCGCCGTTGCAGGTTGCGCGCTTTGCCGACATAGAGCACCTTGCCTTCAGCATCGAGGTGCTGGTAGACTCCCGGGCTTTCTGGGATGGTCTTCAGCCTCAGCGCTATGCGCTCGATGTTGGGGTTGATGCCGGAGTCGATCAAAGGTCTTTGTAGTCTAGTTCCGCTTCGGAGATGGTGACCTTCAGGGAGTGGACGCCGTCGAGGTCGTACTGGCTGGTGGCCTGACCTATTTCGAGGCGGTGCTCACCCTTGCGGTTGAAGGAGAAGAAGGAGCGGATGGTCTGGTGTAGCACCCGCTGACCGGGGTTTTCTGCGGCTTCGCCTTTCCAGCGTCCGTTCTGGATGAACTCGATGCCGGAGTAGAACATGCGCCGCTCGTTGTCGGGGCTGTAGAGGTTGACGGTGAGGGGGAGCTGTGTGCCGCGCATCCGTGCAGTGTCGACTACGACTTCGAGGTCGATGTTGTAGTAGGTGTCGGGTTGTTGCACGTCGACGGTGTAGACTTGGGGTGTGAAACGGTTCCACACGGTGTTGGGGAATGTGCGTTCCTCGTCGAGCAATGTTTTTTTACCTCCGCAAGAGATGGCGAGGGAGGCGAATAGAAGGAGGTAGAGCGTTTTTTTTATGTTCATAATGGTCTTTTTTCTCCTATGTCAGGAATTTTTGTGTACTATGCTTGTACTATACTTTTCCTATAGTTCTCCTTGGGTTCTCCTATGATGCGTATATGATGCGTATATGATGCTCCTATGTCCTGTTCCTTTTGGCGAGGAGAGCCTGCATGATCTGGACGGCGTTGGTGGCGGCACCCTTGCGGATGTTGTCGGCGACGACCCAGAGGTTGAGGGTGTTGGGCTGCGAGGGGTCGCGACGGAGCCTGCCGACGAACACCTCGTCGCGGTGGTGGGAGGTGATGGGCATGGGGTAGAGGTTGCGTGCGGGGTCGTCCTGGAGGATGACGCCCGGGGTTTGGCTGATGAGCTGGCGGATGTCCTCGAGGTTGAAGTCGCGGCGCAACTCGACATTGACCGACTCGCTATGGCCGCCGACGACAGGCACGCGCGCCACGGTGGCGGAGACCATGATGGAGGGGTCGGCAAATATTTTGCGTGTCTCGTCGACGAGTTTCTGTTCTTCGGTGGTGTAGCCGTCGGGGAGGAAGTCGCCGCCGTGGGGGAAGAGGTTGCGGTGGATGGGGTAGGGGTACGCCATTTCGCATGTCTCGCCGCGTTCTTCGGCTTCGAGCTGGCGGACGGCCTTGACGCCGGTGCCCGTGATGCTCTGGTAGGTGGAGATGACGATGCGGCGGATGCCGTACTCGCGCTGCAGGGCGGAGATGGCGAGAACCATCTGGATGGTGGAGCAGTTGGGGTTGGCGATGATGCGGTCGTCGGGTTTCACCACGTCGATGTTGATTTCGGGCACCACAAGGGGTATCTGGGGGTCTTTGCGCCACGCCGAGGAGTTGTCGATGACCGTAGTGCCTACCTGTGCGAACAGGGGGGCGTACTGCCGTGAGGCGGCGGCTCCAGCGGAGAAGATGGCGTAGTCGGGACGTGCCGCGATGGCGTCGTCGACCGACATGACGGTGAGCTTACGACCGGCGAAGTCGATGGGTTTCCCCACCGACTTCGCTGATGCCGCTGCAATGATTTCTATGGATTCGGGTGCCCTGTCCCTGTCGTGTTCGAGACCGAAGCCTCGCTCGGAGAGGACTGTGAGCATCTCGCGTCCCACGAGCCCAGTGGCTCCTACAACAGCTATTTTCATGTGTATGTGTTCTTTATCTTATGAGTGTCACGGTGCCTTTCTTGACGTTTGTCTTGTGGACATCGAAACTGTTGGTGTAGCGGATGATGTAGACGTAGGCGCCCTGTACGCATTTCTCGCCGTTCATGTCGCGGCCGTCCCAGGTGCAGTCGACGCCCTCGCAGCGGTAGACAAGTTCGCCGCGGCGGTTATAGATGAGCATCTCCTGGTGTACGGTCTCGGTGCTGACGCTGCCAAAGAGACTGTTGCCCGCGGGGTTGTCGGGGGTGAAGGCGGAGGGGACCCAGAAGTGCTCCTTGTCGAAGGGGATGTAGATGGAGTCGGAGGAGACGCATCCGTAGGGGCTGTATTCGTAGAGCACAATTTTGGCTCCACTGGCATCGAGGGGTATGGAGTAGTAGGCGGTGGGACCTTGCTGGTCGGGTGCCGGGGTGGGGAATTTCCATGTGTTGCTGTCCCCGCCGATGGAGAGGTCGGTAAGCGTCACGTCGAGGTGGTCGAAGTCGAAGTGGTCGAGCGACGAGTGCAGGCGGGCCTTGAGGGGAATGATGGTGAGGTAGAGCTGGACGATGGAGTCGCATCCGTAGATGTTGGTCATTCTGAGGGTGTCGCGGTCGAAGGTGGCGTCGTTGCTCTGGGTGTATCGTCGGCCGTGCCAGATGACGTCTTTGCAGTCGAAGACGGTGTCGATTGTGTGGCTGGCGGGAGAGACATCAAGGTCGAGGGTCACGAGGCTGTCGCAGCCTGCCTGTGAGATGAGAGGTACGGTGACGACGATGGGCTCGCGGTAGTCGGCGTCGTTGGCGGTGAAATGGTAGGTCAGGCCTTCGCAGATGGTTTTGTTGATGGTGTCGTCGAAGTTGGGATTGATGCGAATGAGTGCGGTGGCGAAAGAGTCGCAGCCGTTGGTGTATTCGACGTCGACATGGATGTAGATGGAGTCAATCCAGTCTTTGGGCAGGCCGTCGCGCGAGATTTCGTCCGAGTAGATTTTCACGGGGATGTATTTATCGGAGCCAAGGATTTCGAGGTCGCCAAAGTGGAGGAGCGAGAGAGGCAGCGGGGAGACGGTGTGGCCGTTGCCGCGGTAGATGTTCCAAGTGGCGCGTTCGATATTCTGAATTTTCTTGAAATGCAGGCGGGTGACGGTGCTATCGCCGTCGCAGATGCTGATTTGACGAGGGACAAACTCGGTGAGCTTGAAGTGGTCGTAGCCGACGGTGATGGTGTCGCGGAGGTGGTATTGGACTTGATCGGATCCAGTACCTGTGATGAAGTTCAACTCGAAGTAGTAGCGCGAGGTGCAGGTGGGGGAGATGTGAGCCAGGGTGAGGTTGGGACAGGGGTCTGTCGGGTCGTCGGGCATGGGCTCATAGTAGCCGTTGGTGTCGTTGATGGCATCGGGATGGTCGTCGTCGTAAAGAGACAGGGCCACCGTGGTGCCGTCGTCGAGGATGCGATACCAACCGTAGCTTTTAGGTGTGGTGCCTTGGGGAGTGAAGCGGAAGGCTTTGTTGGTGAATATTTGGTTGGTAGTGTTGTAGCCTGCGGGCCAGAAAGCTGCCGGGGAGTTGGGACGGACGTAATAGTTGGATGCTGTGGGGTTGGTGGAAGGCTGCTGAGGTGTGCCAGTGGCGTTTTGGATACCAATGGTTCCGATGCCGTTCTGCCAACTGGTGTTTACGCCGCGTCGGCGCACATGAACCTCTACCATGTTCGAACCTTCGTAACAGACGATTTGATAGGTGCAACGATTGTCAAGGTTGGAACTTCCTTGATATTCAGGAACTTCATTCCAGGAGCAGATGACTTTACGACAGGGGTATTGACCTTGAACACCGTACCAGATTCCTTGATAGTTAGGAGGTCCATAGCTGTTACAATAGCTTGACAATGGGTGTGTATCCTCATATACGCCATAGATGGCATCACGCATATATGAGGTACTGCCAGGGGCACCACTTGTTCCATCAGGCCAAGGAAGGGGGGCAGAATAGCTCCAAGAACAGCTATTACCTGTTGCGGAGGTGTTGAAGGTCAACATGCCATTAGATCCTACAACGAATGCGTTCTTTTTGATGCCAAAGAAGTAGAAGGGGAATGGAATGTTGGTGCTTGAACCGCAAAAAATATCATCGCTTGTAATGTTTAGTAGCGATCCTCCATGGAAAGTTGGGTCGGCGGGATTATATGTGATTTCATCGACAGTGTAGCATCCGTTGAAGTTCTGCACGGGGATGTAGGGCGTGCAGGAGAGCACGAGGCTTGTCGTGTTGCATGTCACAGCCGTGTCCCATCCCAGTTCGCGATATTCCCGCTTGGAGGTATGGTCGTGCTTTTGCTTGATTTGCACCTCGGGGCAGGGCTGGATGGTTGGCGGCCAAAGATATTCGGGGTCGCAGTCCCACGGGGTGCTGGGGGTGCTGTTGCCACATTGTGCCTGCACGTTCGACATGGCGCCAGACAGAAGCAAGAAGGATATTACTCCGCTGATTATAAATGACTTGGTTTTCATTCTGAATTGATTTTTACGTTGCAAATTTACATCTTTTTGCCTATATAGACAAGAAAATGCCGAAATTGTTGACGCGCCCACTGAAATTTAACAATATTTAACATCAGTTCTTGCCCAGTGTTGAAATGGCGCGGTGGTATTTTTTCGCGTTCCGGTTGTGCTCGTCGAGGGTGGTGGCGAAACGGTGTGTGCCGTCCAATTGCTCCGACGCACAGAAGTAGAGGTAGCCTGTTTCTGGAGCCTGGAGCACGGCGTCGATGGAGGCTTTCGACGGCAGGCAGATGGGTGCTGGCGGAAGCCCTGTGTGCAGGTAGGTGTTGAAAGGGCTCTCGGTGGCTAGGTGCTTGTTTAGGATGCGTCTTAGGGTGAAGTCGCCCACGGCGTATTTCACTGTGGGGTCGGCCTGCAGGGGCATGCCGCGACGAAGGCGGTTGAGGTAGACGCTTGCAATCAGAGGCTTCTCGCCGTTGTTGTTGGTCTCCTCCTCCACAATGGAGGCGAGGATGATGATTTCCAAACGGTTTAGTGAATATTGGGATTGGGTGTTTCTCGAACTCCAAAACAGGTCGTATTCCTTCTCCATGCGTTGCATGAATTGCTCGGGCGTGACGGTCCAGTAGAACTCGTAGGTGTCGGGTCGGACGAAGTGGAAGCTGTCGAGCGGGATGTTGAAGTCGTTGTGCATCAGCTTCTGGTTGAGGTAGTCGTTGAGCTGCTGTGGCGTGCGGAACTTGCCGATGGTGAGGCGGAGGGGTGTCTGCATGCCGTTTCGGAGATGTCGAACGAGGGTGAGCACTTTCACGTGGGGCTCGACGACATAGGAGCCGGTCCGCACTTTGGATTTTAAAATTGAAAATTGAAAATTGAAGACGGTGGTGTTCAGACCCTCATTGAGGATGCCGTTGGCTTGGAGTGTGTCGACGAGGGTTTCGTGGGTGGTGCCTTCGGGGAGGAAGATGCGTCGGGGTTCGGAATTGGAGGTGCTGGCGGTCAGGGGAACCATTATGACCAGCAGGACCAATATTACCAGCAGGGCTGCCAGGGATATGAGGAGTGCTTTTTTCTTCATAATATTTTCTGCATTCTTATCGAGTCGATGTATTTGCCGTCGACATAGAGCCAATCGCGGAAGTGGCCGCACTCCTCATACCCAGCTTTTCGGAAGAGGGCGAGAGAGGCGGTGTTGGTGGCGGCGATGTCGGCGTAGAGGGAATGTAACGACGAGTGTTGAACGATGAACGGTGAACGCTCAAGGGCGTCGAGCATGGCGAGGGCGTATCCCTGGCGGCGATATTCCTTTGCCACCATGATGCCTACGGCAACGCGGTGGTTCAGGGGGTCGTAGTTGTACAAATCCAGGCAGCCAACAAGCCTCACCCCCAACTCCTCTCCAAGAGGAGAGGGGAGTAGTTGGCCATAAAGTCGTATATTCCCTGATGAAAGCGTTGTCCCCTCTTCTGCTGCCAACAGAAGTTTTTCGCCCCCCTCTCCATTTTGAGAGGAGTTGGGGGTGAGGCTGGTTAGCTTATCTTGCTCCATAGCATTTTGTTTTTGGAGTGGGCGATATATTGCTGCAGCAACGGGTAGCGTGAGAGCGTTGGGTCTTCTGCCAGCAGGTCGTGGACGACATCACGGGTGGCTTTCACCAGTGGTTCGTCGTCGACGATGGAGGCGATGCGGAGGTCGAGCACGCCGCTCTGCTGCAGTCCCTGAATGTCTCCTGGGCCGCGGAGGCGGAGGTCGGCTTCGGCAATCTGGAAGCCGTCGGTGGTGCTGCACATGGTGCGTATGCGTTCACGCGAGTTGGGGGAGAGTTCGTCCTTGGTCATGAGGATGCAGTAGCTCTGCTCGGCACCGCGCCCGACGCGTCCGCGCAACTGGTGCAGCTGCGAGAGACCGAAGCGCTCGGCGTTTTCGATGACGATGACGGTGGCGTTGGGCACGTCGACCCCCACCTCGATGACGGTGGTGGCGACCATGATATGGGTCTTGCCTTCTTTGAAGCGCTGCATCTCGAAGGCTTTCTCCTCGGCGGTGAGCTGACCGTGAACCATGGAGGTCTGGTACTGCGGACGCGGGAAGTAGCTCTGAATCATCTCGAGCCCGTCCTCAAGGTCGCGGAGGTCGAGCTTGGGATTGTCGTGGATGAGGGGGTAGACGAAATAAACCTGGCGTCCGGCATCGATTTGCTGCTTGAGGAAGCTGAAGACGAGAGGACGGCGGGGCTCGGTTCGGTGGTAGGTGCGCACGGGATGCCGTCCCGGGGGCAGTTGGTCGATGACGGAGCAGTCGAGGTCGCCGTAGAGGGTCATGGCGAGGGTACGCGGAATGGGAGTGGCGGTCATCACGAGGATGTGGGGTGGGGGCGTGGCCTTGCGCCACAGTTTGGCGCGCTGTTCCACGCCGAAGCGGTGCTGCTCGTCGATGACCACGAGTGCGAGGTTTTTGAAATGCACGTCGTCCTCGATGAGGGCGTGGGTGCCGACGAGAATGTTGATTTCGCCGTCGGCGAGCTGCTGCTTGATGCTCTTCTTTGCCGCAGGGCGCAGGGAGCCGGTAAGCAGTTCGATGCGGACGGGCAGCCCTTCAAGCATGCGTGAGAGCGTTTGGAAATGCTGTGTGGCAAGGATTTCTGTTGGGGCCATGAGGCATGCCTGACAACGGTTATTCGCTGCATCTGATTCGGTGGTGGCCGGGTTGTCGACGGCTAGCAGCATGCTCATCAGCGCCACGAGGGTCTTGCCTGACCCCACATCGCCCTGAACAAGGCGGTTCATCTGCCGTCCCGAGCGCAGGTCGGCGTGTATCTCGCGGAGGACACGCTTCTGGGCGTCGGTGAGGGGGAAGGGGATATGCTCCTTGTAGAAAGTGTTGAAGAGTGGACCGACATGGGGCAGCGGACGACCCATGGAGGCTGTCACGCGCTGCTGATGGGCGTATTGGTAGTCGAGTTGAAGGAAGAAAAGCTCTTCGAACTTGAGACGGGTGCGTGCGGCGTCGAGTTGCGCCTGACTGTCGGGATAGTGGATGGCCTTGAGCGCCTCATTGCGTGAAAGCAGGCGGAAGTTCAGCCGCAGGGGGTCGGGAAGGGTCTCGGAGAGCGTGGGCAGCTGGTCGACGAGAGTTTCGGTGATGCGGGCGAGGGCACGTGTGCCGAGCCCGTGCTGCTTCATCTTCTCGGTGGTGTTGTAGACGGGCAGGAAAGGATGGCGCGACCCTTCGTCGACGTAGGAATAGGCTTCGATTTCGGGATGCGATATCTGCCACTGCATGTTATAGCGTGTGGGACGCCCCATGATGAGGTATTCCACGCCGGGTTTGAGCTTCTCGCGCACCCATTTGGTGCCGGCGAACCAGACCAGCTGGAGGCTGCCGGTGCCGTCGTTGAAGTCGACGGTCAGCCGTTCGCGGAACTTGCCGGTGGTCACCGTCTGCATGTTCGACACCACCCCTTTGAGCACCACCAAAGTGTTGTCGTCCTGCAGGCCGGCGATAGTGGAGCGCACAGAGCGGTCGATGTGGCGGAAAGGGAAATATAGCAGGAGGTCGCCGACGGTCCGGATGTCGAGTTCGGCGGCGAGAATCTTGGCACGCTGGGGCCCCACGCCCTTCATGTAGGAGATGTCGTCAGTGAGCAGCATGGGCAATCCTTTCGCGTTCGAGGGTGGAGGAAATGTCGCGGTGCTCGTCGTCGGCGAGAACAAGGAGAGTCTCGATGGAGGGGTCCTGGAGGCGGTTGACGGAGGCTATGGTTTGCTCGTAATCGAAATCCTTGGCGGTGCGGATTCCCCGGATGATGGCCTGAGCACCCAGTTGATGGCAGAGGTCGACAGTCATGCCGGAATAGGAAAGCACCTCCACATTCGGACAGTCGGCCATCGTCTCGCGGATGCGCTGCAGGCGCTCCTCAACACTGAACATGCAGTGCTTCTCTGAATTCACCCCCACGGCAACGTAGACCTTGTCGAACAGCGGCAGCACACGCCGCAGAACGGCTTCATGTCCGGCGGTGAAGGGGTCGAAGGAACCAGGGAACAATGCTTTCGCCATAACTTCAGACTTTAGGATTAAAACACCCAGATGAGGCGGAATGTAAGGGAATTGTTGTAGCAGTCGTTGCGCCAGGAGTGGGTGGTGGAACCGTTGTGCTTGAGCTCCGTGAAAAGCCAGTCGCGCTTGACGGCGGCAATGGAGTACTGCCAGCGGATGTTGAACCACAAGCTGCGCCATACGGGGAACCGGATGTCGGCCACTGCGGCCAGGTCGTTGAGGAGAAAGGAGAAATCGGTAGTGTCGGGAATGAAATAGTTGGTGTCGTAGTAGAAAGTGCCGTGGGGCTGCTGCACCAAGCGTCCGTAGTTGAGACCGAGACCGATGAGGATTCCGCCCCAGGGGTCGCGGAAGTGGAGCATAAAGGGAATGTCGATATAGTTCAAGTTCAGCGCCACAGAGTAGGGGTTGTTGCTGGCGTTGTAGGAACCGCGTTGCGAGAAGAGAGCCTCGAGGCTGATGCTCCAGCGCTCGTTACGGTCGAGTGCCGCAAGGGCACCCACGCCGCCGGAATAGCCCAGCAGACGGAATCCCTTCAGCTCGTCACCCTCAATCTGCGACAGGGTGGCACCCGAGGAGACGAGACCGTGGATGCGCTGTGCCTGGGCAGGATTGAAATCTGAAAACTGAAAGATGAAAATCAGACTTACGCAACACAATATTTTCAGCAACCTTTTCATTCGTCTTATTTGATTCACTGAATATCCAATTATATTCTGTTCCAGTTCCTCAGCAGGATGGCGGCATCGGTGGCGGTCTTGTAGCGCCGCATGTAGCGGATCATGAGTCGGTTCTGGAACTCTGCCGATGCTCCGGGGGCCAGGTCGGAGGGCGAGAATACTCCCTTGTGCCCGGTGTAGCCCACCCAGCTGCTTTTGCCCGTCAGCACCGACAGGCAGTGCTTGAAGTAGAGCCCCTTGCGGCGTTGAAACCAGAAGAGGACGGGGGAGAGCAGGAGCAGCAGCAGGGCTGTGGTGAGGTCGAAAATGCGTTTGGTGCGGCGGCAGGTGTCTGTGCTGATGGTCAGCAGCTCGTCGGCAAAGAGGTCGTCCTTCGAGAGGATGCTGTTGCTGCCGATGATGTAGTCGCCTTCGGCAGGCGCTATCTTGTAGTCCACGCCCGTGGTCTTCAAGCCTGCCATGAGGCTGATGATGCGCTGCAGCTCGATGTCGGCGCCGCAGAACACCACTTCCTCCACATGCTCGATGCGGATGATTTCCTGCAGGCGGTGGGCGTCGTTCACATCCTGGAGGAGCAGATTGCCCTCCGGGATGCCCAGGGAGGCGTAAAGCGAGCGCACCCGCTCGGCCTCGCCGTTGCGTCCCACGATGAGTGTTTTTCCACGCTTGCGTGCGCGTAGCGCGTATCCTTTAACATCCAGCGTGCTCAGCAGCAGGCGGATAAGCATCGTAGAAGTCAGCGTCCACAGGCTTCCCAGCAGCAGCAGCATGCGCGAATAGCGCTGCCCTTCGTCGAGCAGCGAGTAGAATGCCAGCAGCAGCACCAATCCCACCCCCATGCCGCGGACTATACGCGCAGGACGCACCGGCTTGTCGTATCCTCCGCTGAGCCAGCTGGCGGAGAGGAGGATGAGGATGTAGAGGGGTATCACCACCGTCGTGTATTCCGCGGGATAATAATTCACATTCTCCGCACGGAAAGTGGCCCACATCAGCTTCAGCAGCACGAAACCGCCGTAGGCGGCAAGGAAATCCAATGCCGGTACCGCGAGCTTCCCCACGATGCGCTTAATCCACGACAGCGTGGCACGCATCCAGATGGCACTCTGCAGCAGGGCGTTGAACAGGCGTGCGTTGCGCCCCGTGAAATACTTCTTTACAAAAATCGACATCGCGTTGTAGAAGGTGAAGACGTAGTTCATCGACCCCTTCTTCGTGCTCTCGCCCTTGTAGTGTATGATGTGGGTCTCGGGGAAATAGAAGTTTTTCCAGCCGGCCAGACGGATGCGCCACGAGAAATCGATGTCCTCGCCATACATGAAATAGCTCTCGTCCAGTCCTCCAATCTTCTCGTACACCTCGCGGCGGAACATCAGGAAGGCGCCGGGCATGATCTCGATTTCGTTCACTTCGCCTTCCGGCAGGTGTCCCATGTAGTAGGCTGCCAGGCGGCGTGAGCGGGGGAAGAGTCGCGTCAGACCTGTAATCTTGTAGAACGAGGTCTCCGGCGAAGGGAAACCACGCTTGCTCTCCTTGAGGTATTGTCCATTGCCGTCGATCATCTTCACGCAGAGGCCGCCGCAGTCGGCGTGCTGCCGCATGAAGTCGGCGCATTTCACGAACGTGTCGCCCTCCACCACTGTGTCGGGATTGAGAAGCAACAGGCACTGACCTGTTGCCTGGGTCAGTGCCTGATTGTTGGCGCGGGCAAAGCCCACATTCTCGTGGTTCTCGGTGATGTGCACCTCGGGGAAATTGGCACGCACCATCTCCACGCTGCCGTCTACCGAGTCATTGTCAACCACCCATACCTCCAACTCCAGGGGCTCGCCGTCGGCCAGCACGCGCTGCGAACCGAACACCGACGACAGGCACTGCTTCAGGAAGTACTTGACGTTGTAGTTGACTATGACTACCGACAGCCTCATTTCTTCTTCGACTTCTTCTTGCCGGCGTTGTCGATGATTTTCATTGCTTCGTCGAGGGTCAGCGTCAGCGGGTCGAGGCTCTTGTCGAGACGGAAGTTCTCGCCCTTGTAGGTCAGGTAGGCTCCGAAGCGGCCGATGTTCGACATCACAGCCTCGCCGTCCTTCTGTCCGATTTCATGCGGGAAGACCTTCTTCATCTCTTCTTTCTTCATCTCGGCTTCGCGCTTGACGTTGATAATCTCGATGCTGCGCTCCAGCGTCACCGTGTACGGGTCGTCGTTCTTGCCCAGCGAGTAGAACTTGCCGTTGTGGCGCACGTAGGGGCCGAACTTGCCGATGCTCACCGTCACATCCTTCTCCTCGAACTGGCCCAGGGTGCGGGGCAGCGCGAAGAGACTCAGGGCCTCCTCGAGGGTGATGGTTTCGATGCTCAAGCCCTTCTTCATGCTCGCAAAGCGCGGCTTCTCGTCGGTGTTGGTCTCGCCAATCTGCACCAGGGTGCCGTAGCGGCCGATCTTGGCATACACGTTCTTGCCGCTGACGGGGTCCACGCCCAGCAGGCGGCTGCCCGTGGTGCGCTGCGACGTCTGCTGCGTCTGGCGGATATTCTTGTGGAAGGGCACATAGAAGCTGTCAATCACCTTGCGCCACTCCTTCTTGCCGTCGGCAATCTCGTCGAAATCGCGCTCCACGGTGGCGGTGAAATTATAGTCCATGATATTGGCGAAATGCTCCATCAGGAAGTCGTTCACCACACATCCGATGTCGGTGGGGAACAGTTTGCCCTTCTCGGCATAGCCGCGTTCGGTGCGCTCCTCGCGTATCACCTTGCCGTCCTGCAGCGTCAGTGCCACGCTCTTGCGCTCCTCACCCTCGCGGTCTTCTTTCATGATGTACTCGCGCTTGAGAATCGTGCTGATGGTCGGCGCGTAGGTCGACGGGCGTCCGATGCCGAGGTCCTCAAGCTTCTTCACGAGGCTTGCCTCGGTGTAGCGCGGGGGATGCTGGGTCCAGTGCTCGCTGGCTTCGCAACGCTCCATTGCCAGCAGCGTGCCTTCCGGCAGGCGCGGCAGCAGGCGCTCGCGGCTCTCGTCCTCCTCGTCGTCGGTGCTTTCCATGTAAACTTTCAGGAAGCCGTCGAACTTCACCTGTTCGCCGGTGCAGCCGAAGGTGAGTTTCGAACCCTGGATGGAAATCTCCATCTCGGTCTTCTCCAACTCGGCGTCGGCCATCTGGCTCGCCACGGTGCGCTTCCAGATGAGCTCGTAGAGGCGGCGCTGTGCGCTCTCGCTGTTGATGGTCTGGGCGGTGAGGTCGGTGGGACGGATAGCCTCGTGGGCTTCCTGCGCACCTTTGGTCTTGGTCTGGTAGCGGCGTGTCTTCACGTATTCGGCACCGTACTGGCTCTCGATCTCCTTTTTCGCCATGCCGAGGGCAAGGTCGCTCAGGTTCACGCTGTCGGTACGCATGTATGTGATATATCCGCTTTCATACAGCTGCTGTGCCACCTGCATGGTGCGTGCCACGCTGAAGCCCAGCTTGCGGCTCGCCTCCTGCTGGAGGGTCGAGGTGGTGAAGGGGGGTGCGGGGGTGCGGTGCAGAGGCTTGGTCTCCACGCGGCTCACCTTGAAGCTCGAGCCCACGAGGCTCTGTAGGAACGCTTCCGCATCCTTCTCGTTCTCGAAATGGTTGCCCAATTCGGCATGCAGCACCTTGGTGCTGTCGACCGGACGGAACTGCGCCGTCACGCGGAAATAGGGCTTGCTGACAAAATCCTTGATCTCGTTCTCGCGCTCCACGATGAGGCGCACCGCCACGCTCTGCACGCGGCCGGCGCTGAGGGCGGGCTTGATCTTGCTCCAGAGGATGGGGCTGATCTCATAGCCCACCAGACGGTCAAGCACGCGGCGTGCCTGCTGCGCGTCCACCAGGTTCATGTCGATCTGGCGCGGATTCTCGATGGCGTGGAGGATGGCTGTCTTGGTGATTTCGTTGAACACGATGCGCTGCGTTGTCGCGGGATCCAGCTTCAGGGTCTCCTGCAGGTGCCAGGCAATGGCTTCTCCTTCGCGGTCTTCATCGGATGCGAGCCACACCTTTCCGGCGCTCTTCACGGCCTTTTGCAGCTCGTTCACCAAACTGCGCTTGTCGTCGCTGATCTGGTACTGCGGCTCATAGTCCGCCTCGACGTCGATACTCATCTCCTTTTTCGCAAGGTCGCGGATGTGGCCGTAGCTCGACATCACGGTGTAGTCCTTGCCCAGGAATTTCTCAATCGTCTTCGCCTTAGCCGGCGACTCCACTATTACAAGGTTTTTCATAGGGTATGTTTTTATTGTTTCTTTCGTTTCATTTTGCCGGTAGTAACGTAAATATATTTTATTTATTGTACGTGCGCAAGAAAAGTTTTTGAAAAATTAATTTTGCCAGTTCAAAAAACTTGCATATCTTTGCAGGTGCAAAACGGGATGAAAATTCCATGTGAGAATCAAAATATGAACTGATTATCAATAAGATAATTGTAATCAGTGCTGACTATGTTCGGTAGGTCTATGCTAGGTCTATGGTACCTCTATTGTAACTCTATGGTAGGTCTATGGATGATAGTATGTCGCTCCTATGTCGCTACCTTGCATTACCTATGTCATTTTTGCCGGAAGGGGGGTGTGGAAAAAATTAATCGGCGGGTGTATACTAAATCTTTTTTTTCTCCGTTTTATGTTTTGATTTTATCACGTGAAATATAAAAAAGAGAAGAAATGAACATTCATATTGTCCAGCATGATGTGCGCACTTTGGCGCCCGAAGAGAATCTGCAATGGATTCTTGCTGAGTTGGATACACCGCAGTCGCGCGATGCGCTGCTTACTGTTTTTCCCGCCTGCACGCTGTGCGGCGCCCCCCTGTATGCCGCCGCAGGCTACACCGACCTCCAGAAGCGCGCCCAGGCGGCGCTGCAGGAGCTGGTGGCCCGTTCCGAGCACAGGGCTTTCCTGGTGGGTCTGCCGCTGCAGATTCAGGACAAGGGGCTGTGCAATGCCATCGTGTTTGTGCAGAATTGCGCCATCCGCGCCATCGTGACCAAGAAGTACCTGATGCCCGACGAGCAGCGCTGTTTCGTGAGGGGCGAGGGTGTGCAGGTGGTCCAGTTCCACGACCAGAAGATTGCCATCGGCTTCTATGAGGACCTCAAGGAGCTGACCAAGGGCCACGTGGAGCAGCCCGACATGGTGGTGTGCTGCGGATGCAATGTGTTTGACTATCAGAAGCCCTACCGCACGCGCTACCGCATGACGAAAATTGTGGAGCTGCTGAATGCGGGTCTGGTGTATGTGAACCGCACCGGCGGCGAGGGCCCGTTCCTGTATGCCGGCGGCAGCCTGGCGATGAACGCCGCGGGCGGTGTGCTGATGCAGCTGCCCTATTTCGAGCATGCCTGCGGCACGGTGGACATGCAGCTGATGGACACCGTGGAGGACGAGAAGCCCGAGGCAGTGGAGCTGGTGTACAAGGCTTTGGTGACGGGTATCCGCGACTATTTCAGGAAGAACGGCCTCTATCGGGCGGTGCTCGGATTGAGCGGCGGCATCGACTCGGCGCTGGTGGCGACACTGGCCGTCGACGCCCTGGGTACCGAGAATGTGCACGGGTTGCTGATGCCGAGCCAGTATTCGACCGACCATTCTGTGAAGGATGCCGAGGATCTGGCGCACAACCTGGGCATGAGCTACGACATCGTGCCCATCCGTCCCGTCTTCGACGCTTTCCGCGAGACTTTGAAGCCTGTCTTCGGCGACCGCGCCGAGGATGTCACGGAAGAGAATATGCAGGCCCGCGTGCGCGGCACCCTCGTGATGAGCTATGCCAACAAGTTCGGCGCCCTGGCGCTGAACACCACCAACCGCAGCGAGGCCGCCATGGGCTACGGTACCCTCTACGGCGACTCGTGCGGCTCGCTCGCCGTCATCGGCGACCTCTACAAGACCGAGGTGTACCAGCTCAGCGAATGGATTAACCGCGACGGTATCCGCATTCCGCAGAACACCATCGACAAGGCTCCCAGCGCCGAGCTGCGTCCGGGACAGAAAGACAGCGACTCGCTGCCCGACTACGACCTGCTCGACGCCATCCTCAATCTTTACCTTGACGAGAGCCTCTGCGAGGACGAGATTGTCGACGAGGGCTACGACCGCGAGACGGTGCAGATGGTCATACGGAAGGTGAAGCAGAATGAGTGGAAGCGCCTGCAGTTTGCCCCGCAGCTGAAGGTGAGCCCCGTGAGCTTCGGCTTTGACCGCCGCTGGCCGATTTCCTAACAAGACAAAAAAGACAAGAAAGATGAAAAAGATATTGCTATTTGCGGCACTGCTTTCGGTTGTCGGGCTGAACAGTCCCTCTTGCCGGGCGCAGGAGGAGGTGAAGATGCAGGCGATGTTCTCCTACAGCACCTTCTACCTCGCCGAGCAGCAGAGCCCCTATGTGGAGACCTATCTGAGCTTCGACGCCTGGACGATGGCGTTCAAGGAGCAGGAGAACGGCAGCTACCGCGCCACCGCCGAGGTGACCATCGCCCTGAAGCAGGGCGACTCGCTGTGCTACGCCAAGAAGTACGACCTGGGGAGCCCTACGGTGGGGAGCCTCGACGAGGTGGACTTCTCCTTCCTCGACGTGCAGCGCTTCGCCGTGAAAAACGGCATCTACGACCTCGAACTGAGGGTGCGCGACCTGGGGCGCCAGGCGCCGGAATCGGTGGTGAGGGAGAAAGTTGCCATCAGCTACGACTCGCGCCACCCGTCGATGTCGAGCGTGCTGCCGGTGTCGGAAGCCACTCCCACCGAGTCTGACAACCCGCTGTCGCGCAACGGCTACGACATGGAGCCGTATGTCAGCGACTATTATCCCGCCAGCCAGAATCTTCTGCGCTACTACTATGAGATATACAACATTGAGCGCGAAGTGGGTGTGAGCCCCTTCCTCACCGTTGCCTATGTCGAAGAACAGGCGACAGGCCGCCGCTATGAGGGTCAGGCGAACCGCATGCGCCAGCAGAGCGCTTCGATGGTGCCCGTCTACGGTGCCCTCGACATCGAAGGGTTGCCCTCGGGCAGCTACAACCTCGTGGTGGAGGCACGCAACAGCAAGAACGAGCTCATGCTCTATAAGAAGCTGCCTTTCTATCGCTCGAACCCCGATGTGGCGGGCGGACACGAGATTAGCGACTTCGCCACCACCTTCGTCGGCATCTACACTGACGAGCGCCAGCTGGACACCTACCTTGAGTCGCTCTATCCCCTGGCATCCACACAGGAACGGCAGGTGGTGAGCAACCTCACCGGACATCCCGGCCTGGAGGAGAAGCAGGCATTCCTCTACACTTTCTGGCAGAAACGCAGTCCCCTCGACCCTGAAGGCGAGTGGCTGAAATACAAGGAGCGTGTGGACTATGTGATGGCGAACTTCAGCTATGTGCACACCAAGGGCATCAATACCGACCGCGGCCGCGTGTACCTCACCTACGGTCCTCCCGACTTCGTCAGGGACGAGAAGAACTTCACCTCGGTCAAGTACCTGGGTGCCATGGTTACCAGTGCCGCCAACGTGATGCAGCAGACGGGCACGCAGGACGAGGACCAGTTCTCCAAGCCTGCCCAGGGCCAGATTTTCTACCTGCCCTATCAGCTGTGGCGCTACAACAAGCTGGACACCGATGACCCGAACCGTGTGTTCCTCTTCTGGGACGAGCATCGCAGCGGCCTCTACCGCCTGCTGCACAGCAACGCCCGCGGCGAGGTGCAGGACCCGGGTTGGGAACGCCGCCTCTGCCGCCAGCAGCTGCCTGAGAACACTGTGGGCGAAGTAGGGGAACAGTTCAATAGAGGATATTGAACCCTAGCGCATTAAGGTGTATTTGCTATCGGACATATTGTACGTGATTATCTACCGCCTTGTGGGCTACCGCAAGAAGGTGGTGCGCGACAACCTTTTGCGCTCTTTCCCCGAGAAAGGGGAGAAGGAGCTGCGCCGCATCGAGCGCCGTTTCTACCGCCACCTGTGCGACATTTTCCTGGAGGGGGTGTACAACCTTTTCGCCAGCGAGAAAGCCATCAGGAAACGCTACCGCGTAACGAACCCCGAGCTGGTGAACCGATACTACGAGGAGGGACGGACGGTAGTGCTGATGTCGGCACACTACAACGATTGGGAATTCATGATCACCACCCTCTGCCGCCAGTTCGGACACCACGGCATCGGCATCGGCAAAGCGTTGGAGAGCAAGTTCTTCGAACCGCGAGTGTACCGCCGCCGCACCCGTTTCGGGACGCAGGTGGTGTATGCCGACACGGTGCGTGAGGAGGTGGCATACTACGACCGCCACCATGTGCCGTGTGCTTTGATGATGCTGAGCGACCAGTCGCCCTCCCATGCGCGGTGCTATTGGACGATGTTTCTGAATCAGGAGACCCCTTTTATCTATGGCGCCGAGAAGTTTGCCCGTCAGTACGGCTACCCTGTGCTGTACTACCGTGTGGACAAGGTGCGCCGTGGACACTATACGGTGACATTCAGCTTGATATGCGATGACCCGTTGTCGGTGCCGCAGTACTGGATTGTGGAGCGCTATGCCCGTCGGCTGGAGGAGGATATCTGTCGCCAGCCGGAGTACTGGCTCTGGAGTCATCGCCGCTGGAAACACAAGCGTCCCGAAGAGACACCCCTCGGATTGCCGTCCACAAGTCCCCAACCCAACAACTGAACCGAAAGATGATACACGTTGCAATCGTTATTCTGAACTGGAATGGAAAACCGATGCTGGAGCGTTTCCTGCCGTCGGTGCTGAAATATTCGCTGCTTGATGCCGAAGGCGAAGCTGGCTGGCAGACCCCGCACGAGGAGCCGCTGGAGCTCACGTCGCAGGTGATTGTCGCCGACAACGGCTCTACCGACGGGTCGGTGGCGTTCCTGAAAGAGAACTATCCCGAGGTGCCGCTGGTGCTGCTCGACAGAAACTACGGCTTTGCCGAAGGCTACAACAAGGCATTGGCGCAGGTGGAAGCCGACTACTACGTGCTGCTCAACAGCGACGTGGAGTGCACGCCCCACTGGATACAGCCGATAATCAACATGATGGAACGCGAGGAGAAGGTGGCAGTGGCACAGCCCAAGCTGCTGATGTACGACCGTCGCGACACTTTCGAGTATGCCGGAGGAGCGGGAGGATTCATCGATGCCTACGGCTATCCCTTCTGCCGTGGGCGCCTCTTCAACACTCTGGAGCACGACCATGGGCAGTATGACGACGAACGCGATGTGTTCTGGGCGTCGGGCGCTGCAATGTTTGTGCGTGCCGACGTGTGGAAGGAGTTGGGTGGACTTGACGGCGATTTCTTTGCCCACATGGAGGAGATAGACTTCTGCTGGCGCGTGAAGAATGCGGGCTACCGTGTGCGCTGCTGCCCCCGGTCGGTGGTTTACCATGTCGGTGGCGGCACTCTGCCGAAATCGTCTCCCTTCAAGACTCAGTTGAACTTCCGCAACAACCTCTCGATGCTTTACAAGAACCTGCCGGAGAATTGTCGGAGCCGGGTGCTGGCACTGCGTATGCTGCTTGACGGTGTCGCCGCGCTGAAATTCCTCCTGCAGGGGCACATGGGCGAATTCGCCGCGGTACGCAAGGCACATTCCGAATTCCGTCAACGGCGTGAGAGTCTGGAAGAGAAACGTAGCCTGATTGAGCATCCTGCCCAGGTGCCGGGCATCTATCAGGGCAAGTTGCTATGGGAATATTACCTGCTGCGCCGAACGACCTATATTTCTCTGCACGGCAGATTCTCGAAGTAAAAAAAAAAGAGCGACTTAATCGTCGCTCTTTTTTAGATTCTTGTACTCTTCGTTCAGCCCGTCGAGAATCTCCTGCGTGATGTCCATGCCCGGATTCATATATAGGGTGGGGGAGTTCTCGAAGGTTTTGCGAAGGATGATGTCGAATTTCTGGTTGTCTTTGTTGTATTCGCGCACGAAGGCGAAGATGGCGTTGAGCAATTTGGTGTTCTCGTTGATTTGGCGTTCCATGACTTTTGCCGCCAGTTCCTGCTCGAGGGAGGCCATTTTCTCGGCACGCTGCTTGAGTTCGGCTTCCTTGGCCTGTTGTTGGCTGAGGGTCATGCTGGAGCCGTTCTTGAGGTAGTTCTGGTAGTCGTTCTGGAATTTCTCCACCTGCTGTTTGCCATAGGCTTCCTGCTGGTTCTTGAATGCCAGCAACTCTTTCTCAAGGTCTTTGGCGTACTGGTAGTTGGCGAGCAGCGTGTCGGTATCGACATAGGCGATGGTGAGGCCGCCGTCTTTCACCAGGGGCTCGGTGGCTTCGGCGTTGGCCCTGCTCTTGGGAGCCGAAGTGAAGTGGATGATATAAATGCCCACCAGGCCGAGGAACAGCACGGCGTTGCAGGCGAGAAGAATCTTGCTGAGTTTGTTATTTTCCATACTAATTATCAATTATCAATTTTCAACTTTCAATTTTCAATTTTTCAATGGCTCTCTCCACGCGGCGGATGGTCTCGTCCTTGCCAAGCATGAGGATGAGGGTAATCATGTCGGGACCTACGGTGCGTCCCACGACGGCGATGCGAAGCGAGTTCATCACCTTGCCGGTGTTGAGACCGTTGGCGGCGATGTAGTCGTCGAGCAGGGCTTTGTGGATGGCGTCATGTTCGAAGGGCACGGTATTGAGTATCTCGATGACTTTCGCCATGTGGATGTGCATGTCGGGCGTCCAGCGCTTCGCCACATCCTTTTCGTTGTACTCTGTCGGGGCTTGGAAGAAGTAGCAGCAGGTGTCCCACAGCTCGCTGGGGAAGGTGATGCGCTCCTTCATCATGCCTGCCACCTTGACGATATAGGCGCGGTCGGCACTGATGCCGTGCTCCTTGAGCTGTGCTTCAAGGTGGTCGGCCACCTCCTCGTCGCTGAGCATCTGGAAATACTCGTGCTGGAACCACTTGGCCTTGTCGAGGTTGAACTTGGCGCCGTTTTTGCTGATATGCTCCACGTTGAAGAGCTTTATCAGCTCGTCCATGGACATGATTTCTTGTTCGGTACCCGGATTCCAACCCATCAATGCCAGCATGTTGACCACCGCCTGGGGCAGGTAGCCTTTCTCACGGTAGCCGCTGGAGATTTCGCCACTCTTGGGATCGTGCCACTCGAGGGGGAACACGGGGAAGCCCAGGCGGTCGCCGTCGCGTTTGCTGAGTTTGCCGTTGCCTTCGGGTTTGAGGAGCAGGGGCAGGTGGGCAAAGCGCGGCATGGTGTCCTCCCAGCCGAACGCCTTGTAGAGCATCACATGCAGCGGTGCACTCGGCAGCCACTCCTCGCCACGGATGACGTGGGTGATTTCCATGGTGTGGTCGTCGACGATGTTGGCAAGGTGGTAGGTGGGCATGCCGTCGGACTTGAACAGCACCTTGTCGTCCAGCAGGCGGCTGTTCATCGTCACATCGCCACGAATCATGTCGTGCACCGTGATGTCGATATTGTCGGGGAACTTGAAGCGCACAACGTAGGGCTCGCCGGCGTCGATGCGGCGCTGTGCCTCTTCCATGCCGAGGCTCAGGCTGTTCTCCATCTGCAGGCGCGTGTTGCAGTCGTACTGGAATGTCTTCTTCTCTGCCTCGTATTCCTTACGTTTGGCCTCGAGGGCTTCGGGCTTGTCGAAGGCGTAGTAGGCCCAGCCGTCGCGGATGAGCTGCTCGGCATATTGGCGGTACATGGGCTTGCGGTCGCTCTGGCGGTAGGGGCCGAAGGGACCACCCAGGTGCACGCCTTCGTCGAACTTGATGCCCAGCCAGTCGAGGGCTTCGATGATATATTGTTCGGCACCCGGCACGAAGCGGGTCTGGTCGGTATCCTCGATGCGGAGAATCATCTTGCCGCCGTTCTGGCGGGCAAAGAGGTAGTTGTAGAGGGCGGTACGCACGCCGCCGATGTGGAGCGGCCCCGTGGGACTGGGGGCAAATCTTACTCGAACCATTTCTTATCGTTTGATTGTTAGAATTTTCCTAATTTGTAGCTCACCGACAGCATGTAGGAGGCGTTGTGTCCGTTGGAAATCTTTTTTGCGTCGCCGAGGGTGCCGGCCTGTGCATTGGCTATGAGGCTCATGATGTCGTCGCTTTCCGATGTTGCCAGGAAACCGAAGTCGCCGTAGATCGAGAACACGAAATCGTCGTACTCGTAGTTCAGACCCACGATGGCGCTGACATCCCAGCGCTTCACGCGGTCGAATGCGTTGCCGCTCATTTTGTAGTTCACGCTCGGGTCGTTGCCGTAGCTGGGGGTGACCATCTTCTCGTTCATTCTGCCGAAGAGGCCGAAACTGACAGCCGGACCGGCATAGATTCCCATCACGTGTCCGCGCGAGCGGAGGGGCAGCTCGAAACGCAGGCATGCCAGGATGGGCAGCTGCAGGTAGTAGACGTGGTTGTAGCCCGAGCGGATGGAGAGGTTGCTCTCCTGCTCGAATTTCTCCTCGTAGTTGCTGCCTTTGCGCACCAGGTTCAAGCCTGCCTGCAGGTAGAAGGCGTCAGCCAGCATGTTCTCGCGGCTCTCGAAGGTGTAGTTGACAAAGCCGCCAATCGTGGCACCGAGGATGGGCAACTTGGTTCCCAGGTCGTCGGCGATGGTCGACAGACCTATGCCAGCTTTCACGCCGTAGTCGCCAAATTGTGCCTGGGCTACATTGCCCATTAAACCCATCAGGCCCATTAAGCCTATTAAAACTATCTTTCTCATATTTTACAGTTTTCTCAAAATAAAGTCCGTCATCAGCTGGTAGAGGTTCAGTCTCGTGTTGCCGGTGGCGTCGTAGATGCTGTGGTTCTTGTTGGGGTAGATGCGGAACTCGAACTGCTTGCCGGCATTCTCGAGTTTCTCCACCATCTCGGCGCTGTTCTGGAAGTGGACGTTGTCGTCGCCAGTGCCGTGGATGAGCAGGTAGTTGCCCTTCAGCTGGTCGGCGAAGTTGAGCGGCGAGTTCTCGTCGTAGCCCTTGGCGTTGTCCTGCGGCAGGCCGAGGAAGCGCTCGGTGTAGATGTTGTCGTAGTAGCGCCAGTTCATCACGGGAGCCACAGCGATGGCGGCCTTGAACACATCGTTGCCCTTGAGCAGCGAAAGGGTGCTCAGGTAGCCGCCGAAACTCCAGCCCCAGATGCCGATACGGTCCTTGTCCACCCAGCTCTGCTGACCCAGCCAGCGGGCCGCCTCGATGGCGTCCTCGCATTCCATGCGGCCGAGGTCCTTGTAGGTCTGTTTCTTGAACTGTGCACCACGTCCACCGGTACCGCGACCGTCGAAGCAGAAGACCACATAACCTTTCTGTGCCAGCATCTGGTACCAGAAGAAGTCGCTGTAGCCCCAGCTGTTGGTCACCTGCTGGTTGCCGGGACCGCCATAGACGTAGATTAGCACGGGGTATTTCTTGTTCTTGTCAAAGTTCTGGGGCTTAATGGTATAGTAGTTGAGTTTTACGCCAGTCGAGGTGGTGAAAGAATCATAAAACTTAAACAAGTTGCCGTAATCCGACAGATTTCCCCAATACCCTTGGTTGTCTTCCAACACCTTTATCAACTTGCCGTTGGCATCGTGGAGCGTGTATCTGGGGGGGCAGTTCCAACTGCTGTAATTACAGATATAATATTTGCATCCGCTGCTGAAGGTAGCGTTGTAGGTGCCGTATTCGTATGCTTCCTGTTTGGGTTCCACAATCTGGTTTTTGACATCTCGCAGTACGCCATACGAGTAGTTGAGGCATTTCTTCTTCTTGCCGTCGAAGCCGATGACGAAAAGGCTCTTGTTGATGGCACCGTGCTCACGGCTGGTGTAGTAGAGGCGCTGGTTCTTGACATCGATGCCGGGGACATCGCAAATCTCATAGTTGCCGCTGGTCACCTGCTTGACGAGCTTGCCATCCATTCCGTAGAGGTAGATGTGGCGGTAGCCGTCTTTTTCGCTTGTGATGAGCATCTGCTCCTTGGCTTTCTTGCCCTTGCCCACGGTGATGAACTGCCATGTGTCGGGCACTTCGACATAGGCGTTGTCCTGCTCGTCGTAGAGGGTGGCGTCTGGCTCGCTGCCGTCCTTGTCGGTGTTGATGGTCAGTATCTGCATGTGGTTCTGCAGGCGGTTCATGCGCATGAAGGCCAGTGTGTTGGCCTTGGCCCACTGGAAGCGGGGCAGGTATTCCCATTCGCCACTCGTCGGTGTCCCCACCGAGTTCTCGCGCCCGGCCAGTTGGGGATACTGTGTCTTGCCGCTCTCCAGCTTGTAGACGCGCAGGCTCACCACGCTGTTGTCCTCACCTGCCTTGGGGTACTTGTATTTGTAGTCCTCGGGATAGAGCTTGCCCCACATTTGCATATTGTATTCCTTCACCTTGCTCTCGTCGAAGCGCATATAGGCAATCTTCTTCGAGTCGGGGCTCCATTCGAAACCTTTGGTGATGGCGAACTCCTCCTCGTAGACCCAGTCGGTGGTGCCGTTGATGATTTCGTTCACCTTGCCGTCTTTGGTGATGGCGTGCTCTTCGAGGGTGGCGAGGTCCATCCAGTAGAGGTTGTTGTCGCGCACAAACGCCACCTTCGTGCCGTCGGGGCTGAAGGTGGTCAGGCGCTGCTTGCCGTTCTCGCTTATCTTGGTGAAAGTCTTTGCCTTGACGTCATAGATATAATAATCGCTCACGCCGCTGTGGCGGTACAGGGGTTCGAAGCCCGCGCTGAGCAGTATCTTCTGCTCGTCGGCGCTGAACTCGTAGCTCTCGAAAGCCACGCCCGCACCCTCGAACAGGCACACGTCGCCCTCCTTCTCGCCGCTGGCATAGCCGTATTTGGCAATGCCCGTGCGGCTCATGGTGCAGTAGTGCTCGCCGTCGGCCATCGAGCGGATGCCGTAGACGCCCTTGGTGCGGAATGTCCCCTTGGTCCAGATGTCCTCCAACGTGATGCTCTTCGGACCCTCGGCGGCCTTGCTCTCGCCATTTTTCGTCTGGGCACCGGCCACACCAACGCCCATAGCCATTGCAAGTGTCATAAATACAATTAGTTTCTTCATTTTAGTCTCTGTGTTGAGTAGTATATTAAAAATGCAAAGATACACAAAATGCCCGACAGGTGCAAATTTTTTTTCTCCCTCGACCACGACATAGGAGCATCATATACGCATCATATACGCGACATAGGAGCATCATATACGCATCATATACGCATCATAGGAGAACCCAAGGAGAAGTATAGGAGAATGGTAGTACAACCATAGGAGGCGTTTTTTCGCACATAGGACAATATTTTCTCCTATCCGCCGTTCTTTAATCGTATATACTTCTCCTATGGCAACTCCCTTTTTCAGCCGCACCGAACTCCTCCTGGGCACACAGCCGATGCAACGCCTCGCCGCCACCAAAGTCATCATCTTCGGCTTGGGCGGGGTCGGCTCCTGGTGTGCCGAGGCGCTGGTACGCAGCGGGGTGGGGCACCTCACCCTTGTCGACCCCGACCTTGTCGACCCCTCCAACGTCAACCGCCAGCTCCCGGCGCTCACCTCCACCCTCGGCCGACCAAAGGTCGAAGTGCTCCGCGAACGCTTCCTCGACATCAACCCCCAGGCGGAGATAGTGGCCCGCTGCGAGCGCTTCACCGCCGACACGGCCCCCGCGTTCCATATCGAACAATTTGACTACGTGATAGATGCCATCGACAGCATCGCCGACAAGCTTGAACTGATATTACTTTGCACGCAAAAGAATAACTCCCCGCTTCGCGGAAATCATGAAAATCCTGCAAACGGATTCGAAAAGATTTCACAAGATTTATGCGGGCCCGACAAATCTTTGAAATCTGAAAATAATCTACAGGATTTCCAGGATTTCGCCGGAGGCGGGAGCTTTAAACCTGTGCTATTCAGTTCCATGGGCGCCGCCCGCAAGCTCGACCCCCTCCAGGTGCGTGTCACCGAGTTCTGGAAAGTCGACGGCTGCCCCCTGGCGGCGACCCTCCGCAAGCGCATGCGCAAGCAGCTGCGCTTCCCCGGGCGCAAGTTCAAATGCGTATGGTCGCCCGAACGGAACGATAACGCCGAACCCAAAGGAACCATGATGCCCGTCACCGCCACCTTCGGCCTCACACTCGCCAGCCTGGTAATAAAAAATGCTACACTATGAACAACAGAGGCAAAGACATCTGCAAGGAACTGAAGGCTGTACGCAAGCGTATCGCCGAGGAAAATGGGATTGATCTGGAGATTCCGGAGTGCACCTACCATGGCCCCTGCAAGGGCACCTGCCCGCGCTGCGAGAGCGAGGTGCGCTTCCTGGAGAACGCTCTGGCTCAGAAAATTCGCATGGGCAAGGTAGCCACAGTGGCAGGCCTCGCCCTGACGCTGGGTGTCAGCGGTAGCGCCGCCGCCCAAAGCACCACTACCGACCCTGTTGATACGACCTGCATCCATCAGAACATGAGGTTAGTCAGGGTTGAAGGTGTGGTGATGGACAGTTTGACAAAGGAGGTGTCGCCGTTTGTCAATGTCATTGTCTTGAAAAACAAAAGGCAGGTGAACGTTGCCACCACCGATTTCGACGGCAATTTCAAACTTCAGCTGGAGAAGGGTGAGTATGAATTTCTTTTTTCGGCCGTCGGCTATGTTCAGAAGCGTATCCCCGTGAATGTGCCGGACGATTTGCCGCTCAGCGTCATTGAGTTGGAAACCACTGAAATATTGATAGAGGATGTCGAAATCTATGGAATGTCGACGCCCATCATTGAGATAGGACCCGAGGGTCAGACCAAAACCGAAATCGACGGTGTACCGTTGAGGGTACAATATTAAACCTCCGCCCTGCAGGCGCAATCCCGATATCCCAAATAGATTTCAAGATTTCGCCCGCAGGGCGGGAGTCTATTAGCAGCAGCCTTTATCGTGGCAGTGGCTGCTCCGCGTTTCCATTTCCAGCGTACTGTGGTGGATGCCGATGCCGTCGAGCAGTTCCTTGACGCGGTCGGTCACCTCCTCCAGCATCGAGGTCTCCGGAATGACGATGTGGCAGGTGAGAGCCGTCTCCGTCGTCGAGATGGCCCAGATGTGCAGGTGATGCACGTTGAGCACACCCTCCTGCGCCGAGATGCGGTTGCGGATGTCGTCGGCGTCGAAGCCCTCGGGCACGGCGTCGGTGCTCATGCGCAGGCTCTCGCTCAGCAGGCTCCATGTGCTCACGAGGATAACCACGGCAATCACAAGACCGATGATGGGGTCGACAATGGTCCAGCCCGTGAGGTTGATCACCACGCCGGAAACCACCACGCCGACACTCACCAGCGTGTCGGCCAGCATGTGCAGGAAAGCTCCGCGGGTGTTGATGTCGTGCTGGTTCTGGCGGCTGAGGACCCATGCCGTCACGCCGTTGATGACGATGCCCACGGCTGCCGTCCAGATAATCAGGCTGCCGTTCACCTCACTGGGGTTGAAGAACTTGTCGATACTCTCGACGATGATGGCCCCCACAGCCACCAGCAGGATGATGGCGTTGAGCAGCGAGATGAGCACCGAGGCCTTGCGGTGGCCGTAGGTGAAACGCTTGGTGGCGTGGCTCGAGGCAAGCTTGAGGGCTATCATTGCCAGCAGCAGCGAGAAGACATCGCTCAGGTTGTGTCCTGCGTCGGAGAGGAGCCCAAGGCTGTTGCCGATGAATCCCGCCACCGCTTCCACGATGACGAATAGCAGGTTGAGCGCCACCGCCACAATATATATTGTAGACAGCTTCTCTATCGTGTGCGCGTGGTGGTGATGGTGGAGACCATGGTGGTCGTGGTGTTCATGCTGGTGCCCGTGTTCAAGGACGTGTTCATGTTCGCTCGGCAAGTTCGCGGAGCATGCTTCGTGATGATGGTGTTCGTGTGTCATAATTTTGATGTTTTTTTCAGTTTGCAAAATTACGAACTATTTTGAAAATCGCTCTATCACCAAAGGTGGTGAAGTGAGGATGTGAAAACAAGCCGCCACGGAGATGGCGGCTTGTTGATTCTGAGCCTGTTGGCTAGTTGTTGCGGTCGCGGCCGAATATTTGGCCTATCCAGTTGCGGTTCAGGCGGGCGATGTTCTGGCGCTTGATTTGCTTCGGACACTCGGCCTCGCAGGCATAGGTGTTGGTGCAGCTTCCGAAGCCCAGTTCGTCCATCTTGCAGACCATTTTCTTGACGCGGTCCATGGCCTCGGGCTGTCCCTGGGGCAGGAGGGCGAGGTGGCTCACCTTGGCACCCACGAAGAGCATGGCGGAGGCGTTCTTGCAGGCTGCCACACAGGCGCCGCAGCCGATGCAGGCGGCGGCATCCATGGCCTGGTCGGCCTTGTGTTTGGGCACGAGGATGTTGTTGGCATCGGGCACACCGCCCGTGGTGGCGCTGATGTAGCCGCCAGCTTGGATAATCTTGTCAAAGGCGGTGCGGTCCACCACCAAGTCCTTAATGACGGGGAATGCTTTGGCTCTCCACGGTTCAATCCATATTTCGTCGCCGTCGTGGAAATGGCGCATGTGGAGCTGGCAGGTGGTGACGCCGTCATCGTTGCCGTGGGGACGGCCGTTGATGTACAGGCCGCACATGCCGCAGATACCCTCGCGGCAGTCGTTGTCGAAGCACACGGGGTGGGCAATATGGTCGTTGATCAGCTTCTCGTTGAGCTGGTCGAGCATCTCGAGGAACGAGCAGTCGGCGCTGATGTTGTCAATCTCGTAGGTCTCGAAGTGCCCTTTGGCGCGGGCGCTCTCCTGGCGCCAGATATGTAGTGTGAATTTCATCTTACCTTGGTTTAAGGTTTAAGGTTTAATGTTTAAGGTATCGGGACCTGCGTATGCTCCCTTAAACCTTAAACTGTAAACCTTAAACGATTTATTTATAATTACGTTTCACAATCTGTATGTGCTCGTAGTTGAGCTCCTCTTTGTGCAATACCTCGGGCTTGTCGTGACCTTGGTACTCCCAGGCGGCAACAAACATGAAGTTCTCGTCGTCGCGCTGAGTCTCGCCGTCCTCGGTCTGATGCTCGACGCGGAAGTGACCGCCGCAGCTCTCTTCGCGCTGCGTGGCGTCGGCCACAATGAGGCGTGCCAACTCGAAATAGTCGGCCAGGCGGTAGGCTTTCTCCAGCTCGGGGTTCATCTCGGCAGCCTTGCCGGGGATGAAGACATGCTGATAGAAGTCGGCCTCCAGTTCGGCAATCTTCTGCTCGGCGGTAGCGAGGCTCTCTTTGCTGCGGGCCATACCGCAATATTCCCACATGATGCGGCCGAGGGCCTTGTGGTAGTGGTCGACACTGTGCATCGTGGCATCCGAGCCACTGTGGTCGATGGCCATGAGGCCGTCGAGACGGGCACGCACGGCGGCTTCAGCCTCGTCAAACTCGGGACCTTCAGCCTTGATCTTGCCCACATAAATCTGGTCGGCAAGGTAGTTCTGAAGGGTGTAGGGGAGGACGAAATAGCCGTCGGCCAGACCCTGCATAAGGGCACTGGCGCCGAGACGGTTGGCACCGTGGTCGCTGAAGTTGGCTTCGCCAGCGGCGAAAAGTCCGGGAATGGTGGTTTGCAGCTCGTAGTCGACCCAGAGACCACCCATGGTGTAATGGATGGCGGGGTAGATCATCATCGGGTACTCGTAGGGGTCCACGTCGACAATCTTCTGGTACATCTGGAAGAGGTTGCCGTATTTCTGCTCCACCACGTCGCGACCCAAGCGTTTGATGGCATCGGCGAAGTCGAGGTAGACGGCTAGACCGGTGGGGCCTACGCCATAGCCGGCATCGCAGCGCTCCTTGGCGGCGCGGCTGGCGACGTCGCGCGGCACCAGGTTGCCGAAAGCGGGATAGCGGCGCTCGAGGTAGTAGTCGCGGTCCTCCTCGGCAATGTCGAGGGCGGTCTTCTCACCGCGGCGGATGGCCTCGGCGTCCTCTTTCTTCTTGGGCACCCAGATGCGGCCGTCATTGCGCAACGACTCACTCATCAGCGTGAGCTTCGACTGGTAGTCGCCGTGGACGGGGATGCAGGTGGGGTGTATCTGCACATAGCAGGGGTTGGCGAAAGCGGCACCGCGGCGGTGGCACACCCATGCGGCGCTGCCGTTGCTGTTCATGGCGTTGGTCGAGAGGTAGTAGACGTTGCCGTAACCACCAGTAGCCACCACGACGGCGTGGGCGGCATAGCGCTCCAGCTCGCCGGTGACAAGGTTGCGGACGATGATACCACGGGCGCGACCGTCCTTGATGACGAGATCCATCATCTCGTGACGCTCATGGAGGACGACAGTGCCACGGGCTATCTCACGGCTCAGGGCACCGTAGGCACCCAGCAGCAGCTGCTGACCGGTCTGGCCGCGGGCGTAGAAGGTTCTGCTTACCTGTGCGCCGCCGAAGGAGCGGTTGTCGAGCAGGCCGCTATAGTCGCGGGCAAAGGGCACACCCTGTGCCACGCACTGGTCGATGATGTCGCCGCTGACCTCCGCCAGGCGGTAGACATTGGCCTCGCGGGCACGGTAGTCGCCACCCTTGATGGTATCTTTGAAGAGGCGTTCCACACTGTCGCCGTCATTCTGATAGTTTTTTGCAGCGTTGATGCCGCCCTGGGCGGCGATGCTGTGGGCGCGACGCGGCGAGTCCTGGATGCAGAAGATGTCCACATGGAATCCCAGGGCACCGAGCGAGGCGGCGGCAGAGGCACCGGCCAGACCGGTACCGACGACGATGATGTCGAGCTTGCGCTTGTTGGCGGGGTTCACCAACTTTTGACTGGCTTTGTAATTGGTCCATTTCTGTGAAAGGGGACCTTCGGGTATCTTGGAGTCTAATTTCATTGCTTTAGGGTCTTTAAGGTCATTAAGGTCTTTAGGGTCTTTAAAGTCCTAAGTAAACTAAGATTGGCACCACGGCGAAGCCGAGGACGATAATCCAGGTGTAGATTTTGCCGAGGGCTTCGATAATGGGGTTGTACTTGTAGTTGTTGAGTCCGAGGGTTTGGAACACCGACGGGAAGGCGTGCATCAGGTGGAAGAAGATGATGACAAAGAAAAAGAGATATCCGATGACGATGTGCAAGTGACCGAACTTCTCGCGGGTAAGGTAGTAGAAGTCGGGTTCCACGCCACAATCGGGAGCTTTCTCCTTGAGGATGGTGCGTTGCTCGTAGTCAAGATGGCGGACCCATTTGTGGTCCTCAGAGAGGTTTTTCTCCATCATGGCGTTGTTGAGAATCTCAGCCACGGGAACAGCATTGCGCAGTTTCTCAATATTGGCCGTCATTTCAGCCTGCTGCTCGGGATTCATTTGGTCTGCATACATGGCCATCTGGTTCTCCACACTGGCTACCACGTCGGCAGGAGCCATGCCGCTTTGGGCGGAATACTGGAGGATGGAGCTGACCTCCTCATTTTGGAGCTTCTCCACCTCGACCATGTACTGACCTTTCACCAGACCCACTTTGACAAAATAGAAGTCACAGAAGTGGATGATGAGACAGGCGAAGATGAGGATTCCAGTCCAAATCATAAGCTTTGAACCAGGATGGGTCTTGCTGCGCTGTGCCTGGTGGTAGCGCACAGGGCGAGACAAACGGTTGGTGACGGCCAGCCAGATTGTGAGCAGGATGTGCAGGGCGATGACGCCGAGGAGCACCATCTCGAAAATCTTCACCAGCCAGTTGGTACCCATGAAGTGGCAGAAGGCCGAGTACCAAGTGCCGTCGTCGTGGCGCAGGATGAAGAGGTTGGCCGTCATGTGGAACAACAGGAACAGCAGCAGGAAGCCGCCCACCAAGGCCACAAACAGCTTTTTGGTAATGGAGTGAATCTTTGGTAAGTCCATATTTTTTAATGTTATACGTTTTTTTGTAATATTATATTAAAGATGCAAATATACGAAATAAAAACCGTTTTTGTCACCGAAAAACAAAGATTTTTACTAAAAAAACACAAGTAGTTGGAAATCAGCATGAATGCTATTTTGGATAAGCTAACCTATAATTGACTCATAATCAGTACCATCTCCCTACCAACTCCCTACCAACTCCTACCACGGTAGGAGTTGGTAGGGAGTTGGTAGGGTTGTGGTACGCCTTTTATACGGTTTTTGTGTTAAGAAAAGTTAAATATTGTGTCTGAATGTTAAAAGTGTGAGCCAAAATCGCCTCGTTGCACTCTTTATATAAAGCGGAAGGAGAAGGCATATACTATTTTCCCTTTTTTGCCGTTATAATAATGGTATAAAAAACAATGGAAAGTGCTGGCAAGGTTTTGTGCTCGGTTCGCAGGCTGCTATTGGTCGCGATGCTGTTTCCGGTGGCGATGGCCCACGGGCAGTGCGACACACGTCTGCCCTACACGACCGACTTGCTGACGGGTTTCCAACCCCCATCCGATCATCCGACAGGGTTCGAATACCCTTGGACGGAGGGACTGTACAGCAACAACTGCTGGGCGGGATACCTCGGTTTTGGCGGTGACCCACCTTATGCTTACCCATTAGACGCCAACTCGGCCAGGGGGCGTTTTGGCTTCAACATTTATGTCGATGGTCAAGCATGGCCTCATTATGCCGAGATGGCAGTGAAGGATTCGACCCATCACGGCGTGGCAATGCTCATCGCCCCTGAGTTTGTCACCGCTCCTGCCGCTATCCGGATGCACGGGCGGCTGGAAAGGTATTTCAATCCCTCCGCCCCTTACCCGGAGGGGGAGGAGGTGGAGTGCTATTGGGGCTGCGTGGAGATGGGGTGGGTGACGAATATGGCGCATCCGGCGGAATCTTTTCTTCATACGGGTACGTTTGCCATACGCTCGAACCCTCTTGGGGACCACTCGTTGTATCATTTATGTATACCCATGCATGGCAATCCCCCGGCCGGAAGCCATTTCGCGCTACGTATGCGCAGCAAGGCGCAGGGACCGGCACATAACATGGTTTCGACTAACAGTTTTTACTATGAATTCGAGATTTGGCAGATTACGATGGATACTGCCGCGTGCCAGCCGCCTGCATCGACCGACACTGTCTACATCACCGACAGCATCTGCCAGTACAGCGCCTATGAGAGGAACGGCATCTCCCTTTCGGCCAGCGAAACGGCCGACACCGGCACGCGCACCTTCGTGCTTCATGACTATGTATTTTATTCTTCCGATTCCTGCCTGTATCATGTGAAGGTGTTGACGCTGAGTATTCTGCCATCGGCTATCACGGTTGTCAGCGATAGTATCTTCCCAGGCGAGGCTTACGCCTTCGGGGGGAAGGAGCTGACGTTGGCGGGTAGTTATGTGAACGACCTGGGGCTGAACGCGTATGGCTGTCCCATCAAGGATTCGTTGGAGCTGACCATCAGGCGGTTGCCGACAATGGATTGCGGTGCCGACATTGGGGTGGAGCAGACGGAGTGGTATATCTCGCAGCCTGCCACGGTGCACCTGTGGGCCGAGCAGGAGGAGGGGAGCTACCGCTGGAGCCCGCCGGAGGTTTTCGGGGACGACAGTTCGCGCGACGTTTCGTTTGTGCTGCCTCCCGACAGCCAGCAGTGGGTGGGGCTGACGGTGGAGAGGATGGACACGGTGAACCATATATACCGCGGCGCGGAGCTTGACAGCATGGCTTATCGGATGGATTTCCAGGTACCCGTGGAGCCGCAGACGCGCTATCGTCTGGAGTTGGCGATCGGCGACGGGGCGGATGTGCAGGTGCAGGTGTATGAGCAAGGGTATTTGCTGTTCGACGGCATCGCCCCGTCGGGACGGGTAGAGGTGGAATTTTTCACCTACCAGCATTGGGAGCGGACACTCTCCGTCGTCGCACCCTGGACGATGCGTATGAGGGAGGCCTTTTTGCGGCGCTACTGTCGTGCGACGGATTCGGTACTCATTGTCTCCCACAGTATCAGACCCGTGATCGCTGCCGAGAGTGAGGTGGTCTGCGAGGGTGACACGTTGGAGCTGACGGCGGAGTCGACGGACTACTATGTGTGGGCCTCGCAGCCAACAGATTCTGCGCTGGATGCCCAGCAGGGGCAGCGGAGGGTGGAGGTGAGTCCCGGGGAGACCACGACTTATTACTTGCTGGGACCCAGTGGCGAGGTGGCGGACAGCATGAGGGTGGAGGTGGAGCGCTTCCCGAGGCTTCACGTCGTTGCCGACCGCGAGGCGGTGGATTTCGACAATCCCGTGCTGACGCTCGAGGAGCGGTCGGAGGAGGTGGCTGTCTCCACGTGGTCGTTCAGCGACGGTGAGAGAGCCGAAGGGCGCAAGGTGCGCCATGTGTACAATGTCAGTTCGATGGACAGCGTGCGGGTCACGGCGACGGGCTGCACGCGACATGGCTGCTGCAGCGACACGATGCTGGCGTTCGCGGTGGAGCTGTCGGTGGTCTGGTTCCCCAATGTGTTCACTCCCGACGCGGAGGAGAACAACCGTTTCGGGATGGTGGCCTCGAAGGAGGTGGTGGAATATAACATGTACGTATACAATCGTAACGGACTGCTTGTCTACAGAATCGATTCGTATGGCGAGGGCTGGGACGGACGCGACGTTCGTGGCAACGCCTGTCAGCAGGGCGCCTATGCCTATAGATGCGACTACCGCCTGGCGAACGGAGTCACCAAGCAGCAGATGGGTACGGTGTTGTTGTTGCGTTAGCGTTTTTTTCTTATCTTTGCAGTTGTGATATTAAGGAAGAAAATCTGTATACTGCTGATAATGACCATCGCTCCCGTGGTTTGTACGGTTTGCGAGGGACAAAATCTTGATTATAGGATTCTGAAGTGTTTGCAGGAAGGCCGCACGGAGAGGGTCAGCACGGTGATGCGGTGGACGTCGAACAGTGTGATTCTGGCGCCGTTGGTGCCGACAGGTATGGCTATAGGGGGCTGGGTTTCAGACGACAAGCCTTTGTTGGCCGATGCTGCCACGGTGGGGGCGTCGATGGGGACGTCGTTCGGGTTGGTGATGGGAACGAAGTATATCGTGCGCCGTCCGCGGCCATATATTAAATATGAAGGCGACCTGGTGTCGGTGTCTACCGAGCTCGACCCGTCGTTTCCGTCGGGACATTCTGTGCTGGCGTTCTCTACGGCTACGTCTCTGAGTCTGTTGTATCCACGCTGGTATGTGATAGCGCCGTCGTTTTTGTGGGCGGCGGCGGTGGGGTATTCGCGCCTCTATCTGGGGGTACACTATCCGAGTGACGTGCTTGTCGGAGCGCTGGTTGGCGTCGGAGTAGCGGTGTTGTCCTATTATGTGGCTCAGCGCCTCAGGGAGGATACTCCCTGGGCGCCGAGCGATGCTGTTGTACTGTCGTACAAGTTTAGTTTCTAATATTTTATTTCTTCGGGGCACCGCCGCCGAAGTCGTCGTAGGCGATGTTCTCGGGCTGGACGCCGAGTGAGTCGAGCATGTTGACCACGGCACTGCTCATGGGACCGGGACCGCACATGTAGTACTCGATGTCCTCGGGGGCGGGGTGGTCCTTGAGGTAGGTGTCGTACATCACCTGATGGATGAAGCCGGGGGTGTAAGGCACTCCGGCGGCATCGGCAGCGGGGTCGGGACGGTCGAGGGCCAGGTGGAAGTGGAAGTTGGGGTGCGTCTTCTCGAGCTCCAGGAAGTCCTGCAGGTAGAACACCTCGTTGAGGGCGCGGGCGCCGTAGAAGTAGTGCATGGGGCGGTTGACGCAATGCAGCGTGCGGGTGAGGTGCATGATCTGTGCGCGTAGGGGAGCCATACCGGCGCCGCCGCCCACCCATATCATCTCGTTACCCTTGGGGTCGTCACGCCAGGTGCCGTCCTCGGTGCCGCGCACGCGGAACTCGCCGTAGGGGCCGCTCATGATGACCTTGTCGCCAGGTTTCAGTGAGAAGATATAACTCGAAGCGATGCCGGGATTGACGTTCTGGAATCCGGAACGGTCGGCCGTGAAGGGCGGTGTGGCAATTCTAACCGTCAGCATGAACACATCGCCTTCGGCAGGGTAGTTGGCCATGGAGTAGGCGCGGACGGTAGGCTCGGTGTTGACGCAAACGAGGTCGAACATTTTGAACTTCTCCCATGCCGGCAGGTACTCGTCGCCGATGAGGCTCTTGTCAAAGCTGGAATACGGGATACGGAAAGTGGGAATCTTAATCTGCGCATAGCTGCCGGGCACGAAGTCCATGTGTTCGCCAGCGGGCAACTGCACCTTGAACTCCTTGATGAAGGTGGCAACGTTGCGGTTCGACACAACGGTGCACTCGTATTCCTTGATGCTGAGGATGCTCTCGGGAAGTTTTAAACTCAGGTCTTCCTTGACCTTCACCTGGCAGCCGAGGCGCCAGCCTTCCTGTATCTGCTTGCGGCTGAAGTGGGGTGTCTCGGTAGGAAGGATGCTGCCGCCACCCTTGACGACGCGGCATTTGCACTGACCGCAGCTGCCTTTGCCGCCGCAGGCCGAGGGCAGGTGGACGCCGGCCTCGCCGAGGGAAGAAATGAGGGTACCTCCGGTGGGTACTTCGAGTTCTTTGTCGTCGTTGATGGTGATCTTTACGTTTCCTTGCGGGATGAGCTTGGCTCTCAGAATGAGTAACGCGGCCACCAGCAGCAGGATGACGACCAGAATGATTATGATTGCTGTAATTATTGTTGTTGTCATAGCTTAAATCCCATAAAACTCATGAATGCCAGGCCCATGAGGCCAGTGATGATGAAGGTGATGCCTACGCCGCGGAGTGCCGGCGGGATGTGGCTGTAACGCAGTTTCTCGCGGATGGCGGCGATGGCAACGATGGCCAGGAACCAGCCGATGCCGCTGCCCAAAGCAAATACTGTTGCTTCACCGATATTGGCATAGCCACGCTCCTGCATAAAGAGCGAGCCCGACATAACGGCACAGTTGACGGCGATGAGGGGCAGGAAGATACCCAGCGAATTGTAGAGTGCCGGGCTGAACTTCTCCACCACCATCTCGACCATCTGCACGATGGCGGCAATGACGGCGATGAACATGATGAGGCTCAAGAAGCTCAGGTCCACGTCGGCCAAGTTCGGCGAGAGCCACGCCAAAGCACCTTCGCTGAGGAAGTACTTGTTGAGCAGGTAGTTGATGGGCACGGTGATGAGCAGCACGAAGGTGACTGCGATGCCCAGTCCGGCCGATGTCTTCACGGTCTTCGACACGGCCAGGTAGCTGCACATGCCGAGGAAGAAGGCGAAGATCATATTGTCGACGAAAATCGACTTGATGAATATGTTAATGTAGTCCATTATTCACAAAGGTCTTTATTTTTACTGCGATGTCCCCAGATGATGAGGCCGACGAGGATGAGGGCCATGGGGGGCATGATCATCAGGCCATTGTTCTCGTAGCCGATGCCGTAGAGGCCGAGCTTCTCCGCCACGGGGAAGCCCCAGAGGGTGCCGCTGCCGAAAAGTTCGCGGACGAAGCCCAGGGCGATGAGAATAACACTGTAGCCGATGCCATTGCCGAGTCCGTCAAGGAAACTTGCCCACGGCTTCTGCACCATGGCGAAGGCCTCGAGGCGGCCCATGACGATGCAGTTGGTGATGATGAGGCCCACGAAGACCGAGAGCTGTTTGCTGACGTCGTAGACATATGCTTTCAGCACCTGGTCGACCAGCACCACGAGCGTTGAAACCACGACGAGCTGCACGATGATGCGGATGCGCGGCGGGATGGTGTTGCGGAGCAGCGAGACGATGACGTTGGCCAGCACGACGACGACGGTGACGCTGAGGGCCATGACGACGGCAGGCTTCAACTGTGCTGTCACCGCCAAGCAGGAGCAAATACCCAGCACCTGCACCAGGATGGGGTTCTCCTTGCTGAAGGGGAGTTTTATCAAGTCAAAGTTCTTCATTTGGTAGCCTCCTTTCTCATTTTGCTGTAGTCCTCGTAGGCTTTCTGTAGCATGGCCGTCACACCGTTACTGGTCATGGTGCCGCCGCTGATGGCGTCAACCTCATAGGGGTTTGAGTGGTCAGCATTCTTGGCCAGGTGGATGGCTTGGGTGTCCATCTTCTTGCCGATGAAGCGTTGGGCGAACTTGTCGGTGGCTATCTCGCCGCCGAGACCGGGTGTTTCGCCCTTGTGGTCGAACACAGCCCCAACCACCGTGCTCTTGCGGTCGAGTGCCAGGTAGCCCCAGATGGGTCCCCACAGGCCGGTGCCCTTGAGGGGGATGACAATGCCGCCGGCGAAGTTATAGTAGCCGTTGGCCTCAGTGATGTGTTCGGCATAGAGTTTGTCGGCGTTCTCGCGAGTTGCCTCCACGCCGATGGTCTTCAGGATCATCTGCTTGGTCTCGGCCTGCTGGTTCTTGGTCTGCATGGGCTTTAGGCTCACGCTCACCACGGTGAGGATGAGCGCCGCCACCACCACGAGCACTGCCGAGTAGATGAAGATATAGCGGTTGCTGAACGATTTAGCCATTGTGGGCCTCCTTTCTAGTTGCTCTAGCCTTGATATTTCTTGCCACGACGCAGTGGTCAATCAGCGGCGCCATGCAGTTCATGAAGAGGATGCTGAGCATCATACCCTCGGGGTAGGCGGGGTTGCAGACGCGCAGCAGCACAGCGAAGGCACCGATGAGCAGACCGTAGATCCACTTGCCGCAGTTGGTCTGTGCGGCGGTGACGGGGTCGGTAGCCATGAAGACCGCGCCGAAGGCGAAGCCGCCCATCAGGAAATGATAATAGAAAGGTAATTCCATGTAGGTGTTGGCGCCAATGGCGTTGAAGAGCAAGCCCATTGCGCCGCCGCCAAGGAAAACGCTCAGCATGATGCGCCAAGAAGCAATGCCTGTAAATAGTAGCAGTATTGCACCCAGCGCAATGGCGATGAAGCTTGTCTCGCAGGTGCTTCCCGGAATGGTGCCGATAAGCATGTCGAGAGCCGATGCGGAGGGATTCGTGCCCGCCGCCAGCTCACCCATAGGAGTGGCACCGGCGATGGCGTCGCTGCCCCAGAGGTCGGCCGCAATCCACACCTTGTCGCCGCTCATGTGCGTCGGGTAGGCAAAGAAGAGGAATGCGCGTGCCACGAGGGCGGGGTTGAGGAAGTTCATACCGCTGCCACCGAAGACCTCCTTGCCGATAATCACGGCGAAGGCCACGGCCAGCGCCACCTGCCACAGCGGCGTGGTGACGGGCACAATCATCGGTATCAGCAGGCCTGTGGCGAGGTAGCCCTCGTTCACCTCATGGTGACGGTATTGCGCAAAGGCGAACTCGATGGCGAGACCCACGGCATAGCTCACCACGATGAGCGGCAGCATGCGCAGGAAGCCGAACCACCACATATAGAACCAGTGCCAGTTGGCGCCGGTGCTTATAGCAGTCTGGTAACCAATGTTCCACATGCCGAAGAGCAGCGCCGGAATCAATGCAATCACCACGATGATGATGCTACGCTTCATGTCCACTGCGTCGCGGATATGCGAGCCGCTCTTGGTGACGGTCTTGGGTGTGAAAGCGAAGGTGTGGAACGCTTCGTAAGTGCTTCCCAGCCAGCTCCACTTGCCCTTGGGTTCTATTTTCTCAAACCAGTCTTCTAACCACTTTAAGTTCATGCGATAGCCTCCTTTCTGAGGACTTCAAGAGCCTCGCGGATGATGGTCTGTATCTCGGTCTTCGAGGGGTCGATGAACTCGCACAGTGCAAAGTCCTCGGGCTCAACCTCGTAGATGCCCAGTTTCTCCTGCAGCTCCACGTCGCCCACGATGCAGGCTTTGATAAGTTGCAGCGGATAGATGTCGAATGGAAACACTTTCTCAAACGAGCCGGTGAACAGGAACGGACGCACGGAACCGTGCATGTTGGTGTTGAAGTTATAGCTGGGCTTCAAATCGCCCATTAAATCCATTAACCCCATTTTGCCCATTATCACCATGAAGCCGCTGAGGAACGTCTTGCTGAAGCTGAATTTCTTCACTCCCGGCATCAGCCACCCCATGAAGTCGTATTTGTCGCCCTCCTCGATGAAGCACACCTGCTGGTCGTACATCCCGAGGAATCCGTCGGCGGCAATTGTGCTGCCTGAAAGCGGGCTGCCGGAGATGATTCTGGTTTCTCCAGATGCTCTGGTTTCTCCAGATAATCTGGGATAACTGGCATCCATCACCTGCACCTCGCTGATTCTTTTCATGCATGCACCGCAAATCATGCGGTAGTATTTCGGCGCTTTGGCTGCGGGTCCGCCCACGGCGATGACGCGCTCGGGACGGTATTCGCCCGTGAGGCACCAGCGGCCGATGTTGGCGACATCCTGTGCATTCACACACCATACATACTCGCCCTTGTTGATGGGGTCGAGTTTTGCCACGATGGTGCCGATGTTGCCGGCAGGGTGGGGGCCTTCTGCCTTCACGCAGTGCACTTCGGCAAAAGCGGAAAGTGCCTGTATGCCAGCCTCGAACTCATGCTCGCGTCCTTTCAGGGCAAACTCCAGGTCAGGTGCCAGCGGGTTGGTGTCGCGCATGCTGACATAGATGCCTTTGGGCGTATGGTCGGGGTTGGCGATGGTGCCGAAGGGGCGCTCCTTTATCATCCACCAGACGGGTGCCTCGGCGGTCAGAGTACTCGGAGTATTCTGAATATTCTGATTATTTCGACAAACCACCACTTCCAGCAGTTTGCGTTTCTCGCCTCTGACGACGGCCTCCACCGTGCCGCTCACGGGCGACGGCAGGAAGAGCCGCTCGTCGCGCTTGTCCTGCACAAGGGGTTGACCGGCGCTGACTGTATCGCCCTCGGCGACAAGCAGTCGCGGCGTGAAGCCCACCACATCCGGCGGCTTCACGGCATAGCGCTCAATGCCCCGCATGTCAACGATAAACCTCTCGGCGTTGCCGTCGAGAGGAATATCGAGACCTTTCGTTATCTTGATTGTTTCCACGTATGTTGTAATAACTAAAACTTCAGTTCCACAGGCTGGAGCATGTTCTCGGGTTTGAGGATTTCGTCCAGCTGTTCCTTTGTGAGGAGCTTGTGCTCGAGCACCAGCTCATAGA
>ONGA01000016.1 GCA_900317285.1 uncultured Bacteroidales bacterium | reverse complement strand
CTGATGTGGAAATTCTCCATGGCGCGGGAAGTCTGTACGCCGTATAATGCTTCGGTCGGAACCTCCTTAGAACCAAGGAGGTCACTTTCTGTGCGGAAATTTTGTTTTTTTTCCATTTTTTTACTTTAATTATTAATCCTAAAACGTTGATAACCTAATATTAATTGTATTTTATTTCATCTTTTATGATGATGCAAATATACAACTTTTTCTTTGATTCGAACTTTTTTTATCGATATTTTTTGTTAAAAATATCAAAAAAAATAAACCATATCGCATAAACACGATATGGTTTACCTTTAAATTATTAAAGATGATTATTCGCTGAGGGTCATCTGATAGAGGGCGACAGAACCATCGATGTCTTTCTCTTTGGCAGAGTTGCCATACTGGTCGACATCAAAGACGTTCTTCGGCGAACGAGTGATGCTCAGCGGGCCGCCGACACAGCCGCCGTCACATGCCATACCCTCGAAGAAGTTGGCGGTCTCTTTCTTGGCGCGGAGCAGGGCGAGGTGCTGGCGGCACTGGTCGATGCCGTTCATCACCACAGGCTTCACGCCCTCAATACCGAACTTCTCAGCCACATGGGCTACACCCTGTGCGATGCCGCCGCTCTTAGCGAAGATGCGACCGTAGAAGGAGGCGTTGTCAAGGAAAGTATCCTCGCACTGGGTGGTGTCGATGCCACGGGCGTCGAGGAATGCTTGCAGCTCCTCGAAACTCATTACGCTATCTATCATCCCACCAGTCTTTTCGAGCGTATACTCGAATTTCTTGGCGGCGCAGGGTCCGATGAAGACCACCTTGGCGGTGGGGTCGCTACGCTTGATGAGGCGGGCGGTGGTAATCATGGGCGAAGGCGAGGTGGAGATGGCATCCTTGAATTCGGGGAAATTGGTCTCGATGAACCGCACAAAGGCGGGGCAGCAAGAAGTGGTCATCACGGGACTATCGCTCTCGGAGGCTTTGTGCTGGAACTCGCGGGCTTCGGTGTAGAGGGTGATGTCGGCGCCGAGGGCGGCTTCGACAACCTGATGAAATCCAAGGAGCTTGATGGCGGTAACAACCTGTTCAATGCGTCCGAAACGACACTGTCCCACAATGGCGGGAGCGATAACGGCATAGACGCGGTAGCGACTATTGTCTTCCGACTGCTTCAACATGTCAATGATGTCAAGCACCAGCGAGCGGTCGGTGATGGCTCCGAAGGGACAACTCACCACGCAGGCACCGCAAGAGATGCACTTGTCATTGTCGATGACGGCCTTGTCGTCCTCTGGGCGGATGGAGAGAGCTTTGGGCTTGCAACTCTTGATGCAAGGACGCTTTTGTGCAATGATAGCACTATAAGGGCAGGCAGCGGCGCATTTGCCACACTCGATGCACTTCTCCTTGTCGATATGGCAGCGGTGGTTGACGATGGTGATAGCACCTTTGGGACAGACCTCCTTGCAGGAGTGCATCATGCAGCCACGACAGGCCTCAGTGACCAGCATACCGGCGGCGGGGCACTCGTCACAGGCGGTCTCCATCACCTGCACGGGGTTGGGGTTCGACTTGTCGCCACCCATAGCCATATGGATACGCTCCTGGACAATGGCACGCTCCTTATAGATGCAACAGTTGAGCTCCGACTTGGGACCAGGACTGATGATCTTGGGTATGTCGAGGTAGGCGTCGTCGAGACCGCCCTCGTAGGCGCGGCGGATGACCTCCTTGAGGACTTTGTACTTAATCCATTGAACGTTGGTATCGAAAAGTTTCTGTTCCATATTTAATCATAATTTACGGTTACCTGTTTACCCATCTCGCGGAGGTTTGCGGCCAGATGTTCGACGAGCTTAAGTTTCATGGTGATATCAATATCCAGCCCCTGGTGGGCGGCGTTGACATTCTGTCCGACGAAGAAGACAAGGTGAGTGGCCTCCTCGAAGATGATATTGGCCAGCAGCGAACCGCCGTCCTTCTTGGCATATGTCTTGGGCGAGAGGTCCTTGACCGAGACATATTTCTCCGACAGAGAGAGCAGACGGCGCAGGGTGATGACACCCTCGGTGACGAGGTCGATGCCGTCGATGAATCCTATGGGAGGCACCTCCTTGTCGGGGAAATCGAAGCTGGTCTTGAGCTTTCGGTCGAGGCAACGAGCCACCACCTGCGAGGTAGTTCCACCGCAGACGATGCGTTTGTCGGCTCCTGTCATAAACTGATGCACATATTCGGCGTCACGTTCTTTGTCCACTGGCGGGCCAACCATGATATGCACTTCGCAACGGGGTGTCATGCGGATGGCGGCCACGGTGGTATCGTCGCCAGGACGGTCGAGATAAAGGTCGTTGCAGGCCGACGCCAGCAGACATGCTGCAGCACGGGCTGACATGTGGGCGTCGATGCTGTGGTCAAGGTGCTCCATGATTTCCTTGCGCTGCCAGCCGAAGTTGAGCATCTGTCCAATGCCGGCATGGATGGTGCCGTCGCTCATAACGAAGACCATGTCGCCCTCGTCGAGCTGAAGCTCGGTGACAAAGACGCGCTTGTCGAAAACACTCATCTCCGTGCGGGGGAAGTCGCAAGTGTGTCTGTGATGGTACCAAACAGCCTCGGGGTTGTCGAACTCGAAGAGGTGTCCCCTACCCTCGTTGTTCACATGGATGATGGAAAAGGTGCTGTAGGCCACGCCACGTTCCTTGCAGACGGGGAGCGTCTGGATGATGGTCGAGACACAGTCCTCCAGGTCAGCGCCACCGGCCACCATGGTGCAGAGAATCTTGCTGGTGAGCGTGGAGAGAATATTGGCTTTCACGCCGCTCCCCAACCCGTCGGCCAGCACCAAGGTGGTCCACTCACCATCCGAGGTCATCTCCACGTTATCGCCACAGAGTTCCTCACCGTAGTGGTTCAACGAGGTATATCCATATTCAACGCAAAGCTGTTTCATACTTTGGCGGTTTTCCAGTCGACAGGCCGTCCATCCACACCAAGGTCTCCCTGGCCGTCGGAGAGAGTTTTTTTCAGTTTCAACAGCGCCACCTTGGTTTCGGCAGTTGTCTCGCCAAGCAGTGAGGCAATCTCTTGTGCCACACGCATCTGCTTCATGATTAGTTCATCGGTGGTGGCGAGGGTGTCGGTGCGCACCTTCTCCAGTTTCTTGTCGTAACTCACCTGCTCCGAGATGTCCTTCATCAGGCCAAAGAGCAGGTTCTGCTCGCTGAGGAGGCTCACAGTGAGGCTCACATAGCGACCTGTGGCAGCAATGCGCAGACATGGATTCTCGGTGCGGCGTTTCTGCGAGTAGGCGTTATAGAATTCAATAGGTGGGAAACTCTCGACCACCGGGCGTCCCTGGACACTCTCGGGAGTGCCGCCCAAGCCCAGCATCTTCATGGCAGAAGCGTTGATGTCGACGATGTTCATTTCGGGGTCGACAATCATAACGCCCTCAGGCGAGTTGTGAACGATATCAACAGCCAGACTCTCAGCGCGTTTGCGCATATAGGGCAGGCAGATGTCGATGTCAGCATAGCCGTTGACGACGGCCCAGGCTTTCTCGCGGCAGTTGCGGTAGCCGCAGGCGCCGCAGTCAAGTTCATCGGCTTTGGTGAACTTGCCGGTACGGTGCATCACATCCTCAATCTCCTTCTCGGTGGCGGGACGGCTCTTGGCCCTGAGACGCGGATGGGCGTAGGCCAGGCTGACGCCGGCATCGGGAGCGGGAGTGTGCTTGCGGGTGGCCATCTCATACTCCACATAGGCGTTGATGTCGGCTTCGGCCTTCATCACACCACCCTCCATCTCGATGGCGCAGGGACCGTTGATGCAGCCACCGGGGCAGACATTCATCTCGATGAAGGTATGGTCGAGGGCCTCGATGTTTTCCAGCACTTCGGCCAGACGGTCGACACCGTCGACAGCCATATAGCGGTAGCCTTCGGGCAACGCATCGAACGAACGGATGATGCCCTGTGTGGCGGGATAGGCTTTGGCACGGTTGGCTCCGCAGTTGTCGTCGGTGATGGAAAGGCGATTGATGGTCGCCAGGTCGATGCCGTTCTCCTCGAAGAGCTGCAACAGCTCCTCGAAAGTGAGCACCGCGTCGATGCCATGCTCGTCGGCCTCGCGTTTTTTGGCGATACAGGGGCCAATGAAGACCACCTTGAGGCTGGGGTCGTTGCGGCGCAGCATCTTGGCGTGCGCCACCATGGGCGAGTCGACGGGTGCCAGATAAGGCAGCGCTTTGGGGTAGTACATCTGTATGAGGCGGCAGGCAGCGGGGCAGGCCGAGGTGATGAAGTTTCTCATCTCGCCCGTGGCCAGCACACGCTTGTACTCCTCGGTGACAGCCTGCGCACCCACGGCGGTCTCTTCGGCAATGGCGAAGCCCAACTTGGCCAACGCGATGCGAAGCACGGTAAAGTCCTCTTGCCCAAGGCTGCTGATGAATGACGGCGCCACAGTGGCGGCCACCTTCGTTCCGCCCTTCAGCAGGGCACGGACGACATCAATCTCGCTGTGCTCTATCTTGGCCTTCTGCGGACACACCTTGGTACAGTGGCCACAGAGGATGCAATGCTCCTCGATAATCTGGGCATGGTGATCCTTGATGTTGATGGCTTTCACCGGACACTCGCGCAGGCAACGGTAGCAGTCCTTGCACTGCACCGGCTTGAATTCCAAATATTCAGACATAAGCTATCAGGCATTGAAGATTTTGGGGAACACCTCTTTGGCGAACAGTTCCTCGACATTTCCGGCATTCACTCCATGCAGGATGAAACCCTCCTCTGTCTGCTCCACCTGCGGGCCATTTTCGGCGGCCTCCATGCCCTCGCAGCTCACCGTCACACCTTTGGCGCAGTGACCCAGACAGAAGCTGGCTTGCAGATCCACCACATCCTCCACGTCGTATTTCTTCAACACGGCCTTGAATGCCTCGATGACGTCGTACGAACCCTTCAAATGGCACGAACTGCCTACACATACCTTAATATTCATATCTTTTCCTATTTGATTATTAGTAATTTCTTTTCCTTTATCCACTAATTCTCAGTTTCTTAGCACATATTTCCCCTCACTTGGATTTTGCAAAGATACAAAATAAAATTTAATTGAATCAAACTTTTTTTATCGAACACAAAAACCCAAAAACAAAACCGCCGCAAAGGCCCGAAAAACCTTGCGGCGGTAATTGTCTTTTTTCGTCCACCCCTCACCGTCTCCGGCGCAGCTCCGCGCTCAGCGCGGCGAGCGAGGCGGCGAGGTTCTCGTTCTTCACGAGGATGCCCGCGGGCAGGTTCAGCGTCGTGGGCGCGAAATTCCAGATGGCCCGTACTCCACCGGCCACCAGCATGTCCGCCACCTCCTGCGCCTCGCTGGCGGGCACAGTGATGATGCCGATGTTGACATGCGTGCGATTCAGGAACGGCACCAGCTTCGCGATGGGCAGCACCGTTTTGTCGCCCACCTTCTTCTCCTTGGGCTCCGAGTCGAATCCGGCCACAATATCAAGGCCGTATTTGGCAAAACCGCCATAGTGCAGCAGCACATGACCCAACGCACCCACACCCACCAGCACGGCCTCGTCATATTGGTCGTAACCCAGGTAGACCTTCAAATCCTCCAACAGCATCTTCACACGGAACCCCACATTCGGGCGTCCCGGCTCCGAACTGATGCTCGCCAAATCCTTGCGCACCTGAATCGGGTTGATGCTCAGGCTCTCGGCAATGGCGGTGGCGGAGACGAACTCCTCCCCGCGGGCGGCCCGGTTCTCGATCTCGCAGTAGTAGGACGGAAGTCTACCCAGGGTGGACTTCAAAATTATCAATGAGCTCTGTCTACTCCTCATCCCTTATTTCTCACGGGCTTCCTTGATAGCGGCCTGGGCGGCGGCGAGGCGCGCCACGGGAACGCGGAAGGGCGAGCAGCTCACATAGTTCATGCCGGCCTTGTAGAAGAACTCGGCAGCCGTCGGGTCGCCACCGTGCTCACCGCACACACCGCACTTCAGGGCGGCGCGGGTCGAACGGCCACGCTCGATACCGATCTTCACCAGCTCGCCCACGCACTCGCGGTCGAACGAGTTGAACGGGTCGGCGGGGATGATCTTCTCGTCGACATAGGTCTTCACGATGGCGTTCACATCGTCGCGGCTGAAGCCGAAGGTCATCTGCGTCAGGTCGTTGGTACCGAAGCTGAAGAACTCGGCCACCTCGGCGATCTGGTTGGCGACGAGGGCGGCGCGCGGAATCTCGATCATCGTGCCGAACTTATACTCGAACTTCACGCCGTACTTCTCCTCGACCTCCACCTTCACGCGGTCGGCCAGCGCCTTCTGGTGCTTCAGCTCGGCGGCGTTGATGGTCAGCGGGACCATGATTTCCAGGTGCGGGTCGAAACCTTCCTTCATCAACTCGCAGGTGGCGCTGAAGAGGGCGCGGAACTGCATCTCGGTGATTTCGGGATAGATGATACCCAGACGCACACCGCGGAGACCCATCATGGGGTTCACCTCGTGCATGCTCTCGATGCGGGCGTGCAGCTGCTCATACTCCAGGCCGCGGGCTTTGGCGACCTCGCGCTGCTTCTCCTCGGTCTGGGGGACAAACTCGTGCAGCGGGGGATCCATCAGACGGAAAGTCAGGGGCTTGCCGTCCATCACCTTCAGCGTACCCTTGGCGCTCTCGCGCATATAGGGCTCCAGCTCGGCCAGAGCGGCCTTGCGGGCCTCGAGCGTGTCGGCCAGAATCATATTGCGCAGCTTCTCCAGAGGCACCTCGCTGTTCTCACCGTAGAACATGTGCTCGATGCGGAACAGACCGATACCTTCGGCGCCGAAGTCGATGGCCTTCTGGGCGTCGGCGGGGTTGTCGGCATTGGTGCGGACACCCATCTTGCGATGCTTGTCGACCAGCTTCATGAACTGCTGGAACAGGGGGTTCTCGGTAGCGTTGATCATCTTCACTTCCTCGTCGTAGACCCAGCCCTTCGAGCCGTTGAGCGAGAGGAGGTCGCCCTCGTGGAACACCTTGCCGTTGATGGTCACGGTGGCGTGCTCCTCGACGTTGACTTTCTTCTTGCCGTACTCGTTGGTGCTGACGGAGGTCTTCTCCATCTCGATCTTCACGGCGTCGCAACCCACGATGCAGCACTTGCCCCAGCCACGGGCCACGAGGGCGGCGTGGGAGGTCATACCGCCACGGGCGGTGAGGATACCGTCGGCGGCACGCATGCCCTCGACGTCCTCGGGGTTGGTCTCCTCGCGGACGAGGATATTCTTGATACCGGCAGCCTGATACTCCTTAGCCTTCTCGCTGGTGAGGGCGATGATACCCACGGCACCACCGGGACCTGCGGGCAGACCTTTGGCGAGAACAGTGTGCTTCTTCTCGTCGGCGGCATCCAGGATGGGGTGCAGCAGCTCGTCGAGCTGGGCGGGAGATATGCGCATCACCACCTCGCTGTCGTCGATGAGGCCTTCCTTCAGCATGTCCATAGCCATGGTGAGGGCGGCGACACCGGTGCGTTTACCCACGCGGCACTGCAGCATATAGAGCTTGCCGTCCTGGATGGTGAACTCGATGTCGAGCATATCGTGGTAGTTCTTCTCGAGGATGCTGCGGATGTCGCAGAGTTCCTTATAGGTCTCGGGCATCAGCTCCTGCATCGAGTGCATGTGCTTGTTCTGCTCGTTCTTGGTGTCGTCGTTGAGGGGGTTGGGGGTGCGGATACCGGCAACGACATCCTCGCCCTGGGCGTTGATGAGCCACTCGCCGTAGAACTGGTTGTCGCCGGTGGCGGGGTTGCGGGTGAAAGCGACGCCGGTGGCGGAAGTGTCACCCATGTTGCCGAAGACCATAGCCTGGACGTTGACGGCGGTGCCCCAATCGTCGGGAATACCCTCAATCTTGCGGTAGCTGACGGCCTTCTTGCCGTTCCAGCTCTTGAAGACGGCCTTGATGCCACCTTCCATCTGGGCACGGGCGTCGTCGGGGAACTCGGTGCCGAGCACCTCTTTCACACGGATTTTGAAAGCGTCGGCCAGTTTCATCAGGTCCTCGGCGGTGAGCTCGGTGTCGCTCTTGTAGCCTTTGAGGTTCTTGTACTCGTCGAGCATGTCGTCGAGCTGCTTGCGGATACCCTTGCCGTCGGCGGGCTCGATGCCCTCGGATTTCTCCATGACGACGTCGGCATACATCATGATAAGACGACGGTAGCTGTCATACACGAAGCGGGGGTTGTTGGTCTTCTTGAGCATGCCGGGGATGGTCTTGCTGGAGAGACCGATGTTGAGGACGGTGTCCATCATGCCGGGCATGGAGGAGCGGGCGCCGGAGCGGCAGCTGACGAGCAGGGGGTTCTCGGCGTCGTCATACTTCATACCCATGATCTTCTCGATATTCTCGACACCTTTCCACACCTCTTCCATCAGACCCTTGGGAAGCTGGCAGTTGTTGGCGTAGTAGGCGGTGCAGCACTCGGTGGTGATGGTGAGACCGGCAGGCACGGGAAGGCCCAGCAGGCACATCTCGGCGAGGTTGGCACCCTTGCCGCCCAGGAGGTTCTTCATGTCGGCTTTTCCTTCGGCAGTCTTGCCGCCGAACGTGTAAACGTACTTTGTCATCTTAATAAAATGTTAGTTATTAATTATTTACTTATATTTCACGATAAAATTGAAAATGCAAAGATACAAAATTATTTGAAAATATTATAAAAAAGATATCCACAAGGGTATCAACAGGGGCTGGAGGGGGGTGAAAATTTAACATTTTTTTATGCCGGGATGTCAAAAAAAGTGCGTACCTTTGCAAGTGCAAAAGAGGAAGAGGATTCCATGTGAAAATCAAAATAGGCGTTGAATTACAGTAAGATACGCAATCGCAAAGTTGATTTTCAATCCAATTTATTGCTTTATTTCACAAGAGTCTATGGACGGTAGGTCTATGCTAGGTCTATGGTACCTCTATGGTAACTCTATGGTAGGTCTATGGTCTCTCCTATATCGCTCCTATGTCGCTACCTTGCACTACCTATGTCAAAACGGAGGGAAAGAGGGGCGGAAATTTTAACGTTTGTAGTGGGGGTGGTAGGCGGAGATGGTGTTGCGGAGAGTGTCGCGGGTAAGGTGGGTGTAGATCTCGGTGGTGGAGATGCTCTCGTGACCCAGCATCTCCTGCACGGCGCGGAGGTCGGCGCCGTTCTCGACGAGCTCGGTGGCGAAGCTGTGGCGGAGGGAATGGGGGCTCACGTGTTTGTTTAATCCAGCGTTGCTAACCGCCTGTTGCAGAAACATGAAGACGTAGTTTCGCGAGAGGTGCGTACCGAGGCGGTTGAGGAAGACATATTTCTCTTCGTTGGGTTTGATCTTGGCGTGCACCCGGACGTGGTGGATGTAGGTATCCATGAGTTTCAGCGCCTGGGAGTTGATGGGCACCCAGCGCTCCTTGTTGCCCTTGCCGATGACCTGCAGCATCTCTTCTTCGGCGTAGATGTTTGACATCTTGAGGTTTACGAGCTCCGAGACACGGAGTCCGCAGCCATAGAGGACTTCGATGATGACATAGTTGCGGTACTGGTCGGGAAGGCTTAAATCAAAGGTTGACTGAATCTTTGTAATATCCTCGTCTGTAAGCACATCTGGCAAATGCTTGGGACGCAACGGCAGGTCGAGCAGGTCGGCGGGGTTTTCTTTCATAGCGTCCTCAATGACAAGCATTTTGTAGAACATCCGCCAACCGGCGATGATGCGCCGCTGGGTGGTGGGGGCAATGCCAGTGTCGTTGAGTTGCTTCAACAACTGCTGCAGGTAATCTAGCGTAACGCCTTCGGGTTCAATGTCATTCTCTATAGCAAAACGCATGAGATGGTCGACATCGCGGAGGTAGGCATCGACGCTGTTGGAGGCCATGCCTTTTTCCAGCTTGAGGTAGCCCTGGAAGTTGCGCCGGTAGCGGCGCCAAGTCTGTTCCGCATCCGCCATGGTCACTTCTTTTTCTTGCCCTTGTCCTTCTTCTTCTGCTCGCGGTACCATTTGAAGAAGTCCCATATAGTCTCCTGATTCTTAAAGCGTTTCTGGCGCTTTTCGAGTGGCATGTCGAGGTTGACCCTGCCCCACCCCATGCGGCCTTTGACGGCCTGCACCTGGCGGCGGTAGAAGGGCGACTGGTGGGCGGGGTTACGCTTGAGGGGAGCCGGCAGGGTGACGGCAAGCTTGACGGCTTCGTCGCGTGTCAAGTCCTTGGCGCTGTGGCCGAAATAGTGCTGCGCGGCCGCCTCGGCGCCATAGATGCCGTCGCCGAACTCGATGACGTTGAGGTAGACCTCCATGATGCGTTTCTTGCCCCAAAAGCGCTCAATGAGAAGCGTATAGTAGGCCTCGACGCCCTTGCGGAACATGGAGCGAGAATGAGGCAGGAAGGCGTTTTTGGCGGTTTGCTGGCTGATGGTGCTGCCGCCGCGGAAACGGCGTCCGGAGTGAATTTCGCGGTAGGCCTGCTTCATCTGCTTGACGTCGAAGCCGTGGTGGTACATGAAGAGGCCGTCCTCGGCATAGACGACGGCGGTGACGAGATGGGGCGAGATGTCGTCGATGGAGACGTAATCGCGCTGGAAGCGCACGTGACGGTCGGAGCTAAAGAGCTGCTGACCAAAGCGTTGCACCATCAGCGGCGTAAGTGGCGGATTGAAGACGATGCCGAGGAAAACCTGGAGGAGGGAGAAGAGCCAGAGCCCCACGACGACCATCCAGACGAGGCGGAAGACGCGTCTCCCCCAGCCTATTGCGCGCCAGGGTTTGAGGAAATGCCGCTTCTTTTCCGTCGGCGTAATGTCGGTATTTAGCGAGTTGTCCATTTTTTAACTGTCAACATATCAGCGCATCAACCCACATCGATTGCGCGGACGGTCCATCCTGCACAGGGCTGATGCGCGGCTGCAAAAATACAAAAAAAATGCTGACAGGATAACTTTTTTTGGTGGAATGGGATTTTATTCGTAATTTTGCATCGTGAAAAAAAAGAAATAATGATACGTAATTATTCGACAGAGGAAGAGAGGGAATCGCCGATGGCCAGCGAGCCTGCGTCAGAATACGGAACGGTGGCGAAAAAACAATTCAGGGTTGTTACCGATGAGGAATTAGCCCGCTGTATGACCCTTGAGGAGTCGGAACGTCTGATTACTGAGAAAATCTACCGTTTCTATCATCCTGAAGCATGAAGATTATCATTGAGTAATTCCTAATTTATCTTTTAGAACACGCCATCTTCCTCCGCATGGATTTTCATGCGGAGGAAACTTTTTTTGGTGGAATCAGAAATGTTTTGTATTTTTGCACCGTGAAAATGACATAGGTTCATCAAGAGTGGATGGGCCACTGAATAATAACAAAGCATTACTATTATTTCGCGTGACCGAAAACCCTGCAAAGTTTTAAACGGAGATAAACGCAATAAATAATAATAGTGAGGTTCCTAGTTTAGGAGCCTGTAAAATCGTAATAGAATGCTCATGCTATGTGAGCTTCTTGGATTTTACAGGTCTCCTTGCAGGGTTGCCTGGGTCCGCGATAAGAAGCTCCTTTTTTATCGCGACAATATCGATTGATAGCAATGCGCAACTGCTATCAATATGGCAAACAAGAACCTCAACGCCGCAAAGACGGCCAAGAAAGACGAGTTTTATACTCAACTCACAGATATTGAACGGGAATTGCAGCATTACTGGCCGCACTTCCGCGACAAGGTGGTGCTCTGCAATTGCGATGACCCTTACGAAAGCAATTTCTTCAAATACTTCGCACTCCGTTTCAATCAGCTGGGATTAAAGAAGTTGATATGCACCTGCTATAATGGTTCCCCCGTACAGGGAAATGAGCTCTTGCTTCATTTTGATGGATTCGAAGCAGAGCCCACCAAGATTGCTTACAAGGTAGAGATTACTGAGGTGAAAGATTTGAACGGCGATGGTGCAGTCGATCTCTCTGATGTGCGCTACTTGCTACAAAACGACAAGAATGTACTCTCAACACTAAAGACTGGTGACTTTCGTGACCCCGAATGTATTGAACTATTGAAACAAGCCGACATTGTTGTTACCAATCCACCATTTTCATTGTTTCGGGATTATATTGGACAACTTGTAGAATATGGCAAAAAGTTCTTGATTATTGGAAATCAGAATGCAATTACTTATAAGGAAATATACCCACTCATCCTTCGCAATGAGCTATGGTTAGGATATCACTCTGGGCACACTTGGTTTTCTGTTCCTGAAAATTATGAAATTCCAGATTTCTACGATTTGAATGACACAAAACGTTTACGTTCTAATGGATACGCATATAGAGATGGTCGTTTGTGGAGGAATTTGGGAAATATATGTTGGTTTACAAATTTAGATCATCAGAAACGACACGAGGAGATTGATCTAATCTGTCGGTATTCCCATGGAGAATATCCAAAATATGAAAACTATGACGCAATCGAAGTAGGATTGGCGACAAACATTCCATACGACTATGATGGATTAATGGGAGTTCCTGTTACTTTTTTGGAAAAATACAACCCAGAACAGTTTGAAATAATAGGCATTAGTCTCGTTTTGGGGAAAAACAAGCCGAAAGACTTACCAAAAGAGAAACAAGGCGGTCCTGCATTTTATATCAAGAAGAATGGTGAATATAAACGTTTATTCGCTCGCTTTATTATACGCAACAAACACCCCAAAGCAATATGATGAACATTAAACCATTGGAAGTAACCGTCAGAGAAATCACCCAGGGCTACGTCAACAACGACGAGCAGGGTGTCCGTGGTTACAACGGGCAGCTCGACATTCGTCCTCCTTATCAGCGGGAGTTTATCTATAATGAGAAGGAACAGGTAGCTGTTATCAACACCGTGTTGAAGGGCTATCCGCTCAATGTAATGTACTGGGTGAAACGCTCAGACGATGCCGATTGTCCCTACGAAGTGATGGACGGTCAGCAACGTACCCTCTCGCTCTGCGAATATGTGGCCGGGAAGTTCGCCTATTTCTTCAAAAATTTCTTCAACCAACCCGAAGATATCCAGAAGAAGATTCTCGACTACAAACTGACCGTCTATGTCTGCGAAGGTGAGGCCAGCGAGAAACTGGAGTGGTTCCGCACCATCAATATTGCGGGAAAGGCACTCAATGAGCAAGAAATTAACAACGCTATCTATGCAGGTCCTTTCGTTAGCGACGCCAAAAGACATTTTTCCAAGTCGAACTGCGGAGCCTATCGCTTGGGCAAAGAGCTAGTGAACGGCACCCCTATCCGGCAGGATTATCTAAAGAAAGCATTGGAATGGATGGCCGACCATGAAACTCGCAATGGACATCGCCAGACGGCTGTCGGCTATATGGCCGAACACCAGCACGACCCCAACGCCAACAATCTCTGGAGTTACTTCCAGGCGGTGCTCAACTGGGCAATCACCAACTTCGACATGAGACGGTTCAAAAAGATTATGAAAGGGTTGGATTGGGCGTATTTGTACGATAATTACGGTTCTGCAACATTAGATACCGTCGCTCTTGCTCAGCGCATATCTGTATTGATGCGAGATGGCGATATTGATAGGCAGTCGGGCATTATACCATATGTATTAACGGGCGACGAGCATTATCTCGACCTGCGAGCCTTCCCCGAGGATATCAAACTGGCCGTATGGGAAAGACAGGGTCACAAGTGTGCAAAATGTGGTAAAGAATTCGACATGGAATTCATGGAGGGCGACCACATTACTCCTTGGTGTGAAGGAGGCCGCACGGTCATCGAGAACTGCCAGATGCTCTGTCAGGAGTGTAATCGCAGAAAAGGAAGTAAATAGCGCTAAAGGTTTTTCATATGCCGAAGGCCATGAGCACCTTATTATCATGGTTCATTTCAGCGAATAACCCTATTTTTTAATGTGAAGCGGGGCGGCCATGCGTGGCTGCCCCAATTTTTTTTTGCTGTCCTACTAATAAAATAAAGGGGGTAAAGGGACTAAAGGGGCTAAAAGGGGCTAAAAGGAGGATAAGGGCTAAAGGGTCAAAAATGAATCTATGACCTTATCGCCACTTTTGCCCTTTTAGCCCTTTTAAACCTAGTCATTATTTTCTTTTATTTTTAAAAGAAATTTGTTTTATATAAAATAATGTTGTACCTTTGTCGGATTAAATATTTTGTAAAATAAATAATAAATCATTAAAAAACAATACATTATGGCAAAAGTTGCAATCAATGGCTTCGGCCGAATCGGAAGAATGAGCTTCCGCGCCATGCTCGCCCACCCCGAGCTGGAAATCGTCGCTATCAACGACCTGACCAGTGCCGACACCCTGGCCTACCTGTTCAAATATGACTCTGTGCACGAGAACTTCGACGGCGAAGTGCACGCCGAGGGCGACTGCCTCGTGGTGAACGGCAAGAAGGTGAAAATCTATGCCGAGCGTGACCCGCAGAACCTGCCTTGGAAGGAACTTGGTGTTGACATCGTGGTCGAGTCGACCGGTCTGTTCAAGAAACGCGAGCAGATGATGAAGCACATCAACGCCGGTGCCAAGAAGGTCATCCTCACCGTTCCCGCCGGCAAGGCCGACGATGTGGACGCCACCATCGTGATGGGTGTCAACGACAGCATCCTGACCAAGGACATGCAGCTCGTCTCGAACGCCAGCTGCACCACCAACTGCCTGGCCCCCGTTGCCAAGGTGCTGAACGACAAGTTCGGTATCAAGCGCGGTTTGATGAACACTGTCCACAGCTACACCAACGACCAGAAGATCCTCGACCAGCCGCACAGCGACCTGCGTCGTGCCCGTGCTGCCGCCGTGAGCATCATCCCCACCTCGAGCGGTGCCGCCAAGGCTGTGGGTCTGGTGATCCCCGAACTGATGGGCAAACTGGACGGCTTCGCCATGCGCGTCCCCACTCCCGACGGTTCTGTCGTTGACCTGACCGCCGAGCTGAACTGCAACGTCACCAAGGAGGAAATCAACGCCGCCGTGAAGGAAGCCGCCAATGGCGCCATGAAGGGCGTGCTGCAGTATGTCGACGAGCCCATCGTGAGCATCGACATCATCGACAACACCCACAGCAGCATCTTCGACAGCCTGCTGACCCAGGTGATGGACGGCAACTTCGTGAAAATCGTCAGCTGGTACGACAACGAGAAGGGTTACAGCACCCGCGTTGGCGACCTGGCTGCCAAACTTGCCAAGCTGCTCTAATATGCTCTTAGAAAATAAGACTGCAATTGTGACCGGTGCCACCCGCGGCATCGGTCACTCTATTGCTATACGGTTTGCAAAGGAGGGCTGCAACGTGGCTTTCTGCGGACGCACACGTAACGACAAGATGGTCGCCGTGGAGGAAGAGATTGCCGCCTTGGGCGTGAAAGCCAAAGGCTACGTCTGCGATGTGGCCGACTACGCATCAGCACAAGCCTTTGTCAAAGAGGTGCTTGCCGACTTCGGCAGCGTGGATATCCTCGTCAACAATGCCGGCATCACCGACGATGCCGCCGTGAAACGCATGAGCGAGGAACAGTTCGACCGCGTGGTGGGCACGAACCTCAAGAGTGTCTTCTGCATGACCAAAGCCATCCAGCCGAGCATGTGGCGCCAAGGTCACGGCTCCATCGTCAACATCGGTTCGGTGGTGGGCATTGCCGGCAACTACAACCAGGCGAACTACGCCGCCTCGAAGGCAGGCATCATTGGTTTCAGCAAGAGCTGTGCCAAAGAGTTCGCCGCCAGAAACATTCGCGTCAATGTGCTCTGTCCGGGATTTATCGAGACGGAGATGACTGCCGAGGTGCCGAAAGAGCTGATGGACACCTGGTGCAGCCGCATTCCCATGAAGCGTGCGGGCACGCCTGACGAGGTGGCGCAATGCTGCGTGTTCCTCGCCAGCGACATGTCGAGCTATATCACCAGCGTCGTGCTGCCCATGTGTGGAGGAATGGAAGATGCGTAAGATTCGGTTTAAGGTTTACGGTTTAAGGTTTACGGTACTAGGATTTGTCTTGCTGCTGGTCGCTTGCGGCGGGCATCAAGGGCAGGTCGCGGTGACCGACACCGTCACCGACGACTATGGGCGCACGGTGGTGGTACCTGCAGCGCCACAACGCGTGGTGAGCCTCTCCCCTGCCGTCACGGAAATCATGTTTGCCCTCGGCGCCGGAGATCTCCTGGTTGGGCGCACCGACTTCTGCGTCTACCCCGACGCGGCTGGCGACATCCCGAGCATCGGAGGCATCTCGAACCTCAATGTGGAGCGCATCCTCTCCATGCAGCCAGACCTGATTATCAGCGGCTCGATGGTGGGGAAAAAATTCACCGACCAGTTCGACCAGATGGGCACACCGATGGTCTGCGTTATCGAAAAGCCGAAGTTCGAGGCCCTCTACGACAATATCAAGGCTATCGGCAAGCTTGTCGGCAAGGAGCATGAGGCCGATAGTTTAATCGAGAATTTAAAATTGAGAATGGAGAGTTTGCTTGCGCACGGCGATAGTTCTCAAAATACTCAATTGCCTTCTGTATACTATGTTGTAGGATTCGGTGCCGGAGGCAACTTCACTGCCGGTGGCAACACCTTCATCAACGACATCATCCGCATGGCGGGAGGACGCAACATCGCCGAAGATATCGAAGGCTGGAGCTACAGCCTCGAGGCACTGGTAAAGGAAGACCCCAACTTTATCATCGTGCGCCGCGAGGACAGTGCCGCCTTCTGTGGCATGAAGCCCTACAACCGCCTCAGCGCCGTCAAGAACGGCCACGTCATCGGCATTGTGAGCGGCACCCTGGACCTGCAGGTGCCACGCAACATCGACGCCGTGCTCTATCTTAGAAAACGAATGAATAACAAATAACCATGGATAAACTTAGTTATGCATTAGGCCACAACATTGGCCATCAACTGATTGGAATGGGCTTGAAAGAGAGCCTGAATGTGGAAGACTATGCCGCCGCCATCGCCGACGTGATGCAGGGTCGCCAGCCCAAAATGAGCCACGAAGAGGTTCAGCAGGTACTCGAGCACTACTTCACCGAACTCGAGCAGCGCCAGCAGGCCGAAGCCGCCGAGCGCGGTAAAGCCGCCAAAAGCGAGGGCGAAGCTTTCCTGGCCGAGAACAAGAAACGTGCCGGCGTAGTGACCACCCCCAGCGGTCTGCAGTACGAAATTGTCAAAGAGGGCAACGGTCGTCAGCCGAAAGCCAGCGACACAGTGCAATGCCACTATGAGGGAACCCTTATCGACGGCACGGTCTTCGACTCCAGCTACCGTCGCGGCATGCCCGCCGAATTTGGTTTGCGCCAGGTCATTGCCGGCTGGACCGAGGGTGTGCAGCTGATGAAAGAAGGCTCCATCTTCAAATTCTACATCCCCTACAACCTCGCCTACGGTGAGCGCGGCGCCGGTGCAGACATTCCGCCCTACGCAGCCCTCATTTTCACCGTCGAGCTGATTAAAGTTCTGTAGTCAAGAATCAAAAAGGCACAAAATCAGAAATCTTTATCGAACTGTGTTCGAGCGAGATATCCATGCAGAAGATTATTTTTTTTGCTGAATGAAAAAAAAGTAGTACTTTTGCACCTCAATTTTGAAGAAAAATTGTAGAGAATTGGGCAAGTCTTATACGACCAGCTCCCATTGAATCCCCCAGGGTAGGAATACAGCAAGGGTGTTTGGTTGTAGCGGTGCGATATAAACAGCTTGCCCTTTTTTATTTGTGCATAACAGAATGATTGTAGCATATATACTAATAGTATTGGGCGTGGTTGTGTGGGCGGCTCTGTTGCCTACGGGCAAACGTCTGCCCGAAGGTGTGATGCGCGGCATCACCGTCTTCGGCGGGGCGTTCCTGCTGGGCGTGTGCTGCCTCGACATGCTGCCCGAAATCGCCGAACACTATTGCAGCTACACTGCCGACGGGAGCCGGGGAATTGCCATAATGCCATTCTTCGCCATTCTGGTGGGATTCCTCATACAGCAGATGCTCGACGGAATCTCGGCGCATGCCGAACATGGCCACACCGAGGGCAACTTCACTCTAGGCGGCCTGATGCTGGGTCTGTCGCTCCACGCTTTTCTGGAAGGTATGCCGTTGGTGTCGCAAAGCTTTGCGGTGGACAGAGGTCTGCTGTGGGGCATCGTGATACACAACATTCCCGTAGCCCTGATTTTGGTGGCGCTCATGTCCGACCGTGGCTATACGGTTGGCAAGATGCTGTTGATGCTTGTAATCTTTGGTCTCATGAGTCCGCTCGGCTCTCTGCTGAAGGTGTTTGTCCTGCAACCCAACTACGTGTGGCAGCACTGCATTGTCGGCATGGTGGTGGGCGTACTGCTCCATGTCAGCAGCAGCATTCTTTTCGACCATAAACGCAACCACTTCTCGTGGCTCAACATCGGCCTAATGGCGGTAGCTTTTATCGCCGTCGGCATTATAACACATTGATAATTATGACAAACCAGGAACAGATAAAAGACCTCATCTCGCGCAAGGACGCGCTGAAGAAATTCCTCGATATCGAGAAGACAGCGGCATGGATTGCCGAAGAGGAGAAGAAGACGGAAGCCGCCGACTTCTGGAACGACCCGAAGGAGGCCCAGAAAATCGTCAAAGGCATCAATGCCAAGAAGAGTTGGGTGACGGCATTCAAGGATGTCGACGACTCGTGCGGCGACCTTGAGGTGATGGGTGAGTTCTTCGAGGCAGGCGACGCCACGGAAGAGGAACTGCTGGCACAGATTGCCACCACTCAGAAGAAGGTGGAGGAGCTGGAATTCAAGAATATGTTGCGTTCCGACAGTGACCGTCTCGACGCCGTGCTGAGCATCAATGCCGGTGCCGGTGGAGTGGAGGCGCAGGACTGGGCCGAGATGCTGATGCGCATGTACATACGCTATGCCGAAACCCACGGCTACAAGGTGGTCATTTCCAACTCGCTCGACGGCGACGGTGCCGGTATCAAGAGTTGCACCATGCAGATTGAGGGTGACTTCGCCTACGGCTACCTGAAGAGTGAGACCGGCGTGCACCGTCTGGTACGAGTCTCCCCTTTCAACGCCCAGGGCAAACGAATGACGAGCTTCACCAGCGTCAGCGTCACACCGCTGGTCGACGACACCATTGAGGTGGTGGTTGATATGTCAAAACTCTCGTGGGACACCTTCCGTAGCGGCGGTGCCGGCGGACAGAATGTCAACAAGGTGGAGTCGGGCGTGCGCCTGCGCTACCAGTACAAGGACCCCTACACCGGTGAAGAGGAGGAGATCCTCATCGAGAATACCGAGACACGCGACCAGCCCAAGAACAAGGAGAATGCCATGCGCCTGCTGCGTTCGCAGCTCTACGACCGAGAAATGAAGCACCGCATGGAGGAGAAGGACAAGATTAAGGCTTCACAGAAAAAGATTGAGTGGGGTTCACAGATACGCAGCTATGTCATGGACGACCGCCGCGTGAAGGACCACCGCACCAACTACCAGACTTCCGATGTCGCCGGTGTCCTCGACGGCAAGCTCGACGAGTTTATCAAAGCATACTTGATGCAATTTGGCGCCGACGCCTAAAAAAATGAAGCATCCTATACGACAAACGCCTTTCCGTGATGGAGAGGCGTTTGTTATTTTTTGAATGCTCCGTTGTTTTACTGTAGCTTGATGTGCTTCTTGCCGTTCTGGAGGTAGACGCCGCGGAAGGTGGCTGGGACTTCGGTGCCGAGGTAGCGGCCGTCGAGGGTGAAGACGCGCGGGTCGTTGACAATCTGCTGCCCGGTCTCCACATCATCGATTCCAACACTGCCGCCTCCTACATAGCAATTGCCTTCGAAATGAGAGGTGCCGTCGGTGACGTTATTGCCAGTGGCAAGAGAGGGAGTGCTGGGGGCGGAAATGACAAGACCGCTTGAATTGCCACCAGGGCCTCCGTGACCACCGCCAGTGCTGATGGTGGGAGTTTTGAAAGCTACAGCATCGTCGCCGTAGGTGACTGTGTACCAGGTGTTGCTGCTGATGGACGACGACTGGATATAGGGCTGGTTGATCACTCTGGCATTCTCAATGCCGCCGACGGCGATAACAACGCCGCCGTTGATATAGACTTTCTTGCCCTCCTCGCTGTTGGCGTCGATGGCCAGCTCGGGCGAACGGGCGCCGATGGCATAGACCAGGCCACCGTTGATGTAGAGATCGCCGTTGGCGTCGAGACCGTCATTGTTGGTGGCACGAGAATAAACGTAGCCACCGCTAATGGTCATATCCTGAGCCGAGTTAATACCGTCATCGTAGGAGTTGACATAAATCTCGCCACCGGTGATGTTGAGATAGTTCTTACTCTCGATGCCTTCGCCGTTTTTGCCGGTGGTGGTCACCTTCACCTTGCCGCCACTGATGACCACACCGCCAGTGTAGGTGTAGCTGTTGCCGTTCTGAATCTTAAGACCAGCCTTGATGCCTTTGGGCGACGAGTAGAAGTCGCTGCTGACGTTGTCGGTGTTGCCGGTATAGTTAGTGTTCTCGGTGGTGCCATTATTATAGTAAAGGCCGCCGCTGGTGGAGACTGTGATGTCGCCGCCGCTGATGGTGAGGATGCTGTCGCACTTCATACCCTTGCCGCCCGAGCCGGTAGCAGTGAGCGTGAGGGTGCCGCCGCTGATGTCGATGTCGCGGTCGGAGCTGATGCCGCAGGCCGCCTTGGTCTCCTCGTCGTCGGCGTCCCAGGTGCCATTGCCACTGGTGGTGATATCGATGACAGGATTACCGCTGATGAAGATGTCGCCAACACTCTTTATGCCTTTGGCGGCAATGGCGGCGCAGTTGACGGTGATGTTGCCACCGCTGATATAGATATTTCCGCTGTCCTCGTCCTCGTGGTCTTCGGTCTCACCCGTCGAGGCGTCGCCGTCGAGGTCGCACTGGATGCCGTCGTCACCCGTGCCGCTGATGTTGACGGTACCGCTCTGCATCAGGAAATACTGGTTGCAGGAGATGCCGTCACCCACGGCGGAGGTGATGTTGAGAGTGGCGTTCTTGATGGAGATGTACTCGCCAGCCTTGATGGCGTGCTTCACGTTGCCCACCACGTTGAGCGTGCCCTGCTGCTTGAACTCGGCGTGGCCCTTCACGTAGAGGCAGCCCTTCTGCGAACCGGTGGCGGCATCGACGAGTGTGTTGGTGGTGCCGGTGACGACCTTCACGTTGATGCGCTTGCCATTCTGGATATGCACCGCAGCGCCGCTGTAGACCGCCGAAGTGTTGGCCAGCGTCAGGCCGTTGAGCTCGACGGTGGCCTTGTAGGAGCCCGACATGTAGAAGCCGCCGTCCGACGACGAACCGCTGAGGTTGTAGGTAATCTCGCTGGCAAGATTGCTTCCCTGCGCGATGGAGACGTGCGCCCCCTGCTGGGTGACGGTGAGGTACTGGTTCAGGCTGTCGGGCACGCTGACCGTGGCGGTGTCGCCATCGTAGACCACCGTAACCTGCGCCCGCGCAACGCCACAGGCAGCGAAGGCAATAAGGAAGAATAATCGGATGGTGTTTTTCATATAATTTGGTTTTTGTTAAAACTTTAATAGGGGAAAAACCGCCATTGGGGCATCTGAAAGTGCTCCAATGGCGGGTGTGTGTTGCTATACTCTTTTAATGGTTTACTCGACCACTTCTGCCATGGTGACGGAACCGCGGTAGGCGGGGCAGGTGTGGTGGGTGCAGGCGGCGGCGACAAGGGTCATCGCCACAACGGCCAATAACATCAATGCTTTCTTTTTCATATTCCTGTTGTTACGTTAATTTTCTTACTCCTTTTAACGTTAATTATCGTGAATTGTTCCGTTAATTGCCGTAAATCAATTTCTGATAATTCAACGAATCAATTTACGGCAATTAACGTTCAAACTACAATCCGATTTTCTCGTTGACCATCTTGAGGATTTCGGCTTCCTGGCGGATGGCTTCGTCCTCGATGGCCTGGGCTTTCGCCAAGATGTCGGCCTTGAAGGCTTCGTCCTTGAGCGAGGAGGCGTTGATCTTGACGTTGAGGTGGGCACCCATGACGGCGCTGCGGGCAGCCAGTGTGCCGACACCGCCGTCGGTGACGCTGTTGGGGTTGCCCCATTCGACCATGGCGCGGCAGACCTCGAAGGCTTCGAGGGAGCGCTGCATGGTGCGGAAGGGCACCTCGGTGGCGAACTTGGTGGCCTCCTGGATGGCGGCGCTGCGGGCGGCTTTCTCCTCGTCGGTCTTCTTGGGCAGGCCGAAGGCATCCATAATCTTGTTGAAGGCGGCGGTATCCTCGTCGACGAGGTGCAGGAGCTCGTCCTTCAGGGCCTGACCCTTGACGGCGACGTCGGAGAATTTCTCCCACTCGTCATCGTAGGCGGCTTTGCCACCGGTGAGGTTGGCGACCATGGTGCCGAGGGAGGCTGCGAGGGCGCCCATGTAGGCGGAGACGGAGCCACCGCCGGGGGCGGGAGACTCGCTGGCGGTCTCGTCGCAGAAGCCGCGGCAGGTGAGGTCGACGAGTTTCTTCTTGCTGTGGTCCTCGATGAGGTATTCGATAACTTTCTCCTTGGGGTCGAAGGGCTTGAGGTCGTCGAGACCCATGCTCTTGATGGCGACTTTCATGATTTCCTCTTCGCTGACACCGAGGGAGCGCTGCTGTTTGGCGAGGTAGTACTTGCCGGCATCGATGAGGACGCTCTTGGGGATGAGACCCACAATCTCGCAGCCGGTGACGCGGAGACCGCGGTTGGCGGCGCAGCGGCAGACCTCGTCGAAGCAGAGGTGCACGGGAGCGACCTTGATGGAGGTGATATTCATGGAGACCTGGGCGATGCCGTAGTCCTCGATGTACCAGCCGATGGCCTTGGTGCCCTTGAGGGTGCCGGGGATCATGATGGTCTTGCCGTTCTCGTCCTTCATGGGCTTGCCGCTGGGTTTGCCACCCTCACGTTTCGGACGGCCTTTCTCGCGCACGTCGAATGCGATGGCATTGGCACGGCGGGTGGAGGTGGTGTTGAGGTTGTAGTTGATGGCGACGAGGAAGTCGCGGGCACCCACCTGTGTGGCGCCGGTATGGGCGGTGTGGTCGTTCCAGGCATTGGGGCCGAAGTCGGGTTTCCACTGCTCGGTACCGAGGCGGCTGCTCAGGCTCTCGTACTCGCCGGTGCGGCAGTAGGCCAGGTTGCGGCGCTCGGGGATGAAGGCGGCGTTCTCGTAGCAATAGATGGGAATCTGCAGCTCCTCGCCGAGGCGCTTGCCCAGCTTGTGGGCATACTCGACGACCTCTTCCATGGTGATGTTGGAGACGGGGATGAGGGGGCAGACGTCGGTGGCACCCTGACGGGGGTGAGCACCGTGGTGCTGGGTCATGTCGATGAGCTCGGCGGCTTTCTTGACGACCTGGTAGGCGGCTTCGAGGACGGGCTCGGGTTCACCGACGAAGGTGATGACGGTGCGGTTTGTGGTCTGACCGGGGTCGACATCAAGGAGTTTGACACCTTCGACCTTCTCAATCTCGGCAGTGACCTGATTGATGATATCCATGTTGCGGCCTTCGCTTATATTGGGCACGCATTCAATGAGTTGTTTCATAATATATAAATTGTTAGATGGTGCAAAAATACAAAAATTTTCCTATGTGACAAAATAAATTACAGAAAAGATTGGGTAGACATAGGAGGATTTTGGGTGAAATTTCCTCCTATGGTTGTACTACCATTTTACTACCATTCTATATCGGTTGTCCTATGGTTCAACTATGATGCGTATATGTTGCTCCTATGTTTCTCCTATGTCGGGTGTTTTTATAATAGGTATTAATATTTTTTGTTTTTTTTGGTTGCATGTCGGAAAAGTTTCGTATCTTTGCCATCGATTATGCGCTTAGGAATATTGAATAGAAGAGTTGTTATGTTGCTCACGCTGTTGCTGTTGACCACAGGCATGCATGGGCAGAGCCTAGTCCATGTGCTGGTGGATTCGACAGCCTGCATGGGTGATTCGGTGCGTATGAGTGTGGGATTGGACGCTGCGCGGGAGGTGCAAGTGAGGAATGTGTACACGACTGTGTCGCACCCGGAGGTGACGTTCCTGCCCGACGGGCGCGAATGCAACGGCAGCTGCTCATACCGCTCACCCATCACATTCTCGAATTTCACCCCCGGCTTGACCATCCAGTCGGCAAACGATATTGATTTTGTGCGCCTTAACATCGAACACAGCTGGATAGGCGACATCTATGTGGGCATCACCTGCCCGAACGGACAGCGTGCGGCGCTGATGAAATACAGCGACCATGGGACGTCGAGCTGTTCCAGCACGATACCGGCTTCGCACCGCGGATGGAGCACCGCCGCCACGAATGCGGAGACGAGCACCTACTTCGGCGAGCCTGTGGACACGGAAGATGCCTCCGACCGCTGCAACTCCTCACTGTACGGCAACCGCCCGGGAATCGGGTGGAACTACTGCTGGAGCAACAGCAGCGGCAACCAATACGCGCCGGGCGACGCCCTTATCTACCGGTCGGCGAACGTGATACCTGTGGCAAGCGCGAGCAGCTACTACGGCTATTCGACCATCGACTCGTCGAATGTGCGTCAGCGCACCAATTTCTACCACCCCGACGAGAACTTCAGCTCGCTGGTGGGATGCCCCGTGAACGGCACTTGGTATATCGAGGTGCTGGACGGCTGGAGCTACGACAACGGCTACGTGTTCGACTGGGAGCTGGCGATGAATGCCCAGCTTGCGCCCGCAGGCGGCGTGATGACAGGCAACACTGTAATAGGTGAGGGAGTGACGACGGTGGACGACTCGACCTACCTGCTGAGCGTGCCTTCTGTCCCTGCCGGGAACGACACCATGGTGGCGTACACCGTGCGCATTTTCGGCACCGGGCGGACGATTGACACGGTGGTGCGGGTGCACTATTACAGCGACAGCTACCAACTGGTGCGCGACACGCTCTGCACAGGCGACACGCTGCGGGTGGACGAACTGGTGATCACGTCGGACTACTACAGCCTCGACACGCTCACGGCACCCGGAGGCTGCGAGCGGGTGAGGGAAATCGATGTGCACTTCATGCCTTCCTATACCGTGTTCGACACCATTGTGCTGTGTCCAAACGAGACCTTCATCTATGAGAACATCGACTACACGGGTCCGGGCGACTATGTCGTCTCGGGGCTGACTGCAGCAGGCTGCGACAGCGTGGTGTATGTGAATATCACGGATGCCGACACCATGTTCCGCATTTCGCCGTTCATCAGCGACGACGGCACCTGGTGGAGCGGCGACACGACGCTTTCGGGCTGCCGCCCGTTCCGCCTGCTGGTGCGCGACACGACGATGCACGAGGCATCGCGGCAGTGGCTCTTCGGCGACGGAGCGTGGAGCACCGACTCGGCAACAAGCCATATCTACGACACGACGGGAAGCTTCGACGTGACGCTGATAGCCTCGAGCATCCGCGGCTGCCACGATACGGTGGTAATCAAAAACGCCATCACAATATACCAGCCGCCGTATGCCGAGTTCTGGTGGAGCCCGGCGAAGCCAGTGGCCTCGCATCCCTCCGTGCAGTTCTACAACGAGAGCCAGCCCGAAGACTCGCTGACCTACCTGTGGGAAATCACAAATGCCGAGGGGACAGGATCCGACAGCAGCACCCTTGCCACGCCGCACTACACGTGGGGCGACGACAACATGGCGGTGTTTGGAAAATTCGACGTGCTGCTGACGGTGTACCAGCAGATTGTCACCATTACCGGCGACACGCTCGTCTGTTTCGACACGGCGATGCGTGAGGTGGAGATAATCAACGACTGGCTGCAGTTCCCCAACCTGGTAACACCCAACGGCGACGGAATCAACGATATCTGGAAGGTGGTGAACCTGCTGGAGTGCGGTCTGTACACGATGAACGAACTGTGGATCTACAATGCCTGGGGAGCGCTGGTGTACCACGCACGCGACATCAGCAAAGAGGAGGATTTCTGGGACCCCAACGAGACCCGCAGCCCCGACGGCACATATTACTACCGCTTCTCGGGCAAGAGCCTCTTCGGACTGGTGAGAAGAACAGGCATGATAGAGGTGGTGAGATGAGGTTTAGGAATCAAAGGTTAAGAATTGAAAACTAGAAGGTGGATACTCATGGCGCTTGCCGTGCTGGCCTGGGGGTCGGCGCAAGGGCAAAGCATCGTGTCATTCCACGTCCCGACAGACCTCTGTGCGGGAAGTACGGCAACCATTTCCTTTGGCATTCAAAGCGACCACAATGTGGTGGTGCACAACCGGATAGCCTCGTTGAGCCGCAGCGAGCGCACCTTCCTTCCCGACGGAGTGCAGTGCAACGGCAGCTGCTCCTATGTTTCGGAAGTGACTTTCACCGATTTCCCCGAAACCTCGGTGATACGCAATGTGCAGGACATCAAGTTCGTACGCATCAACATGGAGCATTCCTACATCGGCGACATCTACATCGGCATCACCTGCCCCAATGGCAGCCGCGCGTCGCTGATGAACTACAGCAATGCAGGCACATCGCAATGCTCACAGAGCATTCCCGCCTCGCATAAAGGGTGGAAAAGCGGCAGCAACGTGTCGAAGCAGGCCTACCTCGGCGACCCCGTGGACTCGGAGTCGTCGAGCAACAAGTGCGACTCGAGCCTCTACGGTAACCGTGCGGGAGTGGGCTGGAACTATTGCTGGAGCAACAACACAACGAACGGCTACACCTACGGTGCCGGGGACGGCATCATCTATCGCAGCGGCAACGAGGTGTACCTCAACAACAGCAGTTGGATGTATTCAGGCTCCACCATCGACTCGTCGAACGTGGCGCAAGGACGCAATTTCTACCACCCCGACAACAATTTCAACGTGCTGGTGGGCTGCCCCGTGAACGGCGACTGGTCGATTGAGGTGATGGACGGCTACTCGGTGGACAACGGCTATATTTTCGAGTGGGAGCTGGCACTGAACGAGCAACTGGTGTCGAGCACCAACTGCCTGGTGGCGGGCTACAATATCATCGGCGACGGGGTGACGATGCTGAACGACTCGCTCTTCACCATCACGGCACCCACGGGCATCACTGCCGACACGGCGGTGCTTTATACCTTCCGCATTCTCAACGCCTGCAACGACTATATCGACACCACAGCCTGGATTACCTTCCACCCCACCTACAACCAGATTGTCCGCGACACGGTGGACGAAGCCGACATGCCCCACAATTTCCGCGGACACGTCATCTCCAACGAAGTTGCCGACAGCCTTTTTGCAGAGACGAGCGCGGCAGGTTGCGACAGCCTGACACACTACTCGCTGCAGCTGCACACGACATGGACCGACGTTACCGACACCGCCATCTGTGCCGATGCCCTACCCTTCAGTTGGCATGGACGCAGCTATCTGCGCAGTGTCACCGATACATTCAAAATCGTCCATCCCGAAAGCATGGACAGCGTCTACCTTCTCCACCTGACAGTGCATCCCCTCGGGGACACGACAATCAGATGGGACCGGGTGGAGAACGACCTCCCGGTGTTTTTCAACGGGGAGGCGTTCAGCGGGATTGCCGACAGCACCTTCCATCTGACCGACCGTCACGGATGCGACAGTGCGGTGCACTTCAGTCTTAACGTGCACTACAACCACTCGTATGAATTTTCGAAGTCGGTTTGTGAAGACGAGCTGCCCCTCAACTGGCTGGGCCACACCTTCACAGGTCCCAGCACGCTACTGCTCACCGAGAGCGACGCCTACGGTGCCGACAGCACGCTGAAAATAACCCTCACGGTACATCCCGTCTACGACACCCTCCTGTCCGCCGCCATCTGCGACAACCAAGGGTACCCCATCAACGGGCAACTGCTCGACACGGCGGGAAGCTATACATTCCACCATCGCACCGCCAAAGGCTGCGACAGCACTGTGAGGGTGGATCTTGCGGTGAACCCTACAAATGTGGATATTACCGAGGATACCGTCTGTGCCTCCTCCTGCCCATACCTGTTCGGCGAGGAGAGCTTCTACCATTCGGGCACCCACACCAGCACCTTTACCAACCGCTACGGGTGCGATTCTACAATCACCCTAAACCTGACCGTTTTGGGCGAAGCATTGAAAGCAGAAATCCGGGCGATACCGATGGTGGTGACTCCTGACGACAACGAGGTACGCCTCTACGATGCCAGCAGCGGCAACAATGACCGGCACTGGGACATCGACGGCAATGTGAACGATCTGCGTAACCAGACCTTCACCTACCCTATCGACCAAGATTCCGTGCCGCTCATGCTGATTGTCTCCTCCCACGACGGATGCCATGATACGGCTTTTGCCGTGCTACACATCGACCGTTCCGCACTGGCAATCCCCAACGTCTTCACCCCCACGCAGGCGACCAACAACACCTGGCAACCCGAAATGCGGGACATTGAATGGATGGAGATTTGGATTTACAACCGTGACGGGCAACTGGTGCGACACTTTGAAGGGCTCGATATGCACTGGGACGGTACCACGGAAGACGGAACCGCTTGCCGACAGGCCAGCTATGTATACACAATGCGCTACCGCACCACCGCCAAACCGGAACAGACGGTGATGCAGACAGGATCAATACTACTCATACGATGAAAGAAATTATAGAAAAAGCATGGGAGGACCGTTCACTGCTGGAACGTCCCGAGACAAAAGAAGCCGTACTGGAGACAGTGGCACAGCTTGACCGCGGCGAGATTCGCGTGGCGGAGAAAGCCGACGGTAACTGGCGTGTCAACGAATGGGTGAAGAAAGCAGTATTGCTCTACTTCCCCCTGCAAGGCATGGAAACCCTCGAGGCGGGGCCCATGGAATACCACGACAAAATACCGCTCAAAAAAAATTATGCCGACCGCTCGGTGCGCGTGGTTCCCCCTGCTGTGGCACGCTACGGAGCCTATCTGGCCCCCGGGACTATCATGATGCCGTCGTATGTGAACATCGGTGCATACGTGGACAGCGGCACAATGGTTGACACGTGGGCCACCGTGGGCAGCTGCGCCCAAATAGGCAAGAATGTGCACCTGAGTGGCGGTGTCGGCATCGGAGGAGTGCTTGAGCCCATACAGGCTGCACCTGTCATCATCGAGGACCATTGTTTCATCGGCTCACGCTGCATCATCGTCGAGGGAGCTGTCATCGAGAGTGAAGCCGTACTTGCCGCCAATACCGTCATCACCGCATCAACCCACATCATAGACGTTACGGGCAGCGAGCCCGTAACCCATATCGGACGCGTACCTGCCCGCAGCGTGGTGATACCCGGCAGTTACACAAAACACTTCCCCGCGGGCGACTACAACGTGGCGTGCGCCCTCATCATTGGCAAACGGAAAGAAAGCACCGACAAAAAGACATCCCTCAACGACGCCCTGCGCCTTTTTTGAAGCGCATTGGCAGTGTGTTGATTAAATGTTAAAAAAAACTTCGGAAGATACGGGACATTATTCGTATTTTTGCAAATCAAAAAGAAACAATAAAAAAATACAGCAATATGAAATTCATTGTCAACAGTCAACAATTACACAAGCAGTTACAGTCGCTCAGCGGAGTCATCTCGTCGAGCAACACGATGCCCATAATCAGCTGTTTCCATTTCCATCTGGAGGAGAACAGCCTTACCATCAAAACCACCGACCTGACCACCACGCTGATGGCGAAGATGGCCGTTGAGACAGGTCGCATGGAAAGCGCCGAAGAGGTCGCCGTGCCCTCCAAGATGCTGCTCGACATCCTCAAGACCTTCGATGATGTGCCCCTAACCTTCGATGTGGACCCCGCCAACTATTCCATCGACATCGTCTCCGGACAGGGTCAGTATCGCCTGGCCGGCATGGATGCCGCCACCTACCCCACCATGCCCGTGGCCGAAAGCACCAGCAAGGTGGTGATGAACAGCAACGCCCTGGTCAACGCCATCAACAAGACCGTCTTTGCCACCAGCAACGACGAGATGCACCAGCAGATGAGCGGCATCTACTGCGAAATGACCCCCGACGGCGTCACCTTCGTCGCCACCGATGCCCACAAGCTCGTCCGCTACCGCCGCAAAGACGTCACCTGCGACGAGAGCACCAACTTCATCCTGCCCAAGAAGCCCATCATCATCGTCAAGAACATCCTCGCTGCCCGCAAAGAAGAGAGCGACATCACTATTGAATACAACAACACCAACCTCTTCATCACCTTTGACAACTTCTACATCGTCTGCCGCCTGGTCGACGGTCGCTACCCCAACTACGAGGCAGCCATTCCGAAGGACAACCCCAACAAACTCATCCTCGACCGCCAGTCGTTCCTCAACACGCTGCGCCGCGTGAGTATCTTCGCCAGCGAAGCCACCCGTCAGGTGCGCCTCTCCATCAGCAACGACAAGATGGAGATTTCAGCCGAGGACCTTGAGCTCTCCAACAATGCCCGCGAGACCATCCCCTGTCAGTATGAGGGCGACCCAATGGACATCGGATTCAACGCCAAGTTCCTCACCGAAATGATTTCCTACCTCGACAGTGAGCAGGTGCTCGTCGAGCTCTCCCACCCCTCGCGCGCGGGTATCATCTTCCCCTACGGCGACGACGCAGAGGAAAAGAAAGACGACATCTTGATGCTCGTAATGCCTGTGATGCTGGCAAATTAATAGCTTATGAAAAACAAAATCAACCTCTGGGGCACCCACGGGACTACCATCATCGGTATCTCGTTGGTGCTTTTTATGCTGGGACTGCTGCTCACCATCGAGTATCATTCCTACCGTCTCACCCACGACGCACAAGAGCGCATCACCTATAAAGTGGACCTCTCGCCCGATGTCACCGATTCACTTGCGCTCGTGCTGAAGGATGAAATCGCCAAGATGCCTGTGGTGAAACATGTGGACTATATCTCCAAAGTGAAAGCCGCCGAGATTTTCACCGAGGACCTTGGAGAGGACTTTGTGGGATTTGCGGGCTACAACCCCCTCTATCCCTCACTGATGGTCAACTTTAACATCGCCCTCTTGCCCGACAACAGCAGTGAGACTTTTGACCAGTTCTGTGAGCAGATGCGCAAGCACGATTTCGTCACCGGAGTAGCCTTCCAGGAGAACGTCGTCAACGAACTCCGCGAAGTGTTCTTCAAACTCTCGTGGTTCCTCATCGTCTTTGTGGCGCTGCTCCTGCTCATCACTATCGTCCTTATCAGTAGCCTCATCCGCATTGCCATCTACAGCCGCCGCGAAACCATCGCCACCATGCGGCTGGTGGGAGCCAAATCCTCGTTCATTGCGCGACCCTTCATCCTGCGCAGCATCTGGTACGGTGCATTGGGAGGACTTATTGCCTGCGTACTCACATTCATCACCCTGTGGGTATTCGGCAACGAGTTCGGCATCAACCTTATCGGCAACGAGCACCTGCTCTGGTACGGCGGTATCGGTATGGCTCTGGTGCTGGTAGGTATCCTGATCTCCTACCTCTCCACCTCGATCACCGTGCACATCTACATTTCCCGAAACTAACCTGTTCACCCATTTAAAATAAAAAACATGGAAAACAAGCCCCAACAAAACGACGACAAAAAACTGCAGTTTGCCTTCGGTCGCACCAATTATATCCTCATGGCTGCCGGCCTCATCATCCTCGCCCTCGGATACATTCTCCTCAGCGGCGGCGGAAGCGACGACCCCACCGTTTTCAACGATGCCATGTTCGACGCCCGCAGGCTCTATGTAGCCCCCATCCTCATCGTGGTCGGATTCATTGTCGAGATTATCGCCATACTATTCAAAAGCAAGAAACAATAAGCCATGGAATGGTTTGAAGCCTTTATCCTCGGTATCGTCCAAGGACTCACCGAGTATCTGCCTGTCAGTTCCAGCGGACACCTTGCCATCGGTGCCCATCTCTTCGGAATGAGCGGTGAGGAGAACCTTACCTTCACCGTTGCCGTTCATGTAGCCACAGTGTTGAGCACGGTGGTTATCCTTTGGAAAGAAATCGTCTGGATATTTGCCGACATCTTTAAATGGAAATGGAACGAGGGCATGAAATATGCCGTCAACATTCTCGTCTCCATGATTCCCGTTGCCATTGTCGGACTCCTCTTCAAAGACAAAGTGGAAGAGATTTTCGGCAGCGGACTGATGGTGGTTGGCATCTGCCTGCTTGTCACCGCCGCCCTGCTTGCATTCAGTTACTTTGCCCGTCCGCGCCAGCGCGAGAACATCTCGCCCCTGCATGCCTTCATCATCGGCATTGCGCAAGCGCTGGCAGTGCTGCCGGGACTGTCGCGTTCCGGTTCCACCATCGCCACAGGACTGCTGCTGGGCAACAAAAAGGAGCGTCTCGCACAGTTCTCCTTCCTCATGGTCATCCCCCCCATCCTTGGAGAGGCGCTGCTTGACGTGAAAGACATGGCGGAACTGGGAGTATCGCAGGCGATGGCCGGTCTGTCGCCCGTGGCACTTGCCGTCGGCTTCATTGCCGCCTTCGTCAGCGGATGCCTGGCATGCCAGTGGATGGTCAACCTCGTGAAAAAAGGGAAGCTCATCTGGTTCGCAGTCTACTGCGCCGTGGTGGGCATTGCGACAATCATCTTCTCTTTCTGATTGTCTTCCCATGGTAACACTCGAACAGCTACAGGCGGGTCTTGTCATTCCCATTGACAAACCGCGCCAGTGGACCTCCTTTCAGGTCGTCAACAAAGTCAAGGCCGTGGTGCGAAACACCTACGGCCTTAAAAAATTCAAAATCGGACATGCCGGCACCCTCGATCCCCTTGCCTCGGGGCTGCTGCTGGTTTGCTTAGGCAAAGCCACCAAAACCATCCCACAGCTGCAGGACGGAGACAAGATTTATACCGGCACCATGGTGTTCGGCGCCACCACCCCCTGCTTCGACCTTGAACGCCCCATCGACAACTACTACCCCTACGAGCACATCACGCTCGAGCTGCTGAGAGAGACTGCCCGGCAGCAGTTCACCGGCGCCATCCAGCAAGTGCCTCCCATGTTCAGCGCCGTGAAAGTCGACGGACAACGGGCCTACGAGATAGCACGGAATCAGGAGGCGGGCGACAAGGAGATACGGAGCAAGGAGGTGAACGTCTACAACTTTGAGATTACCGCCTTCCGCGAAGGAAAACAGGACAATCATATTATTCAGGATTCTCCGATTATTCAGGACCTTCCAACCAAGAACCTTTACCAGAACCCTCTCGGCGAGGTACCAAGCCACCTGCCGCAGGCCGACTTCCGCATCCACTGCGGCAAGGGGACCTACATACGCTCGCTGGCGCGCGACCTCGGTCTCGCCGTGGGCAGCGGAGCTTTCCTCTCCGCCCTACGGCGTGAACAGGTGGGAGAATACAGCGTCGGCAATGCGCTGCATCCCGACCAGGTCGCCGACTTCCTGACGAGATAGTTTCCTCTCCCCCAATACAAAAAAAGAGGGTGTCCCTTTTGGGGGACACCCTTCTTCGTTTCAACAAAAGTTGTTAGTTTCTTTTGGTGAGATCGTAACTGGAACCACGGAATTGGACTGACATCGTGTTCCCGCTGACAGAGAAAGGAACAGAGAAGGAAGGGGAAGAGTAATTCTCTTGCAGCGTCATCGTTCCACTATTACCGGAGCAGGAATATGAGCCCGAGTAGATTCTGGTATCCATGATACCTGTGCTCATGTCCGTCACAGTCATTGAAGCCAGCATGGGACCGTTGAAATCTGCCGAGACACTGACGATACCCATGTGGTTAAGGTCGGAGTGGCTCCAATACCATTCGGTACCCGACAGTACCACATTGCTGGCGGACGATTTCTTGTCGTCGTCGTCCTTGTTGCAGGAAGTGAAACAGTTCATTGACGCAGCCACCATAAGTAGCATTGCAAAAGTTTTGAGGTGTTTTAACATAAGTATAAAAATTAAGGATTAAAAAGTTATTTAGCGCTGCTAATGAAGGGGTATTTGTAGTCGCGGGCGGGGTCGAAGGTCTCCTTCACCGCCTGCGGGCTGATCCAACGCACGAGGTTGAGGTAGGAGCCGGCCTTGTCGTTGGTGCCACTGGCGCGGGCGCCGCCGAAGGGCTGCTGACCCACCACGGCTCCCGTGGGCTTGTCGTTGTAATAAATGTTGCCTGCTGCATACTTGAGGATGTCGGCACCCTTGCGAAGGGCGGCACGGTCGCTGGCGAAAATAGCGCCGGTGAGGGCGTAGGGCGACGTGGTGTCGCAGAGGCGGCAGGTCTCTTCATACTTGGCATCCTCGTAGACGTAGATGGTGATGATGGGGCCGAAGATTTCCTCGCACATCGACTTGTAGTCGGGTTTCTTGGCGAGGATGACCGTGGGCTCGATGAACCAACCTTTCTTCTTGTCGCATTTGCCGCCGAAGACGATTTCTGCGTCCTTGCTCTTCTTGGCGTGGTCGATATAAGCCTTGCAGTTGTCGAACGAAGCCTCGTCGATGACGGCATTCACGAAGGCGCTGAAGTCGCGCACATCGCCCATTTTGATTTCCTTCAGCATGCGGCCGATGACTTTCTCCACCTTGGGCCACATGCTCTTGGGCACGTAGGCACGGCTGGCGGCCGAGCACTTCTGGCCCTGGAACTCGAAGGCGCCGCGGACAATGGCGGTAGCCACCTGGTCGGGGTCGGCGCTCTTGTGCACCATAATGAAGTCCTTGCCGCCGGTTTCGCCAACAATCTTCGGATAGGTCTTGTACTTGTCGATGTTTTGGCCGATAGCTTTCCAGAATCCCTTGAAAGTGGAGGTGGAGCCGGTGAAGTGGACACCTGCGAGGTTCTCGTCGGCGAAAGCCACCTTGCCGATGAGGGCGCCGCTGCCGGGGAGGAAGTTCACCACGCCGTCGGGCAGACCGGCTTCCTTGTATATCTTCATCAGGATATAGTTGGAGAGCAGGGCCGTGGTGGAGGGTTTCCAGATGCAGACGTTGCCCATCAGGGCGGGACTCATGCAGAGGTTGGAGGCGATGGATGTGAAGTTGAAGGGGGTGATGGCGAAGACGAAGCCTTCGAGGGGACGGTAGACATTATAGTTCAGCGTGCCCTTGTCGCTGCAGGGCTGGTCGCTGTAGATCTGGCTGGCATAGAAGGTGTTGTAGCGGAGGAAGTCCACCAGCTCGCAGGCGGAGTCGATTTCGGCCTGCATGGTGGTTTTGCCCTGACCCAGCATAGTGGCGGCATTGATGAGGTAGCGGTACTTGCCGCTGATGAGGGTGGCGATTTTCAGCATGATGCTGGCGCGGTCAATCCACGGCATCTCGGCCCACTCGCGCTGCGCCTTCATGGCGGCGGCGATGGCGGCCTTCACCTCCTTCTCGCCCACTTTGTGGTAGCGGGCCAGGACGTGGTGGTTCTCGGTGGGCATCACCACTTCGCCCATATTCTTGGTTTTGACCTCTTTGCCACCGATGATGGCGGGAATCTCGGTCACTTTGTTGTAAAGCTCGTCGAGGGCTTTGCGGATTTCCTGGCGTTCGGGGCTGCCGGGGGCATAGCCTTTCACGGGTTCATTTTCAGGTTTCGGGAATACGAAAATGCTGTTGTTCATGGTTTTTGTAATTTTAGTGTTTAAATCGGGTGCAAAATTACGATTTTTTTTCGATTCGGACAAAAAAAATATTTTGCCGTTTCACTTAACTTCCGTATCTTTGCAGGTGCAAAACAGGGAGAAAGAAGCGGACGAAATCCGAACGGGACGCTGATACACAGCGAAATCCGAAAAAGGCGCGGCATAATTCCGCCCGAAAATCCATCAATTCTTGTTTCTGACAGCCAAGAGACTCCGGACGGTAACCCTATGGTAGGTCTATGGTACCTCTATAGTAACTCTATGGTAGGTCTATGGTCTCTCCTATATCGCTCCTATGTCGCTACCTAGTACATGGCTGGCAAAAAGCCGTGACAACCCCTCCCCTAGCCCGCCACATTCTCAGTAGAAACCACAATGCCCCTTGTTAATTCATCTATTATATAAAAGGCAGTTGCCTCCACAGGAAAAACTTGCGAAGACAGCAGAGGGAAAATTGGTTGATGAATGAGCTATTATCTGTCTAGCTCGACCAGAAACTGTTCAATAGAGATGACATCGACATGAGGGAATGCAATATCCTTCAACTTGTCAAAATGATGGTCTTCTGAAACAAGATATTTTGCGCCAGCTGCTATGGCACAATCGACAAATTTGTTATCGTCAGGGTCTGCCTCGATGAGACGGAAACGGAAATGAGATGGCAATCAAAAAGCAATTGGTGTCAAGGACAATATTCATTGTTTATTGCCTGTACGGGGTGCGCTCATGAAGGGTGCGAAAACCTTCCACCTTTTCTTCGTTGAGGGTGCCATTCTGCCACAATGAATCTATTTCATCGTCCAACTGTTTGGCGAAATAGTCGGACAAAGCATCTTTGAGGTGCTGCCACGAACTTTTGGTATTGATGAAGGACATCATATTCAGCACTTCTATCTGCGCAGGGTTAAGCGAATTCGGAGTGACCATGATATTATTGTTTTCAATTTGCAAAGATACAACTATTTTCCCATCCTGCAAAATTTATTTTCGCTGTGTCAAGATTTTGTTGTATTTTTGCAATTTGATTTTTGAATAAAAAAAACACTGGAAATAATGGCAAATCAAGACGATTTCTTCAAGAAAGTGGTGGCTCACGCCAAGGAATACGGGTTTATCTTCCCGAGTTCGGAGATTTACGACGGCCTCGCCGCCGTGTATGACTACGGTCAGCTGGGCGTGGAGCTGAAGAACAATATCAAGCAGTATTGGTGGAAGGCTATGGTGCAGATGCACGAGAATATTGTGGGTCTGGACAGCGCCATCTTCATGCACCCGCGCATCTGGAAGGCCAGCGGCCACGTGGATGCCTTCAACGACCCCCTCATCGACAACAAGGACAGCAAAAAACGCTACCGCGCCGACGTGCTCATCGAGGACCATATCGCCAAGATTGAGGAGAAGATCGAGAAGGAGTGCGAGAAGGCGCACAAGCGCTTCGGCGACAGTTTCGACCGCCAGCAGTTCGTCACCACCAACCAGCGTGTGCTGGAGCACCAGAAGAAGATTGACGATATCCGAGAGCGCTATGCCGACTGCATGAACCGCAATGACCTCGACGGCCTGAAGCAGCTCATCCTCGACCTGGAAATTGTATGTCCCATCAGCGGCACGAGGAACTGGACCGACGTGCGCCAGTTCAACCTGATGTTCGCCACCAAGATGGGCTCTGTCATCGACGACAGCGATACATTATATTTAAGACCCGAAACGGCACAGGGCATTTTCGTCAACTTCCTCAACGTGCAGAAGAGCGGCCGCATGAAGATTCCCTTCGGCATCGCACAGATCGGCAAGGCTTTCCGCAACGAGATTGTGGCGCGCCAGTTCATTTTCCGCATGAGGGAGTTCGAGCAGATGGAGATGCAGTTCTTCGTGCGTCCCGGAACGGAGCTGGAGTGGTTCAAGCACTGGAAAGAGGAGCGCCTGCAGTGGCACCTCGCCCTCGGCATTCCGGCCGACTGCTACCGCTACCACGACCACGAGAAGCTGGCACACTACGCCAACGCCGCCACCGACATCGAGTTCAAGTTCCCCTTCGGATTCAAGGAGCTTGAGGGCATCCACAGCCGCACCGACTTCGACCTCTCGCGCCACAGCGAGTTCAGCGGCAAGAAGCTGCAGTACTTCGACAGCGAGCTCAACGAGAGCTACACGCCGTATGTCATCGAGACCAGTATCGGTGTGGACCGCACCTTCCTCGCCATCTTCAGCCACTCGCTGAAGGAGGAGACGCTCGAGGACGGCAGCACCCGCGTGGTGCTGAGCCTGCCCGCCAAGCTGGCGCCCTACAAGGCTGCCGTGCTGCCGCTGGTGAAGAAGGACGGCCTGCCCGAGAAGGCCCGCGAGATACAGCACCTGCTGATGCCCGACATGATGGTGCAGTACGACGAGAAAGACGCCATCGGCCGCCGCTATCGCCGCCAGGATGCCATCGGCACCCCGTTCTGCATCACCGTGGACAACGACACGCTGAGCGACAACGCCGTCACCGTGCGCCACCGCGACACCATGCAGCAGGAGCGCATCGCCATCGACCAGTTGCTGGGATATTTGAAAGCCAATTTATAGTTTTCTACATATATTTCTACACCATACGAGGCCACTTTTTCAGCGGCCTCGTAATTTTTTATTTGGTAGATTCAAAAATAGTTTGTATCTTTGCATTCGAATTAAAACCGAATTATAAACCAATATTTTGCCAATGAAGCATAGCGCATAATTTAGTATGCACATCATAGAATAGGAAAAAGCGAAGTAGCTTATCTGGTATCCCTGAAACTTCGACAACTTCAGAAATACTTACCTAGATAACAGCGACCGAGCCGCGCGTTCAGCGTGGAATTGCTCGTAATAGTTGGGTAAGTATAGGTAGTCGAAGACCTCAGGATACCAATGAAAGCGAATGGTGCCACGCTCTTTTTGTGTGCATACTTCATCGGTACTATAATAACATGTTATTAGACCAAAACCGATGTGCCGATGGTAAATAACAGGTAGAATTATAAAATGAAAAAAAAAGTATTAATCACATGTTGGGGCTGCTTTACATTGCTTTTATGTGTACTTTTTAGTTCTTGCGAAGCGGGAAACCATGCCTACAACAAATGGAAACTAGGACTGCAACGTGACCGATGTTTGGCTCAGGCCCAAACAGTAGCTGATTCTTCGGCATGCCAAGAAAGTTATGAGAATGATTTGGATGCTGAAAATACTAGACATGAGGAAGCAGTAAATCGAGAAAAAGAAATTGATGCATGCTATGAATTCCAAAAGGATGTGTTAAATATATGGGGATATTCAGAAAAGGAGTCTAAAGAAATTGCTAAAAAGTTAAAGAAAAAATCTTTACAGACAGTCAGAACTTACGATTCGGAGAATGATAAATATGTATCTCATACAGTTTTATCAGATTACGCAAAAAGCCAAGACTATACATTTGACGGAGGCGAGGCTATCACTGAGTTAATAATGTTTGGATGTACTGATAATAACGGTTTACACAAATTTCAAAAGGAGTTACCTACATTTGGTTTATCAGTCAATGATGCCGAAAAAGCTATAAAATCCTATTATGCCGAGGGATTCTATGAAGACCGAGATGAAAATGGCAATTACAGAAATCCTTATCATTCTAAAAATTCTGCCACGGAATATTTAATGCACATCAAAATAGGGAATGATATTAGGGTGACAAAAAAAATCCTAATAGATATGGGTCTGTTGGATGAAGATGAGGGGAATGACGAGGGCGATGATGAAGGTGATGATAACGAAAAAACACCTACTAACCCAGAACCCAAAACACCGAATCCAATTGAGCCCACTGATACCTATCAGACCGAAGCTAATGCCATTTCGCAAATGGTCATTTCAAAATATGGGTTTAACAAGGCTACACTTTCGTCGGAGCAGAAACAGGAATTATACGGAGTTGTTGCTTTTTTGAAAAAATGGCCTGACGCTACGGTTACCATTGTCGGACACACCTGCAATATCGGTAGCGATGACAACAATAATATAGTTGGTATGCGTCGTGCTCAGCAAGCAAAATTATACATTACCTCTCAAGGCATTGACGAGAGTCGCATCAATGAGGTCAGCAAGGCCGCAGAAGAGCCTTGCGCAGGCAACGATACTGAAGAAGGTCGTCAAGCAAACAGACGAATCACCTTTATTGTTAAATAGTGTTTCATCTAAAAACCGATGGGCCGATGGTATATAACCGGCATAATTATTATGAAAAAGTATATAATGCTCATTGCAATGGCAGGAATGTTTTTCTGCGCAAACGCACAGTCGATGTGCAAAATCACAGGAGGTGTTGAAGCCACCAATATTAGCATTGGTAGTTCATGTGACGAAATTAACGTTACTTTAAACAACACCAATTCCTACAAAGTCACAGTCTACCTTGAGGTAAAAGTTGTGGACAAAGAAGGAAATGAGGCCGTGCGACAGAAAACAGTGGTTATTCCTGCAAATAAAAAAGACAAAATAGCAAAATTTAGAACAAAAAAGGTAAAAGGAGAAACCAAATGTGCTGACACATCACAATGTGAAGTGGTTTCTATGAGAGTAGAAATGTGTGAATAGTTATAACTAAAAACACGAAGAATGAAGGGGGAGTCATGATTCATGGACTCCCCTTCATGATTTTCTTGTTTTCTTATTCTGAACATGGGCTGTTCGCCGAGACATCGCCGAGGGATCCTGCTTGCCACCCCATCGTTACACTAGACCGAGGCAAAAGGTAAACAAAGCTTTAGCAAAAGGGGAGCAAAATGGGTAGAATTAACGTCTACAACATTATAACATTGCTGCGACTCGTTTGCTTCTGCGAGGGAGTGTTGTGGGGTGTGCAGGAGCGATGATGTCTTCGCCGAGGGCGGTGCTGATTTTGGCTATGGTGGACATAGTCATGTTGTGTGTTCCAGACAGCCAGCGGCTCACTTCTGTCTCTGTCTTACCCATCAGCAGGGCAAAATCTTTCTGAGACAAGCCTTTCGCTTCCAAAATCTCATAGATGCGGTTGGCAATACTCACCGACAACTCCATCTGTTTCTTCATTTCGGGCGACATAGTCTCCCTGATTTCGTCCATCAGTTTGTTAGTTTTCATATGGCTTATGTTTTAATCGTCAATTACAAATGACAGTTCCCCTAGTAGCTCAGTCCCACGGATGGTAATCACTTTCTGTCTTTCGCGTTGCTTCAACTCAATATCAATCTTCTGCAATGTGTTGACACAACGGTTCAGCATCTCGTCTTCCTGGTAGGTGGCAGTCTGCTTCAGTCCGCCATTGCCTAGTATCAGTACTTTGGATTGAAGGTTCAGCAGGTAAAGACGGAGGGAAGTTGTTTCCAAATGGGATGGTAACGCCATGACTCTGTCGCGGCGAGTACCCTCGTAGCGGAAATGTCGGTCAGCGGCTCCATCACGCTTTATAATGTCGAGACGATAAACGAGCTGAGCCACATCATTGGGATAGTCGTCACGAAATTGGAGCAGGAACTTCTCGAATTCCGTGTATTCTTCACCTTCAAATCGCGGGGAATAAAGGCTTACTTTGCCGCCATCTTCCAGTAATTCAATGATTAGGTTCTTTTCCATTGGTTTGTGTTTTCAAGTGCAAAAATAAACATAAAAGTTGATTCTGCCAAATACAAAATCCACTTTTATGTTTATTTATGATTTATTATGCTATTAATGCAAAACCGATGATAATATTGTATCTAAGGACACAACTAACCGTACACCAGCGACAGGATGTCGCCTACGATGATGCTCTGTGTGTGGGGAGACTTTTCTGTACTGGCACCGGTGAGGAGGCGGCGGGCGTCGTCGAGGGCGGCGAGGTCGAGGGCGTCGGAGGCGAGCTGGACATCGGTGATGATGCCGCGGGACTCGTCGACGGTGAGGGCGAGCTCTACCCCACCCCAGTCGAACTGGGCGGAGTGCTGGGCTGTGAAGGTGCGCCAGCGACCATATTTCCATTCGGGAGAAGCGAAGTGGTCGTGGAGGGCACGGACCTCGGGGCGCTTGATTATTTCGGAGAAATCGGAATGTTCGGAATATTCAGAGTATTCGGAATATTCGGAAAGAAATGCTTCCTTGAGTCTTGGTGCAATGCTCTCGGGGGTAATCGCGGGGTTGAGTTCGGCGAGGTTCACCACACGGCTGCGCACCGACTGCACGCCGTGCTTCTGCAGCTTGGCGGGCTTGGGCTTGAGGTAGTGTGCCAGGTCGGACATGTCGCCACTGATGAGCAGCGTGCCATGGTGCAGGTCGTTGACGCGGCCCTTGGAAAAAGCATTTCCGGAAAACTTACGACCTTCGGCCAGGATATCGTTGCGGCCGGAGAGTTCTGTGTGGAGGCCGAAGCTTTCCACAGCGCGCTGGATGACGGAGAACTGGCGCTGCTGGTCGTAGAGGGCCTTGGGGACGACGAAGGAGAAGTTGAGGTTGCCATCGTCGTGGTAGACGGCGCCGCCGCCGGTCTTGCGGCGCATGAGGAAGCCACCGTCGGCCTCAAGGGCCTCGACGTTGACCTCGCTGTAGGGGTTCTGGTTCTGTCCGATGACTACGGTGCGGCGGTTACGCCAAAGGTACAGCGTCACACATTCGGCAGATTCAACAAGAAAATTTTCGACGGCGATGTTCCAATAGGGTTCCGTCTGGTCAGAAACAATAAATTGCAATTTCATTAAAATTAAAATCGATAGCTGATAGTGAAGAAGTTGGGGGCTTGGGAGAGGTGGTAGTTGCGGCGGGCGAAGGCGAAATCGAAGCGCCTGGTATGCAGACCAATACCGAAGGAGAAACCGCTGAGGTTGAAGGCATCGAAGCCCCGCATCTCGGCGGTCTGGCGATAGCTGTAGCCCACGCGTGCAAAGAAGGACTTGCCGATGTTGAGTTCGACACCCAGCTGCATGTGGCGCAGCAGGTTGTCGGCGGTGCCGGCGAGCCAGCTTTCCTTTTTCACCTCGCCGGTGAAGGGGTCGGTTTCGGAGGTGGGACTGTGGGGGTCTTCGTAGCGGAGGTCCCACGTCTGTAGCTCGTTGGCAGCCAGGAAGAAGCGGAAGGGGGCTTTGTCGAGCTTGTAGGAGAGCTCGGCCGAGAGTTCGAAGGGGATTTTCTCGACGGTGCCGTCGAAGGTGCTCAGCTGCGCGCCGATGTTGCGCAACATGGCAGTGGCGGCGAAACGGCGGTTGTCGCTCACGTAGCTGCCCGCCACGTCGAACGCCAGCGCCAGTGCCGAATAGTGCGCGTACTGCGATAGTATGGGTTTGAGATTGACGCCGATGCTGAAGTTGGAGTCTAGCCACATGGCGTAGCCAAGGGTAAGGCTGTAGTCGGCGGCCGTGAACTCGCCCGTGGAGCGCTCCTCCTCGTCGTAGCCTTCGAAGCGGCCGTAATTGTTGAATCGGAAAGAGAAGAGCAGCGGGCCGATATGCTTGAAATCGTGGGCGTAGGAAAACGTTCCCATGAGCGAGCCTTCGAAGAGGCTCACAAAACTCATCGACCCCACGCCGCACATGTCGCGGTGGAGCATCGAGGGGTTGTCGACAGCGATGGAGAGGTCGCGGTCGTAGAGCGGGAGATAGTCGAACCCAAGACCGGAAGCCCGAGCCTGGCTGCTGAGGTCGAGGACGGTGAGGGTGTTGAGTCCGGCGATTTGCGCGGTTGCAGGATTGAAAAGGGAGAAATGAAAATTGAAAATTATGGCGCATAAGAATACACGCCATAATTTCCAATTTGTCATAAACTTAAATTCCAATACCCTTGGTTTGCGCATTTATTGCTATCGCTTAGCGTTGCGTTCGTGGCGCATGAGGTGGCTGGGTTCGAGGGCCATGCGGTCGGTCTCGAGCAGGGAGGCGACACCTTCTTCGACGCGGCGCTTCTCCTCGCAAGCGGGGCAGTGGCACTCCTCGTGGTACTCGCGCGGCTCGGTGTAGGTGGTGATGACACCCTCGAAGTTGCGGAGGATGACCTTGTCGGGGCTCTGCGAGATGACGTACTGGGGCATGACGGGGGTCTTGCCGCCGCCGCCGGGGGCGTCGACCACGAAGGTGGGCACGGCGTAGCCGCTGGTGTGGCCGCGGAGGTTCTCGATGATCTCGATGCCCTTGCTGACGGGGGTGCGGAAGTGCTCAAGACCCATGGAGAGGTCGCACTGATAGATATAGTACGGGCGCACGCGGTTGCGGACGAGCTCGTGCATGAGTTTCTTCATCACGTGGACGCAGTCGTTGACGCCACGCAGCAGCACGGTCTGGTTGCCCAGGGGGATACCGGCGTTGGCGAGGCGGGCGAGAGCCTGCTCAGCCTCGGGGGTGAACTCGTTGGGGTGGTTGAAGTGGGTGTTGAGCCAGATGGGATGGTATTTCTTCAGCATCTCGCACAGTTCGGGGGTGATGCGCTGGGGGCAGACCACGGGGGTGCGGCTGCCGAGGCGGACGATTTCCACGTGGGGAATCTTGCGCAGACGGCCGATGATGTATTCCAGCTTCTGGTCGCTGACCATGAGGCAGTCGCCACCGGAGAGGAGCACGTCGCGCACCTGGGGGGTACGCTCGATGTAGGCCAGGCACTTCTCGATGCGCTCGCTGGGGGACTCGTCGTCCTTCTGGCCGGCGAAACGGCGGCGGGTGCAGTGGCGGCAGTACATGGAGCACATGTCGGTGATGAGGAACAGCACACGATCCGGATAACGGTGGGTGAGTCCGGGAGCGGGCGAATCCTCGTCCTCATGCAGCGGGTCGTTGAGGTCGGCGGGGGCGATGTTGCACTCCTCGCCGGCGGGGATGGCCTGACGACGGATGGGGTCGTACGGGTCGTTGGGGTCGATCAGCGAGAGGTAGTAGGGCGTGATGGCCATGCGGAACTTGGCGAGGGCCTTCTTGATACCCTCGGCCTCTTCGGGCGAGAAGGTGAAGTACTTGCTCAGTTCCTCGTAGGTCTCGATGCGGTTTTTGACCTGCCATTTCCAGTCGTTCCACTGCTCGTCGGTGACGTTGGGGAACAATTCTTTTCTGCGGTTGACTTTCATATATTCTTTATTTATGTTTTTTCGGAATGGAACCCGCGGGAGGGTCTCCCCTGCCCGCGGATTGGGATTGCTTAAGCGTAGAGCTCTTCGAAGATCTTGCGCAGCTCGGGGCTCTCGCGGAGCTCCTGAAGGGTGAACTCGGCGTGGCCTTTGGTGTAGCCGTTGCCCATGATCATGTTCACGTCGCTGCCGATACCTTCGGCACCGAGGCTGGCCTTGGTGAAGGAGGTGGCCATGGAGAAGAAGTAGACGATACCGTCATCCTTGGTGCAGAGCACGGCGGTCATCTCCTGGTCGGGGACGTTGACGCAGTTGATAGTGACGTCGGCCATCTTGCCATTGGTGAGGCGCTCGATGAGTTCGTAGACCTGGACGGGGGTCATGCCGGCGGCAGACTCGACGATGTCGCAGAAACCGAGGTCTTTGATGCGCTGGGTGGATTTGGGGCTGTTGGCGATGCCGATGACCTTACCGGTGACACCGACGCGCTTCTTGGCCTCGTAGCAGCAGAGCATGCCGCTCTTGCCACCGGCGCCGAGGATGACGACGGTCTGGCCGTACTGGCAGAGCTTGGCGGTCTGTGCGGGAGCACCGGCGACGTCGAGTGCGGAGAGGGCGAGCTTCTCGGGCATGTCGGTGGGGATCTTGGCGTAGATGCCGCTCTCGAAGAGGATGGCCTTACCCTTGATGTCGACCTGGTCGACGTCGGGACGGATGTCGAGGATTTCGTCGATGCGGAGGGGGGTCAGGGAGAGGGAGACGAGGGTGGCGATGCGGTCGCCTTCCTTGAGGTCGATCTTGCCTTTCAGGGCGTCGCCGATTTTCTCGACTTTGCCGAGGAGCATGCCGCCGGAACCGGTGCGACGGTTGCGGTGCTTGCCCTGGAGCTCGACGTTGAGGAGCATTTCTTTCTTGACCTCTTCCATGATGCGCTCCTGGCTGGCGCCTTCGCCGGCCTGCTGCTTGGCGTAGTTGTGGATGTCGGTGAACGAAGCGGAGTCGATGTTCAGGGTCTGGACGTCGATGAGGATCTCGTTGTCCCAGATTTCATCCATGTTGTTGTCAAGCTTGTTGGCGGGCTGAGGGAGAACACCCTTGGGCTCGATGACGCGGTGGGTACCGTACTTGTTGCCTTTTTTCTGCATAATAATAGGTTATTTTATTGATTATTAATTGAATTAATTTAACGTTCGATAAATTTAGAACGTACAAAAATACAACTTTTTTTTGATTACGGAAAAAAAACTTTGGCATACGGCGGGTTTTTGGTGGAGATAGGAGGATTTTGGGTGAAATGGTGTCCTATGGTTGTACTACCATTCTCCTATACTTCTCCTTGAGTTCTCCTATGATGCGTATATGATGCGTATATGATGCTCCTATGTCGGGGGGTGGAAAAATAAAAAACGCGGCGGCACAATAAAACAGGGGCGGCATCGTTATGGGAGTAAGATATCTTGAAAAAAAACGCATTATGAAAAGAGCATTGTTTTGCCTGTTGATGCTGGCTTTCGGCCTGACGGTTTCGGCGCAGGCGGAGAAGGGTACGGCATCGGTGTCGTTGGAGAAGGAGCCCATCTACACGGTGGTGGAGCAGGATCCGGAGTTTCCCGGCGGCATGGAGAAGCTTTACCAGTTCATTGCCGCCAATGTACAGTATCCGGAGGCGTGCAAGGAGGAAAGAATCAGCGGCACGGTGTTTGTCACTTTTGTCATCGAGATGGACGGCAGTATCAACAATATCAAGATATTGCGCGACCCAGATCCCGAGAGGCGCCTAGGCGAAGAGGCCGTGAGGGTGGTGAAAATGATGCCGAAGTGGAAGCCTGGCAAGGCTCAGGGCAAGAAGGTGCGCGTGCAGTACAATCTGCCGTTCAAGTTCTCATTGAATTAGCGATTTCGAAGGGTTTGAATATATGAAGGTTATCATTTTGGGGACCGCATGGCCCTACCGCGGCGGCCTAGCTGCTTTCAACGAACGCCTTGCACGCCAATACCAGGCCGAGGGGCACGAGGTGGAGATTGTGACTTTCACGTTGCAATATCCCAAGCTGCTCTTCCCCGGCAAGACGCAATACAGCGACGAGCCCGCCCCCAAGGGGCTGAAAATCACCCGCAAGCTCAACGCCATCAACCCCATAAGCTGGTGGCGCACGGGTCGCTACATCAAACGGCAGCGCCCCGACCTGGTCGTCACCAAGTTCTGGCTGCCTTTCATGGCACCGGCTCTGGGCACCGCCAACCGCGTGTGCAAACGGAAAGGCATGCGCCGCATCTCCATCCTCGACAACCTCGTGCCCCACGAGAAACGCCCGGGCGACAAGCAGTTTGTCAAATATTTCATAGGCTCGATCGACGGCATGGTGGCGATGTCGAAATCGGTGCTTGCCGATGCCGACCTGTTCGACCCCAAGCACCTCAAGCCCAGGGTCTTCTGCCCGCATCCGCTCTACGACCACTACGGGGAGACGCTTACACGCAAGGAAGCCCTCGACCTCCTGGGCCTGCGCGAGAGCCAGCGCTACGTGCTCTTCTTCGGCTTCATCCGTGGTTACAAGGGTCTGGACCTGCTGTTCGACGCCATGGCCGACGAACGCATGGCACGCCTGGGTGTGAAACTCATCGTTGCCGGCGAGTTCTACGGCGACCCCAAACCCTACCAGGAGCAGATTGCACGCCTTGATATCGGCGACCGCGTGGTGATGCACACCGACTTCATCCCCGACCACGAGGTGAACCGCTACTTCTGCGCCGCCGACCTGGTGGCACAGCCCTACAAGACCGCCACGCAAAGCGGCGTGACGCAGATAGCCTTCCACTTCGAGAAGCCCATGCTCGTCACCAACGTGGGCGGACTGCCCGAGATAGTGCCCGACGGCAAGGTGGGCTTCGTGGTGGAGCCCGACGCGCAACAGATTGCCGACGCCATTGTGCGCTACTTCGACGAGAACTGGCAGCAGCGCCTCACCGAAGGCGTGTGCCAGGAAAAGCAGAAATACCTCTGGAACAACATGACAGAGGCCATAGAGAAACTAAAACAAAACACAATATGACTATCAGAAGCAAAGCACCCCTGAGACTGGGACTGGCCGGTGGAGGCACCGACGTATCGCCCTACAGCGACCTCTACGGCGGCGCCATCCTCAACGCCACCATCAGCATGTATGCCTACACCACCATCGAACCCACCGACGACGGACGCGTGGAATTCCTGGCCCCCGACAAAGGGCTGCGCGAGGTCTACGACAACGCCATGAAAGTGGATACCGACGGATACTTCATCCTCCACAAGGGTGTATACAACCGCATAGTGAAGCAGTTCACCCACAAGCCTTTATCGATGCGCATTGCCTCGTTTGTCGACGCCCCCGCGGGCAGCGGCCTCG
>ONGA01000003.1 GCA_900317285.1 uncultured Bacteroidales bacterium | reverse complement strand
TAAGACTGGATGCGAGTGCGTTGAAGATAGTTATTAATAACATGAGGAGCGAGATTGCCATTTGAGCCATTCCAATAGCTGTGCCAGCAGTTAGGCAACCTACCATTGGTGGCATTGTAGTTCACTGCCGGGATAGTGTCGAAATTCTCTTCCAAAGGCAAGGTAATGGGAGGGCAGTCAACGTTCGAGGTGGTGTCGCTGTTCTGGGCATGGAGCGGGGTGCAGTAGCCCAGAAGGGAGAAAAGTGTGATGAGAATACCCAAAGGGAGGTGTTTCATGGTTAAAAGTAGTTTTAATTGTTTATAAGGTTTAATTAATAAGTTGTTTTTCCTCTCCTAGAGACAAGAAAATCCTGTGATTGTTGACGGGCAGCCCTGGATTTAACATCATTTAACGTCGGCCACCACCCTCATCCTACAGCAGATAGGCATCGGACAAGACCTTACATCGTTTCCTTGTTTAATAGATAACGGATGGGGATGGATTTTATTGTGCAAAAAAGAGGATGCCCATGCGGGACATCCTCTTTTCCTTTTCTATGTTGTTTTCCGCTGCGCTTAACGGCGGCGGCCTTCACCGTTGCCGTTGCCGGAGGAGCGGCGCTCGCCACCGTTACCGCCTTCGCGACGGCCATGGCCACGGTCGCCGTCCTTACGGGGACCACGGTCACCACCTTCGCGGCGCGGGCCACGGGCGGGCTTCTCCTCCACGTAGCCTTCGGGCTTGGGCAGGAGGGCCTTGCGGCTGAGCTTGATCTTGCCGTTCTTCTCGTCGAAGGCGATGACCTTCACCTGGAACTCGTCGCCTTCCTTGATGAGACCTTCGAGGGTTGCGGGGTGACCCCACTCGTACTCGCTGATGTGCATCAGGCCTTCCTTGCCGGGCAGGAACTCCATGAAGGCGCCAAACTCAACAATCGAGACGACCTTGGCATTGAAGATATCACCAACCTCGGGAACGGTGCAGATGTCCTTGATCCACTTGAGGGCGGCAGCGATGTCGTCCTTGTTCGACGAGGCAACGTCGACAATGCCGAACTCGCCTTCTTCTTCGATATTAATGATGGTGTTGGTCTCGGCCTGAATCTTCTGAATGACCTCGCCACCCTTGCCGATGACGGCACCGATGAAGTCTTTCGGAATCTTGATCTGCTCGATGCGGGGCACGAAGTCCTTGTAGTCCTGACGGGGCTCGGGGATGGTCTCGAGGATCTTGCCGAGGATGTAGAGACGACCCTGACGGGCCTGCTCGAGGGCCTTGGCCAGCACGTCGTAGCTGAGGCCGTCGACCTTGATGTCCATCTGGCAGGCGGTGATACCGTCGGCGGTGCCGCAGACCTTGAAGTCCATGTCGCCGAGGTGGTCCTCGTCGCCAAGGATATCGGAAAGCACGGCCCATTTGTCACCCTTCGAGATCAATCCCATGGCGATACCGGCCACAGGCTTGCGCAACTTGACGCCGGCATCCATCAGCGCCATACAGCCGGCACAGACGGTGGCCATGGAGCTGGAGCCGTTGGACTCGAGGATGTCGGAGACCACACGGATGGTGTAGGGGCACTCCTCCTCGGTGGGCAGGACCTCCTTGAGGGCGCGCCAGGCCAGGTGACCGTGACCCACCTCGCGGCGGCTGGTGCTGCCGGAGCGTTTCACCTCACCGGTGGCAAAGCCGGGGAAGTTGTAGTGCAGCAGGAAGCGGCGCATACCTTCGATGACAGCGCCGTCGATTTTCTGCTCGTCAAGCTTAGTGCCGAGGGTACATGTGGAGAGGGACTGGGTCTCACCGCGGGTGAAGATGGCGCTACCGTGGGCAGAAGGCAAGTAGTCGGTCTCACACCAAATGGGGCGAATCTCGTCGAGCTGACGACCGTCGAGACGGGTGCGCTCGTTGAGCACCATGTCGCGCATGGCCTCACGCTCGGTGTCATGATAGTAGCGGTCGATCATGAACTTGATCTCGTCGGTGAGGGTCTCCTCGGTATAGTTGGCATCGATGAATTCCTGTTTGATGGCGGCAAAACCGTCCTCTCGCTGGTGCTTGTTGGCAATGCCCTGCTTGCTGAAGTCGTAGCATTTCTGGTAGACGGCGTCATGGAGGCGTTGGCGCAATTCCTCGTCGTTCACCTCATGGCAGTACTCGCGTTTCTCGGTCTTACCAGCCTCAATGGTGAGTTCGTCAAGCACGCGGCACTGGATCTTGATGGCTTCGTGGGCGGCCTTGAGTGCGTTGAGCATGACGTCTTCGGAGACTTCCTTCATCTCGCCTTCCACCATCATGATGTTGTCGGCAGTGGCGGCCACGATGAGGTCGAGGTCGGCGCGCTCGATGTCCTCCATGGGGGTGTTGATAACATACTTACCATCGAGGTAGCTCACGCGCACCTCGCTGACGGGGCCGTTGAAGGGGATGTCGCTGACGGCGAGGGCCGAAGCAGCAGCCAGAGCTGCCAGCTGGTCGGGCATGGTGTCTTTGTCGCCGCTGATGAGGGTGATCTGTACCTGCACCTCGGCGTGGAAATTGTCGGGGAAGAGGGGACGCAGGGCACGGTCGACCAGACGGGCGATGAGGATCTCATGCTCCGAGGGACGGGCCTCGCGCTTGAAGAAACCGCCGGGGAAGCGACCCATGGCGGCGTATTTTTCCTGATAGTCAACGGTGAGAGGCATGAAGTCAACGTTCTCTCCCACTTCTTTCTTGGAGCAAACGGTAGCCAGGAGCATCGTGTCGTTCATGCGGACCACGGCAGCACCGTCGGCCTGCTTGGCCAGCTTGCCGGTCTCAATTTCAATCATGCGGCCGTCGCCGAGATCGAATTTTTTAGTGATAATGTTCATTGTTTTTTATTGTTTTCGTTTACTTTACCGCAGTCCTGGGGACCGTCCCCAAGACCCATAAAAGTGTTAATATTCAAAGTTCTATCTCCATCGTCGGGCATCAAAGACCGGCAAAAAGAAAATGCAAAGTTACGAAAGTTGAGCGACATGGCAAAAAATTTTTTTTGACATGTCCGAAATGAAGTAACGCCGGCGACCTTGATGAGCCAAAGATACAAAAAATGAACGATATGGCAAAATTTTATTTCGACATATCTGGAAGTTGCGTGATTTGAACAACGGGGACACTAAAGTTCGGGCTATCTTGTGAACTCCACGATGGCGCTGGTCTCATCGCCTATGGCAAGGGCGATGATGATGCCGTCGGCAGTGTGGTGCACCCTGGGAGTCAGCGTGTCGCCCAGCTTGGCAGCTACACGGTACTCCACACGCATGCCCTTGACGACGAAATCCCCGGGCAGCAGCTCCATAGCCATCCGGATGTAGTTAGCGTTGTTGACATGGCGGTTGTAGTCGATATCGGCGCGCATGACATGAACGGGGGCACAGATCTCACCGCCTTCCTTGGGCAGGATGATGCGGCGGTCACGATAGTTCATCTCAAGCTGCGGCTCAATGCAGAGGGATTTGGCAACGGTATCATCTACACGCTTCAACTTGCCGGTAGCCTTGTCTACGAAAGCTCCCATGCTCCATGTTCGATAGCAAGGTCTTCCATCGGCATCATAGATGAAGGTATTACGGTAGCCGAACATCGACTTGACATCGAAGACAGAGGTGGTGACGGTGAGCTCCTCCTTGAAGCCGGGCACACGCAGCACCTCCACCTGTCGCGAGGCCAGCAACTGTGTCATATTCTCATTGGCAAAGTAGGCCTTCACCTCCGGCTCGCTGTCTATCCACATCTCCGAGCAGTCCTGCATCATCTGCAAGGCGGAATACAGCTTGAGTTGCCCTTCGCTGTCGCAGGTGCTGGTGGTGACTTTGTATTTGAGGGTGTACATATATCAATTGGACTTTTGAAACATAACGCCTAATCGCCGTTTTTATTGCCGTCAAAAGGATATAAATGAAGTCCGATGCATGAATTGACCATGATAGTTGTCATACAACCTGTTGACACAACAAATCTTGTATTTCAGCGTTAAATATGTGTATTTAACACATGATTTAATTATGATACGACTGAATTGTTTTTTCAAGGCCCATGACGGCGAGCAGTACAAGACTGCGCTGGAGGCCGCCAAAGCTCTTACCGGCCATTCTCAGCACCACGAAGGCTGCATCGCCTACGATGTCTTCCAGAGCGCCACACGGACGGATGTGTTCCTCATCTGCGAGACATGGACGGACGCCGCCTCGCTCGAGAAGCACTCCGCCACGCCCGAGTTCAAGAAATACTCGCCCATGATGCGCCAATGCGGCGAGATGAAAGTGGAACGTTTTGAGTTCGAAAAATGATAATTCGTTAATTTGCTAATTCGACAATCACTTACGCATTCTGTCTGGCTCCGCAGGAGACACGACCTGCGACCTGGAAAAGCAAACGCACTAACGCACTAACGCATTAATATATATGCATATCACTGAACCCCTCTACCGCAACCCCTATTGGCCCACGTGGCCGTTCATCCAAGTCACTCAAGGGTGCACCCACAACAGCTGCAAGTTCTGCAGGATGCCATCGACCTCGCAGGCAAGACCGTCATCCCCTTCACCACCCACGAAGGCAGCGGCCTGGCCAACTGCGTCAGCGACGTGAAGAAAGCCTTCCCCAAGGCCACCGTTACCCAAGGCTTCTCCATCTACGGCCACGAAGTCCGTTCGGGCAAAGCCAAGGTGGGAAAATGGCTGAAAGAAATGGGATATTGATATCTCGATGGTGGCTGCGATAGATAAAAAAGGGAACTTCGCAGCTCGATTAAGCATAAAAAGGCCGTCTTTCCGACGGCCTTTTGTGTTAAAAAAGTGTTAAAGTGCCTGTAGCGGTTTCTTGCAGTTACGATATTACTTACCCCAAAGTAAGTGGCTTACGCACAGGTACCCTCTTGCGGGGTTTCGGAAAGCATTGTATTTTTGCAACCGAAAAATCAATCAAAAAACCTTAAAAAAGAACAGCAATGAGAACAATCGAAAACATTAAGAGCGGTCGCAACTATGCCGCCGTCAACGTAGGAAGTATCGACCAGATTATTGAGCACCAGCTCCCGATGGGCCCCAACGTCATACAGGGCAAGGTGTTCGTGGGACAAGCCGTGGGTGCCACCGGCAGCGAGCTGTCGTTCCAGACGCTTGTGCCGGGTCAGGACAGCGGATTCCTGCACACCCACAAGACCCATGAGGAGCTCTACATCATCCTGCGCGGCAACGGCACCTATCAGGTCGACGGCGAGCAGTTTCCTGTCAGCGAGGGTACCGTGATTCGCGTCAGCCCCGACGGCCGTCGCGCCCTGAAGAACACCGGCAGCGAGAACCTGACGATGCTCTGCATCCAGTACAAGGCCAACGCCTTCACCGAGGCCGACAGCCCTATGACCGACGGCAACATCCTCAGCGAGCCGCTGACTTGGTAACGGCTTGACACAATCAGCATCATGGCAGGCGGACAGGATGGATTGTCCGCCTGTTTTAATAAAAAGTTGTATCTTTGCACCTCCAAAACATCGATATGAACAAAGACTTCATCAAAGACCCTTTCTTCCCAGAGTGTCCCATCCGCAACATCCTGGTGCGCATTGGTGGCAAGTGGACGCTGGCGGTGCTCTACACCCTCGGTGGCAGCGACAGCCCAATGCGATTCCGCGACATAGAACAGAAGAATCCCGACTGCTCGCAGAAGATGCTGACGCAGACCCTCCGCGGCCTCGAGGCCGACGGGCTTGTGAGCCGCACTGTCTATGCCGAGATGCCGCCGCGCGTGGAGTACGCCCTCACCGACCGTGGTCGCAGCTTCATGCCCGTCATGCAACAACTGCTTGACTGGGCCTACAACAACCTCCACGACATCGTAACCGATAGAGAGAAATACTATGGACAGGATTGAGAACATAGACTTCTGCATCCGCTACCTGCTGGAGCAGAACCACACTCAGGCCGACATCCGGACCGATTTGGCGGGGAAGCAACAATTACAGAAGACATTGCGTCGATTCTAAACCTGACGTAAACAGGATCAAATAATATTTTCGCAGGATTGGCGTTTCTTCGGAAATAACAATCATTTGTAACACAATAAAAAAGATAAAACAATGAAAAAAAACCTTGGAATTGTGCCAGCGGTGTACCCTTGCAGCGTTTTTTATTATAATTGACTTTGACTTATGAATATCGAGGACTATCGCAACTACTGCCTTTCGCTGGGCGACGACGTAGAGGAACGGATGCCCTTCAGGGCTTTCTGCTACGCCAGCGAGGTGCTGGTCTTCTATGTCTGTGGCCACATGTTCTCTTTCTTCGACTGCAACAATTTCAGTGTTGTCACCCTCAAGTGCCAGCCCGACCGCATTGAAGAACTGAAGGAACGGCACTCTTGCATTGGCAAACCATTCAACGAGTCGCCCCGATACTGGATCGGCGTCGACCCTGCAATCGCCTCCGATGTCCTATTGAGAGAGCTGACGCTGAACTCATACAACCTCGTCCGCGAGAAGTACCATCGAAAATATAAATCAAGAACCTTAAATCAATGAATACACCTACAGGAAAAACCTACGTCGGAAGTGACGATCTATACACTGATGTACAGCGCACCATGCGGCTCTGTGCCGAGATGAACAGCGGCTATCATTCCGAGGCCGAGGTGCGCGACTGCCTGCGCGAGATTACCCGTAGCGAGGTGCCCGACACCGTGCGTGTCTTCACACCGCTTAACATCAACTACGGCCCCGGAGTGTGCTTCGGCGACGACTGCTTCCTCAACTTCGGATGCACACTTCTCGCCCTTGGCGGCATCACCATCGGCGACGGCGCCTTCATCGGCCCCCATTGTGTGCTGGCCACCGAGTATCACCCTGAGGACCCCGCCGCGCGCCACACGCTGCTCACCAAGCCCATCGTCATCGGCCGCAACGCCTGGCTGGGCGCCGACGTCAAGGTACTGGCCGGTGTCACCATCGGCGAGAACGCCATCGTCGCCGCCGGCAGCGTGGTCACCAAGGACGTGCCCGACAATATGGTCGTGGCCGGAACACCTGCCAAGGTGATTCGCGAAATCAATCAAAAAACCGCTCATATAAACTAACTTTTTTATGACAATCAAAGAAATCGACGTCAAGAGTGTGATGACCAAGTCGAACCTGCCGGTCAGCGACTTCTCGGTCAATACGTATGTGGGATGCGCCCACGCCTGCAAGTACTGCTACGCCTCGTTCATGAAACGTTTCACCAACCACCCCGAGCCGTGGGGCGACTTCATTGACGTGAAGCTGTGGCCCGACATCAAGAACGCCAAGCGCTATGTCGGCAAGGAGGCTTTTCTCGGCTCGGTGACCGACTGCTACCAGCCCTGCGAGGCCAAATACAAGCGCACCCGCGCCCTGCTGGAACAGCTTCAAGGCAGCGGCATACGCATCAGCATCGCCACCAAGAGCGACCTCGTGCTGCGCGACCTCGACCTGATAAAGACATTCCCCGGCGCCCGCGTCAGTTGGAGCATCAACACCCTCGACGATGAATTCCGTCGCGAGATGGACCGCGGCGTGAGCATTGAACGCCGTTTGGAGGCCATGCGCCAGTTCTACGAGGCCGGCATCGACACCACCTGCTTCATCTCGCCCATCTTCCCCGGCATCACCGACGTGGAGGCCATCATCGAACACGCCAAGGGTCAGTGTAACCTCGTGTGGCTGGAGAATCTCAACCTGCGCGGCGACTACAAAGGGCGCATACTGCAGTGGGTGCATGAACACCATCCCAGGCTCGACACCCTCTACCACGACATCTACACCCGCAAAGACCGCACCTACTGGCACGAACTCAACGCCGACCTGAGCCACTTCTGCGCCGACCGCGGCCTGCGCTACGTACGCAACGACGACACCACCCACGCCCGCCACGGCGAGCCCCCGGTGGTGGTCAACTACTTCTACCACGAAGAGATAATCCCCTCGGCCCGCAAAGAGCAGCTGCGCCAAACCCGCATCTGTTGCTGAGCGTTCGGCCAAAGGAGCAGAACAACCATGTAATCCCTAAATCAAATGAAAAAGACCTTATTAGCGGCCATGCTGCTCGGCGCTGTGCTGACAGCGTGCCACCAGACGACAACAAACGAACAAAAAGAAACGACTATGACAAAATTGGAACTGACTCAAGAGTGGGACAAGGTGTTCCCGCTGAGCGAGAAGGTGAACCACCGCAAGGTGACGTTTGAGACGCAGTATGGGCTGACGCTGGCCGCCGACCTCTATACGTCCAAGGATGCCAAAGGCAAACTGGCGGCTATCGCCGTGAGCGGTCCCTTCGGTGCCGTCAAGGAGCAGAGCAGCGGACTCTATGCCATGCGGATGGCTGAGCGAGGCTTTGTGGCGCTGGCCTTCGACCCCTCCTATACTGGCGAAAGCAGCGGTGAACCCCGCCGCACGGCATCGCCCGACATCAACACCGAAGACTTTATGGCTGCCGTCGACTACCTCTCCAAACTGGAGAATGTCGACCCCGAGCGCATCGGCATCATCGGCATCTGTGGCTGGGGCGGCATCGCCCTCAACGCTGCCGCTGCCGACACCCGTATCAAGGCCACAGTTGCCTCCACAATGTATGACATGACCCGCATCAGCGGCAACGGCTACTACGACAGTGAGGACAAGGAGGAGTCGCGCCACGCTGCCCGCGAGGCGATGGGCAAGCAGCGCCTCGCCGACCCGATGGCGATGGCCGGCGGCGTCATTGACCCGCTACCTGAGGAGGTACCCCAGTTTGTCAAAGACTATCATGCCTACTACAAAACTCCGCGCGGCTACCACAAGCGCAGCGGCAACAGCAACGACGGTTGGCGCACCATCGGTACCCAGGCCTACGCCAATGCCCGTTTCCTTTACTACATTAACGAGATACGCTCAGCCGTCCTCGTGATGCACGGTGCGGAGGCCCATTCACGCTATTTTGGCGAAGCCGCCTACCACTATATGGTGGAAGGAAAAGCCGAAGGCTACAATTTCGTCGGCAAGCCCAATCCCAACCCCGAGAACAAGCAGCTGCTCATCATCCCCGGCGCCACCCATTGCGACCTCTACGACGGTGGTTCAAACAATTATATCCCATGGGACACGCTGGCTGCCTTCTTTAACAAGAACCTATAAAACCATTCCGGCATGAAGAAAGTTGTCGTAATATCTACAAGTCTCCGTCCGGGCTCGAACAGCCACGCTATGGCGGAGCAGTTTGCCCGCGGTGCTGAAGCCGCAGGGCATCAGGTGGAGCTTATCTCGTTGCGCGGCAAAGAGATAAAATTCTGCGTCGGCTGTCTCTCGTGCCAGCAGACGGGCGCCTGTATCTTCAAGGACGATGTGCCCGCCATCATGGAGCGCGTCCTCGACGCCGATGTCGTCTGCTGGGCCACCCCCATCTACTACTACGAGATGAGCGGTCAGATGAAGACTCTCATCGACCGCATGAACGCCATGTACACCAAGGATTATCGCTTCCGCGACATCTACCTGCTCACCACCGCCTTCGAGAATGAGGCACACGTCCCCGTGCGTGCCGAGAGCGGCTTGCAGGGCTGGATTGACTGCTTCGGCAAGTCGTCGCTCAAAGGCCACCTTTTCTGCGGTGGCATGGGTGCCCCAAACGAGATTGCAGGTAATGCCAAGCTGCAGGAAGCCTACGAAATGGGCAAAAACATTTAAGCCATGATACTCTATTTTTCGGGCACCGGGAACAGCCTGGCCATCAGCCGCCAGTTGGCAGAGAGGCTTGGCGAGCAGGTGATGCCGTTAGGCCTGGCGGTGAAGCACGACCTGTCGCAGGAAAGGCGGATAGGTCTTGTGTTCCCCTGCTACTGGTTCAACGCGCCGCGTGCGGTGACCGATCTGCTGTCGCGTCTGCGGTTGCCGAATGATGCATACGTCTTCATTGTCATTCCTTGCGGCGCTCAAGCGGGCAATGCCATCTGGACGGTGCGGCGGATGCTGGCTGCCAAAGGTATAGATGTTGCCTACAGCCACAAGATACGTGTGCCCGACAACAGCGCCGTAGGCTTCGGCCGCAACCCCAACGACCAGGTGTGGAAGTTCGACCGCTATGCCGGACGCTTGGAACGCATCGCCGCCGACATCGCCGCCGGGGTGCGCCGCTGCCACTATGCCTGGTGGGGGGTGGCAGGAGCCTTGTGTGCCCTCCCCGCTGTGCAGCGCCGCACGCTGCCCATGCTCACCCCGGCTGTAAACGTCGACAAGTGCATCGCCTGTGGCATCTGCAAAGATGTCTGCCCGCAGGACAATATCACATTCACCGACAGTAAAGCCCATTGCGGCAACGACTGTACACAATGCCTCGCCTGCGTTCACTTCTGCCCACAGCAGGCCGTCGAACTCAACCGCAAACCCACCCTAAAAGACAACCAGTACCACCACCCGAAAGTGAAGGTCGGCGACATGCAGGCCGGTGCATGATTCTCTGCGACGGCTGTTTGTACGAGAGCTTTTTTTTTGTACCATGTCAAAAAAAAGCGTACTTTTGCAATCAAAATTATCAAACAAACAAAATAACACAATGAAAAAGACTTTGATAGCTATCTTTGCAGCCACAATGGTTTTCGTGGGCTGCAAGCAGAAACAGGAAACTCCCGTCGAGGATACAACAACCGTCAGCGAGGAGACCGCAACCGTCTACATAACCCGCGACATCAACCCCGAGGCGCTGGTGAAAATCTACCAAGCATTGGGAGTGGACGCCAAGGGCCGCGTGGCAGTGAAGATCTCCACCGGCGAGGGGAGCAACCCCAACTACCTGAAGCCCGAGCTCATCAAAGACCTCGTGATGCTGGTCGACGGCACCATCGTGGAGTGCAACACGGCTTATAGCAGCGGCCCCGGCAACGAGAAAGACGAGCGCACCACCTCGGCCAACCACTGGAAGGTTATCGAACGCCACGGCTTCAAGCCCCTGTTCAGGGTGGACATCATGGACGAAGAGGGCGAGATACGTATCCCCGTGGTGGACTCCACACATATCAAGTACGACATCGTGGGAAGCCACATGGCCAACTACGACTTCATGATTGCCCTCAACCACTTCAAGGGACATCCCATGGGTGGCTACGGCGGAGCGTTGAAGAACCTCTCCATCGGTTGCGCCAGCAGCAACGGCAAAGCCTATATACACTCCTCCGGCAAGATGGAAGTGCTCGACATCGCCAAGCTCTGGACACCCGAGTTCATCGGCGACCAAAACGGATTCCTCGAGAGCATGGCAGCAGCGGCTCAGGCTGTGACGAACTACTTCCAGAAAAAGCAGGGTATCATCTACATCAGCGTGATGAACAACATGAGTATCGACTGCGACTGTGTCGACCATCCCGCCCCTGTGAAGCTTGAGGACTACGGCATTCTGGCCAGCACCGACCCCGTGGCTCTCGACCAGGCCTGCATCGACATCATCAACAACCAGGAGGTGACCGCCACCAACGATCCCACCGACCTGCTCAGTCGCATCGACAAGCAGCACGGCATCCACACCATCGAGCACGCCGAAGCCATCGGGCTGGGTACCAGAAAGTACAACCTAGTGAGTATCGACAAATGATATAGCAGTTGTGTGAGTGTGAGAAAAAGGCGCCAGCCGATACTTAACGCATAGCCTTTACCGCCACCTTCGGGTGGCGGTTCTATTTCCCAAACACCTCCTTGGCCTTGTCCATCTGACCGGGGATGTCGACGCCGAATGGACAGCGGCTGAGACAGGCGCCACAGTGGGTGCACTCGCCAGCATGATGCGGCAAGGCATCGTACTGGGCCTGCAGTTCAGAGGTCAAGCCGTCGCGCCCGGCCTTGTCGAGCAGTTCGTTGACCTTGGCAATAGGGATACCTACCGAGCAGGGAGAGCAGTGGTTGCAGTAGGTGCAGTCGCCTCCTTTGTCGGCAGCGGCACGCGGTCCCACTTTCGAGTAATCCTTTTCGGCCTCGGTGGCATGGAGCCAGTGGAGGTCGCGCTTCAGCTCGTCGAGGTTGTCGATACCGAGGATGCAGGTGCTGATGCAAGGCTTGGAGAGGCAGTAGGCAATGCACTGCTCGGGGGTGTAGGCCACGCCCAGGGGCGAAGCTTTTTCGTCGAGGAGACGACCACCGCCGCCAAAAGTCTTCATGACCGTAATGGCGATACTGTGCGTGGCGCAATAGTCATAGAGTTCCACACGCACGGGGTCTATGCCGCCCTGCAGGTTCTCCATGGCACCCTTCTCCCACGGGATGGCGCCGCCACGCAGACGGTCGAACGCCGGATTGAGGCTAAACATGATGACCTCTATCCAGCCGCTCTTGGCGGCACGCAGCGCCACCTCGGCATTGTGGCTGCTGACGCCGATATGTTTGATCTTCCCTTCCTTCTTCAACTGGAAAACATAGTCAAGGAAGGGGCTCCCTTCCAACTCATCCCACTCTTCGTGGCTGTCGGTGATATGAATCATGCCCACCTCAATGTGGTCGGTGCCGAGTCGTGCAAGGAGGTCCTCGAAGCCGACACGTGTCGAGTCAAGGTCACGGGTCCGGGTATGCTGTCCGTTAGCCCAGACGGTGCCTATATGGCCTTGGATAATCATCTCGTCGCGACGTCCCTGCAGCGCATATCCAATATTGGAACGTGTCTTGGGGTTGGCGTCATAGATGTCGATATAGTTCATGCCACTATCGAGTGCCATGGTCATCAACTCGAGCGATGCTGCACTGTCGAGCTTCTCGAAGCCACCACAGCCGATACTGATTTCACTCACCATCAGACCGGTGCTGCCCAGCGGGCGGAATTTCATGTCGCTCTCTTTTTTCTGCTGCCCACAGGCGACAACAGCGACAAGCATGATTGCGGAAATCAAACGGAATACCAGTTTCTTCATTTTTACCATTGTTTAAATTGACGATGCAAAGATAAGATTTTTTTTTGAACCGGCGAAACTTTTCAGATGAGGAGCAGCGAGCAATGGACTAAAAAAAGGTTTCCCCAGAGAACCTGGGGAAACCCAACCATAACCAAATAAATATGAAAAACTATTTTCTTCTTGGTTGTGAGCAGCCTGATACGATTATTTACGCAGGCCAAGCTGTTTGACGATGGCGCGGTAGCGCTCAATGTCTTTCTCTTTCAGGTAGTCAAGCATACGACGACGTTTGCCGACGAGACCGACGAGGGCGCGCTCACTGACCTGGTCTTTCTTGTTCTGCTTCATCAGCTCGGTGAGGTGCTGGATGCGATAGGTGAACAGGGCAATCTGAGCCTCGGTAGTACCACTATCTTTTGCGGATTTGCCATACTGGGCAAAAATCTCTTCTTTCTTTTCTTTTGTCAGATACATAACGTGTTACGTTTTATTTTATTCTATTTTTTTGTTCTCGTTTCGGGTGCAAAAATACAACTAATTCTTAAACTGACAAAGTTTTTTTTGAAGAAATGATATTTTTAACAGTCCTTAAGAAAGTTCGAGCACCAAAAACAGTGGCAATATTAATAAAAGGTGCCCAATACAGGGCATTTAACCACATTATTCAATAGCAGCGCCTATTTCGGCAGCCAGAACCTTCAGCTCGTCGGGAGACATCTCCACGTGGTGGCCAAAGTTCAGGTCGCCAGGCTTATTCAGAGGCATCAGATGGATATGCACATGTGGCACATCGATACCTACCACAGCCTCGCCCACTTTGATGCAGGGGCACACCTTTTTCAGCCCTTTGGCAACACGCTTGACGAAAAGGTGAAGGTCACAGAACAGTTCGTCGTCGAGGTCAAAAATATAATCCACCTCTTTCTTAGGGATACAGAGCACATGCCCACGTACGACAGGGTTAATATCGAGGAAAGCCAGGAACTGGTCGGTTTCGGCAACCTTGTAACAGGGAATTTCGCCTGCAACGATTTTTGAGAATATACTTGCCATAATGTGAATTAAGGTTTAATTGTGAACTAGCGTTCGATTTTGGTGAGTTCAAAGGTCATTTTGCCAGCGGGGACGTTGACTTCGACCATATCGCCGACTTTATGGCCGAGGAATGCCGAGGCAAAGGGAGAGGTGATACTAATCTTACCCTGCTTGAGGTTTGCCTCGCTTTCAGGAACAATCGTGTAGGTCTGCTTCATATTATTTTTCGTGTTACGAATGGTAATAATGGAAAGCAGCAACACTTTCGATGTATCGATTTTCGATTCATCGAGCAAACGGGCGTTTGCTACCAGTTCCTGAAGTTTCGAGATGCGTGCCTCAAGGTGTCCTTGAGCTTCTTTAGCCGCATCATACTCAGCATTCTCCGAGAGGTCGCCCTTGTCGCGAGCCTCAGCGATGGCTGCCGATGCCGCAGGACGGTCGACAGCGATTAGCTGATGCAGCTCGTCTTTCAGCTTCTGGAGACCTTCTTCACTGTAATATTTGATTTCTGACATCTTGATACGTTTTTATTGGGTTTTAAAAAGTGGGAAAGGCTTCAGAAAAGCCTTTCCCAACAAGGATCATGTCTCTTCTATCCGATTAGAAGCGCAGCGTGGCGCCAAAGGCATGCGTGCCCTTGAGCGGGTCGGCCGTGCGATAGGAATAGTCGATAGAGATACCAGTCTTATTGCCTTCTTTCTTCGACAGAGGGATGTCCACCGAAGCACCGGCGCAGAAACCGTTGTTAGCGGTGGCGGCATCGTCGTTCCAGAGACCAGGCTGGAAAATGTAACCACAACGGAGTTGGAACATGTTCAGCAGCGCATACTCAAGACCGAGAGTGTAATTGTCGCGCAAGAAAGCATTGGAGGTAAAGGCACCCGCAATAGTGAGGCGCTGGTCCCATTTTTCGAAAAGGAAGTCATAGGACAGACCTATATTGAGACAGGTGGGGAGCTCTATCTCTGCAGCGCGGGTTTCGACAGTAAAGTTGTTACCGCCGACGCCTACCATCTGAAGGGACAGACCCGTACCACCAAAGGACATGGAGGGTCCCCAGTTCTTCAGAGCGATACCGAACTTCAACTCGTCGAACTCACCCGTGACATACTGGATACCAGCGTCGATGGCGAAACCAGAAGCCGACACGTTGTCGGTGCTCTCGGTAACGACCTTCATATTGATACCGCCATGAATACTACGGGTGAAACTATGGGAATAAGCCACATTGATATTCATATAGCTCGGCGAAAAGGTACCGTTAGTACCCAACTCAGGGCTATCATATTTCGTAATATCAATGTCACCGAAGCCCATCGACATGACATAGACACCAAGGACACCGGCATCGAAAACACGAATACCGAGACCGAAGGTGTTGATTGTAGCGCCACTGGAGAGGCCATTGCGACCGCCATAAAGCATGGTGTTCGTATAACTCACTTCGATATTGTCGAGGAAAGCGAGGCCTGCCACATTATTGAACATAGCGTCGATACCACGTACATTGGCGATGTTAACTCCACCCCAACCAGTGCTACGAGCCCAGGGATTGATAAGCAATTCCGAGGCGCCGGCCGTTCCACGGCGTTGATCATTGCCAGCCTGCGCGGCAGGGGCAGTAAGCGCCGAGAGAATCACAACTACAGCAAATATTTTTAATATTCTATTCATTTCTGTGAATTTTTTGTTGTTATCTTACACTGTTAGAATTGGAAAGAGTTAAGGTCGACAGGACGCATCGTGCCGAACCACTTGATGACGCGTTCACCGATACCCGGCACACTGACATGTATCAGATACATACCGCCAGCGATGGGGATACCGGATTGGTTGTGGAGATCCCAGTCAACGGTGGTGCTCTCTGCATAGTGGCCCGTGGTCACCTCGCGAGAAACTGCAGTGGGACCGAGGGTGCGGACCAGAGTACCGTCGACGGTGTAGATACGAATCAGACAGCCCTGAGGACGACCGTTTTCAATACCGGTAGGCAGGTTGACAATGCGAACCTTCGTCTCGAGCTGGCTACTGGTCTCGTACTGCGAATAGCTGTAGTACGGGTTGGGGACCACATTGATTTGTCCGAGGAGGGAATCGATGTAATCCTGGTGAGCGTTGGACGAAGTGGCAAGACCCACAAGGACAGCATCGGAAGGATTAAGCACGAACTGATAGGCAGGCATCTCAATGTTCTTGGGAGCGGACATTCCGACATCAGTCGAGGAAGTGTGGTTGCTCGACATATAGGTACCATAGGGGGCACGGACATCGATATTAACCGTCACGTCGCACGGAATCTGCATAGGATTCCAAGAGGAACTGCTGGTATTGCCAGTAATGCTTGCAGGGTTGACAAAAGGCATGTTGACCCATGCGACAGAGGCATAAAGCAGTGCCAGCGAGTCGCATGCGGGGATGTGGTCCTGCTCATTGTTCAACGGCATAACGATACCGTGGCGCAGAGCCGGCATACCAAGAGTCAGAGTCTGGCTCATGATACGGTCGGCGGTACCAAGCATCTTCATTGCCCAACGGCCAGCGTCATAAGAAGGCGTGACATACTGGGTCATACGAATGGAGCCGCCGGGGAAAGCAAGGTTGTAGTAAGGATGACGTGTAGCGTTCATCACATAAATGTAGTGGCGGCCACCAAAGACATAGTTGTCGACACCCTCGACAGAGTTACTGGTGGGGTTCCACATCATATCAGCACCATTGTATTGTGCATAGCGGGAATCCTCACCGAACATGATGTTCAAACGCTCACCAGTGACAGTGTTGATGGCATATCCAGGGAACCAACCCATACCATTGGCAGCGATGTATTCGGGGTCGTCGACACTGCCAGCAACAAAGGAGAGACCCTGGGCAATCATTTCAGCCTTGGTTTTACCAAGTTTGTTGACAGAAGCATGCTTACGAGCGCTAAAGCGGCGGGCATTGCCTTCCGACTGGGTGTGATCGTCACACTCCTCAATAACCGGACAACGGGTCCACTTGGAAGTATCCGATGTGAAGACCACACGGACGCTGGGCAGATTAGACATATCATTAAAATTAAATGAATAGTCATACTTAACAGCCATCAGTTGACGCTGGAGGTTGTATTTGTTGATACCGTAAGCCTGAAGAGTGTCATCGCTTGCCATATAGTAGGAGAGGTTGAAACCGGGATGGAACGGCAGGCGGGAGACCAAATTGTACGGAGCCCATGTACCGCCCACAACACCTTCAAACACCTGTTCCTTATCCATGGGGAAAGTTTCAAGAGCTGTACCACGACCCTCGGTGGATTTGAAGAAGTCCTCGTCGAGGTAAGGTTCGCTCAAAGAATAGGGAGTAGAGCCTGAGATAAAGTTCTTATAAGTGCTACCTGCAAACTGTGCGCCCGAACGAATCCAGTTGGTCAACACACTTGCATCGTTATCGGAGACAGCAGAAAGCCACTGCTTGTGGTCATCGGCGAACAATCTCTCTGAACCGATGAGTGCACCTTTGCTGACATAGCCGCCATAATAGCCCTTACCCGTAACATAATTCATGTCGGAGGCAATCTTCTTGGGATTGACCAAAGTAACAGCAAGACCGAGGTCGAGGAAAAGCTGCTCATTGTAACGGGAGAGGAGGAAGTCGGACCAAATGGTATCAATATACTTGGTAACACCATTCTCCACCACAGAGTCAAAATGTTTGGTGGGGTCTTCGCTCACAATGCACCAACGAGTTGTGGAGTCAATACCCAAGGTGTTATCACACACCCAGTTCTTATTGGCATCGCGATGAGCGTTGGCGATAAGGATATTGTAACGACCTTCATGCACTTTGAGCGGGTCGATAACGCGAACATTGATAGGACCATAGTTCTCTTCATACATCGGGTTGGCGATGATGCAGGGGTTAGTCATCTTGCTAGCGTCGATACCCGTAGTGAAGTTCATGCCATCGGTCAGCGTGCCGGGAGCCATACCAGGCTGACCGGGAGCACCCATAAGTTCCTGAATGGACGACTCGGAGAGACGGAGGATAGAACCACCGTTACCATAACCGCCCAGACGAATGACATTGGGGCAGAGACCAAATTCAGCCTGAGCCACTTTACCACCATCCTCAGCAGCAGGACTGTGAGGAATTACGGTAATGGGAGTGATACTACCGCCACGTTCATTCTTGCGGCCAGCAAGATAGGGCTCTTTCTGTCCATCCAGATACGACGCATCGGTCTGCGAATATTCTTTATATCTGTTGTGCGCATAGGCAACAGCAATAAAGTAGTATTCCCTGTTGTTGACAAGTTTAGAGGTGGATCCTGTAGCAAACTGGTCGTTAGTGATACGGAACACATGCTGAATGCCCTTGTTCGCGCCCTGCACCATCACCTCACCAGAAAGAATACCAGTAGCGGAATTGGTGGTGTAGTTAACCAAAGTACCAATCGGCAGAGTGGGATTGGTGTTAACCGTATAATTCATCTTGTATGCAGTATCTCCCGAAGAGGTGAGATAAGCAACACGCGTACCAATAAGCGTGTCATAGTAGTTCTCAATATCGCACTGGGCGACAAGACGTGCCTTGGTGGGGTCATTAATATCGGCGATAGAAGCATTTGCATCGACCAGCTGATAAATCTGATATCCCTCAAATTTATATTTAAGAGCATCCTGAGGATAAGAGATGAGGCTATCTAACTCCTCATCGTAGTAGGACGAAACAATGGAGGGATCCAATTCGGAATAAGACTCGCCATAGTTGTTCGACTGAGGATTCTCATAGGTGAGATACAGAATAATCTCGTTGCTGAGTTCCTGAGCAGTCAGTGTAGGAGCATCGGGACCATCCAGCACCTTGAAGCAGTTCTCGAACAGAGCCTGGCAAACATCATCAATCTGACGGAGCATCTCTACAGAAGACCAAGGCTCGCCAGAAGTAGCCTGCGCAAAAGGAATACCCACAGTAATGTAGTTCAAAGCACCGGGCTTCAGAGTGAAGGGGCCTGCGGACTGCATGAAACGACGGTCATTCGGGTCGTTACCAGCAGTTTGGTCTGTCCAACCACGGGAGCCATAGTCCACTCCGGGATCCTGACCATCAGTACCCCAATCCCACGGGTCGCTATCACCGGGGAACATAAAGTCACACTCGTAATCAGTAGTACCCTTGGAGATGGCATTGCCACCGAATTTCATGCGGCGGTTATCCTTCCAGTAACCACGCAAATAGTTGTAGTAGTCACTAGCCTTGGAGGGCTCACCATTGATGGAAGAAGAGCCGTTGTCATAATAAACAAAGCGACGCATACCAAAACGTTCATCATCAATAATGTTGTTACCAAAGTTCACACCATTGATAGCGCAGTTTCCAATTCTATCGCCAGGATGGTTCTTAGGATTATACCAACTCATGGGGTCGATAGCAAAGAACTTGTCAGCGTCATAGGAGAGGGCAATCGTGTCATACTCGAAGCGACCAAGGGAGTCTGTACGAGCATATGTGGCAAGCAGCTGCTGAAGAGGAGCCGAACCATGGTCCTTAATCCAAGGAATATCGATCTTGGGGTTATCCTTGCCGTCAGCATCCATGTAGGGTCCCTGGAAGAAGTCAATACCGACTGCGGGGGGAATGCCAGTATAGGAACCGGAGCCAGGAGTATCAGTAGCCTTACCATTGTAGCAATAGCCAAGACCACGACGCACATCGCATCCCACATAGTCGTCCCATGCATAACCCAAATCCGGGTCAACCCACTGACTGAAGTAGGTCTCACGCAATTCATAGGTCGAACGGTTGATAATCTCGTACGAGTAAAAGGTCATGTTGTTAATCTCGTCATTTGTCGAGAAAGCAAATGCCTGGGCACGGATTTCGAGACCGATAGGCTGACCCTGAGTCTCGGTATGGGTATTACCCATATCGTTAAAGACCCACCAAATGGTCTGGTCACCTTTCAGCACCTGGTCGGAAAGAATACCACCCTTGACAATGTTTTCTCTCGTCTCACGCGTGGGGATAGCCACAATGTTTTTGTCGGGATTGAGAGCCTTGAGTGTACGGGGGCAAAGTTTATTCTCGAAATCATAATAAGGATAGTCTCCCTGATCAGGATTGTACACACCATCATTATCAGCATCAAAGAAAGGTGCCAAATAGCTGGTGAGGTCATCACCATGACCATGGGCAGGCCAGTTGCGGATAACATCGGTGATATCGCTACTGGGGTCAGAAATACGGGTTACCGTGGAGTCACCATAGGAAAAATGCTCCATCAGGGAGAGCACCTCCGCCTTGGTGATAATCCAGTGCTGGTCGTAATAATTACAAACCTCGGGGGTGATGGTAGCAGTACCATTGATCTTCAGAGGACCAGGCCAGTAATCGTCACCTTCAGAACCAAAGCGAAGAGCAGCAATACGGAGCTGGTCATTGACGTCGGTACCACCAATCCAAAGTGCGGCACAGAACAACGGGCATGTGTTGTTATTCTTCGGCAAGTGATACTGGGCGACACTACCATCGTACCACATATTGCCATAGCCGTTAATCAAAGCGCGGACATTGTTGATGTTGAGTTCAGCCGTACTCTGTGCACGCTTACATGCGGCGGCCTTGCTCTTCACAACAGCGTGTTTCGCATTGGTTCTCTTGCACTCTATACACTCACGGGCGTAGACCGAACCCGAGAGGGAGACAAGAAGCAAAGAGACCAAAACTAATTTGCTATATATACTTTTCATATCTATAATATTTTACGCGTTAGGATTAGAAGTTATAGGTCAGAGACAATTTGAAAGTGCGCGGGCTGGAATAATTCCAGGTGCCATTACGAAGAACGATGGAGTAGATGTCACGGAACGCCTGAGGATCGAGATAGGCATTGATAACCTGCTGCGATTCGGGATCGGTCAAGTAACCATTGTCTTCCGGGTTACCGGTAACGGGGAAGACGCCAAGGACGTTGCGGATATCAAACAGGTTGTTGATCGTGAGAGCAACAGAGAGATAAGTATCACGCTTACCCACCTTGATGGGCCACACCTTGTCGGCAATCACATTGAAATAGAACCCCCACGGCAGACGGGCGCCACGGTAACTACCGACAATCGTAGCCTGCGAATTGGAGAGCTGTTTGGTATAGGGGCGACCCGACTGGGCAACAGCCATGAAGTTGATACCAAAGTTCTCAAGCAGTTTGATCTCTTTCTTACGCTTTTCACCAGTTGCCTTGTCAGTCACAACGCGGGTAATCACAGGACCATTGTATTTGGGACCGCTTGCATAGCGGAAGTCAACATTGGCCTTGAACTCGTGGCGACGGTCATCAGCGATGGGGTTGAGCATCTTAAGCGTGGTATAACCTTCCTTGATAAGTTCAGTCATCGTGGTTGAAGAAAGACCGGTACCTTCAGCATACTGCAACGTGTAGTTGGCATTGATACGGATGTTCTTGGTCTGACGGAGGTCATAGGCCAAGGTAACACCTTTAGTGGTACGGAAGTCCTTGTTATCATAACTGTAATAGTTAGGATTGGGGTCAGCACCAGCATACTGGACAATTTGAATCAGGTCACGAGTCTCCTTATAGTAAGCGGAAGCGCTAATAGCCGAATTCTCGTTAAGAGCCTGCTGGAAGCCCAACTCATAGTTGGTGATGCGTTCAGGTTTCAGGTTGGGGTTGGTAATAGTAGAAATCTGCGACATGAAAAGGTAGCTGACGTAGCTAGCCTGCCAACCACTGGAGGGACGACGGGCAATAATGTCATAACTAGCCTTAAACTGCGACTTCTCACCAATGGGGAAGGAAAATGCAATACGCGGCATGGCCACAATCTGGGGAGTGTAACGCTCAAAGGCGCTAGTACCCACAGTGCGGTTCTTGATAGCATCCAGACCATTATTGGTGTAGTAGGGGGTAGGTTTACCCGAAACACCGCTGACGGAACTCGGAGATGAGACCTCAACACCGTTGGCATTATACCATTTACCTTCGGGATCACGGTAACCCACAATGACGGGCTTGGTTACACGCTCAGCAGAAACCTGGTCCACATAGGGTACCCAGTCGCCGCCGGCATTTTCAAGATATTGACCACCGCCGCTAATCAGGCTGGTGTTATTGCGGATATCACTAACAGTGTAGGATTCATACAGCAGATAGGGGTCTTTCATCACATACTGGTTGCCGTTAAAATAGTCGACACGAACACCAATATTGAAGATAAGGTCTTGGAAGTAGAACTTATCCTGGATATAACCGGCAGCATAAATCGGGGAGAAAGACGGGAGATAGCGGTACTTGCCATCCGTCGGGTTGAAGAACTTGTCAAGGCTCCAGTTGGAACCATTGTAAAGTTCACCGGTATGATCGTAACCGATATACGAGACATAAGCGTTACCACTGTTGTAGAGTTCATCCGAGGAGAACATGTCAAGACCACCAGCTTTCACGAAATCGTCAGGCATGTAGCGGTCGATGTCAATCCACGTGCGCTCAAATTCGGAAGCAGAAGTGCTCGCAAAATAATTTTCCTTAAGGTATTTACGGAATGCCTTGTCAAAATAGGTCTGTTGGTCGGGGTCAAGACGACGGTCGTAGTCGACATAAAGCTGCGTTCCCACCCATCTCTCATGAGGATTGTCTTCATCCATCTGGGAAATATGGGTATTGGCAATGTTGCGCATCAGTGTCCAGATGCCATAGGCGCTCACCGAGTAGGAGGAGCTCCAGGACTGGTCATACTGGAAACCAATTTCAACCTCATGTCCAAGAATGTCGGCAGAGGCCTTTGCCTGCAAGTAGAGGAAGTCGGACTGAGAAGTGGCATAGCTGGCACTCTGGACACCAACGTTCGAAATAAGACCGTAGATGCTCGAAGGGGAGTCACCGTTGTAGAGGCCTTTGAACTGACGGATATAATCCATCGTTGAGAGATAACCGGCATTGCGAATTCCGCTGAACTCGTCACTGGTGAAGAGCTGCTCGTTGTAATTTGCAAGAATGGGGTTGTACTTCGAGCCGCTGCCGGGAACATATTCCACAACATCGTACCAGTTATTCTGGACATAAGCCAGACGTTCGATACCGTTAGAGCTGTACTTCTTCAATTCGTAGTTAGGTTCCTTGTTGGTGAGAAACTGTCCGATGTAACCATATTTGAAGATGTCGTCAATACTACTACCAAAATTCTCATTATAGGACTTGGAAACACCACGTTGAACCATACCAGTAATGTTGTACATCACGTTCTTGATGGGAGAAGAACTTTTAGCTTCATCCTCACCAGAGGACTCAGCATCACGGAAACGCTGAGTAAAGTCGACGGTCAATGCCATGCTCCGAGAAGTGCTTACCATAGAGCCCGACAGGGGCATCGAAAGAGGAGAGATGGAAGCACTGGGGGAGTGGGCAGCGCTGAACTCACCAGTAAGGATTAAACTGGTGTACTCCGAGAAACGGAAATCGAGAGCGCCTTCGAGAGCCACAGAATAGTACTGAAGGTCGGGGACACGACTTGCCGAAGTGAAATCATCTGCAGAAAGGCGAGTGATTTCATGGAAGTCTCCTCTGCGCAGATTTGTCTCCGCTGCGTAGTTCACACTGCCCGTCAGAGGATCGTACGTAAGAGGAGCATCCTCAAACTGGCGGACAAGCTCATCATTGACAATCTGATAGCGATAACCCTTGACACGATAGAAAGGAGACTTTTCATACTGGGCTTGACCAGAGAGACGGAAACCGAGGAAGGTGCGGTCACCGGTAACATTACCGTTTTCGTCCTTGATTTTCATCTTATAGACAGGACCTGTCAAGTATACCTGAAGAGTGTTGAGAAGACGATAGTCAAGGTAGCCTTCCCAACGCACCAAACCCTTAAACTGACTGGTTGGCGGTTTCAAGGTAATAATCTGGGTACCGCCGATAGCTTCACCAATGCTGGCAGGCGTACCACCAAGAATAACCTGAATCTCAGCGATAGCATCCTTGGGCGGCTGGACAGCGCCACCGCGACGGACGACACCATTCTGCATGGTCACCATACCAGATTCACCACGGGCCGTACCGGAACCACCATCGCTATAACCCATACCGCCAACTGTGGCGACAATACCGTCAACCGAGGTGGCCGGCATACGGGCAAGGTCCTCACTAGAAAGACGAGCACCTTGTTCGGCAGAGCCGATTTCGATCACAGGCACTTTCTTTTCCACAATCACAACCTCATCAAGGTTTGTGGCTGTGGGAGTCAGTTCGACATCGACAACGGTAAAGCCCGAAGCTTTCACATGGATGCCTTTCTGTACATAGCGTGCATAACCCACGGAAGAGACTTCCACATCGTATGTACCCACAGCCAAAGGCTTGATGGTGAACACACCGTCGAAGTCGGTAGTACCGCCATGAACTTGTTTGCCGTCTTGCTTGACGATGACGTTGACAAAGGGCTGAGGCTCCTTTGTCTTGGCGTCAATGATGGTTCCCTTCATCGTTCCTTGAGCGAGGGCGACCATTTCCGCCATCAGCAAGAGTCCGAATGTCAATAGTACTTTTCTAAACATTCTCATTGCGTTTACATGTTAAGAGTTTATTTTAATTAATTTATTTCTCCAATATATTTATTGTCCAATATCACCTTGCTGATAACCGCCTGACGGAGATCGAAACGGGGCTCATCCTGTTCAACAACCATGGCGGCAGTCTTTTCCGCCCTTGGTTCAGAAGCACGAGGCTTCTGAACCGGGGCAGGAGATTCTTTCTCATAGGTAAAATAAGGATAGGCATCATTTTCTTCAGGTTCTTCCTCATACTCTTGGTCTTCTACCGAGAAGAAACTCTCATCGTCGGCATCTACAAATGCCCCATCCTCTTCCACCTCAGCAAGAGTTTTCTTGTATTTGGAGTAGAGAGGCAGGACGAGTGCCAACACGACGAAGATAAGAGTACCTATACTCATTTCTATGCTGCTTCCTTTTTATAATATTGAATCAATAATATTATATATGCGTGTTATTGAGCCAACTCTTTGGTTTTAGCTTTGCCAGAGATTTCATAAACCACGGCACAGGCAATGCAGAGAGAGGAGAAGACACCCACGAGGACACCCACGAGGAGCGCGAAGATGAATCCGCGGATAACCTCACCACCGAAGATAAACATCATCAGCAAAGTAACGAAAGTGGTGCCAGAGGTGTTTACAGTACGGGCAAGAGTGGAGTTGATTGCGTCGTTCATATGGGTCATCAGGTCGCGTTTCGGGTAAAGCTTGCGATACTCACGGACGCGGTCGAAAATAACCACAGTGGCGTTGATGGAGTAACCAATAACTGTCAACACGGCAGAGATGAAGTACTGGTCAACCTCAAGGTTGAAGGGCAGCAGACCATAGAGCAAGGAGAAGAGTCCAATAACCAAGATGGTATCGTGGGTCAGAGCGGCGACACTGCCAAGACCGAAACGCCAGCTGCGGAAGCGAAGTCCAATGTAGACAAACATCACAAGGAGACCGCCGATAACAGCCCAGATGGAGTGGATGAGGTTGTCGTGAGCGACGCCCTTGCCGAACTGGTCAGCCTGAATGATACCCAGAGGATTACTCTCGGCAGACTGGAACTCATCGAGGGTAATCTGTTTCGAGAAATGACCCTTGGTACCTTCATACAGTTTGGAAACAATTTCGCTCTTCACTTCATCACCATCCTGATCGATTTTGTATTTGGTGGTCACCTTCAACTGATTCGAGGGACCGTAAGTTTTCACCTCAGGAGCTTCCTCAAACTGTTTGCCAAGGTCGGAACGGACATCAAGCACGCTGACAGGCTGATCGAAACGGACGACATAGGTGCGACCACCGGTGAAGTCAATACCGAAACTCAGACCGCGCACAGCGAAACTAGCAATGCAGATAACAATTGCGACACCGGCAATAGCGTAGAACAATTTGCGTTTGCCGAGGAAATCGAAGTGCACATTACGGAGGAAGTTCTCAGAGAAAGAGAAGGAGAAACTCATGTTGCGCTTGTGGTTCAAGTTGGAATCGATGAGCAAGCGGGTGATGAAGATGGAAGTAAAGAGGGAGGTAACAATACCGATACAGAGGGTGACGGCAAAGCCCTGGACAGCACCAGAGCCGAACATAATCAGCACAATACCGAGCAAGAAAGTGGTCACCTGGCCATCGATGATGGCGGAGTAAGCATTCTTAAATCCGTTCTCAACGGCATTCGACAAGCTCGAGCCAGCACGGAGTTCCTCTTTCACGCGCTCATAAATAATAACATTGCCATCGACAGCCATAGCCATGGTAAGAACGATACCGGCGATACCGGGCAATGTCAGCACAGATCCAATGGAAGCCAGAACTCCAATAAGAAGGAATACATTAGTAATAAGGGCTGCCACGGAGACCCAACCGGCACGGTTGTAGAAAATCACCATGTAGATGAGCACCACGATGAAGGCAAGGATGAAGGAGATAAGTCCGTTATGGATAGACTCCTGACCCAGCGAGGGACCGACAACAGCCTCGGAAACGATGTTGGCAGGAGCGGGGAGCTTACCTGACTTGAGGATGTTGGCAAGGTCCTTGGCTTCTTCAAGAGAGAAGTCTCCGGTAATGGACGAACGGCCACCAGCAATCTCGCCGTTGACAACGGGAGCGGAGTAAACCAGATCGTCAAGAACGATAGCGATGCATTTGCCGACATTCTCACCGGTGATACGCTTCCACTCACGCGCGCCCGCGCTATTCATTGTCATAGAAATCTCACTCTTACCATTGGTGGAGAAGTCCTGGCGAGCATCGGAGATGCAACTGCCGTCGAGCAGGGCGGCGCCGTCACGGGTGGTCACCTTGATGGCATAGAGGGTGTAAATGTTACCACCAGTGTAGTGTTCGTCAGCCTTGGGCGACCAAAGGAACTTGACAGTGCGAGAGTCGAAGACCTTTCTGGCGGCAGCCTGGGCAAGCATGGCGCTAATGGCGTCGCGATCCTTCTCGTGAGCCAAGCCGACAACGGGCCCCGGACGGGGCTGATAGTTCTCGTCGACATTGAGCATCAGTTTGGAGAAGAGGGGATTATTCTTCATCGACGTCCCATCCTCGGCTGCGGCAGCAGGGGTAGCGCCGTCAATGGCGAGCTGGTCCACGAGGTTGGCGGTATCGCCATTGGTTTCCTCGGTAGCAACTTCCTCTTTCTGCTCGACGTTCTCACCGTCGGCAACAGAGGCAAGGTATTTGTTGGCGGCATCGAGGAAGCCGATAGCTTCAGCATTATCATAGGTCTGCCAGAACTCCAACTGGGCAGTACCCTTGAGGAGCTTGCGGACACGTTCGGGCTCCTTCACACCGGGAAGCTCGACAAGAATACGCTCGGAAGCGCTAAGCTTCTGGATGGTAGGCTGAGCAACGCCGAACTTATCGATACGCTTGCTGATAATCTGATAGGTGCGCTCATAGGCGTCGGAAGCTTCCGTCTGAACAGCTTTGATAACATCCTCGTTCTTGTCACCCATCTTGATTTTGTCGCGGAGGTCGCCGCTGATGAAGTAAGAAGCCAGAGAGACATTGCGGTCGAGGGCGGTAATCTCCTCGTAGAAGAGGGAGACGAAATCGCGGTTGGTGGTCACCTTCTGCTTCGCCAAGGCATTGTCGATAGCCTTGTTGAAGAGGGGATCCTCGGTATTACCGGCGAGGGCGCGAACCACGTCGACGGTAGAGACCTCAAGCATGACGTTCATACCGCCCTTCAGGTCAAGACCGAGGTTAATCTCGCGACCCTGGCACTGACGGTAGGTGTAGCCGAGGTAGACCTTTTCGGAGGCCATTGAGTCGAGGTAGTGAGCTTCGCGGGCAGTCTGGATGGAGTCCGTGAGGATTTGTGCTTCGAGTGCGTCGCTGGTTCTGGCAGCAACCATTTTTTTCACCTGCTCACTGTTGATGTAGTTTTTGGCATCGGCTTTCGCCTTGCTCTGAACAGCATTTGTTGCAACCGTAAACGACAATTGGAACAAACAAACCAGAGCAAATGCCCAAGCTAAAAATTTGATAAGTCCTTTATTCTGCATACTTTATCTATAAATTTATGTTTTTTTATTACACTACTTTGAATGTGCAAAGATAAGAATTTTTTATGATATAGAAAGCAAATTCAAAAAAAAACATGTATCTTTGCACAAAAATTGTAGAGTTACAGCTAGATATGAACGAAAATTTTTCTTTGACACTCAAGGAGTGGGCCGATGAGGACAAACCTCGCGAAAAAATGCTTGACAAGGGCAAAAAGTCCCTCACCAATGCCGAGCTCATCGCTATCCTGCTGCGGAGCGGCCGACAAGGGAAAAGCGCCGTCGACATGGCGATGGAGGTACTCACCTCCGCCGACAACAGCCTGACGACGCTTTCACAAATGGAATTCAGCCAATTAAGCGGCATAAAAGGACTTGGTTCTGCAAAGGCGACAACCCTCATGGCAGCACTGGAACTGGGATGGCGCATGCTGGGAGAGATGAACGGAAGCAGGCAACCGGTCATCAACGACAGTCAGGGACTGTTTAATTACATGGTGCGAATGCTTGCCGATCTGGATCATGAGGAGTTCTGGGCGGTGTATCTGAGCAACCGTAGGAAAGTGCTAGGGAGGCAACGCATCTCCATGGGAGGAATAACCGCCACCCCAGTCGACATAAGAATCATGTTACGAGGAGCTTTGGAATGCAAGGCGACGCATTTGATGGTGTGTCACAACCACCCATCAGGTGACCTCAAGCCCAGCCGCGACGACAAATCGCTCACCGAGCGCATCAAAGAAGCAGGAAATCTGCTGGATATCAAACTTCTGGAGCACATAATCATTGGCATCGCCCCATCAGGAAAACCCGACTACTATAGCTTCCACGACAACGGGCTAGCCTAACCCTATCGGCGACTCACTTCGACGCTCACGCTGACCGACTGCATCTGCCCGCCAAGCGGAGGATTCAGTTTGCTCACCTTCACCGTAACATCATCAACAGCAGCGAATTGTGCCATTACAGTCTCCCCTACTCTGCGCGCCACATGCTCCAATAGGTGCGAAGGAGCCTCCATCTGCTGTTTCACCACTTGGTAAACCTCCAGATAGTTCACCGTATCTGCTATGTGATCAGACACTTCCGCCTCTGAGGTGTCAGTATGGAGCGCGAGATCGACACGAAAATGAGTGCCAATAAGGCGCTCCTCCTCAAAACAGCCGTGATGCGCATAAAAGCGCATATCGTTGATTTCGATAAGCGACATTAGATGATATTGTCAAACTGGTGCAGGAAACGGAGGTCGTTCTCGAAGTACAGGCGGAGGTCTCGAATCTGGTATTTAAGCATTGCCATACGTTCCACACCCATACCAAGAGCAAAGCCGCTATATTCCTTACTGTCAATGCCACAAGCTTCGAGCACATTGGGATCAACCATGCCGCAGCCCAGGATCTCGAGCCAACCCGTACCCTTACAGATATTGCACCCCTTGCCACCACAGATATTGCACGAGATATCCATCTCAGCCGAAGGCTCAGTAAATGGGAAATAGCTGGGTCTCAGCCTTATCTGAGTATCTTCACCAAACATCTCTTTGGCAAAATAGAGCAACGTCTGCTTGAGGTCTGCAAAAGTAACCTTTTTGTCCACATAAAGTGCCTCCACCTGGTGAAAGATGCAGTGAGCACGGGCACTAATCGCCTCATTCCTAAACACTCTTCCCGGAGCGATGATGCGGATAGGAGGCTTGTGGGTTTCCATCACACGCACCTGCACCGACGAAGTATGGGTACGGAGGGCGACATCCATTTTGCCCTCTTCCTTCTGCACGAAGAAAGTATCTTGCATATCACGGGCGGGATGGTCGGGAGGGAAATTCAGGGCAGAGAAGAGATGCCAGTCATCCTCGATCTCCACACTTTCCTCAACAGTAAATCCGATGCGGGCGAAGATATCGGCTATCTCATTCATCGTCACTGACAAAACATGTCGGCTACCACGCTGTGCGAAGTCGGCAGGCAACGTCAAGTCATGACGGTCTTCGACATCCTGCTGCTCCTCGACGAAGTTCTTGAATTCCTCCACTTTGGCCATGGCGGCGTTCTTCAACTCATTGAGGGCGATGCCCATCTCTTTCTTCTGGTCGCCGGGGAGGGTCTTAAACTTCTCAAAAAGCTCTGTCATAACGCCTTTGCGGCCGAGGAACTTGATACGGAACTGTTCCACCTCTGCCGCCCGGTCCTTGAAGTTTTCGATATGGGTGGCTTTAATTTCTTCGATGTACTGAGCAATAAGACTTTTCATCTATCTATTTGTTATTTAATCACTTCAACACTGATAATACGGATATCCTCCACTGGGCGGTCAAACCTGTCGCGTGGAGCGGCAGCAATTTTATTCACAACATCCATTCCCTCAACAAGTTCGCCAAACACCGTGTAGTCGCCGTCGAGATGAGGGGTGCCGCCGAGAGTAGTATACACCTGGCGCTGCTCGTCGGTAAAATGCTTACCAAAGCGCTGCTCCATCATGTTAAGGTCGGCCTCCGACCACACATTTCCTTGAACAATATAGAATTGCGATGCCGATGACTCACGCTTGGGATTCACCTCATCGCCCTGTCGCGCAGCACAGAGGGCACCACGTTTATGGAAGAGGCCGGGTTTAATTTCCGCGGGAACGGTATAGCCGAGGGTACCGGCACCCAAGCGCACGCCAGGCTTGGCATCACGCGACTGGGGATCGCCGGCCTGCACCATGAAATGCTCGATGACACGGTGAAAAAGAAGACCGTTATACGTGCCATCCTTCACCAATTTCACGAAATTGTCACGGTGCAAAGGGGTCTCATCATAGAGCAAAAGCACCATGTCACCGTAGTTAGTAACCATTTTAACACTCACTCCCTTATGGGTGATTACATTCTGTTTCTCAGCAGTTTGTGCATTACCTATCATAGCTGTCAGCAAAAAAAATGTCAAAAAATATATTTTTTTCATCAACGTTAAAATAAAAATTACTAATTTTGCATGCAAAAATAAGAAGAAAAAAAGAAACAACAAGCCAAAAATTCATACTTTTATGAAGAAAAAACTCCCCATCCTTTCCGCCATGCTGTTTTTCAGCATCTTATCCGTAACATTTTTTGCCAGCTGCGACAAGGATACCCACAGCTATCTGGACGTAAAAGTGGTTGATGCGTTCACGGAAAAAGCAATTTCGGGTGCCGAAATCTGGATTCACCAGACGGGCGGCTCCATCGATATCCACGGTGTCACCGGCTCCAATGGTGTCTACTCCCACCGCTTCAACGCTCCCGCCAATATCGAAATTGAGGCCAAACTCGCTCTCTATCACCTCGATTCCGCTTACACCCCGCCCATGATGGTCATCGACGGCTACCGCACCCAATCCACCAGTGCTCGCCTTGTCGACGGCGAGACCGTTACCCGCGTCATCAAGCTCCCTTAAATCACATAAACGCCATAGACCATGACTTTTAAGCCCACAAAAAAAGACCTGGAACAGCTCCAGGCCCTCTCCCTCTCGCCCGAACGTGTGCAGCAACAGATAGACCATTTCAAAGAGGGGTTCCCAAAAAGTCATCTAGATGCTGCAGCGACACCCGACAACAACGGCATCCGCTGCCTCTCCGACAAGGAAATCACCCGCTATGAAAAACAATACCGCACACTCGGCAAAGACAAGAAAATCCTCAAATTCGTCCCTGCTTCGGGTGCTGCAACACGCATGTTCAAAGACCTTTACAGTTTCTCGTCCACCTATTTCGGCGTGGCGGGAAACTTCGGCAAGGAATTCCCCGAGGTAAAAACATTCCTCGAGAACATCCATTCCTTCGCCTTCTTCAACGACCTGAAAGCATGCATGTTAAAAGCAGACCTCGACATTGAGGACTACCTGCACCGCGGCGACTACTCCACCGTCATCAATTTCCTTCTCAAAGAACAATACCTCGGCTACGGCAGCCTACCCAAAGCGCTCCTCAAATTCCACCGCTACGGCGAAGTACAGCGCACACCCCTCGAGGAGCACATCGTTGAAGGTGCACTCTACGCACGCAATACTGACAGCACTGTCAACCTGCACTTTACCATCTCCCCCGAACACCGTGCGGGCTTCCGTAAAAAAATAGCCGAAGTCAAACAGTACTACGAATCCACCTTCGGTATCAAATTGAAAATAACCTTCTCTGAACAAAAACATTACACTGACATCATCGCCGTCGACGAGCAGAACATTCCCGTTCGCGACGAGAACGGAAGCCTCATCTTCCGCCCGGGCGGACATGGCGCACTCATTGAGAACCTTAACGAGCAACGTGCCGACCTCATCTTCATCAAGAACATCGACAACGTCGTGCCCGACTGGATGAAACACACCACCGTGATTTACAAGCAAGTGCTTGCCGGAATGCTCCTCGAACTCCGCGAAAAAGTCTTCGATGCCCTGCACACCCTCGACAATCGTCCCGACAAAAAGGCTCTCAACAAGCTCGTCCGCTTCGCAAAAGACGAGCTTAATATCATGGTACCAGAAGGTTGCGATGCCAAAACACTCCATGCACTCCTCAACCGTCCCATGCGCATCTGCGGCATGGTGAAAAACCTTGGCGAACCCGGTGGCGGTCCCTTCTACACCATTGATACCAAGGGAAGAAGAAGTCTTCAGGTAGTTGAATCGGCACAGGTCAACCACAACGACCCACAGCAGGAGAAAATCTTCCAGGCGTCGACCCACTTCAACCCCGTCGACCTGGTGTGCAGCACCAAGAACTACCGCGGACGCTATTTCGACCTCCGCCAGTTCGTCGACCCACAGACGGGCTTCATCAGCAAGAAGACCAAGGGTGCCCTCACCGTCAAGTCGCAGGAACTGCCCGGCCTCTGGAACGGCGCCATGGCCGACTGGATCACCCTCTTCGTCGAGGTACCCGTCGCCACCTTCAACCCCGTTAAAACAGTCAACGACCTCCTCCGAAAAGAGCACCGCGAAGGCTGAGCGATAGTTTGTCCGAAAGACGCAGTCAGCACCGCGAAGGCTGAGAACCCATCTTATCGGCAAGTTTTCAATAAAAACATGCTGCAAAGATATAATTTTTTGCCGATATCGGCAAATATTTATGGAACAGGCACCAAGTCTTGGTTCCTCCCCCAGACAATCAACAACCTCCTCCGCAAAAGAAACAACATAAAAGTGGTCGAATCCGACCACTTTTTTTATTCCCACGCACTCGCAAACAAAATAATTGCCGCTGATTCAGAAAATATGCGTATCTTTGCAGCTCGAAATAAATAGTTTATTATAAACGGAAACATCATAAAAACAGAAATAATTAGATAACGATTAGTTTAAGAACGCGAGCGAATTATTCGATACGGCCCTGAAACCTAGGAAATTTCAAGATACTGTTGTAGTGAATAAGTCAGCGAGCGTCTGCGTTGCAGAGCGTGGACGTGACTTATCAACAACAGTGGGCAGTTCCTAGGGCCTCAGGGCGTGGATAAGTCAGATTGAACGGTTCCACGTCTCTGTTTTTTTAGGCCCTTTGTGATTGCCTGCATGTCGGAGAGATAAGCCCGCCTCAAACGCAGACATATGGCCACTACCATAAACGAAATCCTTTTTGATATTCGTTTGAAAGCCACTACCGAGAAGGAAAAGGGTACTGACTTCGAACGACTGATGAAATTGTGGTTCCAAACAGACCCACGATACAATGATCTTGAAAAAGTATGGCTTTGGGAAGAGTTTCCCGGACGCAAGGACTTCGGCGGGAAAGACCTCGGTATAGACCTGGTTGCCCGTACTGAATATGGCGATTACTGGGCAATCCAATGCAAATGCTACGCAGAGGATGCCACCATCGACAAAGGGGCTGTAGATAGTTTCCTGTCCAACGCCAGCCGCACTTTTACCGACCCCGATACATTCCAAACACGCGAGTTTTCCAACCTTGTATGGGTGCAGACTTCACGCAAACGCTGGGGTGTGAACGCAGAAACGGCCATTCAAGGATTGAGCAAGCCGTTTAACCGTATCTCGCTCTACGACTTGGAGATTTCTCCTGTTGATTGGGAAAAGCTGAAGAAAGGTCTTTGGGGCGAAAAAGCCAAATTGCCGGGCAAAAAGCCTCTCCGTCACCAGTTGGAGGCCATGTCAAAAGCCTACGAATACTTTGTGACGAATGAAAACGAGCGCGGAAAGCTTATTATGGCTTGTGGCACGGGAAAGACTTTCACCTCGTTGAAGATAATGGAGCAAATGACTCCGCAGGATGGTTTCGTCCTCTTCTTGGTTCCAAGCATCGCCCTACTAGGTCAAACGCTGAATGCATGGATGGCTGACAAAACTGACGATATGCGAGCCATCTGCGTCTGTTCGGATGCAAAGGTCACACGTGAAATGAAGGATGCCGACGATGAAGACGCCAGCATCGTCGACCTTGCTGTTCCTGCCACTACCGACACCCGCAAGATTCTGCGACAACTGAAGAAATACGACAAAGAGCAGAACCGTACCGTCATATTCTCCACCTACCAAAGCATCGACGTTGTGAAAGAGGCTATCGACCTCTACAAACGCGAGTTGGATTTGATTATCTGCGACGAAGCACATCGTACCACAGGTGTAGTGCTGAAAGATAAGGAGGAGAGCAACTTCACCAAAGTCCATAAGAATGATTTTATCAAGGCGAAGAAACGTCTTTATATGACCGCTACTCCGCGCCTTTATAGCGCCAATATCAAGGTCCGCGCAAAAGAAAACGAGCGTATCGATGTTCTCTGCTCGATGGATGATGAAGAGTGGTATGGTCAGGAGTTCCACCGACTCACTTTCAACGATGCTGTTGCACAAGGGCTATTGACCGACTACAAAGTGCTGGTGCTGACCGTCAGCGAAGAGGATATCCCCGAAAGCATCCGCACCAACATAAAGGAGCAATACGCAAAGGCCTCGGAGAAAGACAAACTGAAAGAACTAAACTTCGACGATGCCACCAAGCTCATCGGCTGCATCAACGGCCTTTCCAAACGCATTAAAGGCGACGAGGGTATCACCAAGCAGCAAGACCCATTGATGATGCGCCGTGCTGTCGCTTTCTGCCAAACCATCAATCCATCAAAGAAGAATCCCACCTTCTCCAGTACCCAGATGGCAAAATACTTCGGTGCCGTGGGGCAGGAGTACAAATCCACTCTGTCGGCCGAAGAGAGCAAAGAGGTGGTGAACATCAAAGCCCAGCATATCGACGGCTCGATGGATGCCAACACTCGCAATGAGAAGATTGCCTGGTTGAAGCAGGAGACCGACGACCCCAACGAGTGTCGTGTATTGTGTAATGTTCGTTGCCTCTCTGAGGGCGTGGATGTGCCCGCTTTGGATGCTGTGCTGTTCCTTTCTCCGCGCAACAGCGAGGTGGAGGTAGTTCAGTCGGTTGGCCGTGTGATGCGCACCTTCAAGGGTAAGAACTACGGCTATATCATTATTCCTGTCATCGTTCCCAACGACGTGAAGCCAGAAGAGGCGTTGAACGACAACGAACGCTTCAAGGTGGTTTGGACAATTTTGAACGCTCTCCGTTCGCATGACGAGAACTTCAACGCCCATGTGAACCAAATTAATCTCAACAAGAAAAAACCACCTAAAATTGTAGTGGGGGGTGTGCCTCGTGGTCAATACTCCATCGGTAAAGGCAGTCCAAATGACAAAGCCGTCAATTTGACCGACGAGGAGGTGGCCAAACAGCTCGAATTGCGATTTGGCACCCTTCAGGATGGTATCTATGCCCGATTGGTCGAGGAGGTGGGTGACAAGATGTATTGGGAAAACTGGGCTAAGTCGATTGGCGAGATTGCCAAAAAGTTTATCGACCGCATCGCGCTGCTCATCAAAGAAAACGAGAATGCACGCCAGTACTTTGAAGGTTTTGTCGCAGGCCTGCATAAGAATATCAACGACAGCATTGATGAAGGACAGGCCATTGAGATGCTGGCTCAACACATGATTACCCGCCCTGTATTCGATGCGCTGTTCAAAGAATACCAGTTTGTGAACAACAATGCCGTCAGCCGCTCGATGCAGGACATGCTGGAAGTACTGGAGAATGAGGGGATGGAGATGGATACTGCGGTATTGGACAAGTTCTATACCTCGGTACGCAACAACGTTAGCAATATCGACAATCTGGAAGCCAAACAAACCATTATCAAGAACCTCTATGAGAAATTTTTCAAAGGAGCCTTCCCGTTGACGGTTGAGAAACTGGGTATTGTCTATACGCCTGTAGAGTGTGTGGACTTTATCATTCACTCGGTCGAAGATATTCTGCAAAGCGAGTTCAACACCTCCCTAACCAACGAAAACGTGCATATCCTCGATCCATTCACGGGTACGGGTACTTTTATCACCCGCTTGCTGCAAAGCGGTCTTATCAAGAAAGAGGATATGCGTCGCAAGTACCTCAACGAGATACATTGCAACGAGATTGTGCTTCTGGCTTACTATATTGCTGATGTGAATATCGAAGCCGTCTATCACGACCTGATACACCCAGATAAATACGAGATGTTTGACGGCATCTGCCTCACCGACACCTTCCAGCTCAACGAACACGGCGATAACGATATTTTCTCACAGCTCTTCCCAGAAAACTCAGAACGGTTGAAAAAGCAGAAAAAAGCACCGATAAGAGTGATTATTGGAAATCCGCCGTATTCTATAGGTCAAAAATCAGCAAATGACAACGCGCAAAACTTGTATTATCCTAGATTGGAAAGAAGGATTGCAGAAAGTTATTCAGCAAAATCAACAGCAAATTTAGGAAAATCAATTTATGATAGTTATGTAAAGGCATTTAGGTGGGCAAGCGATAGACTCTCTTTAATAAAAGAAGGAGGGATAATCTGTTATATTAGTAATGGTGCATGGATAGATGGGAGTGCGTTAGATGGTATGCGTAAATGCCTTCAAGATGAATTTACATCCATCTATGTGTTTAATCTTCGAGGTAATGCAAGAACAAGTGGCGAACAACGTCGAAAAGAGAATGGCAGTGTATTTGGTGAAGGAACTCGTACTCCAATTACCATTACTCTTCTTGTAAAAAATCCTATTAAAAAGGGTAAAGCAACCATTTACTATCACGATATCGGCGATTACCTAACCCGTGAACAAAAATTAAAAATGATACAAGATTTTCATTCCATAGAAAATGTGGAATGGAAAGAAATCATCCCTAATGAAAAAAATGATTGGATTAATATAAGAGATGGCATCTATGATGTGTTAATACCAATTTATCCTGAAACACGTTTGCATAAGAATAACAAATCATTTTTCATGTTAAATGGTCCTGCTGTAGCAACTGGACGTGATGTTTGGGTTTATAATAATTCAAAAGAAGTTCTAAAAAACAACATGGCTTCAATGATCAGTCATTACAATACAATGCTAGAAACAAAACCTTCTGAAGAATATAAAAATGATCCCACAAAAGTTAGTTGGACTGTAAACCTGCTCAAGAATTATGATAAACATAAAGTTCAAGCGCTAACTAACGATGTAAGAGTTGCTTTATATCGCCCGTTCTTAAAACAACATTATTACTTTGATATTAATTTTATAGAGCGAGGTGGCATTAGTATGAAACACTCATTTCCTTCTTTCGAGAGTAAAAATCTGACATTATGTGTATCAGGTGTTGGTTCAAGCAAGGGTTTCTCTTGCATTATTACAGACTGCCTTCCCGACTATCAGTTGATGATGAATTGCCAGAGCTTCCCCCTCTACTGGTACGAAAAAAACAAGAACATCCAACGCACCCTCTTCGATGAAGAAACTGACGAGAAATACATCCGCAGAGACGGTATCACAGATTGGATTCTGAAAGAAGTGCGCAGCCGCTACCACGCCAGCAATATCACCAAGGAGATGATTTTCTACTACGTTTATGGCTTGTTGCACTCAGAAGACTACCGCACCCGCTTTGCTGCCGACCTAAAGAAGAGTTTGCCCCGTATTCCCATCGTGGAGAACCTGAACGACTTTATGGACTTCTACCAATACGGCAAGAAACTCGCTGACCTTCACCTCAACTATGAATCTGTGGCACCCTATCCGGATGTGGTGGTAAAAGGTGACAGGAAAGTGACTGGCGATGATAGCGACTACGACTACTTCCGCGTGTGGGACAAGATGCGCTTCAAATCAAAGACCGACAAGAGCACCATCATCTACAACGGCAATATCGTAATAGAGAATATCCCCGAAAAGGCCTACGAATATGTAGTGAACGGCAAGAGCGCCATCGAATGGATAGTGGAACGCTACTGCGTCAGTCAGGACAAGAAATCGCTCATCAAGAACGACGCCAACGATTGGTCTCGCGAACACAACCAGCCGCGATACATCCTCGACCTGCTGCTGAGCGTTATCAACGTCAGCGTCCAGACGGTGGATATTGTAAACGCATTACCCAAGCTGAAATTTGATTAGCAATAAAGGTTTTTCATATGCCGGAGGCCATGAGCACCTTATAAATCATGACAATCCAGCGAACAACCCTATTTTTTAATGTGAAGAGGGGCGACCTCGAGTAGGTCGCCCCAATTTTTATAGTAATGTGAGACTCTATTTCCCAAAGAGTTCCGAGTGCGTACCCAGTCGCACCAACTCTATGATATCTCGCTTGTCGTCAATCCATATCAACAAGTAATCACTCTCGATGTGACATTCCAAACACCCCTTGTAATTGCCGACAAGCGGATGTGGAAAGTACGCTTCGGGTATCGGCTGCTCGTTAATCAGCAGGTCCAAAAGGACCTTCAACTCCGCGAGCAACTTGGGCTGATGCTTGTACCGCTTCAGGTCTTTCTTGAACTGGATGGTGGGATGTAACTGTTTCATCCCTAGTCGTTGAGAATGTCACCCATCATCTCATCGGCACTTGCATAGACCTTGTTGCGGTTGCGGCCGGACATTGCCTCCTCGATGGCGACATGGGTTGTGTCGTTGGGCTCATTGTACACTATATCGAGCAGGATACTCTCAACATAGTTGTTGAGGGTTCTGTTTTGACGAACGGCATTCCTCCTCAGTCTCTCCAAGAGATCGGCTCTGAGGCGAAAAGATGCTGGTTTTCTTTCAATTGCAGTATTCATCATTGTATTACATTTAAATACTTTCAATTGCAAAAGTAATACAAATAATTGAATTGACAAAACATTTTTGAAAAAAAAATTTCAGCGGTGCTCATGGGCATACCAGGCTGCCCCTGTTTTTACACCTCACGAAACTATTTCGCCCAACAACAATCCTGAATCCCACCGCATTTCAGCAAAAAAAACCTCCGGGAATCTCTCCCCGGAGGCTGTTAAGTGAATAAAAAGACTAACTCATGAAATCACGATTCACTACTTTGCGGAGCGCACTGCACGCACGGTGTAACCATAGTAACGGTGGTGTCCGCTGGAACTAGACGGACGGGCAGTACCCGGATTGAATTCGAGCTCCCATGCAGTGTTGCAGAAGCCGTCGGTGCGAAGCGACGACGACCAATAGTAGCCATAGTTTTCCAAGGAAAAAGCGCTGCTTCCGTCCTCGTCAATGTAACCGGCGGCCGGGATGAAGATGCTGTTGCCGTTGGTGCCGGTGAATTTGCGTCCTTTCGCGCCATTCAGCGTGACCCATTCGCTGGTGCAGTTGTCACACAGTTCCTTGATTTCTTCCATGGTGGGCGTGCGTGCGCCGTTGCCCCAGTTGACCGTGGCGGCATCGTCGCCAGGCTGCAGGGTGGTCAGGTCGTCGGTGTAGCCGTTGTAGCCGAAAACTTCGTTGTTGCAGTACTTTGTCAACTCCGAATAGCTGTGTCCGTAGGCGTAGGTCTCCCAGCTATATTCCATCTTGGGCTGCGTCTCGCCCCATGCGAAGAACTGTCCGTCGTCGGTCGGTTGGTTGGCACCGATGTTGCGCGAGGCCCACAGCAGGCCACTCGGCAGACCAAGGTCGACCCAGTCGCCGGCGGTAATCTCGCCATTGCCAGAGGCCCCGTTATTTGAGTTGGATGATGCACTGCTCTCGTCCTTGTCGCACGACACTGCGCCCATAGCTACAACAGCAGCCATGGCAAAAGCCAAAAGTCTTCTTGCTTTAATCATGGTGTTTAATGTTTAACGTTTGACATTTCTTTATTCTTTTCTTTCATAATCATTCTAAATCAGCACAACATTTTTTCAAAAAACATATTTGCAAAGTTACGAAGAAAAAATGAATCCACCAAATTTATTTTATGCCATCCCTTTTTCGGCTCCATAGTTTTACGGAATTTTAATTTTTCGGTGACATAGGAGCATCATAGGAGCAACTAATAAGCGGTATAGGAGAAGCTAAGGAGAACCATAGGAAAATGGTAGTACAAGCATAGGAGGCGTTTTTTCGGGATTTCGTCCCACTTTCTCCTATCCTTCATCCCATCCATTCTCATTACCAACCGTTTACCCCCCCCACCCCATTTCCGGGGGTCAAGGGGCCAAAAATCCGCCTCAATCCAAAAAATCACACTCCAATATAATAAAACCCTCCCGACCGCGTTAAGGAAGAAAAACAATCCGAAAAATGAAAAAAGGAACCATCACCATCCTCTCCATCGTGGGCGTCGTGGCCCTCATCTTCCTCTGGGGCGTCAGCGTCAACAACCGCCTCGTAACCAACGAAGAAAACGTTGCCAAGGCCTGGAGCCAGGTCGAGAACGTCTACAAACGCCGCATGGATCTCATCCCGCAGCTCGTCAACACCGTCAAAGGTGCCGCCAACTACGAGAAGGGCGTCCTCACCGAGGTCACCAACGCCCGCGCCGGCGTGCAGCAGACCCAGGTGGACCCCTCGCAGCTCACCGAAGAACAGGTCCGCGCCTACCAGAAAGCCCAGGACAACCTCTCCAAGGCCCTCGCCAACACCATCAAGGTCACCGTCGAGCGCTACCCCGAACTCACTGCCACCCAGGGCTTCCGCGACCTGCAGACCCAGCTTGAGGGCACCGAGAACCGCATCACCGTCGAGCGCGGCAAATTCAACGAAGCCGTCCAGGCCTACAACACCAAGCTGCGCCGCTTCCCCGCCAGCCTCATCGCAGGCATGCTGGGCTTCGAGAAGAAAGGCTACTTCACCGCCCCCGAAGAGGCTGCCGAACCCGTGAACGTGGAATTCGACTTCTAAACCGAGAACCGATAATTGATAATTGACAATTAGAAAGATGATACAAAGATTATTGCGACTTGCAATCTGCGCAAGCATAATTTTCAATTCTCAATTATCAATTCTCAATTCCCTTCAGGCGCAGACGGGGTGGCTGCCGGAGAAGACCCACCGGCTGGTGAACGACTACTCGGGCATCCTGTCCGACAAGCAGCGCAACACACTGGAGCAAAGGCTGGTAGCCTTCAACGACTCCACCTCCAACCAGATACTCGTCGTCATCACCCCCACCCTTGGAGGCGACGACGAGAACGCCGTGGCGCAACGCATCGGCCAGACTTGGGGCGTGGGCCAGCAAGACTTCAACAACGGCGTCGTCATCCTCATCAAAAGCAAGACCCAGGACGAGAACTGGGGCGCCGTGGCCATTTCCACCGGCTACGGGGTCGAGGGCGCGCTGCCCGACCTCTTCTGCAAACGCATCATCGACGACGAGATGATACCGCAGCTCAGCGACGGTGACTACTACAAGGCCGTCGTCAAGGCCCTCGACATCATCCAACCCGTGATGGCCGGCGAATACAGCTACGCACAGTACCGCCGCGACGGGCGCCGTGCCGCGCTCATCAGCCTCGGCACCTTCCTCGCGCTCATCGCCGTAGCCTTCATCCTGCTCCGCCGCTACGTCAAGAAACACCCCGAACAATTCAACAACAACGGCAACAACCATCGCGGTCCCGGAGGCGGCATCTTCATCGGAGGCTTCCCCGGCGGCTTCGGCGGCGGTCGCGGAGGCGGATTCGGAGGGGGATTCGGCGGTTTTGGAGGCGGCAGCTTCGGCGGCGGCGGCGCTTCCGGACGCTTCTGACACAACGAAAATAACATCCCTCTGTTAAAAAAATTTTGCCGGTTCAGAAAAAGTGTGTATCTTTGCAGCACGTTTGTTTTGGGCAGCATGCCAATTACAAACTGATTATCAAGTAAATAAACAATAAAAATTATACACCATGGGTATCAATGCTAACAAAAAAGTGAAGAGAAGAAAGGTCCGCATCAATGGTAACAAGAACTCCACCAACAACTGGGGTATCACCGCTGCCGGCTGGAACGCTGTCCACAAAGCCATCATCAACGCTGAGGACTAATTCCTTCACAACAGAATCAATGAAAAGAGCCCGACACGTCGGGCTTTTTTGGTATTATGAAACAGACAACCCTCTGCTACATTGACAACGGCGACAGCTACCTCATGCTGCACCGCGTCAAGAAAGAGAACGACGCCAGCCACGGCAAGTGGATTGGCGTGGGTGGCAAGTGCGAAGCCGACGAGAGCCCCGACGAGTGCATGCTGCGCGAGGTGAAGGAGGAGACAGGCCTGGACATCACCGAGTGGCACTACCGCGGCATCGTCACCTTCATCTCCGACACGTGGCCCAACGAATACATGCACCTCTTCACCGCCACCGCCTGGCGCGGCGAGCCCGACATGAGCATCGACGACGAGGGCACCCTCGCATGGATTCCCAAAGCCAATCTGATGGACCTCAACCTCTGGGAAGGCGACCGCATCTTCCTCCGCCTCCTCCTCGACAGCGCCACCCCCTTTTTCTCCCTCAAGCTCGTCTACGAGCACGACGAAATGGCCTCGGCCACCCTCAACGGAAAAGAAATCAAATAGCAAAACATGAAAAAACTGTTCTTCAACGACAAATCCATGCTGTTCGTGGTGCTGCTCAACGTGGCAGTCATCTTCCTGCAAGAATGCGGGCTGGACTCCGCGCTGCTCAACGTGACAGACATCGCCTGCACAGTGCTCTTTGTTGTCGAAATGATTCTGAAACATTTCGCCTATGGCGTCAAGGGCTATTGGCACGACGGATGGAACGTGCTTGACGGCGTGGTGACCATCATCTCCCTGCCGGCACTGCTGACCTACTTCACCCCCGCCCTGTCCGACTACAGCTTCATCATCGCCTTCCGCGCCCTGCGCGTCTTCAAGCTGTTCCGCACCGCACGGCGCTTCCCGAACCTCAAAGAGATCTGGATGGGCTTCCGCCTCGCCCTGCGGCAGTCGGCAGCCTTCCTGCTCGGCTATTTCGTCATCATCGTGGTCGTCGCCATGTTCAACTGCGCCCTCTTCGGCAAGGCGGCGCCGGAATACTTCTCCACCCCCCTGGACGGCATCTACTCCATGTTCCAGATGTTCACCGTCGAAGGCTGGTACGAGATACCCAATGCCGTAGCGGGCAGCATGCCCCCCGTGTGGCTGCACATCGTGCGCACCTACTTCTGTCTGCTGCTCTTCGGAGGCGGCATCATCGGCATGTCGCTCATCAACTCCATCTTTGTCGACGCCCTCGCCGCCGACAACAACGACGACGTGAAAGCCAAACTCGACCAGTTGGAGAAGAAACTCGACACCCTGCAGCAATTGCTTGAGAAATCGCAGGACAACAAATAAGAAGATCCATGCAGGAGCGGCAATTCGACCCGTGGCAGCGGGAAGCGATAGAAATCAGCAGTGGGCGGCACCTGGTGCTGGCGCCTCCGGGATGCGGCAAGACCGACATCCTGACAGAACGCGTGGTTCACGCCCATGAGAACGGCGTGGAGTATCGCGACATGCTGTGCCTCACCTTCACCAACCGCGCCGCCAAGGGAATGGCGCAACGCATCGCCGACCGCACGGGAAACCCTGTGCCCGACGACCTCTTCGTGGGCAACATCCACCGCTTCTGTTCCCAGATGCTCTTCAACGAGGGCGTGGTCAACCACAACTGCGCCATCATCGACGAGGGCGACATGGAAAACATCATCCAGGAAGAGCTCTGCAAGAAACTCAACATCAACAGCCGCACCACCGAACTGATGCGCTTCCAGCACGGTTTGCAGCAGATGGTTCTCGGCATGCGGGGCGACCTCGTGCTGCACGGAGAGCTGTTCCATGCCGGCGGCGTGGCGAAACTCTGCGATGTCCTCGGCCGCCCCTTCGACGAGGAGAACATTGCCGCCATCTATCAGGAAATCGAGCCCCTGATGCAGCGCTACAGCGTACTCGCCGAACTGCCGGCTGCCAACATGATGCTCTTGGCGAAAAACTACGAGCACTATAAGGAAGACAACGACCTGCTGGACTACGACGACCTGCTCATACTCGCCTACCAGCATTTAAGCGGAAAGATGAAAGAGGAAAGCGGGAATCGGTATTCCTGGATAGAGATTGACGAGGTCCAGGACCTCAACACCCTGCAATTCGCCTTGGTGGACCTCTTGGCAGCGTCCGACGCCACCATTGTATACCTCGGCGACGAACAGCAGGCCATCTTCTCGTTCATCGGCGCCAAACTGGAAACCCTGCAGGCGCTGAAACATCGCTGCAAAGACAACATCCATTATCTGCACACCAACTACCGTTCGCCCAAATATCTCCTCGACCTGCAGAACGACTTCGCCTCACGCAACCTGAATTGTAAAGGCGTACTCCCGTGTACGCCCGAAGAAGGGACGGGCAAGCCAGGAGATGCGCCCCTGCGCAGCCCCGAAGACCTCTGCCTGCTGAATGTCGGCGACTCACAATTGGAAAGCTACTACACCGCCCGTTTTGCCAAACGCTACGGGGAGATGGACGCCGACGGACGTGTGGCCATTCTGGTCAGCACCAACCGCGAAGCCGACGACATCGGCGAGGTGATGAGTGGCATGGGCATACCTCATTTCAAAATCAGCGGCACCGACCTTTTTTCCCTGCCGGCCATGCGGCTCATCATCGCACACCTGAGCGTGCTCACCGACGAGACGGTTTTCATCGCATGGGCTCGCCTGCTGTGGGGGCTTAACATCACTCCCACCTATACCGCAGCACGCGCCATGATGCGCGACCTGCGCAAACTTGCCCTGCTGCCTTCCGATTTCCTTGTGCATCCGGACAGCTCCTATATTCAGGAGTTTGTACACGCCTACGATACCGAGGAACTTGTCATCTTCGATACCGAGACCACAGGGCTCAACCCCCGCGAAGACGACATCATTCAGATTGCTGCCGTACGTGTGCGTCAAGGGAAAGTGGTGGGCAAGCCTTTCGACATCATCCTTGAAACCGACAAAGAGCTTCCTACGACCGTCGGCGGGCATCCCAACCCCATGATTGAGGTCTACCGCAACAGCAAACGCCACTCCCGCGAGGAAGGATTGCGGAAGTTCCTGGACTACTGCCAGGGGGCCACACTGGTGGGTCACAACGTGGAATACGACTACCAAATCCTCTCCCACAACCTGCGACGCAGCTGTCCCTCCCTCGTCCTTGAGGAACTCTGCCCGCGTTATTTCGACACGCTGAAATACATCCGCCTCGTGCGGCCGCGCCTCCGCCACTACAAGCTGGTGCACCTGCTCGAAGTGCTGCATCTTGAAGGGCAGAACAGCCACCGTGCCGACGACGACATCCTGGCGACACTCTCGCTGCTCAACTTCTGCCACAAGAACGCCATACAGCTCATCGGGGAGCAGCATCTCTTTGCAGAGAACCACAAAAAGCAGATTGCCAAGTTCCGCGAACGCTACGCCGACCTCTACCTCCACGCACACCAAGGCACCGGCATCGTGGATGAGATGCAGTTTGTCTACGGGAAATTACTAGAACGCAATCTCATAGAGCCCGTTGACAAATGGAATCATCTGCTCCGCTACCTGGAGAAAGACGTCATCCGCACCGACCTCTACCCCACCCTGCCGCTACAGCTCGAACGCTATATCACCGACCTCAACACCAGCAAGGAGGCCGACATGTGCAGCTCCTCACTTGAGGAGCGCTACATCATATCCACCGTTCACAAAGCCAAGGGATTGGAATTCGACACGGTGATAGTCTACCGTGCTGTCGACGGCAACTATCCGGGGTCGCGCAGCTGGACCGAGAAGCAAATTCAAGAAGATGCCCGACGCCTCTTCGTAGCCCTCTCGCGCTCGAAGAAGCGCCTCTGCATTACCTATGACGAGTACTACGGGCGCTCAACACATGCCCTCAGCCCCTTCCTTGAGAAAGTCAAGAGCCACTTCACCCTGTACCGCCGCAGCGGGGACGGCAAGATACGGGAAGAATAATTTAATCTCCACAATTTTACCTAAGCCATGTCCAGGCGTATAATAGGCAAATGAGCAGCTCAACGGACATAGAACTGATGCAGCAGCTGCGTGGCGGCAGCGAGGCAGCCCTGCGCCAACTCATCGAGCGCCACCGCGAACGCCTCTTCCGACTGGCCTACGGCCTGCTGGGCGACTGCGACGCTGCCGGCGATGCCGTCCAAGAGACCTTCATACGGCTCTGGCGGCACTCACGGCGCTACGACCCACGCCAAAGCCTGTCCACATGGCTCTGCACCATCTGCGCCCGGCGCTGCTACGACGAGCTGCGCCGTAGGTACCGACACTTCTCACTCATCACCACCCTGCACACTGAAGCAGTAAATCCCGACGACATGGCCGCCGACGAGCTCCTCAACCTGCTGCAACAAGCCGTCGCCTCACTTCCACCCAAACAGCGTATAGTCTACCAACTGCGCGAAATAGAAGGCCTCAGCGCCGACGAGGTAGCCGTAGCCACCCGCATGAGCGCCGACAATGTGAAAGCCAACCTATACGTGGCACGCACCGCCGTCCGCGAAAAACTGAAGCAATATGGAATACAATGAACTCATAGCAAAAATACAGCACCAGCCTGTCGACACCCCTGACACCGATGCCATCCTCGCCGGCATGCGCCGCAAAATGCACCGCAGCAGACAACGCCAGGCATTAGTGGCTGCAGCATGCCTGTTGCTGGCCATTGTACCGCTGGCATTACCCATAGCTGACACCACGCCCAAGCCCACCCTCGCCGAGACCGTCAGTGCGACGCTCCCATCCTCGCCCAACGACCTACCGGCGCCCCTTGCAGGCTACAGAAACTCGCTTCGCAACCATCAAATACATACCGTAATATGAAACGTCATTCCATCATCATCGCAGCGGTATCTCTGCTGCTGGCCTCGTGCGCCGCACACTATGTGGCCACCGACAGCGTGACACGCCAACTGGACGGCTCACGCAGCATTTTAACCTCACACAGCGACACCGCCCTCTTCAAAGGGTGGCAGGAAGACAGCCTCGCCACGCCGCTGCCTTTCGACTTCCGCAGTGAGAAAGACACCATGCGTTACTCCTACACCATTGATATTATCAACGGCGGATGGAGCACGCAATACGACAGCATGCCGCGCCTGCTGCAACCCGAGGTGACCGTCGGCAAAAGCTTCCGCTGGTTCACCACCCGCTATAGCTACACAGCCCGTTTCCCACAGCTCGACAGCCTGCCGGTACCCATCGGTGACTACCTCACCGAAGACGAGCAGCGGCTGCTCTTCTCCCACAGCGAGCTGCCCGCCGACTGGAACGGCAACGACCTCTACGGCATGCTCGACAATCTGAACACCAAGTATGTACGGTGGTGGAGCCACTGTCTGTTCGAGAGAGAGATGGCAGCTTATGCCGCCGTCTGCGACAGCACGCAACGAGCCCTGCTGGACAAATACCACGACACCCTCTTAGTCCTCACCCTCGCCGAGCTGCCCAACGAATTCAAATCGGCAAGCAATGTATCCACTGCCTTCCCCGAGCTGGAATTCATCAACAGGATCAACAGTGTAGGCTTCGAGGCACTACAGAAGTCCCAAGACCTTTGGGAACTCAACAGGTGGGTGCTGTGGCGCATACAACTGCCTGGCGGACGCATGTCGGAGCACATGGTCAGCGCCGACCGCATGATAGGGGGCGACTATGTGATTGAGGAGCACGCCAACGTCGTCAACTGGTGGGCCGTCATACTTACACTGCTTCCCATTGCCGGTGTTGCAGCGCTGTTAGCGAAACGCCGGTAGCGGACCGTATCCGCAGAGGGTACGGAGGGGCGTCGTGTCAAAGAAGGTCGAGGCATTGCTCGATGGGGATGCCGAGACGGATGTCGTCCTGATTGCGGTTGCGGTCGATGAGGCGGCTGACGACGGTCATGGCCGTCTGGGTGCTCTGGCGGAGGGTCTCGCCGTTCATGAGGTGACCTATGAGGACTGAGGAGAAGATGTCGCCCGTGCCGGGGAAGGTGAGCGGGATCTCGTCGTAGTCGAGGCGGAAATAGCGGCCGTCGGCGTGTTCCTGTGCTATGCCGGCGAGCTGGCTGTCGCTGCGGCGTCCCACCACGCACGACTGTCCGTCGACCTTGGCACTGGTGATGACCACCGCCTTGGCGCCGAGGGCGGCAATGGCGTCGAGCATACGGCAGGCTTCGTCCCATGTCATTCCTTCGGGATTGAAGGGGGTGTCGGTGAGGTAGCATGCCTCGGTGTAGTTGGGGAAGGTGAGGTCGGCGACGCTGACCATGTCGCGCATGAGCTCCACGTGGCGCTGGTCGAGGCCATTGTAGAGACTGCCGCTATCGGCCATCACGGGGTCGACGAAGACGGCGGTGCCTGTAGCAGCCAGACCCCGGCAGTAGTCGGCCACGAGGCGAGCCTGTTCGTCGCTGAACATGAAACCTGTGCATACGGCGTCGAAGCGGAAACCCAGCTTCTGCCATACGGGCATGGTGTCGCGCATGTAGGCGGTGGTCTCCATGACCGAGAAGTCGCGGTAGTCGAAGTTGTTGCTCACCAAGGCCGTAGGCAGGTTGTAGACGGCGTGGCCGTAGTAGGTGAGTATGGGCCACATGGCCACCATGCCCACGTGGCTATGGCCGACGACGTCGTTGATAAGCAGTATCTGCTTCATAGCTTGTAGTTGGTCATGCGGTGCTCGGCGAGGGCCTCGTATTTGGTGCCGGGGCGTCCGTAGTTGGCAAAAGGATGGATGCTGATGCCTCCACGGGGGACGAAGAGACCGAGAACCTCAATGTAGCGGGGATCCATCAGCTTGATCAAGTCATTCATGATAATGTTGACGCAATCCTCATGGAAATCGCCATGGTTGCGGAACGAGAAGAGGTAAAGCTTGAGGCTCTTGCTCTCCACCATGCGGCGGTCGGGGATATACATGATTTTAATCTCAGCGAAGTCGGGCTGTCCAGTGATGGGGCAAAGCGAGGTGAACTCGGGGCAATTGAACTGTACCCAATAGTCGCGGTCGGGATGCTGGTTCTCGAAGGCCTCAAGCACCTCGGCTGCATAGGTTTCAGGTATCTGGCTTTTGCGTCCCAACGCCTGAAGGTTATCTTGTTCGCGGTTACTCATATTCTATCTGATTTTAAGTATCTTGTGTATCTGCAAGGACAGTCTCCATGCAGGATTTTTCTTGATATAGTCGACCGCAGCCTGCATGATTTCGGCGTTGCGGGCGTTATTCCCCATATCGCAAGGCTGCAGGAAACGATGCGCAACGGCGATATGGCTGTACTGCGACGGTTCGTGCGTGCCGTCGAAGAGCAGTTTCAGCTCATCGGCATGCGAGAGCACCGGGGCGGCTTGGGAACCGACCCAACTGTCCTTGGGTGAAAGGGTAATCCAGTCGACATTCTTCGGCAAAGGGAGCGTGCCGTTGGTTTCGACGGAGACATATTTGCCTGCGGCATGGAGGGCGTCGACAAGTCCCTCCGTGAGCTGCATGGCAGGCTCACCTCCCGTGACAACCACCAGACTGGCGGGATAGGTCTTCACAGCTTCCACAATCTCCGCCTCGGACATCTCAATGCCCTCCTCATGCTGGGTGTCGCAGAAAGGGCACCGCAGGTTGCATCCACTGAAGCGCACAAAGACTGCCGGAGTGCCGCTGTGGTATCCCTCGCCCTGGAGACTGTAGAATATCTCGTTGACCTTCATCATTCATCAATTTCGTAGGTGGCGGTGTTGCCGGTGGTCTCCTGCACGTCGACACGGTAGCAGTTGGGCACCTGCTGCTGGCACCAGCGGGCGATATTCTCGGCCGTGGGGTTACAGCCGATGACATCGTTGACCACCTGGTGGTCCAGCTTGTCTGTGATGCTGCTCTTAATCTTGGAGAAATCCACCACCATGCCGTTTCGGTCCAACTCCCTGGACTTGCAATAGATGGTAATCTGCCAGTTATGGCCGTGCAGCTGCGTGCACTTGCTGGGATAGTCAAGCTCCAGGCGATGGGCACCGGAGACTTCGATATGCTTGGTTACGTAATACATATTCTTTTGTAGTTAAGTAGACAGTAGTTAAGTAGTTAAGCCTATTGCCCCGTTTCGTATTCTGTCGGGTCGGGGATGCCGGCTTCGCGGAACGCCTCGCGGCGTTCGCTGCAGGTGCCGCAGGTGCCGCAGTGATGCTCGCCGCCACGGTAGCAGGAATAGGTCTCGCCGTAGTCGACACCAAGTTGGGTGCCACGCCTCACGATGTCGGCCTTGGACAGATGGGTATAGGGCGCCGCAATCTCCACATTGACATAGGTACCGGCACGCATGGCGGCATCCATGGCGTTGATGAAGGAGGGCCGACAGTCGGGATAGATGGCATGGTCGCCGCCGTGGTTGGCTATCAGCACACGCTTCAGTCCGCGGCTCTCGGCCAGCCCGCAGGCAATGCTGAGCATGATGCCGTTGCGGAACGGCACCACGGTGCTCTTCATGTTCTCTTCGTCATAATTGCCCGAGGGGATGGCGTCGCCACCACTGAGCAGCGACGAATGGAAATAGCGGCCCATGAAGCCGAGTTCAATCACCAGATGCTCGATGCCCAACTGCCCGCAATGATGCCGTGCACAGGCAATCTCGCGCACTGCATGGTTACTGCCATAGTCGAACGTGACTGCCAAAGCCACGCGGTCGCGTTCGTCGTAGAGAAGCGTGGTGGAATCCAGTCCACCCGAATAAATTATCACTGAATCACGCAGCCTGGCATCGGCTGCCATCTTGTTGTCTGTCATTGTCCTTGTTTTGTTAAAGGGGGTTATCAAGTACCCCTGCGGTTCAAAAATGCGGGTGCAAAAGTACACAAAAAAAACGACATGGCAAAACCATGTCGTTTTTTGTTATCGGAAAGTGACCTTATTTAAGGTAGTATTCCACGGTGGTGACCACGCGGATCTTCTTCACCTGCGGGGTGTTCTCGTCGAGGTCCTCGACTTCGAAATAGCCTTGCGAGGCGGTACGCATCTTGCCGATTTTGCTGTGGCTGTTGTTGGCGAACTCGTCGGCTGCCACGCGGGCATTCTCGAGGCTTTCGCGAATCATCTCGGGCTTGATGTCGTTGAGACCCAGGTACTGGTAGTCGGCCCAGGTGTTGGCCAGGATATTCTGGTTGACGAGGTCGGTCTCAAGGGTCTGCTGCAGTTTGCGCACCAGTTCAAGATTCTTGGTGAAGACGGTGACGGTCTGGTTGGCATTGTAGCGGAAGGGAATCTGATTGGGATTGTTGGCCCACGAATAGCGGTCCTCGTAACTGGCGTTGCCCACCTTGATTTCCTCCTCAGGGAAGCCTGCATCACGCAGCTGCTTGACAATGATGTCGTTGTTCTTGCGGATGGTGTTGCGCAGGTCGGCGAGGTCGTTGGACTTCTCGCTGTAGCTGATGCGCCACACCACACGGTCGGCGGGGACCTCCTTCTCGCAGAGACCACGCACCTTGACGGTGTCGTCGTACGACTTGAAGGTCTTCACGGTGCAGACCATAAAGATACCCAGCACCAGGGCCGCCAGCACGATGGCCGAGCCTTGGATCATGTTCTTCTTGAACGGTATTTGACTTCCTTTCATGATAAAATGTTTTTTTACACAATTGAGTATTTCATTAACGATGTTTCTTGCACATTATTGCCTTGGGGTTCAAATATTGTTTTCGGCGGGCAAAAGGGACAAAGATGCAAAACACTGGTACTGAGAAAGGTTGGGATGAAGGATAGGAGAAAGTGGGACGAAATCCCGAAAAAACGCCTCCTATGCCTGTACTACCATTCTCCTATACTTCTCCTTGGGTTCTCCTATGATGCGTATATGATGCTTCTTAGTTGCTCCTATGTCAGGGGTGCAAGGAATCCAGCCGTTATTTTTACTAAAAAACAGGCGAGGCCGGATGGCCTCGCCTGTTTGAATTTGATAGGTCTTATTGGAGACTTAGAACAGGCCTTCGAGGACGGAGTCGTCGACGAGGTTGGGCATGGTGACCTTGAGTTCGGGGCAGATGTCCATGGCGCGCTTGATGGCGAACATGGCGCCTTCGTTGCGGGCCCAGGAGCGGCGGGAGATGCCGTTGTTAACGTCCCAGTGGAGCATCATGCGCAGACGACGGTCGCAGGCTTCGCTGCCGTCGAGCACCATACCGAAGCCACCATTTATCACCTCGCCCCAGCCTACGCCACCGCCGTTGTGGATAGAGACCCACGTGGCACCGCGGAAGGAGTCACCGATGACATTCTGAACTGCCATATCGGCACAGCGGTTGGAACCGTCGTAGATGTTGCTGGTCTCGCGGAAGGGGCTGTCGGTACCGCTGACGTCGTGGTGGTCGCGACCGAGAACGATGGGTGCGCTGATTTCGCCCTTCTTGATAGCCTCGTTGAAACGGGCGGCAATCTTGGTGCGGCCTTCGCAGTCGGCATAGAGGATACGGGCCTGGGAACCCACGACGAGGTGGTTCTCCTTGGCGCCCTTGATCCACTGGATATTGTCGTGCATCTGCTGCTGAATCTCGGCGGGAGCGGTAGCAGCAATCTCGGCGAGGACTTCCATGGCGATATGGTCGCTCTTGTCGAGGTCTTCGGGCTTGCCACTGGTGCAGACCCAGCGGAAGGGGCCGAAGCCGTAGTCGAAGCACATCGGACCCATGATGTCCTGCACGTAGGAGGGATAGCGGAAAGCGGTTTTATCTGCATTCCAGATGTCGGCACCGGCGCGGCTGCTCTCGAGCAGGAAGGCGTTGCCGTAGTCGAAGAAGTACATACCCTTGGCGGTGAGCTTGTTGACGGCAGCCACATGGCGACGGAGAGACTCCTGGACTTTCTCCTTGAAGAGTTCGGGTTTCTCGGCCATCATCACCTTGGCATCCTCGAAGCTGACACCCACGGGATAGTAGCCACCGGCCCAGGGGTTGTGCAACGAGGTCTGGTCGGAACCGAGGTCAACCTTGATGCCCTTCTCGGCGCAGTACTCCCAGAGGTCAACCACGTTGCCCTGGTAGGCGTAGCTCTTCGCCTCCTTGGCGGCGATGGACTTGTTGACGGCCACGAAGAGCTCGTCGAGGTTATCGTGCACCTCGTCAACCCAGCCCTGGGTGTAGCGTTTCTGCGTGGCGGCGGGGTTGATTTCAGCGGTGATGGAGACCACACCGGCGATATCGCCAGCCTTGGGCTGGGCGCCGCTCATGCCACCGAGACCGGCGGTAATGAACAGCTTGCCAGCGGTGCCACCACCGAGCTTGCGGGCAGCGTTGAGCACGGTGATGGTGGTGCCGTGGACGATGCCCTGGGGGCCGATGTACATATAGCTACCGGCGGTCATCTGACCATATTGCGTGACGCCGAGGGCGTTGTAGCGTTCCCAGTCGTCGGGCTTGCTGTAGTTGGGAATCATCATGCCGTTGGTGACCACCACGCGCGGGGCGTCCTTGTGGCTGGGATAGAGTCCCATGGGATGACCGCTATACATGACGAGGGTCTGCTCGTCGGTCATCTCGCTGAGATATTTCATCACGAGGCGGTACTGGGCCCAGTTCTGGAAGACGGCACCGTTGCCACCGTAGGTGATGAGCTCGTGGGGATGCTGGGCCACAGCGGGGTCGAGGTTGTTCTGGATCATCAGCATGATGGCGGCAGCCTGACGGCACTTGGCGGGATACTCCTCGATGGGGCGGGCGTACATCTTGTAGGTGGGGCGCAGACGGTACATGTAGATACGGCCGTATTTCTGCAGCTCCTCGGCGAACTCCTTGGCGAGCATCTTGTGGTGCTTGGCGGGGAAGTAGCGCAGGGCGTTGCGGATGGCGAGCTTCTTCTCGGCGGGCGTGAGGATGTCCTTACGCTTGGGAGCGTGGTTCACCGTGGGGTCGTAAGCAGGCATTTCGGGCAGCGGATCGGGGATACCGAGGCGCAATTCATTCTGGAATTCTTCGAGTGTCATATTGTTGATATTTTATTTTTGTTCTTTTATTTTGTTGAGAACGTGGCGAAGGAAATTTTATTGCACAGGGGAAAGAAATTAATCCGTCGGAGGAGTCAATTGCATCAGGGTGAGTGCTTTGCGGAACCATATAGTCAATCGGGGCTTTTGAAGCCTTGAGGGGGCCTCACTGCCGTTCATCGAGGCGGTGCGGAAACGGATGGCGGTGGGTGCGGGAGCCTCTGCCCTACCCTCGAAAAATGCCGCCAGAGCGGCATAGGAACCCAGCATGGGACCCAGCCAGAGGCCATTCTCCGCCGTCGTGCGTGAATAGCGGTAGGTGAAGATATCGCCATTGGGCATCCGGTAGTCAACGTAATAAATATCAGGCTTATAGAGCGTTCCCTTCAGCCATCCGGCGAAGGAGGTGCGGGAAAAAAGGTCGGCACGCAGAACCGTCGAAGCGGGATGCGGAGGCACAGGCACCCATTCATTCCATTGAATATCAGCCGTTGCGACAATACCGGAGTCGGCCGAATAGCGACCCTCTCCATGCCGCAGCAGCAGACCGTACCATCCCCCGCTGTCGGCGACGGAATAGTTGCACAGCATCGAGTCGATGATGGCGGGTTCGTCGTTGAGCAGGTAACGGCCGTCGAGGCTAAGCAGACCGTCCTCGCCACTGTAGTTCACCCTGTGCAGGAGCACAAAGGCGACAGCCCTGGGCTGACGGCCAAAGTTCATGGCCGACTGGCGGTTGAGCCACAGCGAGTTGCCAGAAGCGAGCTCGATGCTCCTGTGGGGCTGCCAACGGAGGTGGTTGGCGGCGACATAGACATGTTCCCATGGGTAGCAGTCGACGGTGGCGTTGCCAATCATCTCACACAGCCTGCCGTCGAGCTTGCGCGAGGAGAGGGACTTGTCGATGTAGGCCTGACTGGAGTCGGCCAGGGTTCTGCCGTTTATCACACATGTAACCAAGTTCTTGGGGCCTGCCGTCATGACGGGCACCTCGGAAGTGTTGAGTGCCGAGAGGTTGACCGTCAGGAGGATATAGGCCGCGAAGCCAAACAGCCAAGGTTGCCAGCGGAAGCGTTCCTGCGCCAGCGCCACCATCACGATGAAGCAGACGGCAAACATAAGGAACTGGCGGAAATGGTAGAAGTCCTCGCGTGTGACGCCATATTTCCAAAAGGAGAACAGCGGGATGAGAAGCAGCAGAAAGAGGCAACGGGCCCAGCGTCCCCTCAAAGTCAACGCCATAGCGACTATGGAAAGGGGAAAGAGCACTAGAGCCCAGCCGCGATGCTCGGGCATGAGGACGGCTTCAGTGTAGCCGCCGACAAGGTGCAACATGCCGACACAGGCGCTCCACATCGCGGGGAAGGTGTGCCATACCGCCAAACCGACAGCAAATGCCATAAGTGGCACGGACGCTGCCGTGGAAATAGTGAATTTCAGATCCTTATGATAAAAGGCAATCACCAGCCATCCAACAAAGAGGATGCTGCACGAGGAGGTGCCGATGGAGATTTTGATGCTCAAGGCGAAGAGGGAGAGGGCGGCAGCCAGGAGGAAACGCCAGAGACTCTTCTGCTCGATGGCGGAGGCGACCAACAGTGCCACATCGGCGACCACGAGGACTTCGACGTTGGCAAAGAGGCATGCTGGGACAAGAGCGGCGAGGGCGAGGAGGAGCGGCTGCTGGCGACGGCGAGACATTTCGAGCACCATCCAGGCGAAAGCAAATTTCGCCAATGAGAAGAAAACGAGGAAGAAAGCATAATGGCCACAGCCAACCACGGGGAGGCGGAGCCAGGCGAAGGGACCGTAGGGGTGACTGAGGGAGGTCAGCGTCGGGTAGTCGTTGTCGAACAGGTAGTTAAGTCCCCACACATAGGAGGAATCCAGACCGACGCCGAAGTCGGGTTCGAAGGCGGGATAGGTAAGCAGCACGAGGAGGAAAGCCAGGACCGCCGTGAGCCAACGGGGGATGCCGGGAGGGAATGTCAAACAGTCGGAGAGGTTGATTTTACATTTCATAATGCAAAAGTACGCAAAAAAATCCATTCCGTCGAAAAGGATTGTGTTTTGTGATACAACAGTTTGATTTACATAATGATACAAAATTTGAACAAAAAATGGAGCGATTGACGGTTTCAAGGCATTTTTCCAGATTTACAAAGCACTGATTCTAGGGAGATTATACCTATCAACTCTTACTGAACTCTTACTCTTCTCCTATATCGCTTCTATGTCGAGGGGGCGACGAGGGAGGGCGGCGGGAGAAAAAAGAATGCGGGGCCGGAATCTTTCATTCCGGCCCCGCGTTATCCGCAAGGGTGTAGTTAGAAGTTCAGGAGGAGGCCGACGGTGAGGCGGGGAAGGAGGACCTTGCCAGTGGCGGGGTCGGAGCCGATGCTGTTGAGGCGGTAGCGGGCATAGATGCCGTACCAGTCGTTGACAAGTCGGGTGGAGACGCCGAAGTTCCACCGGTGGTCGCTGAGGGCATCGACGAGGGCATATTCGGTGGAGACAGAGGCGGAGGTGCTACCGGAAGGCAGGAGACCGCCCAGGGTGTAGGCGTCGGCGAGGAGGCTGCCGTAGATGCCGAGGTCCCAGTGGAGACCGTTGCCGCAGATGCCACCAGGCACGAGACGCACGCGCTGGAAGATTTCAAGCACCGCCTCGGTGGCGACGAGGCTGCGGCTGCTGACTTCCTTGAAGGCGTCGATGTTGGCCTGAGAGATGCCGAGGGAAGTTTCGAGAGCGTTGACGGAGGCATCGTTGAAACGGTAGTGCGTGAAGTGGCCCTCGATGCTGGCACCAAGGCAGTAGGACTTGCTGAAGGAGCGGAGGACGCGGAGACCGAAGGACCATGAAGGTGACCAGGTGTCGGAAGTGAGCTCGGCATTGTCGAACTTGACGGGGAGGCCGAGGCCGAAGAAAACGTTGTAGCGCCAGATATTGTTGCTGCCCCACTTGGAGGTGGCGATATCGGCTTTTCGGCTCACAGGCGACGAGGTAACGGCATTCTCGCTGACAAAAGGCCAACAGAGACCGCCAACCATCTCAGGCGAACACTTTTCGTATTCTTCCCGAGAGAGTCTCAGGCTATCGGTATAGCCGGCCAGATGGACAATCAACGTGCGGTCAAAGATATGATTCTTAGCGAATTGGATAGTATCACCCTCGTCGGCATAGGTCACATCCATCTTGCCGTAATAGTCGAGACATTTGTCATCGGGACGACGGAGAGAGTAGAAGAGGTGAGAATGCTTGATGGCACGCGTGGGAATGACACACACCTTATTACTCTCATTCACAAAGCGGAAGGTAGGTTCGGAGACCTTGCGGTTGTTCACAAAGTAGTCGGCCTGGGGCACACCGTAGCCGAAAGAGTAGTCGGCATAGGGGTAGAGGTCAGCACTCTGCTCAATGAGATGGAACATCTCCATGGCGGTCTTGCCGGGAGAGGCCTGCCAGGCACAGGCGGCGAAACCAGCCACGAGGGGGCAGGAGAATGAGGTGCCGTGGACATAGTGGTAGGCGTCGTCCTTGCCAGTGTTGGCGGTGCGGGCATAGCCGAAAGCACAGACGTTGGGTTTGAGGCGACCGTCGGCGCTGGGACCGTAGGAGGAGAAGGAAATGTGGTTGTACTCGGTGAGGCTGTTCTCGATGCCGCCGATGCATAGGACGCTGTCGGCATCGGCAGGAGTGATGATGGTGCGCCACTGCTTGTCGTCAGCCTCGTTGCCTGCAGAGTTGCAGACGAGGATGCCCTTGCGCGCGGCGAGATTGCCGGCTTTGGCGACATAGGAGGTGCCATCCATATCGCGTGTGTAGTGGCGTTCCTTGCCATAGCCGAGGGAGGAGGAGATGATATTGGCGCCGTTCTTGTCGGCCCATTCCACTGCCATCTGCCACCAGACTTCCTCCTTGAAGGGCTCGGAGTTGACCTCAGTGCGTGCCAGGAGGAACTCGGCGCCAGTGGCGAGGCCAAGGTCCTTGTCGCCCATGCGGCCAGCGATGCAACTGAGGGTCATGGTGCCGTGGGAGTTCCATCCGTAGACATTCTCCTTCTTGTTGGGAAAGTTCCAGGTCTTGAGAATCTGGTGGTTGTCGCGCAGGTGGCGGAAGGCGTCGTGGGTGTTGACCTGCGGGAAACCGCCGTCGAAGACAGCGATGCGGATGCCACGACCATCGATACCCTTGTCGCGGAAAGCCTTGCCGCCCATGCGGACAAGCTGTACCTCGAGGGGGCCATCGACGGTGGCATAGTCGGAAAGACCAGGAATCTCGGGATTGGAGGCTATTTGCATTCCATTACCTTCAATCATCTGGACACGAAGAACATAGGGCAAAGCCTCGATGGCGGCAACCTGCTCGGGAGTAGCGACGACACCCAGGGCGTTCATCCAGCGAGAGGCACCGATTTCCTCGGTAGCTAGGGCGCTGACACCCTGCTCATAAGCTGTACTGACGGGGTAGTTGGAGATGTCGTAGAGGTCGGCGCCGCACTGACGGTAGCGCTCGATGGCCTTGGCATCGAAGTAACTGTAGGGGTCGAAAGTGGTACCCTGCTTGTCGGCAAGAAAGACCCAGTAGGTCTGCTGGGCTTGCGCCGAACTGAAAATTGAAAATTGAAAACTGAGAATTACTAAAGCAATAAACGAAAACTTTTTCATTTTGTCTCGTATTTAGTTATTTTAATATTGTATGTAATATTTCATGACTATGGAAGTGGTCGAAGCCACTGAGATGGAGGTGGTAGTAGGCAATTAGGGCATTGATAAGTGCAGTGCGCTCATCAAGTGGAAAATGGAGAGTAGGGAGTGGCGAATTAAGGTAGTGGTGGAGGGTTTCGGAGAGATGGGGAGAGAGGGTGGTCTCGGTAGGGGCGGAGACAAAACGGCCCTCATGAAGGTCGAACAGCGACTCGCGTGGGCAGCAGTTGTCCAAAGGCTCGATGCCCAGGTGGCGGGAGACGGTGAGGAGAAAAGAGATGGGGAGTTGGGAAAATGAAAATTGAGAATTGGAAATCAAAAAATTAGATGATTCCTCAACATAGTCGAAGAGGTCTGGCATAGGCTCGGCCTCGCGGAGTGCTTTATAGAGGACCTCCGTCATGAAGAAGCGAAGGGAATGGGCAACAGCATGATTGTCCTGCTGCATGAATGCCTCAGGATGGCGAGGGGAAATCTCCTTGATATAGTTAAGTTCGGTTCTAGGGTTGTCGTACACCACCATGTCGAGCGCCGACAGCGGCTGCAGCAGGTTCTGCTTCACCTTGCCACTGCGTCCCCGTACCCCTTTGATGATATAGGAGCGGAGGCCGAGATGGCGTGTGAACACCTTCGCCACCACCGACGATTCGGAGTAGGGAGTGGCATGCAGGACAAGACCAGGTGTATGTATTAATGTATTAATATATTAAAGTATTAACGAATGACGAGGATTTTGGCAACAGAGCGGTTATTGCCCTGAGCGTCGGCTGCGAAGACGTAGTAGACGCCGCTTGCCACACGGTCGCCGTTCTGGGTACGACCGTACCAGATGGCCTGGCCGCCGTTGGCAGTGGTGGAATAGACAGTATGGCCGGAGGCATCGGTGATGTGGACGTGACCGTTGCGAGTGAATCCCTTGATGGCGATGGGGCCGTCGTAGTCGGGGCGCACAGGATTGGGGAAAGCATAAACCTCGTCGAGGGGCTCGCTGACAGCGTAAGTGGCGGTTCCGCGGAACACCTGCAGGCCCTTGTCGGTCCCGATGAACACCTCGCCAGTACGCTCGTTGATGCCGATGGCGATAATCTTGTCGGAGAAGAGGGGACTATTGGCGGCCGTGAAGTGCTGCAACTGATCCATGCCGTTGGCAGAGAGGAGATAGAGACCGCCGCTCTGGGTGCCCACCCACTTGCGGTTGGCGCCGTCGACGGCGATGGCGGTGATGCTCTCGTAAGCCATAAGATACTCGGAAAACTCACCGTTAGTGATGGTGATATTGCTGCAGGAGACGGGAGACACCTCGCCATTGCCACCGCTCTGGAATGCCTTGTAGGCGTCGTAGATAACCTTAATACCCTTGTTGGTGCCTACCCAGAGGTTGCCCGACTGGTCCTGCACGAGTGCTGTAACGGCGGTGGTGGTGAGTTTGCTGCCGCGGTTGGGGTCGACACGCGCAAACTTGGATTCACCATCGTGGACATAAATCACGTTGCCGCGTCCGCAGAACCATTTGTACCCTGTAATGCTGTCGCAGACGAGCTTGTCGAGTTCTAAAGTGGGTGACACCGCGGTGGTGGAGAAACTGTTCCAAGTGCCGTCGCGATGCCGAACGGCAAGACCGTTGGTGCTGTGGGAGACAGCAATCCAAAGGTCGCCCTGCCTGTCGAATGCCAAAGCGCCAGTGTTGAGGGTGGGATAGCTGGGATCGGAGAAGGGCACGAGGGCACCGCCGGTGTTGGAGGCGTTATAGAGCACCTGAGGCACATTGTTGCGTATGGAGACCACGCCGTGTCCCCAAAGGGCAGCGACGACCTCGGTGGTGTCGTAGGGATTGACGGCAGCGTCGAGCAGGTCGCCCGTGCCGTCGAGCACACCGTTGCTTTTGTCAAGCATTGTCCAGTTGAGTCCCTGCGAGGTAAGCAGATTGGGATCGAGGTAACTGCGGGAGTAAGTGACGGTGTGACCGCCGGGGCAGAGCATCATGCGGTAGTTGAAAGGCACCAAACGATAGACATTGTCGCCCGAATAAGGACCCTCGGGCAGGAAAGAGGCAGCATTGCCCTGCGGCGTGACATTGAGCATCCCCGCCCATGCATGCCCCACCCAGATGGAGCCGTCGGGAGCCGTGAGGGCATCGTTCACCGCCAAGGTACCCCAGACATAGTCACTGATACTGTCGTAGCGGGTAAAAGAGGTATTGTAACGGCAGACGCTGTTGAGGCGGGTGACCGTAAGCAGCGAGCCGTCGGCGCGCATGGAAAGGATATTCCCCTTATTCCACGCATGGAAAGAATTGGCATCGGAGGCATACAACGTGAGCTGTGCCGGATTGCCGGTGTGGGCAGCCGCCACCAGTTTATTTCCAAAGACTTGCAGGGTCGTCACAGTCAGGGAATCGAAGCGATGGTCCACAGTCCAACGGTCGTTGACAGCGGGATGCGTATTATTGATATCCAGATGCTTCAATCCTTCGCCCGTAGCGACATAAATGCTGTCGGAAGAGAAAGCGATGTCGTAGACCTGCGTGCGTGTGCCGCCAGTGCCAAGATACCAAGTTTCCTTGATTTCACGACGGGCGAGATTCACCACCACCACACCGAAGCCCGTGGCAAGGTAGGCGTTGCCACCATGGAGACGGACGTGGAAGACGCTTTTGTCGCCCGGCAATTCGCTACGCTTGATGTCGGAGAGATTGTAGACACGGTCGTTGCAGAGGATGTCGATATTCGAGTTGTCGTAGGCCAGCACAAGGGTTCTCGAAGCAGCATCGTAGCCCATGGCAGAGATGCGCACATCGCTGAGTCCGTTGCTTTTGCCAAGAGTATTGAGGATATTGTCGTCGAGGTCGAGATAGAAGAGTCCCCCTTTGGAGGCAGCATATACACGGTCGCCGGCGTACTCCACATGATAGACCTTGGAGTGGTCGAGGCAGTCGCGCCACTTTCCTATCGCCATTTGGGCTTGCGATTGGGTAGCCACGACAGTGAGCAGCAAGGAAGTGAGCAGAATCTTGGCGTTCATACCGTGGTCTCCTTTTTCAGGAAAATATACTGGTAGAGTACGGCAAGAAGCGTGGAGACGACAGTGCTGCAAATGGTAGCGAAGAGAATACTCCAGAAACTGCGGAAACCGAAAATCTCGATGGTAAAGAAAACAAAATAGAAGAAACCAAAGAGTACGAGGAGATAGGTGATAAAATACTGCGGGGTGACACTATAGATGCTGGGGGTGCCAATGACGACGGGCTCGTTGCGTGTGAGAATGCGGTCGGCATAAAGTATGCGCAACATTGCCACCGCAGTGCAGGCCAAAGCATGGAAACCCAGCATGTTGCTCATTATGTCGACCAGCAATCCCGTGCCGAAGGCTATCAGCAGCATTGGGATGCGCCCTGTGTTAGTAGGCAGCATCAGGATGAACAGTACATACAGCATTGGCATCACATAGCCGCCCAGGTATACATGGTTGAGCACCAGCATCTGTATTGCCATCAGCAGGGCGAAACGTCCGATTATTTTCCAAATATTCTTATTCATTTCTTTACAGCTTCAATCTTGTATCCATCGGCCTCGAGCATTCTCAACACGCCGCGCTCACCACAGAGATGGCCGGCGCCCACAGCAAAAAATGTAGAATGCTCTTTCATAATGTCGGGCATGGCCTTCACCCAATTGGCATTGCGGTTATAGAGAAGTTTGTCGTTGTCTTCCGGATCGGAGGTGCATGTTCCTTTTTGTTCCTCCAGATTCAATTCTTCGAGTTGTTCCAAGTCCTGGGCGAAATAGGCGGCGGTGATGAAGTCGGCCATCTCTACCTGTTCCTGAAAATTGTCCACAAAGCACATCAGATCCTCTACCTGCTTTTCCAGCGGGGCTCCGTAGAGGATATCCATCTGGAAATCGGCAGTCTCGAATCCGATGACCTTCTTGCCGCCTTTCATCGCCTCACGTTGGAAGTAGGTGTCAATCATGTCAGCCGGATTTATTCCTGCAACGTTTTTCATGTAAAGCAGCAGCGTCAGTGTGGTCTCTAGCGCCATGGGCGTCACCTTGTCGAGTTGCCCTGCCATTGCGGGATTCGTCAGGTCCACACCCATTACCTCTCGCAACAGTGCATTGAGGCGGTCCAACTGCTCTGCCGTGAGGAGCGACGACAGAGTCTTCCCCTCGGGAAGCATCTGTGCCTCCTGCATTTTAGCTAAATTTTCCGGCTTCATGGTCTCCAGCATATCCACCTCGCCGCAGACCTGCTCAGTGGCTTCAAAAGCAGCACGCAGACCGGAAATGCTGTCGGCATACGAGGCCGGTGCCAGGTGGTAGGTACCCACAATGTAGCTCGGTGCCTTCAAACCCTTACCCGAAATCTTATAGAGCAGCTGTGCCTGCGCACTGCCACCCATCAGACCCATCAGGCCTATCAGACCCCAAACAATGATTTTTTTCATATCGCTATTTCTCTTCATTTAAAATTGTTTTCTCCATCAGTTTCTCCTGTTCCTCGCGGAAGTGGTTGTTGATGATATATACGTGGTCTAGTTTGTTAAAATCGGTGGCGAGGCGGATACGTACCCTGTAGAATCCGCTGCCAGAGAGATTCTCGGCGTCCTTGACATAGCCCACGGGTATGCCCTCGGGGAAATCGTTGGCAAGACCCGAAGTGATGATGGTGTCATCAGCCTCGAACTTGTGGGTGGTGGGGACATCGATAATCTGGGCGTAACGGTAGTCAAGACCGTCCCATACGAGCGAACCGCTGATACCGGTGCGACGCACCTTGACACTATTACGGCTGTCGGAGTGAAGAACAGGCATGATGGTAGAGAAGTTTGTAGATACTGACATGACAACACCGACGATGCCTTCGGGAGAGATGACAGCCATGTCGGGTTCGATGCCGTGGGCACTGCCCTTATTGATCATGATGTAGTTGTTCTGCTGGCTCCAAGAGTTTTTGATGACGCGTGCTTCGGTATAGGAATAGCGCTGGCGGTAGGTAGTGTCGTTGACAACGAAGACACTGTCGTTATAGCTAAGGTAGGAGGAGGCCAACTGGGCACGCAACTGGGCATTCTCGGCAGCAAGGCGGTCATTCTCACCCTTGAGGCCAAAGTAGCCGCCGATGCTATTGATGCCCTGATACCAGTTGCCGGCGATATTGTTGGTCCATGCCACAATTTTGGAACTCTGGTAGTAGCTTGTCCTGGACATAAGCACCAACGACACGATGACAAGGAGGATAAAAACCTCGATATAATCGTATTTCTTGAGTACAGAGAGTAGCCGGTTTCTATTCATTGATAAACTTCTCAATTATTTGCTTCGCTTCGTTGACGGCACGCTGGAGGTCGTCGTTGACAATAGTGACATCGAAATGGGGAGCCTGCTTCAGCTCCTCAGCGCTACGGCCGAGACGTTTGGCTATGGCCTCCTCACTGTCGGTACCACGGCTGCGAAGGCGCTGTTCGAGCACTTCGATGCTGGGAGGCATAACGAATACGGAGAGGGCGTCGTTGCCAAAATAGCGCTTGATATTCTTACCACCATTAACATCAACATCGAAAACTATAACCTTGCCGTTGTTCCAAATTCGTTCAACCTCACTCTTGAGAGTGCCATAGCAGGTGCCCTGATAGACCTCCTCCCACTCGAGGAAGTCGCCTTTGTCGACACGTGCCTTGAAGTCGTCGTGACTGAGGAAATAGTAGTCCCTGCCGTCGACCTCCTCGCCACGAGGCTTGCGAGAGGTTGCACTAATACTGAAGTCAAAGCAGTCGAAATACTGCATGAGTTCTTTGATGATGGTGGTCTTGCCACAACCCGAAGGGGCAGAGAAGAGGATTGCCTTGCCCATAACGTTAGAATTTCTTGTCAAACACTTTGTAGAAGGACTGAACAGCGGGAGAATTGTCGTCCCATTTGTACTGTGCAGAGACCTCGTTGACACAGAGCAGTGCCTCATCACGATTGTCGATGGCGTTGAGACGGAGAATAAAGTCATTATAGGCCTTCATGTTGTTGTGGAAGAGGTCGCTCATGAAGCTAAACTTATCGTTGATGTTGATAACGCTGCGGAGGTCGGAAACCTTCTTTTCAAGACTTTCGCCGAGGGTGCGGACCGTAGGCTTCTCGTCAACGGGATGGTTAAGATAGTCTAGCAATGAGGCCTGTGCACCAGCAGTCTTGGATGCGGGAGCAGGGACAACCTCAGGCTCGGAAATAGGCTCCGGTTCGGGAGCAGGTTCAGGTTCGGCTTCAGGCTCAGGAGCAGGTTCGGGTTCGGATTCTATTATTACTTCGTCGAAAAGGAGACTATTGCCATTGGACTCCAATTCCTCCATCTTGGGCATCTCGACTGGCTCGGGTTCAGGTTCGGGGATGGGATCGGGCTCCGGCTCTGGTTCGGGAATGGAAGCAGGCTCGGGAGTGGGTTCAGGCTCGGGAGTGGGCTCGGGGACAGACATGGCAGCCATGGTTGCCATAACGGTAGAGGAAAGAATCTCGTCGTCGGGCATTTTGGTCTCAGGCTCTGCAGGAAGGGATGCCATGGTAGGAGCGGGTTGGTCGACAGACTCGTCAGAGTCGAGCCGGAGCGCCACCTCATAGAGTTTGCGGAGATCCTCGAGAAGGAGGTCGCGTTCAATCCGACTCACGTCGCCGGGACGGGCGACAATGCGATTGGCAATAGAGCAGAGGCGTTGCATGCCCTCGGTCAGTTCTTTTACGCTGTTTTTCATCGTGCTATTATTATTTATCTTCTTAATTACAAACCTATTATGCCAAAACAATGGCAATGAAATGATTTGTAAAAATACTACACTTTTATATATAGTGCAACCCATGCGGAAAAAAGTTATCAAACCCCTCCCGTTGAAAAACGTAGGAAACGGGAAGAAAACAAGGAGATTAAGCGGTGTATTTTTTATTTTGGCAGATAAAAAAAAATCCGTATCTTTGCAGATGATTTACGTCAGATAATATCATTTAATATATTCATAAACAATTAATAGAATGAAAAAAATCACGATGATGCTGTGCTTCGTAACCGTCATGCTGGCGGGCAGCGTGAGCGCACAGAAGTATGAGTACAAGACCTACTCCAACGACCCCTTCGGTGTACGCGAGTACACGCTGAAAAACGGCCTCAAGGTGTTCATGAGCGTCTACAAGGATGCACCACGCATCCAGACCTACATCGCCGTACGTGCAGGTTCGAAAAACGACCCTAAAGAAACCACCGGCTTGGCCCACTACCTGGAGCACATGATGTTCAAAGGTAGCCAGAAACTTGGCACCACCGACTGGGAACGCGAAAAAGTGGAATTGGACAAAATCGAAGCCCTGTACGAAGTCTATCGCAAGACAAAAGACAACAAAAAACGTGCCGAAATCTACCACCAGATTGACTCCATCAGCTACGTTGCATCGACCATCGCCATTGCCAACGAGTACGATAAAAGCATGACCGCCATCGGCAGCCAGGGCACCAACGCCTTCACCAGCAACGACTACACCATGTATGTTGAGGACATCCCCTCTAACCAACTGGAAACTTGGGCCAAGGTGGAGGGTGACCGCTTCCCCAACCTCGTGCTACGCCTCTTCCACACCGAGTTGGAAGCCGTCTATGAAGAGAAGAACATCAGTCTGGCACAAGACAACCGTCGCGTGAACGAAGAGCTGTTCCGCGGACTCTTCCCCCACCATCCCTATGGCACACAGACCACCCTCGGCACCATTGACCACCTGAAGAATCCCTCAATGACCAACATCTACCGCTTCCACCACACCTACTATGTACCTAACAATATGTGCATTGCCATGGCCGGTGACTTCAACCCTGACGAAGCCATCAAGATTATCGACAAATATTTCGGTAGTTGGGTACCCGGCAATGTGCCCGAATTCCACAAAACAAAAGAGAGCCCCATCACTAGCCCCATCATCCGTCTTGTGAACGGCCAGGATCCCGAGAGCCTCACCATGGCCTTCCGCATTGAAGAAGGTAACGGTAGCCGCGACGCCCTGCTGGCACAGGCCATGGAGTACGTGCTCAACAACGGAAGCTGCGGTCTGATTGACCTCAACCTCAACCAGAAGCAGCTCTGCCTCGGCGCATACGCCGGCACCTATACCCTCAACGACTATGCAGCCTTCATGCTCGGCGGTCGCCCCACTCAGGGCCAGACTCTTGGACAGCTGCGTGACCTGCTGTTGGAGCAAATCGAGCTTCTGAAAGCGGGTCAATTTGACGAAGACCTCATCAAGGCCGGTATCAACCAGCTGAAACTCCATATCATGAAACAGGCTGAGAGCAACGATAGCCGTGCCTCCCAGATGGCCTACGCTTTCGTTCAACACCAGACCTGGGACCAGGTGTGCAACGAAATCAACGAGTTGGCTAAAATCACAAAGAAAGACATCGTCGAATTCGCCAACCGCATCTGCAAAGACAACAATTATGTCATTGTCTACAAGCATCAGGACACCCCTGATCCAATTGCCAAGGTCGATAAGCCCGCCATCACCCCCATCAGTGTGAGCCGCGACAACGAGAGCGACTTCCTGGCCAGCATCAAAGCTGACGCTGCCAAAGCCAAACCCATCCAGCCCGTTTTCATCAATTTCACCAAAAGCCTCCAAAAAGGCAAGACCAAGAACGGCAGCGAAATACTTTATGTAAAGAACGTGGAAAATGGCACCTTCAACCTGCAGTACCGTTTCAATTTTGGTAGCACCGCCGACAAAACCATCGACCTGGCCGCCGACCTGGTGGAATACCTCAACACCGACAAACACACTGCCGAACAGCTGCAGGAAGAGTTCTACAAACTGGCTTGTTCGTGGAACCTCAGTGTGGGTGGCGAAAACATCACCGTCGGTATCAGCGGTCTGGCTGAAAACATGGAGAGCGCCATGACCCTCGTGGAAGAGATTATGGCCTCTTGCCAGCCCAACGACGAAGCCCTGCAGATGCTTGTGGAACGTGCCATTAAGAGTCGCTCCGACAGCAAGACCAACCAGCGTGCCGCTTTCCGTGCACTCAACACCTACGGCATCTACGGCGAAGAGTACATTAAAGGTACTACACTGAGCGACGCTCAATTGCGCGCCTATACTGCCAAGCAACTCACCGATGCTCTGCACAAACTCTTCCAATACAAACACCGCGTGCTCTACTACGGTCCACTGGCTCTCAAGGAAATCACTGCCACCGTCAACAAAATCCATACTGTGAAACCCACCAAGGATGTGCCCGCCAACAAGATCTACCAGCCAGTAGAGACCTCTGAGAACGAGGTACTCTTTGTTGACTACAACGCCAAGAACACCTATCTTACCGAGTACTTCCGTGGCGCCCAGTACAGTACCACCCTGTCGCCAAAGGTGCACCTTTTCAACGAGTACTTCGGCGGCTCGATGAACGCCATCGTCTTCCAGGAGATGCGTGAGAAGCGCAGCCTTGCCTATAGTGCCAGCAGTTATTACACCAACACTGGTCGCAAAGACGGATGGTACTACAACAGTGCCAATATTATCACTCAGAACGACAAACTTTTCGATGCTCTCGATGCCTATGAGGAACTCTTCAACGACATGCCCGAAGCCAAAGCGAACTTCGACCTCGCCAAGGACGCCCTCCTCGCTGGCAGCCGGACCAACCGCACCACCAAGTTCGGCATCATCAGTGCCTACCTCCAATGCGAAAAGATGGGTTTGAAGGAGCCTCTTTCAAAGCAGAATTTCCAGGCATACCAGAAGATGTCCATGAGCGACCTGACCAACTTCCAGAAACAATACATCAAGGGTCAGAAAAAGCGCTACCTTGTACTCGGCAAGGAAAGTGAGATTGACTTCAATCGCCTCGCCAAATTTGGCAAAGTGAAGAAACTGACTCTGGACGAAATCTTCGGCTACTAATGCTCAACAACCTCAAGATAGCGGTAGCTATACCGTGCTACAAAGTGGAGCAGCACCTGCAACAAGTGGTTACAGGGCTGCCCGACTTTGTTGACAGCATCATCCTGGTCGACGACTGCTCTCCCGACAGCACGCCAAAACTGATCGACCAACTGGTCAACGGAAACCGCATCATCGCCATCCACCACCCACAGAACAAAGGGGTCGGCGGCGCCATGAAGAGTGCTTTCCTGAGAGCTATTGAAACAGGTATGGATGTGGTGGTAAAAATCGATGGCGACGGCCAGATGGATAGCCGCTTCATCGCCCCGATGATCGACGCTCTCAACGATGCCGACTTCGCAAAAGGCAATCGTCTCTTCGACCGTCAAATGCTGTGCAAGATGCCCTTCATCAGACGCATTGGCAACATGGGCATCGGTTTCTTGGTCAAAGCTTCTTCGGGCTACTGGAACGTCAGCGACCCCGTAAACGGTTTCTTCGCCATACGCACACAAACACTCCGACAGATGGACCTTCAACGCGTCGCCGACCGATTCTTCTTTGAGAGTTCCATGCTCATCGAGATGCACTACACCGGCGCACGCATCAAAGAGGTGACGATGCCCGCCATCTATGCCGACGAGAAGTCCAATCTCAGCATCAGCAAGACCCTTCTCTCGTTCCCTCCCAAGCTCATCGCCGCCTGGCTGCGGAGATTGCACCTCAGTTATTTCGTCTACGACTTCAACATCTGCTCGCTCTACCTACTTGCTGGCATACCCCTGTTCCTGTTTGGCCTCATCTTCGGCCTCTGCGAATGGATTCACTATGCCAGCCTCGGTCTTGGAGCACCCACCGGCACCATCATGGTGGCGGTACTTACCTTCATTCTGGGCTTCCAGATGCTGCTCTCGGCAGCACAGTATGACATCTCGGCTCCTAATCCTTTCGACAAGCGATGAAAGTATTTCGCCAACCGATAAGCCTTAGCTTTGTGGCCATCATCTTGATTGCCGCCATTCTGCTATTGCGCATGTTCAATACTCATCGCTACTCCGAACCCGAGAAGGTTATCGCTTGGGATGTTGTCTCTTACTACGCCTACTTGCCCGCCACCTTCATCGAGCACGACCTCACTCTCTCGTTCACCGACCACGAACATGTGGGCACCTACTGGCCCGAAATCCTGCCTGATGGAAGCAAGGTTATCAAGACCTCGATGGGTGTGGCTGTCATGTACAGTCCTTTCTTCTTTATGGCACATGCTGTTGCCCCTGCACTCGGCCATGCGGCCGACGGTTTCTCGGTGCCCTATGCTTTCGCGCTCCAGTTGGCGGGACTTTTCTATGCGGTGCTGGGTTTGCTGCTGTTGCGTCGGGTGCTGAGACGTTACTTTGCCGACTGGGTGACGGCGTTAACCCTCCTCGTCATCGGTCTCTGTACAAATCTCTACTGGTACAGCCTGTATGAGGCTCCGATGTCGCATGTTTTCAGTTTCTGTCTTTTCGCCCTGTTTGCGCTACTCACTGAACTTTGGCACGAGCGGCCGACAGTGTGGCGGTCGATTGCCACGGGCCTTACGCTAGGCCTGATTAGTCTTATTCGCCCCACCAACGCCCTGGTGGTATTTTACTTCCTACTTTATGGCATCTGGTCGAAAGAGAGTTTCCGGGATAAATGGAATCTGATGCTGAAGTCGTGGTGGAAACTGCTTCTGATGGCAGTAGCGGTATTGCTGGTATGGGTACCCCAGTTGGCCTACTGGCACTATAACACGGGGCACTGGTTCTTCTATTCCTATGGCAGTAGAGAACGGTTCTTCTTTGGCGACCCCAAGATTGTGGAGGGGCTCTTCAGTTTCCGCAAGGGCTGGCTGGTATACACCCCCATAATGCTCTTCTCGCTAGTAGGCTTTGTGCCGCTCTACCGTCGTTATCGCACCCATTTCTGGCCACTACTCATTTTCCTGGCACTCAACCTCTATGTGGTCTTCTCATGGTGGTGCTGGTGGTACGGCGGCAGCTGCGGTATGCGTGCGCTCATCGAGAGCTACGCCCTTTTGGCATTGCCGTTGGCAGCATGGATTGAATGGGTGGCTTCCCGAAAGGGGCTCCTGCGAGTCGCTCTCTGGCTCTTGTTGCTAGCGGCATCGGCACTCTCGGCTTTCCATAATGTGCGCTATTTATACGGTTCCATCCATTGGGACTCCATGACACGAGCCGCCTACTTCGACTCTTTCTTCCGTAGCCGTGCCTCCGACCGGTTCTATTCACTCCTAGAAGAACCCGACTATGAGGCTGCAAGGAACGGCATCAGATAATGGTTTAAAGTTTAGTCTTTAATATTTAATGGGCAGAAAATCTTTTTGGATACGTCTGGCAGGGCACGCGGGTTTCGCTGTCCTTCTGGTGTTGAGTGTGGTGCTGGCGCAAGAACGCGTCTTGTTTGTCGACTCGGCAGCACAACTCTTCGAGATGATACAACGTGGCACCTTCGTCATCTACGACCACCGCTACACAATGGCCGTCACCCAACTGCTACCCCTCTTGGGCATCAAATTGGGACTCCCGATGCCAGTACTTGTCATACTCTACTCATTATCAGCACCGCTGCTGGGCTATTTGGCGTTCCTGTTGCTGACCTACCGCGTAAAAGACCTCCCCCTGGCGCTGTTCCTCCTGCTTCCCCTCCTCTGCATTCGTCACACCTTCTTCCACGCCATCTCTGAGACCTTCTCATTGATGATTTATGCCACCTTGCTGCTGGCCTTGCTGCGACATCGAAAGAATACCATCCTCCATGCTGTCGGCGTGGTGCTGTGCTCTGTGGCTTGCATCTTCATGCACCCCATCGGCATGTTCTTCGTATTGTTCCTACTAGGGTACTACCTTGTCGACCAACATTTCCGACCCTCCCCAGCCCTCCTCGTTGGGGCTGCAACGCTAGTAGTGGCCGTTATAGTCAAGATGAGCCTTTCCTCGGGACACGATGACAGCTATTTGCCTTCTGTAGCCGACTTCCTTTACTACTTCAGCCATCCCGGTGAGATAACGATACTTCATCAGTTCACCATACGCTTGCCTGACCTATATCTCTATCCCTTAGCACTTTACGCGATAGCCTTTGTGTGGCATCTGCGACACCGTCAGTGGTTGCGTTTGGGATGGGGAGTGGCGTTCAATGTAGGCTTCTTCCTGCTCACGGCAATTGTCTATCATGCCGACGCAGGACATGTTGCCGTTGAGCGTGCATGGCTGCCGCTAATCTTCTTTGCAGGAGTGCCAGTGGCGTGTGAAATAATTCCTGTTTACAGGCGGTACACACAATGGGTAGCACTTGGCGCCTTCTTATTGCTGCTGCTGGCCTACGGCAAGATAGCCGATAGTTCGAAACAGTATCGCCAGAGGCTTGTGTGGCTGAAGACCGTCGTCGACGAAGGGCGCAGGGAGGGGCATCGCAAACTGGTGGCTCCGCTGGCCGACGTCAGGGACCAGTTCAAAGTACAGTCGTGGGCCACGGCTTTCGAAACACTGATACTTAGTTCGGTGGAAGGTCCGGAGAATACCGTCACTCTCTATCTTGAGGAAGATGAGCCCTTTAATGAGAACCACCCCGACTATGAGGTTGAGGATGCTTATCTTGCCGTTCCGTGGAATCGGTTGTGGAACTACTCCACCCTCGACCCACGCTATTTCCAGCTCCCCACGCAAAGGAGCACGGTAATTAGAAAATCTCCTTGATTGTCTGTGACTGGCCGTTGATAACGAAGACATCGCCCACCTTATGTCCCTTCACGGCCTGATAGATAGGGGTTTGGGCGCTGATGGCGAAATACACATCTTTCCCTACCATGAACTTGCCGGCACCGATGCTCAGGAAGAACTTCTGCCGGTCGGTCACCACGCAGGCACCATGCTCAACAGTGTCGAAAGGAGGCATTTTCAGCAGATCCTGCAAGGCACGTATGCCAGCCAGCGCATTGCTGTACTGGCGGGCGTACATGTCCCTCGAGCGCATCATCTTGGTGCGATACGAGTCGTAGCGGTCCACATTGGCACCATAGTCGTTGCTCTGCTGCTGCGCCGAATCCATCTCCTGTTTAGCTATATTAGCAATATGCTCCTGCTGTTGGATGCAGGAGCATATCACTTGTTGTCTTTGTTCCTCGCGCGTCATTTCTTCTTGGCGGCGGGTTTCTTGGCGGCAGGCTTTTTGGCAACTGCCTTCTTGGGAACTTCACGTTCTATGCGGCCGGGATACACCTTCAGGGCCTCTTCCAGGCATTTCATGGCCTTCTTGAGGTCCTCAATGCAGATGCAATAGGTGATACGCGCCTGATGGCGTCCCTGCTCGGGATTGACATAGAAGCCCGTGGCGGGAGCCAGCATGACGGTGGCACCCTTGTAGCTGAAGTCGGTCAGCAGCCACTGGCAGAATCTGTCGCTATCGTCGATGGGCAGGTCGATAACAGTGTAGAACGCGCCCTTCGGCATCGGGCAGAAGCAGCCGGGAATCTTGTTGACACCCTCAACCACTACATTGCGGCGGGCCACATACTCGGCCTGCACAGCGTCGAAGTACTCCTGCGGGGTGTCGACGGCAGCCTCGCCAAAGAACTGGCCGAAGCTGGGGGGGGACAAACGGGCCTGGGCCAGGCGCATGGCGGTGGCGTAGACCTCGCTGTTGCGGGTCACCATGCATCCCACGCGGGCACCGCAGGCGCTGTAGCGCTTCGACACGGAGTCGAACAGGATGGTATTGCGCTCCAAGCCCTCGAGCTGCATGACGCTGAAATGCTGGTGTCCATCGTAGCAGAACTCACGGTACACCTCGTCGGCAAACAGGTACAGGTCGTACTTCTTCACCAGACCAGCCACCTTCAGCAACTCCTCGTGGGTGTAGAGGTAACCCGTCGGGTTGTTGGGGTTGCAAATCATGATGGCACGCGTGTAGGGCGTGATGACCTTCTCAAACTCCTCGATGGGAGGCAGGGCGAAGCCGGTATGGATGTCGCTGGGGATAGTGACAATCTTGGCGTCGCACAGCTTGGCGAAGGTGTTATAGTTGGTGTAATAAGGCTCGGGAATGATGATTTCGTCGCCAGGATTCAGGCAGACGGTGAAAGCCATCTGAAGGGCCTCGCTACCGCCGTTGGTGACAATCACCTGGTTGGGAGTCACGTCGATACCGTGTCTGTGATAGTAATTGCAGAGGGCGCGACGGTAGGTCGGAATACCGGCAGAGTGGCTGTACTCCAGCACACCTTTGTTCTCTGCCATCTCGTGAGCCTTCACAGACAGTGCCTCAAGGGCGCCTGCGGGGGTCTCGATATCGGGCTGGCCGATATTCAGATGGTACACGTGTACTCCGCGCTCCTTGGCGGCATCGGCGAAGGGGACGAGCTTGCGGATAGCCGACTGCGGCAACTCAAGTCCTTTGTGCGAAATGTGGGGCATAATGTTATCTTCTTTTTTTTGGATTGGATGTATAGTGTATAAATGGATTTATTTCTTCTCTTCAGCCTTCACGCTCTTCAACTCCTTCACTTCCTGCTTCTTGATGCGCTCCATCTTCTTCTCGTCCTTGGCGGAGGCTGCCTTCTCGGACTTGGGTTCCACCTTCACCTGGGGTTTGGCCTGTGACTGCTCCTGAGCGGCATCCTGTTTCACATTACCCTTGATGCGGAGCACCACACGGGGATTGTCGACAGCATTGCTGGTCACAGTAACACTCTTCGAGAAACCGCCCACGTTGTTCGTGTTGTAGTGGACCTTGATGGTGCCGGTCTGGCCGGGCATGACAGGCTTCTGGGTGTAGCTGGGGGTAGTGCAGCCGCAGGATGCTTTCACATTCTGAAGGATGAGAGGTTCGTTACCCTCGTTCTTGAAGGTAAACTCGCAGTCGCCGTTGCCACCCTTCTGAATGGTACCGTAGTTGTGTTCTGTCTCGGTGAAGCTAATCTTAGCACCGTTGGCGGGAACATCGTTTTTCTCAGTGTTTTGAGCCTTGGCAGCGCCGAAAGTCAGGGCGGCGAACAGGCAAATCATTGCAAACTTTTTCATATCGTTTAACATTTTTGTTAGTTTATTTTCTCTTTCAAATCCATCAGCGTTCATTTCGCTAATTGGGTTGCAAAAGTACTAAAAATTAGTACAACAGACAAATTTTTTATTGCAAAATTTATTAAAATGCTCGTTTTCAGCCTCTCGCAATCATCCACAAACAACGCGGCGATTGCCCGCAGGTGTCTTTTCCTCAGTTGAACACCGCCTCCAATTTCTCATCCTGCACCCGTGCCCGCAGCCATTTCACCAGACGCTCGCGCTCGCCCGCGGAAAGTTTCCCCTGCTCTCCAACAACCGCCACAGGTTTTCCTCCCACAAATCCCACTGCGAGACTCTTCACCTCGGGGAAAAGCGGACGCACCTCCTCGGCCACGCGTGCCGAAAGCGTGTCGTAGCGGGTATAGCCCGCCAGCTGCCGCTGTATCTCAGCCAGTTGCGTATTCAAGACAGCATTCGCCTGCTGCGCATTGTCGAGCGTCGACATCATGGCGAGATTATTGCCGTTGGCCTGGATGACATTCAGCCCGTAGCCACCGAGCCCGTAGAAAGGCATCCGCTCGCGCGCCGTCGCCACCCTCTCGTCCGTAATCTCCGCACCGACAGCCACCACAAGCAGCGTGTCGTTCACCATGCTGTGATCCAGAATCTGCGTACCGCCCTGGTAAAGCTCGCTCTTCACAAAACGCGACATCTCGTTTTCAAACACATTGCGCTGCACAATGCGCACAGTCAGCACCACGGCGGGAATCAGCGTCACAAGCACCACCGTCATAATCACCTTGCGTCCGCGGGCTGCCGCCTCGCTGTCGGCACGCTGCACCGGACGGAAGCGCAACAGTTTGACGCCGAGAAACGTAGCCGTGGCGATAAACACCGTATTGATAAAAAACAGATAGAAAGCACCGAAGAAATAGGTCCACTGCGCCGTGGCGAGACCATAGCCCGCCGTACAGAGCGGCGGCATCAGGGCCGTGGCGATAGCCACTCCCGGTATCACCTGCCCCTTGCTCTTCGTCGACAGCGCCAGTACGCCCGCAGCACCTCCACAGAAAGCAATCAGCACGTCATACAGCGTCGGCGACGTCCGCGCCAGCAACTCGCTCTGCGCATCGCTGAGGGGCGACACCCAGAAATAAAACGTGGCTGTCACCACCGAAATCAGCGTCGCGACACCGTAGTTCTTCAACGACTGCTTCAGCATCTCCATGTCGCTGACACCCACCGAGAAACCCATCCCGATAATGGGACCCATCAGGGGCGAAATCAGCATGGCGCCGATAATCACTGCCGTCGAATTCACATTCAGGCCCAGCGACGCAATCAAAATGGCGAAAATCAAAATCCAAAGATTCGTCCCGCGAAACGCAATGCCACCCTTCACCTGCTCCACCACCGCACGCTCGTCCTCCTTGTCGGCCAGCAGATTGAAATACCGGCCCAACAGTTTCCTGACACCTTTCCTGTTAAAATTCATAGTTCGCATTAGGTTGGTTACACTTTCAAAACAGGATAACGCACATACACCCCATTTATTGTCCCACCTCCCTACCCTCCGGCGCCACTCCCTCCCCCACCCTCCTCCCAACACCCCGTCGCCAGACCAACGACATAGGAGAGACATAGGAGAGGGGTAAGAGTTGAGTAAGAGTTGATATGTATAGAGTATTATAAATCAATTAATTACAAAACCGTAAAAATGCCCGTTTTTCGCCATCGTGCCAATTTTTTGTCAAACTTTTTTATCCACCATCGTATAATCTGTATTTCAAATACTTACGATGCATGCAAAAATAATTTCACCATTTTTGGTGACAGATTGAATTTTATTTCGTATTTTTGCACGGATTTCCAAAATCGAAAACTTTAATTTATATTAATCTTATAACATTAAAATTATGGCATTTAAAGGACAAATCATCATCGATACCGAGCGCTGCAAAGGCTGCGGAGTATGCGTACCCGTGTGCCCGATGAAGTGCATCGCGTTGTCGAAAAATGTAAACGGCAAAGGTTACAACTACACCGAGACCGTGAATGACAGTTGCATCGGCTGCGCCAGCTGCGCCATGGTGTGCCCCGACGGCGTGATCTCCGTTTACAAGAAGAAAATCTAAACGAAAAAAAGAAAGAAAGGAATACTATGGCAAGAGAACTTCAACTGATGAAGGGCAATGAAGCTATTGCCCGCGCAATGATTGCCAGCGGTTGTGACGGATACTTCGGCTATCCCATCACCCCGCAGAGCGAAGTTATGGAAACCCTTATGGCTGAGAAACCCTGGGAGACCACCGGTATGACCGTCCTCCAGGCCGAGTCCGAAGTCGCCTCCATCAACATGGTCTACGGCGGCGCCGCCACCGGCAAGAAAGTCGCCACCTCCTCCTCCAGCCCCGGAATCTCGCTGATGCAGGAAGGCCTCACCTACCTCGCAGGTGCTGAAATCCCCTGCCTGGTCGTCAACGTCATGCGCGGCGGCCCCGGTCTGGGTACCATCCAGCCCTCCCAGAGCGACTACTTCCAGAGCGTGAAGGGCGGCGGTCACGGTGACTACCAGCTCTACACCCTCGCCCCCGCTTCCGTCCAGGAAATGTACGACTTCGTGTTCGACGCTTGGGACATCGCCTTCAAGTATCGCAACCCCGTCCTCATCCTCTCCGACGGTGCTATCGGACAGTGCATGGAAAAACTCTACACCCGCGACAACGTGGCCCGTTGGACCGAGGAAGAGCGCCGCAAGAACGCCCCTTGGGGCACCTGGGGCAAACCTGCCAACCGCGCACACAACATCATCACCTCTCTCGAGCTTGAGAGCTCCCGTCAGGAAATCTTCAACCTGAAGCTGCAGGCCAAATACGCCGAGATGAAAGAAAAAGAGGTCCGCTACGAGATGCTCAACTGCGAGGACGCCGACTACATCATCGTCGCCTACGGCTCCTCCAGCCGTATCGCCATGAAGGCCATGCAGATGGCCCGCGAGAAAGGCATCAAGGTCGGTCTCTTCCGCCTGATCACCCTCTTCCCCTTCCCGACCAAACAGCTGGCCGAAGTCGCCAAAAACGTCAAAGGTATCCTTTGCGTCGAGATGAGCGCCGGTCAGATGATCGAGGACGTGAAGCTCGCCACCAAGTGCGGCGTCAAGACCGAGCACTTCGGCCGCTTCGGCGGTATCATCCCCACTCCCGGCGAGGTCCTGGAGGCTCTTGAAAACAAGATTATCAAATAAAGAAAGGAACAACAATGAATCAAGATATTGAAGCTCGCAAGCAACAGCTGCTGAAAGAGGGTTACGAGGAGGTTTACACCCGTACCAAGGTGCTCACCGACGCCGTCATGCACTACTGCCCCGGTTGCGGCCACGGCACCACCCACCGCCTCATCGCCGAAGTCATCGACGAGATGGGCATCCAGGATCAAGTCGTCGGCGTCAGCCCCGTCGGATGCTCCGTCCTGGCCTACAACTACTTTGATGTCGACTTCCAGGAAGCCGCCCACGGCCGTGCTCCCGCAGTCGCCACCGCCATCAAGCGCCTCAACCCCGACACCTACGTGTTCACCTACCAGGGCGACGGCGACCTCGCCGCTATCGGTACCGCCGAGACCATCCATGCCGCCAACCGTGGCGAGAACATGACAATGATCTTCGTCAACAACGGTATCTACGGTATGACCGGCGGCCAGATGGCCCCCACCACCCTCGTCGGCATGCGCAGCGCCACCACCCCCTACGGTCGTCGCGTTGACCTCAACGGCTATCCCCTCCGCATGACGGAACTCCTCTCCACCCTGCCCGGCACCTACTACGTGACCCGCCAGAGCGTGCAGAACCCCGCCGCCGTCCGCAAGGCCAAAGCCGCTATCCGCAAAGCCTTCGAGAACCAGAAACTGAAAAAAGGCCTCTCCTTCGTCGAGATCCTATCCAACTGCAACAGCGGCTGGAAGATGACCCCCGTGGCAGCCAACAAGTGGATGGAAGACAACATGATGCCCAACTACCCCATCGGCGACATCAAAGTCGACGGCAAGATTGTCGAAGGCATCGACGCCAACCGTCTCGTTCTGGATCACCCGCTGACCGTTCAGCAATAAAAAATGTTTGGTTGAAAAGATTAAAAGATAAAAAGATAAAAAGTTGTCACAACATTTTGCCTTAGAACTTTTAATCCCTTAAACCTTTAATCTTTTAAACTTTAAAGAAAATGACTGAAGAAATCATCATAGCCGGTTTCGGTGGACAGGGCGTCCTCTCGATGGGTAAAATCCTTGCCTACTCCGGAGTTATGCAGGACAAAGAGGTCAGCTGGATGCCCAGCTACGGCCCCGAGATGCGTGGCGGCACCGCCAACGTCTCCGTCATCATCAGCGACGAGCGCATCAGCTCGCCCATCATCAACCAGTTCGACACTGCCATCATCCTCAACCAGCAGTCGCTGGACAAGTTTGAGAGCGCTGTGAAGCCCGGTGGTTACCTCATCTATGACCCCAACGGCATCACCCACGAGCCCACCCGCAAAGACATCAACATCTACAAGATCGCCGCTACCGCCAAAGCCCAGGAGCTCGGCATCAGCAAGGTCTTCAACATGGTCGTCCTCGGTGGCTTCCTCAAACTGAAACCCATTGTCGACAAGCAGTACATCCACGAAGGTCTGGAGCACTCCCTGCCCCAGCGCCACTGGAACCTCATTCCCCAGAACGAGGAAGCTATCGAGATTGGTAAAGGCATCATCGAAGCCGTCCAGACGCTCTAAGCGTTGTCACGCGGACAAACCCGTCCGCAACACAAACCAAAAGCCTCCCCATCCCGGGGAGGCTTTCCTTTTTCCATACTGACTCCAGATTCACCCTCACAAATCCTGCACCAACCGCACTGAACAACCCCGAGCCTTTGTGCTATTATAAGAACTCGCATTCATTATTGTTTCTGAAAACTGGACAATATATGCATTATAATCATTTGATAAAGTAGTTGTCCAATAATAACCCTGAACATTCGTATTATTCGACATATAATTCCCACTTCGATAACCAGCCGCCGCCAGAAAAACAGCCCCAGCTTCTTCCATTTTCGTCCAATCAGCAATAGAATAGCTGTTTCCATTCCATCCAGCACCACCCGTCTCTCCAATACCTATTGGCACACTCACATCTTCTGGGTGAGCATAACTGTCAGGGAAAATGATTACTCCATATGTAGTGCCCACTTTAGCTTTGGTATACCGTGCAACAGCACCTCCCAATGTCGAAGCTGCACGATGATTAAACAATGAATCCATCTCCCCATTTTCTCCTCCAGACAACGTTCGCCACATTCCATCCATATTGCCTCCATTGCTGATGGCATTATACACTCCCCAGTCAGCATTTTTGTAATCACCCACCAAACTCCAATATTGTGATTTTTTATAAGGTCCATAATAATCCCCCGAAGACGCATTCGTATTATATGGGCGATAGCATGTATTCCCATTATTCCACCCACTAGTACCCCAACCAAAATGTCTAATATCCGCTACGTGAGCAAAATCATCCCCTAAATCCGAATTACTGACTTCTACTATATCATATTGATTATTCATAAAACTCCATGTCAAAGAGGATGAAGACCATGATGCAGATGTGTTCGGTCTTGAGCACACAAGATTACCTTTTGAGAACCGTACTTTCCTACCAACTCCCACAGTAAACAAACTATGATCCACCTCAACGGTATGAATACCGCCAATCTCAGTTCCAGCCATCAGCATAACATTCCGAGGTAAAGCTGGAGAAGATGCACAATGACTAAAATCGTAATCGTAATTAACACTCGGCATACCTGTTCGCGCCACCAATTTATGAGTGTACACTTTGATGGTAATATCCGATTCGGAAACAGGCAGAATTGGCACTTGCACTTCTTTAATATCGCTGCCCCCATTACGAATAGAAACAGCACCATTAGCGAAAGAGACCTTCACACGCTTGTCTGCGGCTGCTACACCGCTGTTATTAGGCACCAATCCCAAATCCTCCGCCAGTAAATTAAGTTCTACACTCCCACTCAACTGATAATTCTCACTACTGACAATAATGGAATCGAGAAAGACATCGCTTCCCGTAGTATTCTTTACGCACACTTTTACGGCAGCGGTAAGATGTTTAAAGCTAATACCCTTTGCACCAACTCCAGCCTTGCCTATCATCGGCAAATCAATTTTCTGACGGTCTCCACTAAAACTCGACCTATATGTTGCCGGTATTATTAGCGTAGGAGTGTTTGTACCTGCGTTTTCTGTCACCTCAAGCGAAGACGGGAAATACCCATATATATCGGACCCATTGTCAACCTCATCTGTAACATAAGTTTCTCCACTACCGCTAACTGAAACAGAGTATTCCGTTCCATTCAATTTTACTTTGTCGCCAGTATTCCAATAAACACTTGTTCCTTCCACGGAAGTCTTTCCATGAGTTCTAAAACCTTCCCCTGTCAAACGAAATGCCCCCTCTGGAATTTCTTCAGGCTCATTCTCTTTCTCACATCCATTCAAAAAGACCAGACAACTAATCATTGTCATCCAAAACGCAATTCTGTACTTCATACTGTTTACTTTAATGTTTAAAACCAACCATCACCTCCACCCCAATTGGAGCTACTCTCTCTGCGTTCTTCTATAAAAACTTCACCGGGATCTTCTAGAGTAAATCCCAATCCACTAACAGCAAATCCCCTCTCTGTCAGGAAACTGACAGCGGTCAACCTCGGAGCCTCGTAGGGCTTCTTCAGCTCGTCTTTTTCTTTATACATACTTTTTTATTATTGTATTATTCCTTTCATATATCAGCGAGTTACGTATTATACACCCCTTGCCTTTAATCGTTTTGCAAATGCAAAGATACACATTTTCATTCATATAGCAAATTATTTTTCATCACATCCCATTATTTATTTGGTTATTTGCAAAATTATATTTACTTTTGCATTTTGTTAAATAAACCAAAAAACAACCAAAACTATGTGTGGAATAGTAGGATATATCGGTGAGCAAGAGGCTTACCCCATTTTGATAAAGGGTCTTCATCGACTGGAATATCGCGGCTACGACTCGGCCGGTGTCTCCATGATTAACACCAAAGGCGACCTCAACGTCTACAAGGCTACCGGCAAGGTAGCGGCCTTGGAGGAAAAATGCGCGAACGAGGACACCACCGGCAGCATCGGCATCGCCCACACCCGCTGGGCCACTCACGGCGAGCCCAACACCGTCAACGCCCACCCGCATCTCTCACAAAGCGGCAATCTCTCGCTGGTGCACAACGGCATCATCGAGAACTACAAAACCCTGCGTTCCATGCTCGAGAAGAAGGGCTATGAGTTCTGCTCCGAGACCGACACCGAGGTGCTGGTGCAGTTCATCGAATACACGCAGAAGACTGAGAAATGCGACCTCTTCACCGCCGTGCAACGTGCCCTGAAGAGCGTCGTTGGTGCCTATGCCATCGCCATCCTTCAGAAAGATCATCCCGACCAGCTCGTTTGCGCCCGCAAAGGCTCGCCGCTGGTCATCGGCGTGGGTTCCGACGCCAACGGTAAGAAAGAATTCTATTTGGGCTCCGACGCCACCCCCATCGTGGAATACACCAAGCAGGTGGTTTACCTCAAGGACGAGGAGATTGCCTACATGGACCGCAGCGGCAAGATCGACATCGTCAACCTCGCCAACGTCCACCAGACCCCCGAGATGCACACGCTCAGCCTCAGCCTCGACGAGCTGGAGAAAGGCGGCTTCCCTCACTTCATGCTGAAGGAAATCTGGGAGCAGCCCAACGCCCTGCGCACCTGCATCAAAGGTCGCCTGCACCACAAGCGCCACGATATCACCCTCAGCGGCATCATCGAACACAAGGATAAGTTCATCAATGCCCGCCGCATCATCATCTGCGCCTGTGGCACCAGCTGGCACTCGGCCCTCATCGGTAAGTACTTCATCGAGGAGGCAGCTCAGATTCCCGTGGAAGTGGAGTATGCTTCGGAGTTCCGCTACCGTAATCCCGTCATCTATCCCGACGATGTGGTCATCGCTGTTTCGCAAAGCGGCGAAACTGCCGACACCTTGGCAGCCATCCAACTGGCCGAGCAGAAAGGTGCCTTCCTCTACGGCATCTGCAACGTCATCGGCTCCAGCATCGCCCGTGCCACCCATAGCGGCACCTACCTCCATGTGGGTCCCGAAATCGGCGTAGCCTCCACCAAGGCTTTCACCGGTCAGGTCATCACTCTCTGCCTGCTGGGTCTGGCCATTGCCAAGGAAAAGAAGACCCTCAGCGACGAAATGTTCCACATGCTGGTCGACGAACTCTACCAGATTCCCGACAAGATGCAGTGGACTCTGGAACACAACAAGAACATCGACCAGTTCGCCCAGATGTTCACCTACTGCCGCAACTTCATCTTCCTCGGCCGCGGCTACAACTACCCCGTGGCCCTCGAGGGTGCACTGAAGCTGAAAGAGATTTCCTACCTCCACGCCGAGGGCTACCCCGCCGCCGAGATGAAGCACGGTCCCATCGCCCTCGTCGACGAGGAGATGCCGGTGGTCTTCATCGCGCCCAAACGCGGCATGTATGACAAGATTGTCAGCAACATCCAGGAAATCAAATCCCGCAAAGGAAAGATTATCAGCGTAGTCACCGAAGGCGACACCACGGTGAGCAACATGAGCGACTACGTCTTCACCATCCCTGACACTCGCGACTGCTTCGTTCCCATGCTGGCAGTCATCCCGCTGCAGCTGCTGGCCTACTACATCGCCACCGCCAAAGGTCGCAACGTCGACCAACCACGAAACCTGGCAAAATCAGTTACCGTCGAATAAAAGAGAAGCCCGCCGATTGGCGGGCTCCTTTATTTTACAGCCTTCAGCACCTGTTCTACCACACCTATCTTATATCCTTCACTATAATATAAGATATGTCCATTTTTATTAATAAGGGCAACTATGGGATACTGTCCCTTACCATGTACAGCCTTGAGAATGTGTTGTTCTAAAACACCTTTATTATAGGCTATGTCGGTGTTCACCAGATGCCAATCAGTCATGTTCAGTTCGGCAGGTCCGACCATGAAAGTCATGCCGCCCCACTGTTTCATTTCCTTTTGATGTTGTTTCAGCTCCACAACGAGGTGCTTCGACGGCTCGCTGTAGTCGCCGAGGTTGACGTAGAGCATTCCGGCATCACCCGCATAATCCCACAACTCAATGCCATCAAAGAGTTCAAGATTCTTATCGACATTTATACTATTTGACTCTTTGACTTCCAAGGGCAGGATGACAATCTCCTTAGTGACCTTCTCGCCCGACTTCACCTCAAAGAACTCCAGGCGTGACCGTACAGCACCATCGGGATAGCGGTTGCCTGTAGAGAGGCAATATGTACCAGGTTCTAATTCAATTGTGGTAGGGAAGTTGGCCATACGAGCATCGTCCTCAAAGTCAAAGGTGCGCAGGTCGCCATTCTCCATCTTAGCCAACGTAAAATGAGTCCAGTAGACAGGCTTGGCGGGCTCCTTGCCACGATAGGTGAGTGTTAGCTTCGCTCGTTTGGCATTGACATCAACGGGATGGTTATCATCGTTGAAGTCCACCTTACGGAACACCGACTTCGATGCATCGGCCGCATAGATTGTGTTTGTGGCGTTGTCAAGGTATGCAGGGATGCCTGCGGCACGACAAGCAGCTACGAAGAAGATGTCGCGACTGTGGCGGTCTGCACGGCGCAGTTTGTAGACGCCCACTGGCGAAATGGGGCAGTTATAATAGTTGCTGCTGTCGTCGACAACGATATTCCGGGAGACCCACTGAGAGATATTCTCGGCATACTTCATTTCCTTAAAATCCGCCAGCTCCTCACGGTAGGGTCGCACCATCTCGTTGCTAATGCGGGCCGGCTGTATGCCATGCCAATATATCGCCGGTGCAACCTCATAGTCTGCAGCTTGTGTGCGATGTGCCTGAAGCGTGGCACAGCTGATATCTCTCAAATCCTTTTTACTATACGTGAGAAGATAGTCTCCTGTGGGAGTATCATAGGTTGTATCTGACAAAATAAAGCGTTCTATCTCATACCAATTACCTTCGCTGAAACGTACTATTGGATTAGGACTACCAGAGTGGAACGTAGCAATGTAGGCGTTGCGCAGCGAGTCCTCATAGGCCAGGCGCTTGGCGTTGGCGGCAGTCTCCTCCTCGGTGGCCGTCACTTTGGGATTGCCTGCAACAGGTGGCACCATTTCGAAGAGAAAAATATTTTTATCGCAATCAGAACTAAAAGAACCATCAGAACTTTCTTTTTGTTCTTTTCGTTCTGATTGAGAATTAAATGTTATTGTCAGCGTGCTGTTTTCACGCACATCCAGTTTCTCGAAGGCGTATTTCTCGCCATCGGTAACCCATATAAGTAGGTCACCAAAGCCAGTAGTGAGCGAGGCCTTGCCGTTGACATCGGTGGCAACGGTGGCGAGGGTATAGTATTCAGCGTAGTTGTATAGTTTGAACTTCACTTGCGCTTTGACGGGGAAACCGTTCTCGTCCTGCACGGTGACGGTGACGCGGCGTGTGGGAGCATAGTGGCTCAACAGGTTTAGTTCGGAATACAATCCTGTGCGCTTCACCACCTCCTCGTCGCCCTTGTACTTGCCGAAAGCCTTGGTGTGCACCATCATGCAACGGGTACTTGGCACCGAAAACCAGCCCATATTCAGCCGCGGGTCGGGCTCACAGGCACCGAGGAACTTCCATTCGCCATCGACGTAGACTTCCACCCACGCATGATTGTCATCGCAGTGCGCCCAGCGCGGCGTGTAGCACTGTCGGGCAGGGATACCCACGGCGCGCAAAGCGGTGACAGCGAAAGTACTCTCCTCACCGCAACGTCCCAGCGAAGTCTTCGTCGTTGCCAACGGTGCCGACGTGCGACTGTCCGAAGCACGGTAGGCCACATGCTCGTGGCACCAGTGGTTCACCTCCAGTGCAGCCTCCTCCATCGTCATGTCTTTCACACGCTCTTTCAACTCGCGATAAAAAACCATGCGGGCGGTGTCGAGATTCTCGTTGTTCACACGATACACCAGCACAAAATGGCGGAAGACATCCTCAGGAACATCCTTGCCCCATGGCATCTCCTCACGAGCCTTGAAAGCGTAGCGCACCTGCTGCAGGTAGAACGAGGGCTCATAGTCAGCCAAATCACTTAACGGCATGTAGGCATAAAGGAATTCCATAGCCTCTCTTTCGGCACGGCACAACGTGTCGAGCCTCAAGTTCAACATTCTGAATTCCGAATTACGAACTTCAAAGTCGTTATGCACTTCGGCTCGGTAATCTTTGTCGGTGATAAAATGCGGGTCACGTTGGCATGAAACAAACATCAGCACCGCAGCGACCACTAGCAGTATCTTCTTCATAAAGTAAGTGTTTTGTCAATCATCTGGCGCACCATGGCGGCATCGGTGACGAGGGTGCCGTCGTCAAGACTCTTCTTGCAGCTGCCGTGTACCTCACGCACACCGGTCATATGCGCCAACTCACATACGTTCATCGGTGTCACACCTGCGCCGGCAACAATTTCCACGCCGGTAACACCTATCAGACTCTTTATCACCTCGGCACCCTCGAAAGCAGAGGAATGCTGACCGGAGGTCAACAGGCGATGACAGCGTGCTGCCGCCACATCCCACAAAGCCTCTATGGGGTTCTGCATTGCCTCGTCGAAAGCTCGGTGGAAGGTCACTTCCATGGGCGATGCCAGCTGCACCATACGACGAGTAATCTCCACATCAATCTTACCTTCCTCGGTAAGAAATCCTAGCACCACGGCGGCAACGCCTAAGTCCTTGCAGCGCTTGATATCAGCGATGATGCCCATCTGTTCGGCCTCGGTGTAGCAGAAGTTGCCCGGTCGTGGTCGAATCAGGACATGGGTACGAAGTCCCAAATGATGAACACAATAGGCTATATCCTCGTCCGAGGGGGTGAGTCCACCGCACTCCAAGTCGCGACAGAGCTCTATACGGTCGGCACAACCGTCCTTGGCGGCCACCGCCGATGCTATCGAATTGCAGCAAATTTCAACGTCAATCATGCTGCAAAAATACTAAAAAAAACTATCATTAAGATTTTTTTTGTATCTTTGCATCTTCAAAGAAACAAAAACGTCTCTATTATGCAAAATATCCAACCCATTAGTCAGGACCTCATTTATGTTGGTGTAAGCGACCGCCGCACCGCCCTCTTCGAGAATGTCTATCCCATCCCCCGTGGGGTCTCCTACAACAGTTACGTGCTGCTCGACGAGAAGACCGCGCTCTTCGACACTACCGACGCATCGGTGGCCAGCCAGTTCTTCGAGAATGTGCAGGCAGCCCTTGCCGGGCGCCGGCTCGACTATGTGGTGGTGCACCACATGGAACCCGACCACGCCGCCACGCTGATGGACCTTATGCTGCGCTACCCCGAGGCTATGGTGGTCACCACCGCCAAAGCCGCGCAGATGATGGAGCAGTTCTTCGGAAGCAAGCCCGCACAGCTGCAGGCCGTCAAGGAGGGCGATACTCTCTCGCTGGGTCGTCACAACCTAGTCTTCACCATGGCTCCCATGGTGCATTGGCCCGAGGTGATGATGACCTACGATACCACCGACAAGGTTCTTTTCAGCGCCGATGCCTTCGGCACTTTCGGCGCACTCTCCGGCAATATCTTTGCCGACGAGGTGAACTTCGAAGGCGAATGGCTCAACGACGCCCGTCGCTATTTCGTCAACATCGTGGGCAAATACGGCCAGCCCGTGCAGGTAGTGCTGAAGAAGGCCGCCGCCCTTGACATCCAGATGATATGCCCGCTGCACGGCCCTGTGTGGCGCAGCAACCTGGAGTGGTTCATCGGCAAGCACGACGTGTGGAGCCGCTACGAGCCTGAAGAAAAGGGTGTTGTAATCATCTATGGCAGCATCTATGGCCATACCGAAGCCGCCGCCATGCGCATGGGCACGCTGCTCGCCCAGCGTGGCGTGAAGAACATCAAGGCCTACGACGCCAGCCGCACGCACACCAGCAAGCTGGTGGCCGAGTGCTGGCGCGCCAGCCACATTGTACTGGCATGCAGCACCTACAACAACGGCATCTTCACCCCCGTCGAGGAGTTGCTCCACGACCTCAAGGCCCACGCCTTCCAGAACCGCACCTGGGCCCTCATCGAGAACGGCACTTGGGCCCCACAGAGCGGCAAGCTGATGCGTGCCGAGCTGGAGCAGATGAAGGACATCTCCATCATTGGCGACACCGTATCGCTGAAGAGCGCCGCCGCTCCCGCTCAGGAAGAGCAGCTCGCTACGCTGGCCGACGCCATTGCCGCCACTCTATAACCAATACCCCATAACCTATAACCATTACATCATGATCGACAACAAAGCCATCTTCAATATCAGCTACGGACTCTTTGTGCTCGTGGCTCGTCAGGGCGAGAAAGATAACGCCTGCATCATCAATGTGGCCCAGCAGGTCACCAGCGACCCGCTGCAGCTCATGATATGCGTCAACAAGCAGAACCTGACGCACGACATGATACTCCGCACGCTGAAGTTCAACCTCTGCCCCCTCAGTGAGGAGGCCACCATGAAACCCTTCCAACACTTCGGCTTCCAGAGCGGGCGCGACGTGAACAAATTCGCCGAATGCGAGACAGAACTCCGCACAGAGAACGGTTTGCTTTACCTGCCCAAGTTCATCAACAGCGTGATTAGTTGTGTTGTCACCAAGAGCATCGACCTCGGCACCCACACCATGTTCATCGCCATGCCTATGGAGGCCCGAGTGCTCAGCGACAGCCCCAGCATCACCTATGCCTACTACCAGCAGCATATCAAGCCCAAGCCCGCCGCAGCACCTGTGGCAGAAGGTGGCAAGAAGAAATGGGTCTGCGAGGTCTGCGGTTATGTCTACGAAGGCGATTCTTTGCCCTCCGACTTCATCTGCCCCTGGTGCAAGCACCCCGCCAGTGACTTCAAGTTGGTGGAATAAAAAAATTTTTTGCCGCTTCGGAAATATTTTCGTATCTTTGCACCGACAAATAATACAAAAAGAAACATGTAGAAAACAGAAATAGTTAAATATTATATGAGCTAACCGCCCATTATTCTCTCGCCAAGAATCTGGACAATTCTTTTGAATGTGAGAATAAGCTCGGGGTAGTTCACGCACGGGCGTGAGTTATTCGTTGCTTATCTACATTCAGGCAGTCCAGAGCCTTGGCGAGGATAAACAACAAAAAAGAATAACTTAACGCCTTTTTATATGAAACATACTTTTACTTTTTTCACCGTCCTGATGATGGCTATGGCAATGCCCGAGGTGGCAAGTGCCTATGATTTCTCTGCCGTGTCCCCAAGCGGGCATACGTTGTATTACAACATCAATGGCAATACCGTTTCGGTAACATATCCAGCAGCTTCTGCTGCTTACCCAGGTCCATGGGAAGGATATACAAAGCCTACCGGTAATTTGATAATTCCTTCAAGCGTCAACTATATGGGAGTTTCGTTTAGTGTAACAGCCATTGGTGATAATGCATTTTATTCCTGCTCGGAAATTACATCGGTTTCCATGCCTAATACTATAACTTCTATCGGTTATATTGCCTTTGAAAGTTGTACGAATATGACGTCAGTGACAATACCAAGTGCAGTGACAAATATTGGTTTTGAGGCTTTTGCACATTGCAGCAGTTTAATCTCTATTACAATTCCCGAAGGTGTTACTAATATCGGATTAAGCACTTTTAGTGGATGTGCTAGTTTGACTTCTATAACTATACCCAGTACGGTTACCGAAATCAGCGATAATGCATTCCGAAATTGCACTAGTTTAACCTCCGTAACAATTCCAAACTCCGTTACATGGATGACTCAGTATGCCTTCTATGAGAGTACGAATATTGAGTATTTGAACTTCAACAACAATACTATCAGTCCATCTCTTATTCCACAAAATAATCTGCAAACAGTTGTTATTGGTAATGATATGACAAATATTCCTGCAAATGCTTTCCAAAACGCAACCAACCTGTCTCACGTCACAATAGGTAGCGGTGTAACATCCATAGGCAACTACGCTTTCCGCTTCTGCACCAGACTCGACACCATTGTCGCCCTACCCGACATCGCACCGACGCTCGGTACTGACGTTTTCCAAGGCACGCCCAACGCAAAGTTCGTTTTCATCAACTGCAACGCCAACTATGCTTCGGCATGGGGCAACACGGGATTCATATATATCACTGGATATACTTTGGCATTGGAATCGAACAATGCACTTTACGGCACCGCCTCGATTGTACAGCCTGTTGACTGTCAGCAGACGGCCATCATACAAGCCACTCCTGCCGCCCGATGCGTCTTCACGGGCTGGAGCGACGGCAACACCGAAAATCCGCGCACCATCACTCTTACGGGCAACACTACGCTGATGGCCAACTTCACGCTGACACGCGAGGTGGTGGTGCGGAGTGCCAACGAGGTTATGGGTACCACGGAAGGCGGCGGCATCCATATGGTAGGCAGCGAGGTGACACTCTCGGCCATTGCCACCTGCGGCTTCCGCTTCACCCACTGGCAGGACGGCGAGGTGAGCAATCCGCGAACCATCACCTTGGGGGATGACACGGTGTTTACCGCCTATTTCGAACTGCACAGCGACACGGTTGTCATGCACGACACCGCATACATGGATGTTCACGACACGACATATATTGATGTACACGATACTACCTATATTGATGTGCACGACACCTCCTACGTTAATGTTTATGTACACGACACCACTTATATCAATGTGCCTGTACACGACACAACCATTGTGACCGATACGGTAACGTTGACAGAGTATGTGACCGTGCATGACACAACCGTTGTGACGGACACGGTGACGTTGACGGAGTATGTGGCAGTACACGACACAATCGTTGTCACCGAGTATATCCACGACACTACGACCGTGACGGAGTATATTCATGATACTACGACCGTGATAGAGTACTTCCACGACACCACCTCGGTGTACGTCGAAGTGCATGACACGGTGTGGCTGACCGAATACATACACGACACTGTGTACATCCATGACACCATCGTTGTAGGCGTGGACGAAGTAGATGCCATCAACGCCAAGGTGTATTCAAGCCAAGGGCAAATTGTTGTCGAGGGTGCCGACGGCAATACGGTGACGCTCCACGACCTCACAGGCCGCTATCTTGCTACCAAACAGGACAATTATGGTACGTTGCGTTTCGACGCCCCCGCTAGCGGCACATACATGATTAAGATTGGTAATCACGCGGCAAAGAAAGTGGTAGTGATAAAATAGCAATCGCGTCAAAACACATATAGATATCTTGCTCATGATTCACCCATAATCTTGAGCATGTTTTTTCATTGATGCTTATGCATATTTGGATATGAATAATTTTCAGTATATTTGACAAAGCTGCAAAGAAGGCACATAGAAGCCACAAAGAAGGAGTGAAGAAAGGAACCTGTCGGCTGTTCGCTGCTCATCGGCAATGTCTTTTGCAAAATAATTTTGCCATATAAGAAAATTGTTGTATCTTTGCACTTTGAAATTTAAACCTTTAAAACAACAAAATTATGGAAAAGTATGTTTGCAATGTCTGCGGGTATGAATACGATCCCGCGAAGGGCGACCCTGAGCACGGCATAGCCCCCGGCACCAAGTTCGAAGACCTGCCCGCCGACTGGGTGTGTCCCCTCTGCTCCGTCGACAAATCTCATTTCGAAAAAAAATAATTAACCTTTAAACATTATTATTATGCTGAACAAAAAAGTTTCCGACCTGCTCAACGAGCAAATCAATAAAGAGCTGTACAGCGGCTACCTGTACCTCGACATGAACAACTACTTCGACAAGCGCGGTCTTGCCGGCTTCGCCAACTGGTACATGATCCAGGCCCAGGAGGAGCGCGACCATGCCATGCTCATCTACAAGTATATGCAGAACAACGACTGCCCCATAGTACTCAACGCCATCGCCAAGCCCAACAAGAAATACAAGAAGGACATGGACGTGTTGAAAGCCGGTCTGGAGCACGAGGAGTATGTCACCGCCAGCATCCACACCATCTACGACGCCGCCTACAAGGTGAAGGACTTCCGCACCATGCAGTTCCTCGACTGGTTCGTCAAGGAACAGGGTGAGGAGGAAACCAATGCCCGCGACATGATCACCAAGATGGAGCTGTTCGGCAGCGACCCCAAGAGCCTCTACATGCTCAACCAGGAGCTCGCCGCCCGCACCTACAGCGCCCCAAGTCTAGTGCTCGACTAATAAGCATCGACTAACACTGAAACGACGGGGTGTGTGGCAATCACGCACCCCTCTCTTTGCCCCATGAAACACACCCTTCCACACGAAAAACCCGTTGCCGTCTATCGCACTACCAACAGCATCATTTTCTTTGAAATATTGTATCTGGCCGCTGCAATAGGTTGTGGATATATCGTCTTCCAAATAGATGTACTTTGGGCACAATTGTTGCTTGTTTTTCTGGCGGTGATGATACTTTGGGCGTGCAGGGATTTGCTAAAATACCGGAACGACCGTATTGTCGTCACGCCAAGCCATCTGTCGCTTCCAAATGTTGAAACTAGAACGAATAAGGGAAAGTATACCCTCGCTCGTAAAGCCATCATCCCGTGGCACGACATCAAAGACATCACTTTTACCATTGATGTGGAAAAACCAAACAGTGTAAGAATTCAGAAACTGGTATTCGTTATCTTGAACGACAAGACGCAGTACATCATCGACGCCGAATTGTACGATGTTTTCTTCCTCGAGCGAAAGTTGAAATCCTTCTGGCAACAATATGGCAAAAAAACATTAACTTGAAAAAAAAATTCATCATATCATATTTTATTCGTATTTTTGCCTCGATTTTAAAGACAATTATTAATCCTAAAAACAGAATCCATTATGAGTAAAAAATTCATCTGCCCCGTGTGCGGCTACGTCTATGAAGGCGACGAAATGCCCGAGAAATGCCCCATCTGCGGCAAACCCATGCAGGAAGTGAAAGAGGACATCAAGACCTGGGCCGCCGAGCATATAGTCGGCGTGGCCAAGGATGCCCCCGAGGACATCAAGATGGACCTCCGCGCCAACTTCGAAGGTGAGTGCAAAGAGGTGGGTATGTACCTGGCCATGGCCCGCGTGGCTCACCGCGAGGGCTATCCCGAGGTGGGTCTCTACTGGGAGAAAGCCGCCTTTGAGGAAGCCGAGCACGCCGCCAAATTTGCCGAGCTGCTGGGCGAAGTGCTGACTGACAGCACCAAGGAGAACCTCAAGATGCGCGTCGACGCCGAATACGGTGCCACCGCCGGCAAGACCGACCTCGCCAAACGCGCCAAAGCCCTCAACCTCGACGCCATCCACGACACCGTCCACGAGATGGCCCGCGACGAAGCCCGTCACGGCAAAGCCCTCGAAGGACTGCTGAACCGCTACTTTAAGTAAGTAAAATGAGCCTACGAAAGAACATCTCCTACGCGCTCTTTCCGCTGACCATATGGTATGCGGTGGGAGTGCGTTTCCGCAATATGTTCTATGCACTAGGCATCAAGAAGCAGGAGGTTCCCCACATCACGACGATTGGTGTGGGGAATCTTTCTACTGGCGGCACCGGCAAGACTCCACATGTGGAATATCTTCTGCGACTGCTTGCCGACAAATACTCCACGGCCATGCTCAGCCGTGGCTACAAACGCAAGAGCAAAGGCTACATCCTCGATGACGGTAGCCATGATGCCACCCTCCTGGGAGACGAGCCCGCCATGATAGCCCGCAAGTTTCCACAAGTTCAGGTGGCAGTATGCGAGAAGAGAGCAGAGGGTGTGAAAAGGCTGATGGAAAGACCGGAATCGCCGGAGAGCCCGTCCATCCCCCAACTTATCATCCTCGACGACGTCTTCCAACACCGCGCCATCAAGCCCAGCATCAATATTCTGCTGACGGAGTACAGCCATCCATATTTCGATGACCATATTCTGCCTTATGGCAACCTGCGCGAGTTCAAGAATGCACGCTTCCGCGCCAATATTGTCATCGTCACCAAATGTCCCGCCGTACTCAATCCCGTTGAGAAGCACAACATCATTCACGACCTGCGGCTGCAGAACTACCAGAAGGTCTTCTTTTCCTATTTCAAATATGGCGACCTGCAGACCCTTGACGGCAAGAGCGTCCAGATAGACCTGCGCCGCGTGGACAACATTCTGGCAGTTACCGGCATTGCCCATCCAGAACCGATGATTGCCGAATTGCGCCAATACACCAAAGTCCAACCTCTGGCTTTCGCTGACCACCACGACTTCTCCAAACACGACATTGCCCGCATCAAGGAGACCTTCGCTTCGCTGTCGGGGACAAACAACATCATTGTCACCACGGAAAAAGATGCCATGCGCCTACATGGTCTCACCGACGGGTTGCCCGTCTTCGTCCTTCCCATCGAGGTGGCATTTCACAAAGAAAACGACAAAGACTTCGATACCCTCATCGAGTCATCGGTTCGCGAGAACATTTCATTCCTCTCCAAACTCAGTATCTGGAGCTAGAGAGAGAACAGCATCTCCCTGTATTTCGGTAGTGGCTGGCGGCGGCTGAAAACATTCTGCCCGTAGTAGTCGGCAAGTACACGTCCGGGAGCATCGACTAAGGCTTTGAAACGAAGCTCTTTCATCTTGCGGAATTATTTTTTAATATATGACAGGAAGTCGAGATCGATACTTAGCGAGACAAACGGCTTCACCAGCCAGGCTTTGGCAGTGACATCGTCGATGCTCAGGCTGTTGCCGATAATGTCTCCGTTGCTGTAGCCGCTTTTCAGCACCTGGTATTCGGCGATGTTCATACCGAAGGTGAGGTAGAAGAAATCCACGAAGCGGAAGCTGGCGCCGACATAGAAGTTCTTGAAGAGGTTGCTGCCGCCGAAACCCACGTAGAATCCAAGGTCGTAGGAGAAATCCTGGTCGAAGCGGCGTATCTGGCGGGCGGTGCTGTCGTTGCCCAGCAGGTGAGGCTTGTTGAAATACTTGGTCATGTCCCACAGCATCACGGAGGCGCCGGTGACATAGTCGAATTCCACATCGCCGGCGTTGCGGTTGCTGATGTAGCGGTCGTAGGTGCCGTCAGTGGCACCGGCTTTGAGGCGTATCTCCCAGATGGGGGTGCGGTAGAAGCGCATGGCGACACCCTGGATGGGGCGCACCTTTTTTTTGCGGTTGGAGGCTTCTATCACACGTGCTTCGGCGACCCTGGCCCGCTCGGCGAGGTATTTGTTGGCCTCCTCCTTGCGCACGGCTTCAATCTCAGCGATGCGGACGATGGCGCGCAGCGAGTCGACCATGCGGATGTAGTAGTTGCGCTCGGCTTCCAGCTTCTCCTTGTCGACGCCGTTGGAGGAGAGTATCTGACGGTAGAAGACTTCCTTTTCCTGAAGGGCCTTGAGGGCGGCAGTGTCGGCTTCGCGACGGACGACGGTGTCGGTGTGGATGATATGGAGGGTGTCGACGCGGTAGAGACGGAGGGTATCGGTATGGTAGAGATGGAGGGTGTCGGTGCGGAGCACGTAGACAGTGTCGGGCACCGGCTGATAGGCACCGGCTTCATGGACGGTGTCCTCCACCTGGGCCGCCAGCCCAAAGGGAAGTAGCAAGAAGGCTATGAACAGCAGGCGTTTCATTGAAGTGCGGCAACCATTTCGTCGACCGTCATGGTAGTTTGACTGCCGTCGGACATGTTCTTGAGGGTGACGGTGCCGTCGCGCATCTCGTTTTCGCCGATGAAGGCGACAAAGGGAATCTGCTTGCGGTTGGCGAAGTCCATCTGTTTCTTCATCTTGGCGGCTTCGGGATAGATGAGCGTGGCGACGCCCTCGGCACGGAGTCGGGCGGCGACGCGGATGCAGGCGGCCTGCTCGGCGGGGCCGAAGTTGATGAAGAGGAGTTGGGCGGACTGCGAGAGGTCGGCAGGGAAGGCGTCGAGTTCGGTGAGGACGTCGTAGATGCGGTCGGCACCGAAGGAGATGCCCACGCCGCTGACGTCGGGCATGCCGAAGATGCCGGTGAGGTTGTCGTAGCGGCCGCCACCGCAGATGCTTCCGATGGTGACATCCTTGGCTTTGACTTCGAAGATGGCGCCGGTGTAGTAGTTGAGGCCACGGGCGAGGGTGAGGTCGAGCTCGACCTCGCATTTGAGTCCTGCCGCGGCGATGTAGCCGAAGAGTTCCTCGAGTTCCTCTGCGCCTTTCATGCCGACTTCGACATTGGCGAAGAGGGCCTTGAGCTGCTGGATCTTGTCGGCGGCAGCGCCCGAAAGGGAGAAGACGGGGTCGAGGGCCTGAATCTGGCTGGCGGAGAGGCCGCGCTCGGCGAGCTCGGCACGGACGTTGTCGAGACCGATTTTGTCGAGTTTGTCGATGGCGACGGTGATGTCGACCAGCTTGTCGGGGGCGCCGATGAGCTCGGCGATGCCGGCGAGGACCTTGCGGTTGTTAATCTTGACGCAGACGTTGATGCCCAGTTTGCCGAACACCATGTCGATCATCTGGACCAATTCAAGCTCGTTGAGGAGCGAGGTGGAGCCAATCATGTCGGCGTCGCACTGATAGAATTCGCGGTAACGGCCCTTCTGCGGACGGTCGGCGCGCCAGACGGGCTGGAGCTGGTAGCGGCGGAAGGGGAAGGTAATCTGGTCGCGGTGCTGGACGACGAAACGTGCGAAGGGGACGGTGAGGTCGTAGCGCAGACCGCGGTCGCAGATCTGGGGAGCCACCTTGTGGTAGTCCTGGTTGAAGTCGACACCCTCCATGAAGTCGCCACTGTTGAGGACTTTGAAGAGGAGCTTGTCGCCCTCCTCGCCGTATTTGCCCATGAGCGTGGAGAGATTCTCGAGCGAGGGGGTCTCGATGGGCTCGAAGGCGAAGGCGCGGAAGACGGAGCGGATGGTGTCGAATATATAGTTGCGCCGAGCCATCTCGACGGGGAGGAAATCGCGTGTACCCTTAGGGATAGAACATTTTACTGTTGCCATGGTATTATTTTTTGAAGTTGCAAAAATACACATTTTTTCGGATACGGAAAAATTTTCACCCAAAATAAGGTGATTTTACCCAGAACCGGGGGAGCGGGCTCCTATGTCGGGGTCGGAAATGTCCTATGGTTGTACTACCGTTTTACTACCATTCTATATCGGTTCTCCTATCATTCTACTATGATGCGTATATGATGCGTCTATGTTTCTCCTATGTCAGGGGTAAAAAATGGGGAAAAACGGGATTGGGCTGTGCGGGGTGACTTTTTTTTCGTATTTTTGCATCGGAAAACTATGGGTAAAAAGTGAGCCTGAAACGTTATATAGCGCTGGTAGCATGCCTGTTGGCATCGTTGGCCGTCCTGGCACAGGGGCAGGAAAAGCAGTCTTTGTCCCTTGAGCGGGAGGGCGACAACGCTGTGCGACTGCGTTTTGAAGGCGACAAAGAGCATCTTTCGGTCGACAGCACCTCGGTGGAGGGCTTCAGCCTGCTGCGTTGTGAGGGGATGTCCTTCGGCACCGGCAGGGTGGGTTGCCCCGACCTGCCGACGTTGAGCACACTGGTGCGCCTTCCCAAAGGCAGCAGCCTGACAGTAAGGGAGTTCGCCACAGGGCTCACCACCGTGTGGCACCACGGCAAGCCGGTGGCGCCCGTGCGGGAGGGGTGGTTCAAGGACCAGCCGGAACCCCCATACCGTCCCGACGAGAAAGTGTATGCGTCGCCAAAACCCTACCGCGGCGGCGAGCCTGTGGAGGTGGAGAACCTCGGCACAATGGGCACGGAGCAGCTGTTCCGCGTAACGGTGCGACCGGTGTTCTACCAGCCTGCGAGCCTCGAGCTGGGTTTTGACGGGCAGATTGAAGCCGAACTGGAAGTGATTGAAAGCGAGCATGAAGAAGGAGACGGCGGACGACAGGAGCGCCTGCTCATCGTGTCGCGCCCGAAGTTCCGCCAGGGGCTTCAGCCTTTTGTGCAATGGAAACGCATGGAAGGCTACGAAGTGGAGGAACTGTATGCCGCCACCCATAAGCGTGATTCCGTCAAAGAGTTGATACAGAGCGCCGAACGCCCCGACTACATACTGCTGGTGGGGGACGCGAGCGAACTGCAGTCGTTCATCGGCGATGTCTATATCTCCGACCTCGGAACCCACATCACCGACCTTCCCTACGCCGAATTCACGGGCGACCAGCTGCCGGACGCGCTGCTGGGACGATGGCCTGTGAACGACACTGCCGAACTGCGCACGGTGGTGGAGAAAACGCTGCGGTACGAACAATTCCGCGACATCGACACCAACCAGCTGAAACGCGCGCTGCTGGTGGCCGGCAAGGAGGGCGCCGAGATGGCTCCCACCACCACCAACGGCCAGGTGAACTACCTCAAAAAGGAACTGAAATATGCTCATCCAGAAATGGATACCGTCTGCTACTACAATCCCGCCTCGAATGAGCAACGCCCAGAGATTATCAACAATATCAACCTGGGCGCCAGCCTGTTGAACTACACAGCACACTGCACAGCGGGAGGATGGTCGCATCCGGAAGTGGGCATCAGCGCCATCGACACGCTCGACAACATGCAGCCGATGCTGTATGTGAACAACTGCTGCAAAAGCAACGACTTCGGCGGCACCTGCTTCGGCGAACAGCTGCTACGTCTGCCGCAGGGAGGGGCGATAGGTGTTGTAGGAGCCACCAACTCAACCCTTTGGAACGAAGACTACTGGTGGGCGGTGGGCCCCAAGTCGCCCATCGCGCTGACAGCGAACTACGATGGCGAGCGATGCGGTGCCTTCGACTGCCTGGCGGGACGCACGCCGAGCATCAGCACCTGCGGAGAGCTGCTCCGTGCCGGCAACCTGGCAGTGACGGCCTTCGGCTCGATATATACAAACCTGTACTGGGAAATCTACTGCCTTTTCGGCGACCCAACCTTGCGTCCATACATCTGTGTGCCGCCAGCCATCGGCATGGAAGTCACGGGAATGACCAACGGCGCCACCGTCCTCGAGGTGAACGGCACCCCCGGCACGATGGTCACCGCCCTGCAGGACGGGCAACTGCTGGGATGGGCGCGAACAGATGATGCCGGCAACGCCACACTCACCCTCCGCCAAAGCCTTGACACGCTGCCGCTTATCATCACCTCCACCGCTGCAGGTCACCGACCGCACATCGACACCCTCACGGTGGGGCCCGCCGCCTGTCAGCTGGCGATTAGGAACGTGGCGACTACCGACAGCACCTTGGCATTCAGGGTGGAAAATATCGGCGACAGCCCCATATCCAACCTGACAGTCAGCCTTCTGCAGAACCACAACGATTCCATCGCGGGGGCTCTGCTTGGACAGCGTCAAACAACGGTGGCGAGCCTGGATGCCGGAGCACATACAGACATTTCCTGGAACCTCAGCATCAACGCTATCGGACAGCAGGCGCAATGGCAGGCGCAACTGAGCGCCGGCAACGGAAGCACTCTTACGACGCTGGCGGTAGCGCACCGCCTGAGTGCCGACAACCCCACCCTGACGCTCCGCGTGAGACAAGACGACGGCAGCACGCCGCACCAGATTCGCCACAACCAAAGCTACCTGCTACAAGGCGAAACCACTGGTGACTACGATTCGCTACGCCTCTCCGTCACCCTCATGCCACAAGGCGTTACCATCAGCAACACAAGCAACACACTGGAGTTCAGCACACTTGATACCGTCTGCCAACTTCTTGTCAGCGGCACACTCCACAAAGGCAACTGGAGCCATACCGAGGATTTCTACCTCACGGCAGGAAGCCGCACGGATGGCTTTGAAGAGGGCACCTCGTCCTTCCCATGGGGAAGTACCACGCTGGCAACCTGGACATTGGACAGCACCGTGAGCCACAGCGGCCGCTTCAGCATGCGTTCGGGAGCCATCGACCACAACCAGAGCGCGACACTCGTCCTCGAAGTGGAACTCGACGAGCCCGATACGGTGAGCTACTGGGTGAAGATCTCAAGTGCCGACGGCGACAAAATAACATTCTTCATCGACGGCAACTACCGCGTTCCCGAGCTTTGGGGCAACTTCAACTGGAGGCGTTACAGCTACCCCGTCAATGCCGGAAAGCACAAGCTCATCTGGCGCTACAACAAGAATTCCAGCGGCGTGGGCGGCGACGACTGCGTCTGGATTGACGACGTGAGAATTCCCAATGCCCGCTGGCACAATGCCTACGGAACAGAATGCTCCGCTGCAGGACTCGGCATCAGTGAACACGACCTCGCTCCAATGGCACTCACCCTCTACCCCAATCCCGCCAAAGGACTGGTGAGAATGAAGAGCGACACCCCAGTGGCAGTACATGTCCAGGATATCGTGGGGCGTCACGTGGCGACATTCACCCTGAACGAAGAGCAAACCTTGGACGTGTCGGACTGGGCGCCAGGCATCTATATGGTCACCGCCTCCACAGGCACCCATAGCCACACACAAAAACTAATCATCAGCAACAAATAGCATGGAAAACGATAGCATCACATTGGACTTCAGCGCACTGCCTTTTTCAGAATGGCCAACAACGGAAGCACCCTCCGAGACAACAAATACCGTCATCACGCTCGATTCCATCCTGCCGCCCCGCGAACTGCCCGACACCATCTATCGCCAGTCCATCTTCCACCGCCACACCTTGCAGGTGCAACACCAGGAGCTGCAGCCGCGACCGGAGCACCACACCGCAGCATGGGTGTTTGCCATACTCATCCTACTCTCCGCCCTGCTGTGCATCTACTACCACCTCAGGAAAATCAAAATCAAGACCTTGCTCCACGCCACCATCGACCGGCGCGCGTTGGACCGCTTGATACGCGACAGCAACCTGAACCGCACCAGCGTCATGCTGCCCATGGGGATGTTTATCTGTGCAACCCTGGCAATGGCGGTACACCTCCAAGCCATGAGGGAGACGGGAGTCGGCGGCTACCTGCTGCTCTCGGCAGGGCTTATGGCAGCCTACATCCTGCGCAACGGATTGCTGCGGCTGCTGGGCAACACCTTCGAGAATAAGGCGGCAGTAGATATCTACATTTCAAGCAACTACATCTTCCACCTGACAGAAGCCACCCTTGTCTGCGTGCTACTCTACCCCCTCGCCTACTTGCCAGGGGGCGGCAATGCAATGCTCGTGACCATCGCCGTCGTGTTGGGGATAGGCTTCCTGATGCGCTTCCTCCGGGGCATGAAACTTTTTTTAACACTTTCTTCTGGTCCCAGTTTCTATCTTTTTTACTATCTTTGCACCGTCGAAATAGTACCCGCTTTAGTACTTATAAAGCTGGTTATAACACAGTAGAACAAATAGTTGAGATAATTCATAATTGAAGATGAAAATCAAAAAAATCCTCATTTCGCAACCCGAACCTGCCAATTTGGAGAAGTCTCCGTACCGAAATCTGGTCAATAAACACAACGTAGACATAACTTTTTTCAAATTTTTTGAAGTTGTTGGCATTCCCGTCGCCGAATTCCGTAAAACACGCATCCATATCAGCGAATATACCGCCATCATTTTTAACAGCAAGAACTCCATCGACCATTTCTTCCGCATGCTCAAAGAGTTGCGCGAGACCGTCAGCGAGGACATGAAGTACTTCTGCTCCACGGAGGCCATCGCCCTTTACCTGCAGAACTACATCCAGTACCGTAAACGCAAGGTTTTCTTTGGCAACCAGTACTTCTCCGACTTGCTGGAAGTGATGGGAAAACACCGCGACGAGAAGTTCCTCTTCCCCTGCTCGGACGAGAAACAGACCGAATACACCAAAGCCCTTGACAAGGCGAAGTTCAAATACACCAAGGCTCCGATGTACACCTCGGCTCCCAAGGACCTCACCAAGTTCAACCTCAAGGAGTACGACGCCATCGCCCTCTTCTCCCCCATCGGAGTGAGAAGCCTGATCAAGAGCTTCCCCAACATCAAGGACCAGGATATCCTGATTGCCGCTTTCGGCACTTCCACCCACGCAGCACTGAAAGAGGCGGGCATCAAACTCACCATTGCCGCCCCCACCCAGTCGGCGCCCTCCATGGCCATCGCCATCGAGAATTTCATTATGGGTAAGGAACAGGATGCCGTCATCGCTTCCAAGGGCGAGATTGTGAAACACGGTGTCAGGAACACCATCACGTCGGCTCCCAAGAAAGCCAAACCCGTCATTGCCAACAAGGAGGTCTACAAGCAGCGCATGGAGGAGAAGAAGGCGCAAGCCGCCGCACGTCGTGCTGCACGTGCCGCCGAGAGGGCCAAGAAAGAGGCTGAGGCACTGAAAGCAGCAGCAACCGAGAAGAAAGCCACAGAAAAGAAAGTTGCAGAAAAGAAGACCACGGAGAAGAAGACCGCAGAGAAGAAGACTGTGGAAAAGAAAACCGTGGAGAAGAAGACCGTAGCCAAAAAGACTGCCGAAAAGAAGTCTGCCGCGAAGAAATAGCAATGGCGTTCACTTTCAACAAAGAAGAACGATTGTGCAGCCGTCAGCTGATAGACCGTCTCTATACAGAAGGTCACCGACTGATGGCTTTCCCTTATAGTGTGCAGTGGCTTTGCCTGGACACCGACACAAATCACGGCAAGAACAACCTGTGCCAGGTGATGATTGTGGCTCCCAAGCGCAAGTTCAAGCATGCCGTCGACCGCAACCGAGTCCGCCGCCTGACGCGCGAATGCTACCGCCTGCGCAAGCCGACTTTCTACCAGTTCCTGCAGGAGCACAACCTCCAGTTGGTTTTCTCGATGGTGTACATCCACAACGAGATAATGCCCTACGACCAACTGGGACACAAAATGGACAAGTTGCTGACAACACTGGAAAAGGAAATCACTGCCACGCTATGAAATTCAAACCCCTTTCATGGCTGATGCTGACACTGATAGCCTTCTACCGCACCTGCATCTCGCCACTCACGCCTCCCGCCTGCCGCTACACTCCCACCTGCTCGCAGTATGCCCAGGAAGCCATACGGAAATACGGTCCTTTTAAGGGTGGCTGGCTTGCTTTCAAGCGCATTCTCCGCTGCAACCCCTGGGGTGGTTCGGGCTACGACCCCGTCCCCTAACCCTAAAAAATCAAGTTAAATCCCCACCAAGCCAAGCACTTCGGCGAAGTCGTCGACAAGATAGTCCGCTCCGGCATTCTTCAGGTCGGTGGCACTTTGGTTACCGTAGGTGACACCACAAGTGCGGCAGCCAGCGGCACGACCCATCAGGATATCGTAGCTGGCATCGCCCACCACCAATGTCTCCTCGGACTTCACGTGTAAGGCAGCCAATATCTTCTCCACTGGTTCGGGATGCGGCTTATGCCGCTGCACATCGTTGGCACTGACAACCATGCCGACATGCTCCTCCAAACGGAATGTGTGGACAAACCCCTCCAGGGTAGGACGGGCACGGCTGCTACAGATGGCAAGCTGGAAACCACGGTCATGGAGTTCCGTGAGGGTTTCCAGCACATGGGGGAACAACGTCACCACACCGGGATGGTTGTCCTCGTCGAAAACGCGCCGGTAGACTTCTGCACACCGTTCAGCCATTGCTTCGTCTACCGACAACAGCTTGATGAAGCACTCCTCCAACGGCAGCCCAATGATGGTCTTACACTCCTCGTCGGTGCGCGGAGGCAAGTGCAGCGCACTGATAGTGCGCTGCAAACTTCTGACGATAAGTGGCTGCGTGTCTGCCAGCGTCCCGTCAAAATCCAGTATAACCAGACGCGTCATTTCTGCGCTGCCATGTATTGCTCCAGCAGGCGCTGGACATACTTTCCAAAGACATCAAACTCGATATTGACCACCGTACCTGGCTTGAAATTGTGGAAGTTGGTCACCTTATAGGTATAAGGGATGATGGCCACGCTGAACATGCCGGGTTCGCTGTCCACCACCGTCAGGCTCACGCCATTGATGCTGATACTGCCCTTGGGCACCGTGATGGAAGGGGCATTCTTGGCATCGTATTCAAAGTAGAAGCGCCAGCTGCCATTGTCGTCCACCACCTTGGTGCAGGTGGCAGTCTGGTCCACATGGCCCTGAACGATATGGCCGTCGAAGCGGCCGTCCATGCGCATCGAGCGCTCCACGTTCACCTCGGTACCCACCTGCCAGGTGCCGAGATTGGTCTTCAGCATCGTCTCGTCCATGGCGGTGACCACATATTGTTTCTTCTCCTTATCAACTTTCACCACCGTCAGGCAGCAGCCGTCGTGCGCCATGCTCTGGTCGATGGCCAGTTCGTCGCCGAAAGGCACCTCGAGGGTGAAGTGGTAGTTGGTATTCTCTTTCTCTATCTTGACGACCTTGGCCGTCATCTCAATGATTCCTGTAAACATTATTTCAAATGTGTTTCGTAATAATCAAACATTTTCTTGTACAGGTGCAGGCGCTCGCGACCCAGCACGTTGTGCTCGTGGTGCGGATACATGAAATAGTCCACCTGCTTGAAGTTGTTGATGCAGCGCTCGATGAACTCGGTGCTATGCTGCGGGACCACGGTGTTGTCCTCGGCTCCCTGGATGACCAACAGGCGGCCTTCAAGATTCTTGGCCTTGTTGAGGAGGCTGTTGGCCTCGTAGCCTTCGGGGTTCTCCTGCGGGGTGTCCATATAGCGCTCGCCGTACATGATCTCGTACCACTTCCAGTCGATGACGGGGCCGCCGGCGCAACCCACCTTGAACACCTCGGGGTGCGCCAGTTTCATGGTGATGGTCATGAAGCCACCGAAGCTCCAGCCCTCCACGCCCATGCGGTTCTGGTCCACATAGGGCAGGCTCTTCAGGAACTTGACGCCCTCCATCTGGTCGGCCATCTCAATCTCGCCGAGGCGACGGTGCGTGCAGCTCTCAAACTCGAAGCCGCGATTGTCGGTGCCGCGGTTGTCGACGGTGAAGACCACATAGCCCTGCTGGGCAAGGAACATGAAGTAGAGGTTGCCGCCACCAAGCCAGCTGTCTGTGACCAGCTGCGAGTGCGGGCCGCCATAGACATATACCAGCGTGGGATACTTCTTCCCCTTCTCCATATTGGGGGGCGTGATGAGGCGGTAGTAGAGGTCGGTCTTACCGTCGGCAGCCTTGATGGTGCCGAGTTTCACCTCGGGCATGGCATAGTCCTTCAAGGGATTCTCAGCCTCGAAAAAGGTCTTGATGGGGTTCTTGTGTTTCCAGTCGCGCAGGTCGGCACGCATAGGTACATTGACGCTGTTCCAGAGGTCGACCCAGGTGGTGCCGGTCTCGTTGATGGCCACGCTGTGGGTGCCGTGCAGGCCGTTTTCTGTCATAGTCATGCATTCCATGGTACCCTTCTTCAGATTCACGCGGTAGGCGTCGCGTCCGGCCAGGTTGTCCTTGTTGGCATAGATGAAGATATTCTCGCCCTTTTTGTCGAACTGGATGAAGCCCTCGACCTCATACTCGCCCTTGGTCACCTGTTTCACAAGCGAACCATCCATATTGTAGAGGTAGAGGTGCTTGTAGCCGTCGCGCATCGAAAGCCAGAGGAACTGGTCGCCCTTGGGGGTGAAAATCATGGGCTCACAGGGCTCCACATAGCGGGGGTTGGTCTCTTCAAAGAGCACCTTCACCAGTTTGCCGCTCACGGCGTCGTACTGCTCGAGCCACATGTGGTTCTGCTCGCGGTTGATTTTGGCGATGAAGACAAACTTCTCGTCGGGACTCCAGGCGATATTGGTGAGGTACATCTCGCGCTCATGGACGGTAGTGTCCTTGCGGGTGTCAAGATAGACAAGCTTCTGCGCAGCGGCATCCCACACGCCCACGGTCACCTCGTGGCTCTTCATGCCGGCCATGGGGTACTTGATGGGCTTCACCTCGGCTTCGCGGGCTTTGGTGTTGACGATGGGATAGTCCTTCACCATGCTCTGGTCCATGCGGTAGAAAGCCAGGCGACTGCCCTTGGGCGACCAGAACAGGCCGCCGTTGATGCCGAACTCGTTGCGGTGCACGCTCTCGCCGAGCACGATATTGTAACCGTCGCCTTCAGCCACCAGCTTGCCGTCGACATACAGGCTACCTTCTTTCAATTCCACGCGCTCCTCGAGCTTGGCGTCGTTGTTCTTCGGCTTGCGCCAATCCTTCTGCGCATCGGTAAGTTTGAATTCCTTCTTGCCGTCGAAGCCGTAGAGTTCTTTGCCTTTGTAGTAGGTCACGGTCTTGCCGTCGGGCGCGAAGACAAAGCTCATCATCTCGCGTTGCGGATACAGGCTGCGATCCATCAGTTGGTCCCACTGCAGGAGCTTCTCCTGCGCCATCATTGTCGCGGCACACATCACCGCCGCCATTAATACAAAAAGTTTCTTCATATAGTTAAAGCTTTTTTTTGAACGTCAATTGCCGTCAATTATTCGTTAATTAATTCAGACAATAAATCATTAACGGAAAATTAACGAACAATTACACGGAAATTAACGTTTCAAAATCATTAAAGTATTTTTGTCGTAATCAGTATTTGCGCCAGCGGCGGAACCGCAGGTTGAACACCCCGAAGAACGCCTCCTTGAAGATCTTCATGCTCATCTTGCTCACGCCCAGCACACGGTCGGTGAAGATAATGGGCACCTCATACACCTTGAATCCCAGGCGTGTGGCGGTATATTTCATCTCTATCTGGAAGGCATAGCCGACAAACTTCACCTTGTCAAACTTGATTTTCTCGAGCACGCGGCGGCTCCAGCAGACGAAGCCGGCGGTCGAGTCGCAGACCTTCATGCCGGTGACCATGCGAACATACTTCGACGCGTAGTAGCTCATCATCAGACGGCCCATCGGCCAGTTCACCACGCTGATCTTGCCATCCACATAGCGGCTGCCCACCACCACATCGCCCTTCCCGGAGGCGCAGGCGTCGTAGAGCCGCACCAGGTCGTCGGGATTGTGGCTGAAGTCGGCATCCATCTCAATCATATAGTCGTAGCCGTGCTCGTTGCCCCACCGCATGCCGTCGAGGTACGCCGTACCCAAGCCCAGCTTGCCCTTGCGCTCCACAATGAAAAGACGCCCGGGAAACTCCTGCATCAGCCGCTTCACAATATCGGCCGTGCCGTCGGGCGAGTTGTCCTCGATGATAAGCATATCGAACTCCTTCGGCAGCGAAAAGACCTTCCGTATGATGGCCTCGATGTTCTCTTTCTCGTTGTATGTCGGTGTGATAACCAGTGTGTCTGACATATTATTCCGTTTTTAATTGAACTGCAAAAATACAACTTTTTTTTTATATGGAAACAATAAAATACAAAAAACAAACAAAATAAAAAAAACTTTTGTCATGTAATTTTTTTTTCCTACTTTTGCAATTTCAAAATTAATTGTCAATATAATATTAACAAAAAAATACCCATTATGTCAAAACTCCTCCTTTTAGGCGACGAGGCTATTGCCCAGGCATTTATCGACGCCGGTGGTAGCGCCATCAACAGCTATCCCGGCACCCCGTCGACCCAGATTACCGAATATGTGATGAAGAGCAAACAGGCACGCGAGCAGGGCGTCGTCGCCAACTGGTGTGCCAACGAGAAGACCGCCCTCGAGGCCTCCATCGGCGTTGCCTACTCCGGCAAGCGCGCCATGACCTGCATGAAGCACGTCGGCCTCAACGTCTGCGGCGACCCCTTCATGAACGCCTCCATCATCGGCACCAAGGGTGTCATCATCGTCGTGGCCGACGACCCCTCCATGTTCTCCTCCCAGGACGAGCAGGACAGCCGCTACTACGGCCACTGGGCCATGATCCCCATGCTCGAGCCCTCCAACCAGCAGGAAGCCTACGACATGGTCTTCTTCGGCTATGAGCTCTCCGAGCAGATGGGCACCCCCATCCTCATGCGCATCCCCACCCGCCTGGCCCACAGCCGCGCCGGCGTCGAGCGCAAGCCCGTCCGCGCCCAGAACCCCCTCTCCAGCCCCAGCGACCCCAAGAGCTACGTCCTCCTGCCCGCCAACGCCAAGAACCTCTATCGCAGCTTGATCGACAAGCAGCCCGCTTTCACCAAATCCTCCGAGGAGAGCGGCTTCAACCAGTACATCCCCGGCACCGACCACAAGCGCGGCATCATCACCACCGGCATCGCCTTCAACTACCTTCAGGAGAACTTCCCCGGCGGCAAGTGTCCCTACCCCGTAGTGAAAATCACCCAGTACCCGATGCCCTTCAACATGCTCAGCAAACTCTATGACGAGTGCGACGAGATCCTCGTCCTCGAGGATGGCCAGCCCTTCGTCGAAGAGCACATCAAAGGCTTCCTCGGCAAAGGCAAGCCCGTCCACGGCCGCCTCGACGAGACCATCCGCCGCGACGGTGAACTCAACGCCGAGAAGGTCGCCATCGCCCTCGGCAACCCCATGCCCAAGGGTCCCGCCGTGCCCGAGGTCGTCACCAACCGTCCTCCCGCACTCTGCGTCGGCTGCCCCCACATCGACAGCTACCAAGCTGTGGTCGACGTCATGAAGAAATACCCCAACGGCCGCGTCTTCGGCGACATCGGATGCTACACCCTCGGCTTCAACATGGGTGCCATCGACACCACCGTCTGCATGGGCGCCTCTGTCACCATGGCTAAGGGTGCCGCCGAAATGGGCATCTTCCCCGCCATCGGCGTCATCGGCGACGGTACCTTCGGCCACTCCGGCATGACCGGCCTCCTCGACTGCGTCAACGAGAAAGCCAACGTCATCATCATGATTCTCGACAACGACATCACGGCTATGACCGGCGGCCAGCCCTCCAGCGCCAACCAGAAGCTCTTCAACATCTGCAAGGGCCTCGGCGTCGACCCCGACCACATCCGCACCATCGTCCCCCTGCCCAAGAACCACGACGAGTTCATGCGCATCCTCGAAGAGGAAATCGCCTACAACGGCGTCTCCGTCATCATCCCCCAGCGCGTCTGCATCGTCGAGAACAAGAAGAGAATTGCGGCAAATAAATAAATCGGTAACCAGGCAGTTAAGTAGTTAAAAGTAGTCAAAGTAGTTAAAGACAAATGCTTCAGCATCACATAGAGACGATTCTATTGGCTTTAACTACTAGCGAGCAAAGCGAGCGATAACTTCCTTTAACTTCTTTAACTACCCACAAAAAACAACAGAAACAATGAAGAAAGACATCATACTTTGCGGCGTAGGCGGCGACGGTATCGTCTCCGTGGCCAAAATCATCAGCGACGCCGCCCTCAACCTCGGCATGAACGTCAAACAGAGCGAAATCCACGGCATGTCCCAGCGCGGCGGCTCCGTCTTCAGCCACCTCCGCATCAGCTCCGACCCCATCTTCGCCGACGTCATTCCCGAAGGCAAGGCCGACATCATCCTCAGCTCCGAGCCCATGGAGGCACTCCGCTACCTCCCCTTCCTCGCCCCCGACGGTGCTGTCATCACCAACAGCGACCCCTTCGTCAACATCAGCAACTACCCTGCAATTGAGAAGGTCAACGCTGAGCTCGCCAAGCTGAAGAAATGCGTCAGCTTCAACGCCAACGCCATCGCCAAGGAACTCAACGCCCGCGGCAACATGGTCCTCCTCGGCGCTGCAGCCCCCTACCTCGAACTCCCCTTCGAGGAACTCGAGAAAGCCATCAAGGCCATCTTCGGCCGCAAGGGCGACGCCGTCGTCGAGACCAACATCAAGGCCATCCGCGCCGGTCGCGACGCCAAGTAACCCCCGAACACGATCAAGACAACCCTTCCAGGGAGCGCCCGCGCGCTCCCTTTCTTTTTGCCCTTTAGGGCAATAGGCAAAAAATTTTTTGCCAGTTCAGAAAATATATCTATATTTGCAAATATAAACCAATCGTACAAATAAGTACAAATCACTGATTTATACCTATTTGTACATATCTGTATTTGGGATAGAAATGACAAAAACGAAAAAAGAATACCTCACTCCGCAGCTCACCGTCGTCCAGTTCAAGGTCGAACGGGGCTACGCCGCCTCCAATGTCAATGTCGCCCTTGGAAACCTCACCGATGCAGCCAACCACTTCATCGAGGAACGCACCGAGGCCGATGCCCTTTGGACCGAGACTTTCAACACCCAGGGCACCATCGAGGATCGCCAGAACGGTGCTTCCCTTGCCAACAGTGGATGGCTCGCCAACGACAACGCCGACGGTTCCTACTTCTAAACCGTCAACATTTCCCACAGTTAACAAACAAAAGAACAATCAATAAAATGATGAATTCCAAATTCACAAGCCACCTCGCCTCCCTGGCAGTGGCAGCCCTCAGCGGCCTCCTCCTTATGACCGCCTGCGAAAAGGAAAAAGAAGACACCGTCAATATCCCCGAAGGTGCACTCCGCATCTCCGCCGAAAGCACCCACGGCAGCAACGGCAGCAAAACCACCGTCAACGGCACTGCCGTCTACTGGACCACTGACGATGCAATCAATGTCAATGGCACCACAGCGACCGTCGTCGTCGGAGAGGACGCCGCCTACCTCACCGGTATTGACAACAGCGACGCCATGTATGCAGGCTTCCCCGCTGGAATCATCAGCGTCTCCGGCTCTAACATCACCATCAACATCCCCAGTTCCTACTCCTACGACGAACGCGAGGGACGCCAGAAACTCGACCTCCCCATGGTCGCCTATGCCGAAGCCAACTCCACCGAACTCCAGTTCAAACACGTCTGTGCTGCCATCCAAGTCAACGTCAACAATGCCTATAATGGTGCCGATTTCTTCCTCGAAAAAATCACCGTCAGCTCCAATTCGCACCCCCTCTGTGGCACTGTAACCGTAAGTCCCAACCCCCTTGGAGTCAGCCACATCCCCACCTATAGTGCCAGCACCGCCAGTGTCACCATGAACTTCGACGACGTTGAAGTCAGCGTCGCCGCCAACGGCAGTAAAAGCATCCAGATTCCCGTGCTGCTGACTCTGGGCTCCAGCACCATCAGCGTCGACATCGAGGGCCACTATGCCAACGGCGCCGACTTCGGCTCCGGACGCGTGGACGCAGCGGCCAAAATTGTCTACCATAACAGCAGCGCCACCCTGCTGGAACGCGCAAAAGTCTACCCCGCCCCCTGCACCATCCGTGTCTCCGGCAGCCCCGCCATCACTAAGACCTACCCCAAATTCTCCATCTCTGGCAGCGAAAAAGTATACTTCTCCCGTGGTAACCTGCAATACACTGCCAGTTCCGACACATGGCAGTTCGCCAGCTCACAGACCGAAATTCGTGGCACCGCCAACAACAACATCTCGGAATCCTACTCCAGCCCCATCGACCTCTTCGGTTGGGGCACCAGCGGCAACGATGGCACAGGAGCAACAGCATACCTGCCTTACTCGTCAAGCCTGACCAACAGCGAATACATTGTAGGCGGGAGTGCAAGCAACGACTTGACCTATAACGACAACATAGCCGACTGGGGAAGCAACTCCATTTCCAACACCCACGGCACATGGAGGTCTTTGTCAAGCGCAGAATGGAATTACCTTCTCCATTCTCGTTCCGCCTCCACCGTTAACGGAACAAGCAATGCGCGATTTGTAAAAGCAACCGTATCCAGCAAACACGGAGTCATTATTTTCCCCGACAGTTTCACCCTCCCGTCCATAAGCGTTTCATTAAGCAACATCAATAGCGCTTCTGCGAACTACACCACAAATAACATTTCATCCTCCGACTGGGCACTTTTGGAAAGGGCAGGCTGCGTATTTCTGCCTACCGCAGGATTGAGAAAAGGCACAAGCACCTCCTGGGCAGCAGAAAGAGGATACTACTGGACATCCACACATGACAGTGACTCTAAAGCACATTGCATCAACTTTACCCCAACCGCCCTATCTATACCCTACTCCGGACAAAGAAGCCACGGCATGGCCGTCCGCCTCGTTCAGGACGCCAACTAATCACAAGACATCAAACAAAACATCAACCCTCACGGGGCGGCCCTCTACAGCCGCCCCGTTCTTTTCCCCACCCCTCTCCCGTCAGCCCTGCTCAGTGCGTGTTGCACTGAGCCCGGTTGTCTTCGTTGTCTCAGTTGTCGTAAAAACACCATAAACCGTAAACCTTAAACCGTAAACCGCAAACCTCACCCCCTGACATAGGAGCAACTAAGAAGCATCATATACGCATCATAGGAGAACCCAAGGAGAAGTATAGGAGAATGGTAGTACAAGCATAGG
>ONGA01000014.1 GCA_900317285.1 uncultured Bacteroidales bacterium | reverse complement strand
GGGACGGGGACTGGCACCTGTCTCAGTCACTGATGTGTATAACAATAACCCTGGGCGCGGATATTGTGCCCAGGGTTTTGATTTTTTTTTCGGAGGGGTATCGCTTACTGGTTGAGCTGCTCGAGGAGGCCTTCGATGTTGGGGGTGAGGATGATCTCGGTGCGGCGGTTCATGGCTTTGTGGGCGGGGGTGTCGTTGGCGACTTTGGGTGCGAACTCGCCGTGGCCGCAGGCTTCGATGCGAGCGGGGTTGATGGAGGGACCGTGCTGGAGGAGGAGCTTGACGATGGAGGTGGCGCGCATGACGGAGAGATCCCAGTTGTCCTTGACGGCGGTGGAGCCGCGGTAGGCGTCGTTGTCGGTGTGTCCTTCGACCATGATGTTGAGGGTGGTGTCGGATTCGAGGACTTTGGCGAGTTCCTTGATGGCGTTGGAGCCTTCTTTGGAGACGGTCCAGGAGGCGGAGGCGAACATGAGCTTGTTGTCCATGGAGACGTAGACTTTGCCGTCTTTGGTCTCGACGTTGAGGCCTTTGTCGGCGAAGCCGAGGAGCGCCTTGGTGACGGAGCTGCGGATGGCTTCGAGCTCACGCTCTTTGGCCTGGAGTTTGGCGCGGGTGGCGGCTTCCTGTGCCTCGAGTTCTTTCTGCTTGGCTATGAGCTCGCTGCGCTGGAGCTGGAAGGTCTCCTGCTGTTGCTGGAGCTGTTCCTGCTTGGTCTGGAGCTCGGCTTCTTTCTGGTTGAGTTCTTTGGTGCGTGCGGAGAGGAGGTTCTGTGCGCGGTTGAGGTCGCGGTTTTTGCCGGCCACTTCCTGCATGTAGTTCTCCATGGTGGTGTCGTAGTGGTGGCGGAGGTTCTCGATGCGGCGGTTGAGGCTGTCGACGGTGCCGTCGCAGCGGTTCTTGGCGGCCGCGAGGTCGGAGTAGTCGGCGGTGAGGGAGTTGTTCTGCCGAGTGAGTGCGGCGTTTTCTTCCTTGATTTCGTCGAGTTCCTGACGGGTGAGCTGGTACTGTTTGGATTGCTGGTCGTATTTTGCCTGGAGGTTCTCGTGCTCGCTGAGGGAGACACAGGAGGAGAAGGCGATGGCGGCGATGGCGCCGGCGAGGAGGTATTTCTTAATCATAATAAATGTTATTTTTTTATAAAGGGATAACGCGGATGGATAATTTTTCGTATCTTTGCAGTCGATTTTTTTTTGAAAAAAGATGGGTCTGTACCGTAAAATACACCGTTGGCGCCTGCGTTACCTGAGCGAGAACGCGGTGGTTCTGCTGCTGTCTGTGGCGGTGGGTCTGCTGTCGGGCTTGGCTGCCGTGGTGCTGAAGAACCTGGTGTTCTATGCGGGGCGGACAGTGATGCGCTTCGGCGCGCTGACACCGTGGGGCGGCAATGTGATGATGCTGGTGTTCCCGATGGTGGGCATTTTGCTCACGGTGCTGTTTGTGAGGTTCATGGTGCGGGGCGACATCGGCCACGGGCTGCCGTCGGTGCTGCTGGCCATCAGCCGCAAGGGGTCGAAGCTGCCGGCGAAGAATATGTACAGCTCGCTGATAGCGTCGACGCTGACTGTGGCGTTTGGCGGCAGTGTGGGACTTGAGGCGCCGATAGCGTCGACGGGTTCTGCAATCGGCTCGAATATCGGGCGGTGGTTCAGGCTGAGTCCCAAGTCGGTACGCATCCTGCTGGGGTGCGGTGCCGCGGGTGCCATAGCGGGTATCTTCAAGGCCCCCTTCGCGGGTATCATGTTTGTGCTCGAGGTGTTTCTGTTCGACCTCACGGCCACCACGGCGCTGCCGCTGCTGCTGTCGGCGCTGACGGCGGCCTCGGTGACCTATTTCCTGATGGGCACGGAGGTGCAGTTCCACTTCGAGGTGACGCACCCCTTCGGGTTGTCTCAACTGCCATACTATGTGATGCTTGGCGTGTTCTGCGCACTGGTGTCGGTCTATTTCCTGCGCACTACCGACAGGGTGGAGGGACTCTTTGCGAAGATGAAGAACCCGTGGGTGAAGCTGGTGACTGGCGGCGTGACGCTGGGGCTGCTCATCTACCTCTTCCCGCCGCTGTACGGCGAGGGCTACGGCATGCTGTCGGAGTTGCTGAAGGGTGATGCCACGAGCCTGTTTTCCAATACCATATACCAGTCGTGGTCGGGCAATGCGCTCATCACGCTGGGGGTGCTATTCGCGCTGATAGTGCTGAAGGCCGTGGCGACGGCGACGACGATAGGCAGCGGCGGCGTGGGCGGCACTTTCGGTCCATCGTTGATTCTGGGCGGTCTGTCGGGCTATTTCATTGCTATGGTCTGCAACCAGTTAGGGCTTCCGCCTCAGGACAGCGCCAACTTCGCGCTGGTGGGCATGGCGGCAGTGATGACGGGTGTGATGCATGCTCCGTTCATGGCGACGTTCCTCATTGCCGACATCACGGGCGGCTACCAGCTGCTGGTGCCATTGATGGCGGCGTCGGCGGTGACCTACCTGTGCGTGAACCCCTTCGAGCGCCATTCCATCTACGCCCGCAAACTGGCGGCGCAGGGCGACCTGCTGACGCACGACAAGGACGCGTCGGCGTGGCACCTGATGGATATGAACAGATTGATAGAGAATAACTTCGTTATCGTGCGCAGTGGCTATCTGCTGCGCGACCTGGTGGATGTCATCCAGTCGTCGCGGCGCAACTTGTTCCCGGTGTTGAGCGACGACGACAAGTTTATCGGCCTTGTGGCCCTGGACGATGTGCGCAAGATTATTTTCAGGCCGGATCTTTATGATACCGTGACGGTTGACGAGCTGATGCATCCGCTGAGCGAAGGCGACGTGGTGCGCAGCAGCGACAGCCTGCCCGATGTGGTGGAGAAGTTCCGCATTGGAGACCGCTACAACCTGGTGGTCATCGACGACGAGGGTCGTTACCTCGGATTCCTGTCGCGTGCCAACACGTTCAGCGCCTACCGCCGTTTTATTTCGGACACAAGCGACGAGTGACCGGTTTCTTTAGATTTTGATTTGCTGTTGAAGCTCAAGAACCTGAGGGAGTGCCGTCGGGCTTTGACGGCGTTGTTTCGGGGGTTGGTTCCGCATCTTTTTTCTCGGAGTAGATGTCGAGGGCGATGATGGCGGCAGAGAAGGCCCAGAAGGGTACGGAGAGCTTGTCGGTGTCGAGGAAGTTGTTGAAGATGCCGTGGATGAAGTAGGTGAGCAGCGAGAGGGTGAGGGCGAGCGCCAGTCGTGCCACATGTGGGTCTTCGGCGGTGCGGTAGACGCGCACGCCGGTGGCAAAGATGGTGAGGAAGAGGGTGATGACGATTATGGCACCCGGGATGCCCTGCTCGGTGAGCGGACCGATGTATTCGCTGTGGGCGTTGCCGAGGTTGCCTGCGTTGGTGCTGATGGTGGAGAGCTGCCAACTGCGCTGGTAGCTGGCGTAGAGGAACTGGTAGGTGCCGGGGCCGCAACCGAGGAGTTTGTGTTCGTCCCACATGCGTATGGCCGAAGCCCAGCGGTTGAGGCGCTCGAGGTTGGAGGCGTCGGTGGAGATGTTGGAGATGGACTGTATCTGCTCGGAGATGGTGAAGCTGGAGTCTTGCTTGTTCTTGCCCATGCGGTAGAGGAGGTCGCCTTGGTAGGAGAAGAAGGCGACGACACCCACGCCGATGAGCACGAGCATCCATTTCATCTTCATGCCGGAGCGTATGAGGATGTACATGCCGAGGGCGCCGACGAGGCTGAGCCATGCGGCACGGCAGTAGGAGAAGACGATGCCGATGCAGAAGAGCAGGAAGAAGAGGGTGGGGAGGATGCGACGGAAGCGGCGGCTTTCGCTGCTGAAGAGGAAATAGAGGACGATGGGAAGGAAGAGGGAGAGGACGCAGCCGTAGGCGGTATGGTCGTTGTAGAAGGGCTGCATGACGCGGTGGACGGTCTGGAGGTCGCTGTAGTTGCCGATGGTCTTGAGGGTGGCGATGACGACCACGACGGCGAGACCGACGGCATAGCAGTAGATGAACTTGCGAATCATGCGGCGGTCCTTGAAGAAGGGCACGCAGGCGAAGTAGAAGGGGACGACGAACCAGATGCGGGCGGCAGTGTGCTTGAGGGAAGCGAGGGGGATTTGGGAGAAGAGGGAGGTGATGAGCATCCAGGCGATGGAGACGATGATGAGTACGGATACCGGGTGCTTGATGATGTTACGGTCGTAGTTGCGTGCCACGAGGACGCGGAAGAAAAAGAGTGCGGTGAAGAGAATCATCAGGGGCTCGGTGGGCACGGTGAGGGTGAGCTCGTGGGTGACGTCCATGTTGATGGAGAAGGGGGTGCAGAGCGCCATGCAGAGGAGCATGGTGTCGAAGCGCTGGATGAGGAACCAGAGGAAGAGGAGCCCCAGGGGGATGAGTGCGAGGGTGTACTCCTCCTCGAAGTACAACTGCCAGGCAGCGGCGAGGAGGAAAATCAGGGAGACGCCGAGGGAGGCGAGGAGACCCTTGTGCTTTTTTATGAACTGGAGATTCAAGATGTTGGAAATCCGGAGATTATTCTTCTTCTTTCTTGGCGAAAATCAGCAGGCCGAAGATGAATACCACGAGGGTGCCGAAGCTGCCAGCCATGACGATGAGGGAGCGCTTGGGGAAGGCTTTCTTGTCGGAGGGGATGGCCTCGTCGACACTGTATTTATAGGAGATGGACTGGTCCTTGTCGACACGGGTCTCGGAGGCACGGGTCTGAAGGTTGGCGAGCTCCTTGCAACGGTCGGCGATGAGCTTGTCTTTCCAGACAGCGTTGGCATTGGAGGCTGCGAGGGAGTCGATTTCGCGCTCCATGGAGCGGCAGACGCCGTCCATGATTTCAGCCGCGTTGACGGCGCGCTCATGGTGGATCTCGTGGCAGAGGGTGTCGTATTTGGCGACGATGTAGTTGGCGATATCGGCGGCGCGTTGCGGGTCTTTGTCGAGGACGGCGATGCGGACGCCCATGAACTCGGTGCGCTTGAAGCTGATGTGGCTGTTGTAGCGTTTGGAGAGTTCATATTTCAGATGAGGATGGTCGGCGGGGATTTTGTAGACCGAGGCGAGGTCGAAACGCTCGCAGACAGCTTCCTCGAGGGTGCGGGAGTTGAGAATCTGGAGCGCATACTCGCAGTCGCGTTCACCGCCGTAGTCCATGAAGTCCATGCTGTAGTGGAAGCCCATGATGGCTTTCGACAGACGGTTGGTGTTGGAGGGGAAAATGACGGCTGTGGATTTGTACAACGGGGTGATGGTCAGCGAGATGCCAAGAGAGATGATGGCTGCTGCCACAAACACTATAATGAGCCATTTACGCCAGCGGCGGAAGAAATTCAGCGCGGGGGTGTAGTCGTACTTGTTGATTTTTTCTTGCATGATATTGATCCGATAAAAATTAAACAATCCCCTAAAAAACGGCAATGGCTGTTTTTTATTATATATTCATTAAATATTTTTTTATAGGCACAAAAATGGACGTTTTTTTGAGGCATGAAAAATTTTTTTTGAAAAAAAATTTTGCCAGTATGAAAAATAGTATTACTTTTGCAGTGTATTAGTTAACTAATACAGATGAACGAAGTGAATATAACTAAAAGATAAACAATATGATAAGCAAAAAACTCATCCTGACAATCCTGGCGGCGATAGCCCTCGGATTACCTGTACAAGCACAAAAACACACCGTCAAGGGGACCGTTCGCGACGCCAAGAGTGGCGAGGCGATGCCTTTTGTGAATGTTGGACTGATGCGCCCCACCGATACGGTGTTCGTGCGTGGCGCCGCGAGCGATTTCAACGGCGCGTTCGAAATCAAGGATGTGACTCCCGGGCAGTATCTGCTGCAGGCCTCCTGCGTGGGCTATGAGAGCTATGTGGAGAGGATAGATGTTAAAGATAAGATAGATGGCATAGAGATAAAGCTCAAAGGCGGCACGCTGCTGGAGACGGTGCAGGTTACTGCCGAAAAGCCACTTTACGCCATGGACGGCGAGAAAAACATGTACAACACCAAAGAGGACCCGAGTATCCAGACGGGCACAGCAAGCGACGCCCTGCAGAACGCCCCGGGCGTGGAAGTGGATGCCGAGGGCAACATCACGCTGCGTGGTGTGTCGAGCGTTGAGATTTGGATCAACGACCGTCCCTCGCACATGAACGAGGAGGCGCTGAAGCAGTATATCAAGCAGTTGCCCGCCAACGCCATCGAGCGCATCGAGGTCATCACCAACCCTTCGGCACGCTACTCAACCGGTGGAGGTGTCATTAATATTGTAACCAATCAGAAGATTACGCGCAACGAACTGCTCTGCGTGGGTCTGCGCGCTACCACCACGCCAGCCATCTCGCCATGGGTGAGCTATGTGTGGTCCAACGAGAAGGTGGACTTCAACTTCTACCTTACCGGCAACTATGGCAACCACAACAGCTACAGTGACGGCACCAGCACCCTCTTCGATGCCAATGGTGACACCAGTCGCTATCAGAAATTTGACACCAAGACCAAGATGCCCTACTGGGGTGGTTACATGGGGGTTAACATGAACTGGAACATCGACAGCACGAGCAGCCTCACAGCGTGGCTGGGAGGCTGGCCCTATTCTGACCGCAATTCGTTCTACAATGACTATCAATATTATGAATATAAACCCACGCTGCGCAATTTAAGCTACCTTGACACTGTCAAGAATCATGGAACTACCTATGGTGGTTATGCCGGTGCCTGGTATGAGAAGCGTTTCGACACCACGGGCCGCAAACTGAGCGCCAGCTTCAGTGGATTCTTCTATCGCAACTTTGGTTATTCCGACAACTGGCGCGACTACGCCACCGGCACCGACTTCCGCCGCCATAGCGACGCCGACATGTTCCATCCCGAAGGCAGTTTTGAGGTGAACTACACCCACCCTCTGAAGAATAACTTTGAGATTGAGGCCGGTGCTGAACTGGGTTTTGGCGGCAACCACGACACCGAGACTCTCGACAGTCTGCTTCCTTCGGGAGACTGGAGCAACATGGGCTACCGCTCCACCGAGGCTAAGGGCAAGTACCTCTCGACGGCCGCCTATGTCACGGCGCAGAAACGTTGGGGCGGCTTTACCGCTAAAGTCGGTTTGCGTTTTGAGGATAAATTTATTCATGGTGAGGTGGAGCACTGCGGGCTGGACGACAAACAAAGCAAGGATACCACGTTCCCCGGCCTGGTGCCCAGCATCCACCTGAGCTATCAGACCCAGAGTTTCGAGAGCTATAGCTTGAGCTACACCCGCCGTTTTGCCGCCAACGACAACCTGCTTGAACATACTGACTTCCGCATCTACGACGAATACTCCTATCGTACCGGCAACCCCAACCTGCTGATGTGCTACACCCATAACCTGGAAGCTGCCTATAACAAATACATCATGGGCTTCGGTAACATCGGCCTCAACGCCTACTTCCGCGCCAATACCAATGAGGAGGGCACGACTGTCCTCACCGACAACACGGACCCCTACTTCCCTTACATGGTCAACTACTCGATGCCCGTCAATATCGGATCCAGCCACACCGAGGGCATCGAGGCCAACATCATGTACCGCCCCAGCGGCTTCTTCAACATCCGCTTCAACGCTTCGGTATTCAACTATGCCTATAACTATGACGGCTACAAGGATAACAAGTGGAGCTGGAGTGCCCGCCTCAACCTGTGGACCAAGGTGGGTGGTTGGCTCGAACTCTTTGCCAACGCCCACTACACCTCGCCGCGTCTGGGCCTCTACAGCCTGACCAATGCCAACAAGGGAGTGGACTTCGGCGCCAGTGCCGACTTCTTTGACCGCCAGTTGAGTGTCAACCTCACGGTCAACGACATCTTCGGAATGGCCGAATATGGCAGCATCACCACGGCTCCAGCCTACCAGACCACTGGTAGCAACCGCTTCGACTCTCGCTTCGTCAGTGTCGGTCTCACCTGGCGCATCGGCAAGATGGAGTTGGAGAGCAAGGCTCGTCAGGGTGCTACGGACAACGTTCCGCAGATGTAAGTTAAATAAGAGATAATTAATAAAAAAATAATAATAGATTATGAAAATTGTAACAGTAGAGACTCTGCAGGGAGTCAATTATGAGGAACTGGGTATTGTCACTGGCAGTACCATCCAGAGCAAAAACATGTTCAGCGACTTTGGACAAGGTCTGAAGAGTATAGTGGGCGGTGAACTGAAAAGCTACACTGGCATGATGGAGAAAGCCCGCGAGAAAGCTACCCAGCGCATGGTGGATCAGGCTGTGAAGATGGATGCCGATGCCATCATCGGTGTGCGCTACACCACCAACAGCATCATGGCTCAGGCTGCCGAGGTGCTGGTGTTCGGAACCGCAGTGAAATACAAAAGATAAGGAGATAATATTATGATAGAGATTCGCAATCTTAACTTCAGTTACAAGAAGACACCGGTCTTCTCAAACATCAATCTTTCGTTCCCCCAGGGCAGTATCTACGGTCTGCTCGGAGAGAACGGGGTGGGTAAGACTACCTTGTTGAAACTCATTTGTGGTCTGCTGCGTCCCACCGAGGGCAGCTGCACTGTGGACGGCCTCACCAGCCAGGATCGCTTGCCCGAGATGCTGCAGCGCATCGTTTTTCTGCCCGACGAGGTGAGCCTGCCCGACGGTCGCACCCCGCAGCAGTATATCGACGAGTTGGCGTCGTTCTATCCCGGCTTTGCTCAGGGCACATTCCTGCACCTGATGGATGAGCTGGAGGTGGAACCCAACCGCAAGTTCAAGGAGATGAGCTTCGGTCAGCAGAAGAAGAGCCTCATCGCAGCCAGTCTCTCGCTGGGCACCGACTATGTGCTTTTTGACGAGCCTACCAATGGACTTGATATACCCAGCAAGGCGCAGTTCCGCCAAATCCTCAGCCGCCGCCTTGAGGACAGGAACACCATCATCATTTCCACCCATCAGGTGAAAGATGTGGAAAACCTCATCGATCCCATCGTCATTCTCTCGAACAACGCCGTGCTGCTAGACGCCAGTGTGCAACGCATTCAAGAAAAACTCTTCTTTGAATACGGCGGCGAGAAACGCCAGGATGCCCTCTATAGCGAGATGCAGCCCGGTGGCTATCTCAACGTTATTCCCAACAACACAGGTGAGGAAAGCCAACTCAACATCGAGGCGCTTTTCAATGCTGTGCTGCGTAACAAGAATATTTTTAAAGAACTGTTCAAGTAGTCAAGAAAATGAATAACTCATTTGACATACATCGTTTCGGTAAGCTGCTGAGACATGACGTGAAGCGTTTTGCGCCGAGCTACAGCGGCTTGGGTGCAGACAGCGGCTTGGGTGCAGAAATGGCGTGCATGCTGCTGTTTGTGCCACTGATGATGTTGTTTCAGGGTCTGACCGGACATAGTGAAGGTGCCGGTTACCGCGTAGTAATGGCTGGCTGCATGTCGCTCTTCCTGGCTTCGCAGATACCCTTGCAGTTTTATGCTGGCGTGGCCCGCAAGCAAAAGCGTGGCGATATCTACTTCGCCATGCTGCCTGCCAGCAAGTGCGAGAAATACCTCTCGATTGCATTGCTTTCGCTGGTTCTGGCGCCGTTTGTGATGATAGTTGGCAACGTGGCTTTAGACACCCTGCTCACTGCGGTACACATGCCCTTCTACCACAAATACATGTGGCAATCCGCCATGTGGCAAGAGCTTAACCTCCCGTTGCTGTGCAACTGCGTGGCGGCCTTTGTGGGACCCACCTTGGGAAACATCTATGCCAACGCCATACGTGACAAATACTGTCGCAGGCTGATGTGTTTCCTAGTTTGGGCATGGATGTTTGTAGGCGAATTCTTCGGTTATATACTATTCAATGAATTGGAAAGTGAAGCCATCCTCTGGGCCATATTTGTTGCTCAGGTCCTGCTGACCGTCCTTATGGGATTCCTCGGATGGAACAAGATGAAAAAAATGAGTTACTAAAAAAACTAAATACAATGAATAACAAGTTTGAATGGAATCGTTTCTGCAAAGTCGTCAAGAAAGACTTCTGCAATCTATGGCCGACCTTCGGCACGACGATGATTGTGCTGGCGTCGCTGCCTTTTGCCGTGTGGCTGCTGGCATTGGTTATTGACCGCACCACCATCATTGAACCCAATATCCGCGTGGTGATGATAATGCTTTTCTCCTCTTTTGCTGCTCTTATGCTTCCGTCGCGCCTCTACCGCACCATGAATCTTCGCAACGAGGGCATCTACTATGCCATGCTGCCTGCCTCCAAGCTGGAGAAATTCCTCAGCATGCTGCTCTTTACTTTCATCGTGGCCCCCGTGGTGACCTATCTGGGCAGCATGGTGCTCGACATCATCCTGCGCCTGATGCCTACTGGCTCTTACCATCAGTGGCTCTGGCAGGGTGATGTCGGTTTTCCGCTGTTCACTACTATTCCGATGAATAACGACATGATGCCCGGCTTCCACAGCTTGCTGCTCACCGCCTCCATCTATACGGACCTCCTTGCCACGCCGGCCATCTTCCTCTTTGCCGCCACACTCTTCAAGAAACATAAAGTGCTCAGCACCTTCCTTGTTCTCTACCTGCTGGAATTTGTTCTCTCAGTCATTGCCATTCCCATCGGTGTGTCACTTGTCAAGAATCCCGATTTCATGGAGTGGGTGTACGACACATTCTACCTTTGGACTCCCCAGCGCATCATGAATTGGTTGATGGGTATTATTGTTGTGTTCAACACCGTAATCTTTGTCCTCTTCACATGGATGACCTGGCGCAGACTGAAAAAGATGCCGTACTAATAGTAGTTAAGAAGTTAAGTAGTTAAGACAAATGAAAAAGACTGTTTTTATAGCCCTTGCGGCAGGAATGATGTTTTGCGGTTGCTATTTCAACCGTGGTATCGACGAGACCTTCGAGACCGACCGCTACACGATGCGCATGGTGTCGTGGGACATGGATGTGGACGGCGTGATAGAACACGGACATGCCGCCAAAGAGTTCGGGAATCTTGACACAATGGTGTGGTCTGGCACGGTGCCGGAGATTGCCTCTCTTTTGGCCAATAATTCTTTGCCGAAAGACTCAATGACCCTGTATAAATATGACAATGAAAAGCAGGCTTTCCTGCCAGGTTATGCTTACTTGATTGTCGACCGCGACACCACGCAGCCGAGAGACTACGCTCCCTTGTTGCAAGCCTTTATGGAGCGTGGACTTCTTCGTGCCGATACTACCTATGAGCCCGTGCGTATCCTTGAAATCTACAATCCCGAACGCTTTGCTTCCAAAAAGAAGATTGTCCAGGAAAAGGATGCGAAAACCACATTCCATGTCCAGACGTGTTATGGCGAGGTGTCGGCGGAAGAGAGTTTCCAAAGTGTGGAAAACATTGCCTTCAATTTGCAGTTAATGCACCACTTGCCGATACTCCTTGACCCCAATGTTGACCCCGACACGAAGACCGAGTATTACGAGATGGATAGCAGGCAGTGGCAGTCCGACAGCCTGTGGCTTGATGACATGGGTATGCGCATCGTTCCCGACCCGCAAGGGCGCAAGATGCGAGTCATCGAGTTCAACCGCTGCAAAGGTAAGATTTAAAGAAAGGAATGTTATGGAATTCAGGAAACAAAAACCGATATATCTGCAGATAGCCGACCGGCTGATGGAGCAGATTCTCAGCGGCGATCCCGCCGAGGATGAGCGCATGCCGTCGGTGCGCGACGTGGCTACGTCGATGGGTGTGAACCCCAACACCGTCATGCGCACCTTCGAGTACCTGCAAGGCGAAGAAATTATCTACAACCGTCGAGGGGTGGGCTACTTTGTGGCTGCTGATGCACGGAAGAAAATCCTCGCGGAGCAACGCCGCGAGTTCCTCGAGGAGGAATTACCTCTCATTAAACAGAGGATGAAAATGCTGGGTATCGGCATCGATGAGCTGATGCTCGACGACCTTGTATAAAGCGCATCCGGAAGTATGAAAGAAAAGAGGGTGACTTAGCGAGTCACCCTCTTTTCTTGTTGGCGTTAAAATAGTCGTCAAGCGTTCTTCACCATGTGGATGGTGATTTCGCCTTGCATTTGTTGATGGCCCATTACTATGTTAGTGCCTGAGAAGGTGCACTCGGTGGCTGTGAGGCTGTTGATGGTAAATACCATTTCTCTGTCTCCGGTCACAGTGATGGAGGTTCCGTTGATGACCCACTGGAAATTAGATCTGTTTCCATTTTCGTCGATTACACCGGTACCGCCTTCGTAGAAAGTCAGCGTTATGGTGCCCTGGATTTCCGAGGCGGAGATGTCCTGGCCGTTGTGTGTCATTCCGTCGACCCGCCAGGTGCCGAGGAGAAGTGCGCTGTAGTTGTTGGGGTCATTGACGCTGGCATCGCGGGTGATGGTGATGGTTACTTCGCCAGAGACTGGTCCTAGGACGGGTAAGGACATGTTGCTGCTGGTGAAGGTGATTTCGTTGGCCGACTGGTTGGTGATGTGGCAGTTGATGTTCCCGCTGCCGTTGTCGATGGTGAGTTCGTTGCCATTGAGCGTCCAGGAGAAGGAGTAGTCATGGCCACCGATTTTGAACGAGCCGGAGCCGTTGGCGTTGATGACAATCTGTGAGTTGTCGGGAATCCAGGAAGACCTGTCTTGGCCATTGACCATGAACTCGCTGACATTCCAAGTGCCGACAATCGGAGAATTGCTGCCGCCGTTGTTGTCTTTGTCGTCGTCTTTGTTGCAGGAGACGGCCATCCCGATGAGGGCGAAGGAGAATATCGCCACCATGATTTTGCGTAATGTTTTCATTTTCTGATGTTTTAAAATGTTTGCAATGGTTGGTATACAGATGCAAATATAGCACTTTTTTGGAATTGAGCCAAAAAAGTGCTATATTTAATGTACTTTTCTCTTATTGTGCGGTGTGCTCCATGGGCCTGGTGGTCTCATGGTTGATGCCGTAGGGGTCGGGAGTTTCTGAGGGAGCGGAGGACTGCTGTGCGGTGCTGTCTTTCTTGTATTCGAGACCGCGTTCCGGACGACGGCAATCGCTCATATTGTCCTGAATGCGTGCGACATCTTCGGAGGTGAGGGCCTTTTGGGAGGGGTTGAAGCGTTTGCGCCAGAAGGGGAACGCTTCGGCCATTTCGCCGCTGTAGTAGAAGTCGAAACCGAGAGCCCCGAAGGTGTAGACGCGGTCGCCTACGGTGACATGGCTGCCGCCAGGGACGGGGTTGGGTTTGGGCACCGACTGGGAGAAACCGACGTTGAAGAGAGTGAAGAGGACGTCGGGACGGTCGCTGATGTCGTAGCCGGCGCGACGCCACTGGAGCATGGTCTGGTGGAGGATGCATCCGGTGTAGATGTAGGAGTAGAGGTGGTTGCGGTAGTCGACGAGACGCTTGTAGCGTTCGTTGGTGTGGTCGTCGGTCTCGAAGTCGAGGAGGTGCTCGTAGGCTTTGCCCATGTAGAATTCGGAGGTGGGATCCTTGAGGTGTTCCTCGACGGCTTTGGCGGTGAAGTCCTTGATGCCGTTGACGCCGTAGGAGAACTGGCTCTGGACGCTGAGGACCTTGACGGGACCGAGATACTTCTTGAACATCTCGCGCTTGGAGTTGAAGAGTCGAATCTGCTCACCCACGAGGCATCCGACGATGAGTCGGGGCTCGACGCCGGTGAGGCGTCCGGCCTCGTTGATGAGTGCGCTGTCGCGGAGGATGGCTTGCTTGAGCGCAGGCCATTCCACGCCTCCCATCCAGGGGATGACGTTGCCGTTCTGCTTCTGCTTGACACCTTTGAGGATGCCGCAGAGTTTGTCGGCCAGGGCGTCGACGTTTTCGTCCTCATCCATGTAGATTTTGGCGGCGGCAATCATGCGGTCGACCACGAGGGGGTCGTTGCTGTGCTGGGCGGCGTTGAGGATGAGTCGCGCGTTGACGGGGTAGTGGCGTGCAAGGGCGGCGAGGCGTGCGTAGCGCAGCGCCCATTCGGCGTCGATTTGCTCTTGTGTGAGTTTGGCGTGCTGGAGGTCTTCGATTTCGGAGACGGACATCAGGGAGCGGTAGTTTTTGTCGACGGCGCCGTGGTTGTTGGTGACGCCGAGCTGGTAGAGGCCCCAGGCGCCGATGATGGCGGCGCCTGCGGCAGCGAAGAATACCACTATGATGTCGACGGTTTTGCGCCACAGGGGACGCTGCTTGAATTCAAGCCAGAGTTGCTTCATGTCTTATGCCAGGTTTCTCAGCCATTCGATTTCCTCGAAGAGGGTGACGTCCATGAGCATGAACACCAATGCACCGGCGATGTAGCCGGCGAGTGCGAGCCAGGAGATCTTCTTGAGGTACCAGATGAAGTCGATTTTTTCCATGCCCATGACGGCGACGCCAGCGGCAGAGCCGATGATGAGGAGCGATCCGCCGGTGCCGGCGCAGTAGGCGAGGAACTCCCAGAAGGGATGGTTGACGTCGAAGATGGCGCCGTCGCCGAGCGGGTACATACCCATGGAGGCTGCGACGAGGGGCACGTTGTCGACCACCGACGAGAGGACGCCGATGATGAGGTCGATGAAGAAGAAGCCGGGGGCTTCGGTGCCGAAGGCGCTGTTGAGGCCGGTGGCGAGGGTTCCGAGGATGCCGGCGACCTTGAGACAGCTCACGGCCATGAGGATGCCGAGGAAGAAGAGGATGGTGGGAGTGTCGATGTGCTCGAGAGTGGAGACTGCGGTGGGCAGCTTGTGGCCGGATTTCTCATACTTGCGGCTGATGATTTCGGTGGTCATCCAAAGGATGGCGAGGCCGAAGAGCATGCCGAGGTAGGGGGGCAGATGGGTGATGGTCTTGAAGATGGGGACGAAGATGAGGGCGCCGATACCCATGAAGAGGATGAGCTTGCGCAGACGCACGGGTACTTCGACACCGCTGTTGCTCTCGGCGGGACGCTCGATGTCGCCTTTGAGCATGGGGCCGACGATGAGGACGGGGACGACCATGCAGACCAGGGAGGCAATGATGGTTTTGACGATGATGTTGACGGTGGTCACCTGTCCGCCAATCCAGAGCATGATGGTGGTGACGTCGCCGATGGGGCTCCAGGCACCGCCAGCGTTGGCGGCGAGGATGACCATACCGGCATAGAGCCACCGCTCTTTCTGGTCGGCGATGAGTTTGCGGAGGAGGGCAATCATGACGATGGCGGTGGTCATGTTGTCGAGCAGTGCGGAGAGGAAGAAGGTGAGGATGGAGATGACCCAGAGGAGTTTCTTCTTGTCGGTGGTGGTGATCTTGTCGGTGATGACGCGGAAGCCCTGGTAGTCTTCAATCAGGGTGACGATGGTCATGGCACCGAGGAGGAAGAAGACGATCTCTGCGGTCTCGCCGAGGTTCTCGATGAGGTGGTCGCCGATGAATCCGTGCCATCCGTCTTTGGCGATGAGGGCGAGGTCGCTGGAGGTGGCTGCGCTGCCCACGAAGGACTGCTCGCAGAAGACGAAGAAGGTCCACAGGAAGGTACCGAGGGTCAGCGCTGTGGCGGTTTTGTTGATTTTAAACGGATGCTCCATTGCGATGAAGAAGTATCCGATAATGAATATGGTAACAAGTGCTACTACCATGATTGTGTTTTTTTTGGATTAATTGTTATTGTTATTTTATCGTTTGTTTTTTTCTTTTTGCATTTGTTCCGCCATTTTCTGCATTTCCTCGAGGCGTTTGGCGAATTTGCTCTTCTTGGCGGGCTTTCCTTTGCCAGCGGCGTGCTTGCGGTCGTAGGCTTCCATGCGGGCGCGGACCTTCTTCTCGCTGGTGAAGCGGCGGATGAGGATCATCGACACCATGGTGAAGCTGATGGAGATGAACTGGTAGAGGCAGAGGGCTGCCGACTGGCTGTTGAAGATGAAGAGGAGCATGAAGGGCATGAAGTACATCATGTATTTCATACCGGGCATGGAGGCCTGCATCTGCTGGCTCTTCATGGTGTACCAGGTGTAGAAGAACTGCACGACGAACATCAGCAGGCAGAAGAGGGAGACGTGGTCGCCGTAGAGGGGGATGTTGAATCCGAAGTCGAGGATGGAGTCGTAGGTGGAGAGGTCGTCGCACCAGAGGAAGGGTTTCTGGCGGAGCTCGATGGCGATGGGGTAGAACATGAACATGGCTGTCCACACGGGCATCTGCAGCAGTATCGGCAGGCATCCCGCCATGGGGCTGTAGCCGGCCTTCTTCTGGAGGGCCATCATCTGCTGCTGTTTCTGCATGGCCTGTTCGGGCTGCGGGAACTTCTTGTTGAGGGCGTCCATCTCGGGCTTCAGGATGCGCATGATGGCGGAGCCTTGGTAGCTCTTGAAGGTGAGGGGGAAGAGCACGAGGCGCAGCAGGAGGGTGAAGACGATGACGATGATGCCATAGTTGAGGATGAAGTTCTCGAAGAGGTTGAATGTCGGGATGATGAGCCAGCGGCTGACGCTCTTGGAGATGACGGTCCAGCCGAGGGGCAGCATTTTCTCGTAGCCGCGGTCCATGGCGCTGAGGTCGCGGTACTTGGTGGGACCGAAGTAGAAGCCCAAGCGGAGTGTCTGGTTGGCGGGGGAGTAGGGGAGGCCGATGGTGGCCTTCATGTCGGTGAGGTAGTTGCGGGCGGTGTCGCTCTTGTCGGTGCTGACTTCAAGGTCGGCGTTCTGGAAGGGGGTGCCGTTGGCGTTGAGGATGGCTGCGAAGTACTGCTGCTTGAAGGCGATCCATTCGAGGTTGGTTTTCACCTGGTCTTTGTCGTCGCGGCCGGTGCTGAGGTGGTCGACGCTCTTCTCGGAGGGCGACTTGTGGTAGATGCTGGAGTAGAAGCGTTCGCGGTCGCTGTTGCGTGTGCCTTTGCCGCGGTCGCTGGAGGAGACTTTCTCCTGGCGGTTCATGCGGTTTTTCCAGACGAGGTCGAGGTAGTTGGTGTTGCGGACGACCTTGGAGAGGCCGTTGAAGGTGATGTTGAAGTCGACTTCGTAGCTGTTGCCGTGGACGGTGTAGGCGAATTCGAGGTATCCGTCGGCCAGGCTGTCCTTCACTTCGGCGCGCATGTTGACGCACACGGAGTCGTCGCCTTCCACGCTGAGGGCTTCACCGTTCCAGGGTGTGCTGCCGATGTAGGGCTTGAATACCAGGTCTTTGGTGTTGATGACGCGGTTGTCCTCGGTCGAGAAGACGAGGTTCATGTTGTCGTCCGCGGGGGTGATGATTATCAGGTCGTTGCTGTCGTAGGTGAGGTAGTCCTTCAGCATGACTTGGTTGACCATGGCGCCTTGGGTGTTGAGCTGGATGCTCATGCGCTCGTTGGAGATGGCGATGAGGCTGCTCTCGCCCTGGGCGGCGGCGTTGAAGATGCCGAGGTCGGCTTTCTGCTCCTGGAGGGCGCTGCTGTCGCCGGAGGCGGCGAGGGAGTCGCTGGAGGCCTGGAGGGCGGCGAGGGAGTCGGCGACGCGCACGGAGTCGTTGTACACCTGCACCAGGGAGTCGTGCACCCGCTGCCGTTCCGCCATTTCCTCTTTCGAGGGGCTCACCCACCACATGTAGCCGACAAAGATGCCGAAGATAAGAATTAGTCCGATGATTGATTTTTTATCCATGTCTTTATATTTATTCCTTAATTTATTCTTTGTTATACAGAGTGTTAAACGTAACTCGCCTACGCGGAAGAATTTGCAAATATACGAACTTTTTTTTATCGGAGGGAATGATTTTACCCAAAATAAGGCGTTTTTACCCAAAACGGGCGGAGGGGGCTCCTATGTCGGGGTCGGAAATGTCCTATGGTTGTACTACCATTTAACTACCATTCTATATCGGTTCTCCTATCATTCTACTATGATGCGTATATGATGCGTCTATGATTCTCCTATGTCAGGGGTTTTTGCGGATTTTTTGCACAATAAAAATGGGGGAGTGCCGTTATGGGGGTATGAAAAAATTACTGCTGACAATCGCTTTACTGCTACCCTCCCTGGTGTGGGCCTTTGATTTCCAGGTGTCGCTGCCCGGAGGCAACACGCTTTATTTCGACACTGTGGACGGGGGTGCCAAATTGGTGTATCCCAATACTTCGGGAGTGCCCTCGAATGGATGGGTCGGCTATTCGCAACCTACTGGGAGTATGGTGATTCCGTCTACCGTGCAGCATGACGGACGCGACTACACGGTGGTGGAAATCGGCCGTTATGCACTTTATGATTGTCAAGGTATCACTTCGTTGACTGTGCCCGAGGGTGTTACGACCATCGGAAACAGTGCGTTCTATTACTGCTCCGGCATGACGGAACTGCGGCTGCCGTCGACGTTGCTTTCCATTGGTAGCCAGGCTATTGGCTATTGCGACGCGTTGACAGACATCTGGATTGATGCTTTGACGCCTCCGGCAACATCCAACTCATTCTATGGGGCTCTCACTGCGAACATTACGCTGCATGTGCCATACGTCTCCTATCAGACTTATTCGACGACCGCCCCATGGTCTAATTTCGGCTCGGTAGAGACTGATGCCGAGGAATTTACAATTACCGCACTGCCCAACAACCCGCTGCGTGGCACGGTGCTGGGCGGTGGCTCTTACGCTCCGGGAACCCTTGTCGCGTTGCAGGCCAATGCCGCCGAAGGTTGTTTCTTCGCCTGCTGGAGCGACGGCGACACGGTGAACCCGCGTGCCTTGACGGTGACCGAGGACCGGGTGCTGAAGGGCATGTTTTTTGAGAAAGTGCATGATACCATGAATGTTACGGTGGGTGTGCACGACACTGTCACCAATACGGTGCATGACACCACGGTGGCAATTCTGCATGTGCACGACACGGTACGTGTGCCGGTAGTAGTGCATGATACTGTATCGCCGGAAATGTTTGGCTTACAGGTTCTTTCGGCGGATAGAAACGCTGGAATCGGGGTGGGTAGCGCCATGCTCCCGGCCGGTACCACGGTGGAGATTTGCGCTTTGCCGCTCGAAGGCTATCGTTTTGCTTCGTGGACTGATGGCAATACCGACAATCCAAGAACCGTAACTGTCATGGAACATGATGTTTATATGGCTACATTCAGTAATTTGGGCATCCAAATGCCAAGCACCCTGGACTGGCATGCCAGTGTCGATGGCAAATACCTGAAAATCAGTAGCAGGGTGGGTGAGTGCCTGCGGGTGTTTGATGCCCAGGGAAGACGGATTTTATCATTGACAACCACATCGTTAGATACTTCGCTGATGCTTCCCTCGGCAGGTGTCTATCTGGTGCAGTTGGGTGACGGACCCGCCAAGAAGATTGTAATCGACTGATAACAAAATATTTAATGATATGAAACTGCAATTTATGGGTGCTGCCCGCGAGGTTACCGGCAGCAAACATCTGCTTACCACCAAAAGTGGACTGAAAATATTGCTCGACTGTGGCATGTATCAGGGCAAGGGACTTGAGACCGACGCCATGAACCGCGACTTGGGATTTGACCCCTCGGAGATCGACTATCTTATTCTTTCCCATGCACATATCGACCATTCGGGCCTAATTCCCTACATCTATAAACTGGGGTTCCGCGGCACGGTGCTTTGCACACCGGCCACCCGTGACCTGTGCGCCATCATGTTGGCCGACGCCGGTCGCATACAGGAGCAGGATACCCAGACTTTTAACAAGAAGCGTAAGGCGCAAGGTCTTGACCCTGTGGAACCTATATATGACGAGCAGGATGCCCAGGCTTGCATGAGTTGCTTCATCAGCGTGCCGTACCACAAGAAGTTTAACATCGAGGGAGAGGTGATGGTGGAGTTCTTCGACGCGGGTCATATCCTGGGTTCCAGCTGCACTGTGCTGGAAATCAAGGAGGGACGCCGCAAAATCCGCCTTGGCTTCACGGGCGATATCGGACGCTATAACAAGCAGATACTCAAGGATCCGGAGCCGTTCCCGCAGGTGGATTACCTCATCATGGAAAGCACTTATGGCGACAGACTGCATGAAAGTTTGGAATCGGCTGAGCAAGAGCTGCTTATGGCTGTGCTCGACACCTGCACGAAAAAGAAGGGCAAACTCATCATCCCCAGCTTTGCCATCGGGCGTGCGCAGGAAATCATATACGCCCTTGACCGACTGGAAAATGCCAAGTTGCTGCCGGATATCGACGTGTTCGTTGACAGTCCGCTAAGTGTCTCGGCTACAAATATTATGCGCCTCCATAGCGAGTGCTTCAACGACGACATTGTCGAGTATTGCAAGACGGACCCCGACCCCTTCGGCTTCGACCGCCTGCACTATATTCAGTCGGTTGCTGAAAGTAAAATGTTGAATGTTAGACATAAACCGTGCGTTATCATTTCTGCCAGCGGCATGATGGAAGCCGGTCGAGTGAAACATCACCTTGCCAACCATATTGAGAATCCTGCAACAACCATACTATGTGTGGGTTACTGTGAACCCAAGACGCTTGGTGCCCATATCATGAGAGGGGATAAGACGGTGAGCATCTTTGGACACCTCCATGCCGTCCGTGCCGAGTTGCGGAGGATAGATTCCCTGTCGGGTCACGGTGACTATTCGGAGATGATTAACTATATTGGTTGTCAGGATAAAAAGAAGCTCAAGGGGCTCTTTATCGTCCATGGTGAGGAGGAGACCCAGATGCACTTCAAGGAGACCCTTTCAGAATTGGGTTGGAAACATATTTCTGTGCCCGCATTCCGTGACGAGGTCGAGCTTTGAGAGCAATATAAGCGGGGTTGTTGATAAGTTTTTGTAATTTGTATATAAAAAAAGTCGTATTTTTGCAGTCCGATACAATAGGACTGCATGGCGATTCTCCGGAAATACAAAATTTGTTGTTTGCCGCTGATAATGACGGCAATGGCGTTGTTTTTCGCCTGCGGTTTTACCCCTTATCATACCCCGAAAGAGCTGCCGGAGGGTTTGGAAATTCCTGAATACGATTCCGGGGAAGACATTGTTGTCCATACGGGCTATACAGCCTCCTACAACCACGCGACGCTTTGTCCCGACTGGGTGGCGTGGGAGCTCACGGCGGAGGAGGTGAACGGAACCCAGGAGGGGAAGGTGTCTTTCAGCCGTGACCCGGATGTTGTCGACCCCAAGGCCTCCCGAGAGGACTATTCGAAATCGGGCTGGGACAAGGGACACATGGCACCGAGAGCCGATATGAAATGGTCGGCTACGGCGTTGAAAGAGAGTTGCTTCTTTACCAATATCTGCCCTCAGGAACATACGATGAATTCCAGTGCATGGCGCAAGATTGAGGAACTGGCACGCCATGTTGCCCTTCGCAGGGGCAGCGTGTATGTGGTGTGCGGTCCAATCTTCAATGAACACCGACATGGGTCAATTGGAACAGGTGGGGTTCAGGTGCCCGATGCTTTTTTCAAAGCATTGGCTATCAGTGTAAATGGTAATTTCCAAACTGTTGCGTTTCTGATGGATAATGAGCCGCAAACATATTCTCCGCGTCATTACGCTGTCAGCGTCGACAGCGTGGAGTCGGTGATTGGAAGAAACCTTTTCCCTCAGCTTGACGAAGAAGTCGAGAGAGGGTATGATTGGAATGTATGGAAATGAAAAATAACAATATATGAAAAAGTTAGCATTGTTTTTGCCTGCCGTTGCCTGTCTGATGATAGTGGGTTGCAAACAGAAAGAGGCCCCAGTTGAGGAGGCTCCGCAAATTGTCATCGAAGGATTTACGGATACCGTCCAACTAGAGTTTGTTTCCGAGGAAAGCCACGTGGAAAAAGTTGCTCCCCAAGAAAGCTATTTCGAAAAAAAGGCGAAGCAGCCGACACCGAAGGCCGCTGTCTCGCCGACCAAAGCCAAGGGCAAGGCGGAAACCATCTACGTGGAGACCGACGGTGCCCAGGGGCGCGTGTGGGGGCATGTCACCATGCGCGGTGACCGCGGCACGGGTACCATCCATGACTGGGACGAGAACACGTTGGCCGTCACCGTCACCCGTCACGGCGACGAACTCTTCGCCGTCGACCAGAATTCACGCCAATACGTCTTCAAATTGAAGAAATAGAAATGTATAAGTCTCTCGAAATTTGTGCAGGCGCAGGAGGTCAAGCCTTGGGTTTGGAGCAGGCTGGATTTGAGCATGTAGCATTAGTAGAATATGAGCAGGAGTACTGTGATTGCTTGCGTCGAAACCGGCCAGAGTGGAATGTCATCTGCAAGGATGTACACCACTTTGATGGGAAGCCGTATCGGGAGAAAATAGACCTACTGTCCGGAGGGGTGCCATGTCCTCCGTTCAGCGTGGCCGGCAAGCAGTTAGGAAATAAGGACGAACGCGACCTGTTTCCCGAAATGTTACGGCTTGTAGGCGAAATACAACCCAAAATGGTAATGATAGAGAATGTGCGAGGTTTGATGTCGTCAACATTCGACCAGTACAGATATTCTATCTTGGTTGCGCTTATGAAATTGGGGTATGTTACTCATATTCAACTACTAAATGCTTCTGATTATGGTGTTCCCCAGTTAAGACCGAGGGTTATTATTATTGGTGTAAAAAATACATTGAAAGACACTTTTGTGTTTCCGTTCCCTAGAAAGAATGATACTCGCACTGTGGGAGAGACATTATATGACCTCATGGCAAAGGAAGGATGGGAAGGTGCCGAAGAATGGCAAAAGAAAGCCAATAAGATAGCACCCACTATTGTAGGAGGGAGCAAAAAACATGGCGGGGCAGACTTGGGTCCGACAAGAGCGCGTATGGCATGGGCAGAATTAGGTATAGACGGCAAGGGTGTCGCCGACGAGCCCCCTGCTAAAGATTTTGTCGGAATGCCACGGCTTACGCCGAGAATGATTGCCCGTATACAGGGTTTCCCTGACGACTGGAGTTTTGGCGACAAAAAGACAAAAGCCTGTCGTATGATAGGCAACGCTTTCCCCCCCCCAGTGGCACGTGCCGTTGGAGAAAGAATAATGAAAGTATTAAAAGATAATAGGTTGAATTATGGATTCGTTGATTACCAAGGCAAGGAAACAGTATCACGAGAAGTTGCTTTCGCATAATGTTCTGACCATCGATAAGGACGGTGTGCCAAGCAATGCCGACAAATCATCAGAACTATCAAAGTTCATTGCACGGCATATCGCTGGTAATCTAATGGCTGAAGTGCACGACAAGATACAAGGACAGACATCTGGTGCCAAGTTCGAACAGATAAACATGGAGTTTCTTGCCGAGACATTCCCTAATCTACAAAATATTCGTCCTGGCAAATGGCATATTGAGAAGTTGGGAAATCGAAGTCAGATAAAAACCAGTAGTTTTGCCCAATATGCACATTTAGAAGCTTTAAACGAATTTGTAAAGCAAAATGCCGAACTGGCGGCAAGTCTTGGGAATGATTATATGGTTGCACCCGATGTGGTGATATACCGTGAGCCAGAAGAAGATAAAGTAATAAACAAAGGTAAAATCATAGTAGATAATAATTTTTCAAAATTAGCAGATATCCGAAAGATAAATGGAGGATTGCCAATCTTGCACGCTTCCATTTCGGCAAAATGGACAATCAGGAGCGACCGCGCTCAGAATAGCCGCACCGAAGCTCTGGGCTTGATACGCAACCGTAAAGGTCATTTGCCACACATTGTAGTGGTGACGGCTGAACCTCTACCCTCGCGCCTAGCATCGTTGGCGTTAGGTACGGGTGATATTGATTGTGTGTACCATTTTGCTTTGCCTGAATTACGAGAAGCCGTTGAGGCCTCTGGGGCAGAGGACTCTATTGAAATGCTCCGTATTCTCATTGAAGGCAAGCGAATGAAAGATATTAGCGATTTGCCACTTGACTTAGCAGTGTAATTCAAAGAAAACAAATAAAATACATTAATAAATGAAAACAGCACAAGAACTTCAGCAGATTGCGACGCAGGTGCGCCGCGACATTTTGAGAATGACCACTAACGCCAAGAGCGGCCACCCGGGCGGATCGCTCGGCACCGCCGACTGGTTCGTGGCCATGAACTTCAACCTTATGGACTTTGAGCCCAAGAACTTCACCATGAGCGGTGAGGGCGAGGACATGCTCTTCGTCAGCCAGGGCCACATCACGCCGGTCATCTACAGCACCATGGCGCGCCGCGGCTACTTCCCCGTCAGCGAGCTCAACACCTTCCGCAAGTTCGGCACCCGCCTGCAGGGTCACCCCTCGACCGAGCACGGCTTGCCGGGCATCCGCATGGCTTCGGGTTCCCTTGGTCAGGGTATGAGCGTTGGCGTCGGCGCCGCCCTCGGCAAGAAGATGACGGGCGACAAGCACCTGGTCTACACCATGCACGGCGACGGCGAATTGGAGGAAGGCCAGATTTGGGAGGCCGCCATGTTCGCTGGCGCCAAGCACGTCGATAACCTCATCGCCACAGTTGACTACAACAACCAGCAGATCGACGCCACCGTCGACGAGGTGATGACCCTCGGCGACCTCAAGGCCAAGTTCGAGAGCTTCCTCTGGAAGGTGGTGGTCATCGACAACGGTAACGACATGCAGCAGGTGCTTGACGGCATGGCTAAGGCCAAGTCTATGAGCGGCCAAGGCAGCCCCGTGTGCGTCATCCTCAAGACCAAGATGGGCTACGGCGTCGACTTCATGCAGGACACCAACAAGTACCACGGCTCGGTGCTCAGTGCCGACGACCTGCCCAAGGCCCTCGCCCAGCTGCCCGAGACACTCGGCGACTTCTGATTATTTCACACGAATGGCCATGAATAGCCATAAATTATCATAAATATTCACGATAATTCATGGTCATTGACGGGAATTCATGTTAAAAAAAATGATGCGTAGAGTATTCATAGTGATATTGCTGTTGCTGTGTGGCGCCGTGCAGGCGCAGCAGCCGGAGAAGACCCGCTTGCTGCTCATCATGGACTGCTCCAACTCCATGTGGGACCACTGGCAGAGTAACTCCAAGATCAAGGTGACACAGCAGGTGCTGCTCTCCTTCTTGGATTCTATCTCCAAGCAGCACGATGTCGACGTGGCGCTGCGCGTCTTTGGCCACCTCAACAAGGACCAGTTTGGCACACGCCTCGAGGTGCCCTTCGGCAGCGACAACATCTACCGTCTGCAGAGCAAGATCAAGACTCTCGTGCCACAGGGCGGCTGCACAGCCGCGGCGGCGCTGACGGACGCTCTTTCCGACTTCCCCGCCACGGGCTCCAGCCGTAACCTGATACTCATCATCACCGACGGTATGGACGACTGTGACGCCGAGATATGCGACGTGGCGCGCCAAGTGCAGCTCAGCGGCGTGGTGGTACAGACCTTCGTGCTCGGCATCGGTGGCGGCGCTTTCAGCCACGCCTCGTGCGCAGGCAGTGTCTTCCCCGTGGTCAACGAGGAGGAGTTCTCCAAGACACTCTACGACATCTTCCGTCTCAGCGGTCACAAGGCCAAGGTAGTGCTAAACATGGTGGACGCCAGCGGCGACCTCTACGAGACCGAGCACCCCGTGGCCTTCTACGACCACCGCACCGGCGTCATACGTCACAGCACCATCTACAGCGTCGATAGCAAGCTGCGCCCCGACACGCTGCTGATGGATCCGCTGGTGACCTACGACATGGCTGTCTTCACCCATCCGCCCCTGCGGCGCGAGGCCATGCAGTTCAGCATCGACCGCGTGAACAACATCGACATCACCGTCAGCGAAGGCACCCTCAAGGTGATGTATAGTGGTCAGCGGTCAGTGTTCAGTGGTCAGTTGTCAAAGGTTGATGTGGTTGTGCGGCGTGCCGGCAGCGGCGAGCGTGTGGCGGCACAGGAGGTCGGCGAGACCGGCCAGTACCTCGCCGGACGCTATGACGTGGAGGTGCAGACGCTGCCCGTCACCACCCTGCGCGGCGTCGAGGTGCGCGGCAACGCCGCCACCGAGCTCTCGGTGCCCATGCCCGGCATGCTGGTACTGAGCAAGCCCAAGGGCATCACCACCGGCGCCATCTTCCGTTTGCGCGACGGTCAGGTAGAATTTGCCACCGACCTCAATCCCAGCACCGCCGGCGAAAGGTTATTGTTACAGCCTGGCCAATACGAGCTCGTCCTCCACCCCCAGAACGCCACCAAATACGACAAAGTGCAGACCAAACGGTTTGTCATAGAAAGCAGCCAGACAACAAAGATACAGTTCTAAACAATGAAGAAGGCACTGCTGACAACGATACTTTTCTGCGCGGCTTTATCGGTCACGGCGCAGAACTTTTATGTCACGGCTCCTACATTACGGAACGACAACCTGAAGGGGCCTGTGCGGGCGGTGCTGACAACGACGGTGTATGAAATTGGAGAGGGGGATGAATACGGTTTCTTCCAGGTGGAGAACAGCAACTACGATACCGCCGGAAGGCTCCAGTACAGAATCAACACAAGTCCCGACGGGTTGGACGATGTTTTTACCTACAACTACGACAATTTGGGACACCTATCTACGGTTACATCACATCGGCGTGAGGTCTACACCGACACCTATCGCTACAATGCCGCCGGACAGTTGGAAACCATCGAGGAACGTTGGCCAGAAGAGGGTGGCAAAAGCAGTCTAAACACTACCTATACCGTTGTGCAGCGCGACAGTCAGGGATGGCCTCTGCGAATTGAAAGCGACATGAACGGAGAGGGTATGCGATGGGTCTACAGCTATGAATATCGCACCGATGGCCATACGGTTACCCAAAAGGTAGAACCGCAAGGCATAGAGACGCGCAAGTACTACAACCAGCAAGGCACGCTGGACAGCGCGATATATGGCTCCACGAAGACAACTTTCACCTATAACGAGCATGGCGACATGACTGAGTACCGGGATTTGAATGCATATTCTGATGAACGTATTACCACATACAGTTACCCCGAAGAGGAATGGCTCTTCGACAAATACGGTAACTGGACCACACGCTACATAACCTTCCATGACGGCAGCAGGTGCTTCGAGATGAGGACAATAATATATTATGAATAGATAATGTACAGCAAGGACTTTATACGGCAGGATAACAACTACAGGACGTTGAAGGCATTCCAGAAAGCGGAGTGCGTCTACGACGTTACCTATTATTTTGCCAATAAGTTCCTGCAAAAGGGCGACCGCACCATTGACCAGATGGTGCAGGCGGCACGGAGCGGCAAGCAGAACCTAGCAGAGGGGAATATCGACGGTGTGACTTCCAAGGAGATGGAACTGCGGCTCACCAACGTCAACCGTGCCTCACTGCATGAGCTGCTGCTAGACTATGAGGACTACCTGCGGGTGCGTGGCTTGGAGCAGTGGCCCTACAATGACCCGCGCTGTGTGCAGACGCGCGACTTCTGCAAACAGCACTTGGATTCAGCGGTGTACCGCGAGAAGATAAAAGACCGCTCGGACGAGACCATCGCCAATATCGCCATCACACTGATACACCAGTGCGACGTGCTGATAAAAGGGCTGATAGAATGGCAGAAGAAGAACTTCCTCGAGAACGGAGGAATAAAAGAAGAGTTGTATCGGGCGAGGAAGGCCTATAGAGATAGTCATGGATTTAATGGGCAAAATGGGCAAAATGGGTTTAATGGGTCTAATGGGCAATATGGGCATTAGCGACAACGCCCATTAACCCCATTAACCCCATGACACACAAAACCCATTAACCCCATAAATAAACAGAAAACAAACAAAAAAAAACAAAATAACAATGACCCACTACGAAAAACAATCAAGCAAAGAGTTGCGTGCCGGTATGGGCGAAGGCCTTGTAGAGGCTGGCCGCAAGAACGAGAATGTCGTCGCCCTGAGCGCCGACGTGAAAGGCAGCGTCAAGATGGACGGCTTCGCCAAGGAATTCCCCGAGCGCTTCATCCAGTGCGGCATCGCCGAGGCCAACATGGTCGGCATCGCCGCCGGCCTGAGCCTCTGCGGCAAGGTGCCCTTCATCGGGGGCTTCGCCGAGTTCGTCACCGGCCGCGTCTATGACCAGATCCGCCAGGTGGTGTGCTACTCGAACAAGAACGTCAAGATTTGCGGCTCGCACGCCGGCATCTCGCTCGGCGAGGACGGCGCCACGCACCAGACCATGGAGGACATCGCCTTGATGAAGGTGCTGCCCAACATGACCGTGCTCGTGCCCGCCGACTTCAACCAGGCCAAGGCCGCCACGCTGGCCGCCGCCGAGCACGTCGGGCCCGTCTATCTGCGCCTCGGTCGCAGCAAGATGCCCTGCTTCCTGCCGGAAGGTGAGAAGTTCGAAATCGGCAAGGCCCAGCTGCTGAGCGAGGGCACTGACGTCACCCTCTTCGCCTGCGGCCACCTCGTGTGGGAAGCCCTGCAGGCCGCCGAGATGCTCGAAAAGGTCGGCATCAGCTGCGAGGTTATCAATATCCACACCATCAAGCCGCTCGACGTGGAGGCCATCGTGGCCAGCGCCCGCAAGACCGGCGCCGTCGTCACCTGCGAGGAGCACCTCTTCAACGGCGGCCTCGGCGACAGCGTGGCCCAGACCCTCGCCCTCCACTGCCCCACGCCCATGGAGTACGTGGCCGTGGACGACCGCTTCGGTGAGAGCGGCACCCCTGACGAGATGCTCACCAACTACCACCTCCGCGCCGCCGACATCATGGCCAAGGTCTATGCCGTCTTGCAGCGCAAGCCCGGCGCCCCCAAGCAACGCTACTGCCAGAGCTGCGGTATGCCGCTCAGCGACGAGGTCGTGAGCGACAACCCCGACTACTGCAAGTACTGCTTCGCTGACGGCCACTTCACGCAGGACTGCACCATGGAGCAGATGATAGACTTCTGTGTCCAGTTTGTCGACCAGTTTAACCAGAATACCGGCCAGCACCTCACCGCCGATGAATACCGCGAGCAGCTCCGCCAGTACTTCCCCCAGCTCAAACGCTGGCAAAAAGAATAGCCTATGAAGAACAGTTTGGCAGGATCCCCCTGGCTCTTCTCTGACGGGCTTGCGGCGGTGTTGATAAAGAACAAATGGGGATACATCGACCGGCAAGGACATGTCGCCATCGCGCCGCAGTACACCGCGGCATCCGGCTTCTCTGAGGGGCTGGCGGCCGTCGAGGTCAACAATAAGTACGGTTTCATCGACCGCTACGGCAAGATGGTGATCAAGCCGCAGTACGACTTCGCCCTTGCCTTCACCGAGGGAGTGGCAGCATGCTCTATCGGCGACGGCTTCCACATCATAGACAGGAACGGCAGAGTCCTCGCCGAACTCGGCGAGGACTGTACCGACGTGGAGAACTTCTCCTGCGGGCTGGCGGCCGCAGAATTCATCGTTGGAGATGGCGACTGGCGATACGGGGCTATCGACAAGACCGGTAAGATGGTGATAAAGCCAAAGTTCATCTTTGCCTACACCTTTGAGGAAGACCTTATGCCTGTCGTCGTCAACGACGGAGACAAGTGCGGGTTTGTCAACAAGGAAGGCAAATGTGTCATAGCACCCGAATTCGACGAGACCGAGTCCTTCTCCGAAGGACTGGCACCAGCGATGAAGGACGGCAAGTGGCGCTTCATCGACCACGAAGGCCACGACGTGGTGATGCTCGGCGAGAGATTCGACCATGTCGACACCCTCATTGAAGGGCGCTCCATCGTCAAGATTGGCGACAAAAGCGGTGCCATCGACAAGGCAGGCAACCTCATTATCGATGTTCGTTTCGACAATCTGCACTCCTTCTCCGAAGGTCTTGCCTACGCCCGTATCGGCGACACGCACGGCTTCATCAACCCCTCCGGAATCTTCGAGATACAGAAGCCCGTGACCAAGGCGACCCTGATTGACAAACTGATGAAACGGGGCGACTGGCTCCGTTGGTAGAGAATGAGGAATGGAAGATAAATTTATACGAGGATTCCTGCTCTTCGCGGCGGCTCTCTTCGCGGTGCCGAGTTACCTGCTGTGGCGCAACGCACTTGTCGAGGGTTGGCCCGATGACTTCAACGGTTGGCTGGGACTGGTAATGGCTCCATCATTCTCCATTGTGTCACTGATCTACCTCATCTTCTACCGCCGCGTCAAAAAGTTTGACGACGAGTTGCAGGAGGATATGGACAACAACACTCGCCGCGGCAGTGTCATCACCATCGTGCTTTTCTCCCTTATGTACATCCTTGTGGGCGCCGATGCTGCGGTGTCGCACTTCGTGAAACATGAGCCGGTACAGGAGTGGGAGTATTACGCATGGGGCTTGATGGTGATCATTTTGGTTGTGTCAATAGTCATCGCTAAAACAAACCTGATGGAAAAGATGTGCGACCGACTGCACAACTTCCTGACCAGGGAAGGATGGCACATTTTGGACCGGATGATATTCAAGGATATGTATGACGACGAAACCGACGAATAAATGCACATGGCAGACTTCTGCGGCTCACAACATAACATCAACACATGATGAAGAAGATAATATTAGTATGCGTGGCGATAATTGCAATGTGCATGACCGCCACAGCCCAGGACACTCTTGTGACTGTGCAAGGCAAGGCTTATTTAGCGGTAATAACTAAAGTCGAAAAAGACCATGTCTACTACACGCGCTATCCGCGGACAGCAGAAGACAATGAGTACTCAATAGATATTCACTCGTTGCGAGAGGTCCGTTTTTATGATGGCAGGTATGTCGATTTTACGAAAGATCATCTTCTCGGCATGGATGGCATGGAAGTTGTTGTTGACCACATTCGCATAAAGTCCCCATCATATTATCTTCAGCAAAGTGCCAACTGCCAGTTTGGTGCTTTTGGAGCGTCTGTTGGCGCAGGATTCTTTGGGACTCTTGGAGCATTACAATCGGCAAAACCAAACCACGACCCAGCCACTCCTATCATTCTCTATGGCACTTCGGTTGTATGTGGTATTACTGCGATAGTATGCGAAATAATGGCTATGGTCAATTTGAAGAAAGCGGGTAAGTCGATGGAGCGTATTCATATTATTCAGAACGGAATATCACTTGATTTGTAATAAAATGCACATAGCAGTCTTCTGCGGCTCATCGCTGCCGCGCAACAAGGAAATCGTAGAGGCCTCCGCCGCCCTTGGCCGCCGTATCGCCCAGGAGGGGCACACTCTCGTCTATGGCGGCTCTAATCTCGGCCTGATGGGTGTGGTCAGCGGCGCGGCGCTCGAGGAGGGTGGCCGCGTCGTCGGCGTCATCCCCAACCTCTTTAGCGACGACATCATCCACTCGCAGACCGTCACCGAGCTCGTCCGCGTCGGCAGCATGGCCGAGCGCAAAGAGCGCATCATGGAAGCCTGCGACGCTTTCGTAGCCCTCCCCGGCGGCATCGGAACCATCGACGAAGTCTCTGAAGTGATGGTGATGAACCAACTGCAGATAGTTGGCGGCCAGAGGATACTGGACGGCAGTTACCGCACCAAGCCCATGATACTCCTCAACATCGACGGCTACTACAACCCCTTCCTCGAGCAGCTCCGCCTCACCAAAGAGGAGGGCCTCATGCGCAGCGACGCCGGGCTGGTGGCTGCCGCCGACGTGAATGAGATCTTTTCTTTTTTGGAACGTGAATTATCGTGAATTAGTCCGTTAATTGCCGTAAATTAATTTCTGATAATTAACGAATCAATTTACGGTAATTGCCGTGTAACAAAAGAATATTTCCGTGGCGCATATCCTGAGCAAGAGCAAGTACATCCGCGGGCTGCAGTGCGACCGTGCCCTGTGGCTCGACGTGCACAACCCCCGCCTGGCCCGCTATACTGCCGAGCAGATGCGTCGCTTCGACCGCGGCCGCGACTTCGAGTACGCCTTCAAGTCCACCTTCCCCCACGGCATCGACATCTCCGCCGAACTGAAGCGCAATGTCGACGCCTACCCCGCCCGCACCGCCGAACTGCTGGATAGAATACACACTCCCTCCCCCCTTCGGGGTACTCCCCCTAACTTAGGGGGAGAGCTGAAGAGCGTTGCAGTTGTCGACGAACACTATCTTGGCTCCTCCCCTAAGTTAGGGGAGGGGGACCGCCGCGAAGCGGTGGTGGAGGAGTGTGAAACTATCACCCTATTCGAGGCTGGCTTCCTCTACGACGACGTGCTTGTCTTGGCAGACGTGGTGCACAAACGGCCCGACGGCAGCCTCGACATTTATGAGGTGAAGTCCGGCACCGCCCTCAGCGAGACCTACCGCCGTGACGCCGCCCTGCAGCACTACGTCATCTCGCATTGTCGCAAGATAAACACCTTCAGCATCGTATATGCCAACCCCGACGGCGGCTTCATCAAAGAGGAACTCTCCGCCGCCCTGCAAGAGCAGCACGAGGAGATAGAGAAGAATATCGCCGCCATGAAGGCGATAGCCCTTGCCACAAATGAGCCAGACACCCCCACGGGAGCTCATTGTCTGGAGCCGTACGGGTGTCCGTATCAAACGCACTGCCAGAGCGGCGTGCGTCAGTTAGCCTTGTTTTGAACTAAAAGCCTCTGGGGAATTCCATCCAGCGGTACCAGTGGCCTTGCTGCTTGGTGTAAATCCACGTCTCAGGGTCCCAGATTTCAATAATAGGACCCTTTGGAATATGACATTTGAAGGAACGCTCCTTATCACCGTGACGGCGGAGGAAGGTAGAATCCTCGACCGGATAATATAGGAAAAAGATACGTCCGCGGTACTCCACATATCCGACGGCATTTTCGTAAATGACCATGGAGTCACGTGTGGTGGTAATAGACAAGCTGGTGTTTGTACTGTCGAAAGAGAACCGTGGAGCCTGCGCTATCAATGGGCGAGGCAGAGTCGAATCCTCGCTGTGGAGCATATTGAGGTAGTCTTCAGGGTTGGTGGTGTCGATGGGACATGGCGTGAAAAGGTAGAGGTTGAACGAGGAACCCGGCGCGCTGGGCCTGGGATCAAGAGGCTCGTCTCTCCAGAAGTAGGTATGTTCCTTGCCCTCGATGACACGGACAAGCAGCATTGCCATGCCGCTGTCCGCGACCTCGTATTCCGGCAGCGGGAGCATCTTCGGTTCCTGGGAAACACTGCTTTGCCATGTAGCCGCAGGTGTCAACTTGATATCCAGTATGGTAAATCCTGTGGCTAAGATTTTGACACCTTCTTTTTTGTACGGCAGGTATCCGATATAACTTATTAGCACATCATACTTTCCTTCCGGTAGAGGCTTGATGGTGAAGAGCCCGTCCCAGTCGGTTACTCCACTGTGAACCTGCTTGCCGTCTTGGAAGACGGTAACATTGATAAAAGGCAGCGGCTCACCGGTCTTGGCATCGGTGACGGTGCCCTTCAAACAACCCTGTGCCTGTACGCCGATGGCAGCAAACAGGCACAGAAGGATAAGTAAGCGTTTCATGGGAATGATTATTTTCTCCCGTACTCCGCAGACTCTTCAGCCGCAGTAGGGAGGTGTTCGTCTTCGGTGTTGTAAGGTGCAAGGTAGCACACAGAGTCTTCGGTAGGAGTAATATCGCAGAGACCGGCATCGTGGAACATGCCCTCGAAATTTAGATCTTCGTCAACCTGTGGCCAGTGGATGCCATGATAAGAGAGATAGAAATCACGGCGTTGGGCATCGGAGGCATTTAGCAGACGAGGCCATTGGGCAAACTCGTAACTCGCCCGCAGACCGTCCTTGGTCTCGGCATACACGGCGTGTTCGTCCACCCAAACGCGTGATATCTGCTTTTTGTCAGTCATTGCTTGTTTTTGAAGAATTCCTGCCACCGCTCTGCAATCACATCGGCGTTCTCCTCAACCAGTGATTTGATAAGCGACAACTCATGCGGCTTAAAGCCATGGTTGTAAACTAGCTCTACCGGCTGGACGTTGAACTTCGCCTCGCATCCTCCCCGTTCAACGTGAATATGCACCGGTTCATGGTCACTGGAATAGAACATGAACCGGAAGTTGAATATCTTGAATACGGTCGGCATGTCTTTTAGTTCGCAGGGAAGGCGATCTCGCGCTCGATGACCTGGTAGGGCACGTTGTTGCGGTAGATGGTCTGGCGGACCCAGTTGTCGTCCTCGTCGTACTCGTAGACGTAGGAGTGTTTCCAGTTGAGGTGCTCGTCGTAGTTGAAGGAGCTGACTTCGATGAGGTTGTCGTGGTCGTCGTAGTAGTAGGTGGTGAGGGCCGAGAGGAACTCGTCGGCGTCGTAGAAGCGCCACTCGATGCGGTTGCCGCGGGCGTCGTATTTGTAGAGGTAGTGCTGCATGAGGTCACCGTCGCGGTTGTAGAATTCCATTTCGATGCAGTTGCCTTTCTGGTCGTATTTGTAGGTGCGTTTTTCGGTCATCTGGCCGTCGGCGTCGAAGCTTTGTTCTTCAACTTTCTGGCCGCCGACGAAGCGGCTGCTTTCCTTTTTGGTCATCTGGTTGCCGAGGAAGACGGTGCGCTCGATGCGGTTGCCGTCTTTGTCGTTGAGGTAGGCGGTGCGGCCGGTGAGGAGTTTTTCGCGGTTGTACTCGTTCCAGCCGAGGCTGTAGCCGTTGACGTCGAAGAAGTAGGAGTACCAGGTGTAGTCGTCGGCTTTGGTGCGGAATTTGTCGGCGAAGTTGCCGCGCTTGTCGAAGGTGATGCTGTCGATGCAGACGAGCTGGCGACCGCCGTCGCGGCCTCCGTGGATATTGTAGGTGTACTCGATGACGTAGATTGCGTTGCCGTTGATTCCCATCTCTGTGCGGGAGTTTTTACGGAGTTTGGGGTTGGCGGCGAAAGCCGATCCTGCCACGAGCAGGACGAGCAAGAGTGCGATATTTTTCTTCATTTTTATCATTATTTTCAAAATGCAAAGATACAATTTTTTTTACAAATGGCGATTTTTTTATGTTTTTTGTCCCAAAACTGTCCTATGTTCGTCCCAGGGGCGGTTAGGAGGCTCCTATGCTTGTACTACCATTTTCCTATACTTCTCCTTAGGTTCTCCTATGATGCGTATATGATGCGTATATGATGCGTCTATGTCGGGTTGTTCAGTGTGATTTTTTGACGCGGAGGAAGAAGAGGACGCCGAGGGCGGCGGTGATGACGGCGGCGATGGCGTAGCCGGCGGGGTGGGGGAGGATGCTGCCGAGACCTTCTTTCTGTGCCACGAGGAGGAAGCTGATGGTGACCATGCTCATGAAGAGTGCCGGGATGAGTGAGATGAGGTACCAGAGTTTGGCGGGGTGGAGCTTGGCAAGGAAGACGGTGACGGCCCAGAGGGTGACCATGGCGAGTACCTGGTTGGCCCAGGAGAAGTAGCGCCAGATGTAGTCGAAGCCGGCGGGGTTGACGAGCGAGAAGACGAGCAGGGCGGCGGCGAGGATGAAGACGGGAAGCGCGACATAGAGTCGTTTGAGGATGGGTTTCTGGTCGACGTGCATGAAGTCGGCGACGATGAGGCGTGCCGAGCGCAGGGCGGTGTCGCCGCTGGTGACGGCGGCGGAGACCACGCCGAGGATGGTGATGAAGGCGATGGCGGGGGTGAACCACTGGTTGGCGATGACGCCCACCATGGCTGCGCCGCTCTTGCCGAGGCAGATTTCGGGGTGGTCGTGGAAGAAGTAGGCGGCAGCGGCGGCCCAGATGAGTGCCACGATGCCTTCGGCAATCATGGCGCCGTAGAAGATGGGGCGAGCCTGGCGCTCGTTGACCATGCAGCGTGCCATGAGGGGCGACTGGGTGGCGTGGAAGCCGCTGATGGCGCCGCAGGCGATGGAGATGAACATCATGGGGAAGATGGGGTTGGTGTCGGCCATGGGGTGGCTGTTTTCCAGGCCTTCCCACGCTTCGCGCAGGGGCACCTGGTAGATGATGAAGGCGACCACCAGGGCGAGGGCCATGGCGAGGAGGAGGATGCCGAAGACGGGGTAGATTTTGCCGATGATTTTGTCGATGGGCAGCATGGTGGCGAGGAGGTAGTAGATGAAGATGAGGACGACCCAGAAGTACTGTATCACGCTGTGGTCCAGGTGGCGGAGCCCTTCGGGGACGAAGATGTCCTGGGTGAGGAGGGTGGCGGGAGTGTTGACGAAGACGGCGCCGACGAGGATCATGAGGATGACGGTGAAGCCGCGCATGAACTGTTTCATGCCGTTGCCCAGGTATTTACCATGGATTTCGGGCAGCGATGCACCGTCCTGGCGGATGGAGATGAAGCCCGCGATGAAGTCGTGGACGGCACCGGCGAAGATGCAACCGAAGACAATCCAGAGGAAGGAGGCGGTGCCGAACTGGGCGCCCATGATGGCTCCGATGATGGGACCCACGCCTGCAATGTTGAGGAACTGGATGAGGAAGATGCGCCAGGGTTTCATGGGCACAAAATCCACGCCGTCGGGGTGCTCGACGGCGGGTGTGGTGCGGGAGGGGTCGACGCCGATGACGCGCTCTATGAGTTTGGAATACAGCCAATAGCCAAGTATCAGCAGAATAACCGAGATGATAAAAGTGAACATGTCATATGTTTTAAAAATCGTTGCAAAAGTACGAATATTTTTGCTAGTGGCAAAATAAATTGTACCTATATAAAAAAATCTTCGTATCTTTGCAGTCTGAAAAGGAACAGAATGGAACAGAAAGAAGTCATCACGGAGAACTACGTGGATGTTGCCAAGATACTGGGCGGCAAAGGAGTGAAACTGCCGGGATTCCTGCTGAGGATGATGGAGCGGCTGTTGCACGTCAGGGAAATAAACGAGACGATATACAATGACCGCGAGCATTTCGGCCTCGATTTCGTCTACGCCTTCACCGAGGGCAAGGAGCCCTGGGAGCTTGGGCTGACGGTGAATGTGAACGGACTGGAGAACGTGCCTGCCGACGGCTGCCCGATGGTGGTGGGCAACCACCCGCTGGGAGGGCCCGACGGGCTGGCGCTGATGGGCGCTGTGGGCCGCAAGCGCAAGGACATCCTCTTCCCGGTGACCGACTTCCTGTTGTACCTCCCGGGCCTGCGCGAACTCTTCGTGCCCATCGACAAGGTGAACCGCACGAAAACCCTTGCCAACCTTGAGGAGGCGTTTGCCGGGCAGAACATCCTGCTGTACTACCCCTCGGGAGCCGCATCGCGCCGCCAGAAGGGTGAGATCAAGGACCTGGAGTGGCACCCCACTTTCGTGAAAAAGGCGGTGAAATATCACCGCGACATCATACCGGTCTACACCGACGCACGCAACCGTAACCTCTTCTATACGGTGGCGAATATCCGCAAACGCCTCGGAATTAAATTTTTCTATGAGATGGCACTGCTGCCCGCCGAGATGTTTGCCCAGCGTGGCAAGACCTTCACCATCACGTTCGGCCGTCCCATCCCGTGGCAGACATTCGACCAGAGGCACACGCCCGCCGAATGGGCCGCCATGATGCGCGACTTTGTCTATGAACTCAAAGACAATCCGAACGCTGAGTTTAATCCCAACCGATAAAACAGAACCCCATGACAGACTTAAGTTACATTGCCCCCCCTGTTGACCGTGAGCTTATCAAGAAGGAGTTGAAACAGAGACATTTCCTTCGCAAGAGCAACTACGGCAACAAAGAGATATATGTCACCACGGCGCACCTCTCGCCCAACATTATGCGCGAGATTGGTCGCCTGCGCGAACTGAGTTTTGCCAGCGATGGCGGCGGTACCGGCAAGGAGGTCGACATCGACCAGTACGACACCCTCGAAGACCCCTACTGCTGCAAGCAACTCTTTGTGTGGAGTCCTGAGGATGAGGAGATTGTGGGTGCGTATCGTTTTATCCACGGCAGCAACATGATGCGCCGTGAGGACGGCTCCATCGTGACCCCTACCGCCGACCAGTACCAGTTCAGCCAGGAATTCATCAACGACTACCTGCCCTACACCGTTGAGTTGGGACGAGCCTTTGTGCAGCCGGCCTACCAGCCCAGCACCAACATCCGCAAGGGACTCTACAGCCTTGATAACCTCTGGGACGGTCTGGGCTGCCTTGCGCTCGAGATACCTGAGACACGCTATTTCTTCGGGAAAATCACCATGTATGGCGACATCAATCCCAAGGCGCGCGACATGATTCTTTTCTTCTACCAGAAGTATTTCCCCGACCGTGACGGCCTGGTGTGGCCCTACGAGCGGGTGAACATCGAGTCGGACTACAACGAACTGGTGCAGCTTTTCAGTGGGCGCAACTACAAGGAAGACTACCAGATACTGCTCCATTCAGTGCGTGCCCAGGGTTGTACGGTGCCGCCGCTCATCAATGCCTATATGAACCTCTCCTCCACCATGCGCTCTTTCGGAACCTGCCCCAACCACCACTTGGCAGGCACTACCGACACGGGTATCCTTATCACCCTCAGCGACCTTTTCCCCGACAAGCGCCAGCGATACCTGGAGAGCTACCAGAGCAAGAACCTCAAACTCGACCGCCGTCGACTTTTCTCCATCAACATGAAAGTTCTCCCGTGGTGGAAGCAGACCAAACCCGAGGAGAAAGCAACGATGAAGGAACTTAAAGTGTTGAAAGAGAAGCGAAAAGAGATTAAGGAGGAGATGCGCAAGTTGAAACGTAACACCCGTAAGAAGCAATGAAGATAAGTAGCGCCACCTTTTGCGTGAGCAGTCCCAACTACAAGAAGTGTCCTGACGACGGCCGCCCCGAGTATGCATTCATCGGGCGCAGCAATGTCGGCAAGTCGTCGCTTATCAACATGCTCACGGGAGTCAAAGGGTTGGCGAAGACCTCCGGTCGGCCAGGCAAGACACAGCTGATCAACCATTTCCTTATCAATAACGAGTGGTATCTGGTTGACCTGCCGGGCTATGGGTATGCACGCACATCGCGCACATCGCGCAATGAGTGGAGCACCATGATGCGGGACTATTTCCTTCACCGAGAGGCTCTCACGAACGTATATGTCCTTATAGACAGTCGTATCCCCCCACAGCGCATCGACCTGGAATTCATATCTTTCCTTGGTACCAACGGCGTGCCGCTGTCCATTGTTTTCACCAAAACGGACAAGGAGAAACAGCGCGAGGTGATGGCGAATGTAAAAGCAATGAAACAGGCGCTTTCGGAACTTTGGGACGAGTTGCCTCCCATGTTTCTCACCTCTTCCCTTACGGGCTACGGACGCGATGCACTGCTCGAAAATATTGAAACGATAAACCAAATGCTTAAAAACCAATGAAAAAAACTCTGACATTACTTATTGCCTTTACGCTTTTTACCCTTCAGATACCCCTTTGGGCACAGCAGATTTCCGACCTTGAGAAGTCTGTCCGCGACTTACAGCGTGAGAACGGTTTTCAGCATAGCTCCATTTCCGTTTGTGTGTATAACGTTACCAAAGGGAAGCCTGTGTACAGCTACAACTCGCAGCTGTCGCTTTCTCCGGCGTCGGTCAACAAGCTGTTCACTACCGGCGTGGGATTTGCACGCCTCGGGAGTGATTTCCGTTTCACCACCAAGATTGCGCTCCGTGGCACCATAGACCGCGAGGGGGTGCTTCACGGCAACATCTACCTGACAGGTGGCGGTGACCCTCTTCTGGGCTCCTACCGTTATCGCCAGACTTCGCCCGACACGCTTTTCGACAGTTGGACGCGTGCACTCAAAAAGAAGGGTGTGCGCCGTGTTGACGGACGCATTTGCTTCAATACCAATATTTTTGATGACCAGCCGTTGCACAATACGTGGCAATGGGGGGATGTGGGGAACTATTATGGAGCGGGTGTGAGTGGTCTGAATTTCCACGAGAACATGTATTTCGTCTATTTCAATGCCGGAGCCAAACTCGGCTATCCTGTCTCGGTGGCCCGTATGCAACCCAAAAATATCAATGTCCAGGGGTTCAGCGAGGTGACTACCGGTGCCGAGAATTCTGGCGACAATGTCATTATTTATGGAAGCCCCACCACGGCTGAGCGTATCTATCGCGGCACCATTCCTTTGGGGAAGACAGACTTTGCTGTCCGTGGAGCCATGCCCAATCCGGCACGCCATTGTGCAGACCTTTTTGCCTCCTATTTGCGCACCCACGGCATCAGTATTTCGTCGAATTCGATACAGATCTATACTCAACCGGACAGTCTCCGGTCTGTCCTTGACTATTACAGCAGTGACTACTACACCATTGCTCAGTACACCAATCTCACCTCCAACAATGTCTATGCCGAATCCATCTTCAAGTACCTCGGCTATGCCAAATACGGCAAGGGAACATTCGCCAATGGCAGCAAGGCTGTGATGGACTATTTCAGAGAAAAACACCTCGAAGCTTCGGGAGTCAATATTGTGGACGGCAGCGGTCTTTCCCGTAGCAACCGTGTGACTACCGACTTCCTTTGCCGTTACCTGCAGGCGATGGCGCGTGAACCGTTTTTCGCTAACTATCACCGTTCGCTTGCCAAGGTCGGCGAGAACGGTACGGCACGCAACCTCCTGCCCAATTTGCCCGCCGGTATTTCTGTCCGTCTCAAGACCGGCACGATGGACGGTGTCAAATCCTACGCCGGATATATCGATGCCGCCAATGGTGACAGGCTTGCTTTTGCCATTATTGTCAACGGTTACGATTGCACCTCGCGTGCCGCCAGCGACCGCTTGAACGGCATCCTCTACAAGATTGCCACGCTATATTGATTAGAAGATAGATAAAGGGGGCGCTCCGCAGCCAGCGGAGCGCCCCCTTTATCTATTAGGCTCACCTTATCGGATGAGGAAAGCGAACTTGTTGAAGTTTTTCAATGCAATGCCGGTACCGCGTGCGACAGCGCGCAGGGGGTCGTCGGCAATGTGAACCTGCAACTTGGTCTTGCTGCTCACGCGCTGGTCGAGACCGCGCAGCAGAGCACCACCGCCGGCCAGGTAGATGCCGGTCTTGTAGATATCGGCAGCCAACTCGGGAGGTGTGGCGGCAAGGGTGTCGAGGATGGCCTGCTCAATCTGGGCGATGGAGCGGTCGAGGGCATGGGCAATCTCCTTGTAGTTGACAGAGATTTCTTTGGGAAGACCGGTGAGCAGGTCGCGTCCAAGTGTGCGGTAGTCCTCAGGCGGGTTCTCCAGTTCGCTGACGGCGGCGCCGACGGCGATTTTGACCTTCTCTGCGGTACGCACACCGATAATCATGTTGTGCTGGCGCTTCATGTAGTCAACCACGTTGTCGTTGAACACGTCACCAGCCACGCGGATGGAGTTGTTGCAAACGATACCGCCAAGAGAGATGACGGCGATTTCGGCGGTGCCACCTCCGATGTCGACCACCATGTGGCCTTCAGGTTGCAGTACATCGATGCCGATACCGATGGCTGCTGCCATGGGCTCATGAATCATGCGGATTTCCTTGGCGCCAGCCTGCTCTGCACTTTCGCGCACGGCACGCTCTTCGACGTTGGTGATACCGCTGGGAATGCAAATGACCATTCTCAATGACGGAGGCAGGATGGAACGGTTGACGTTGGTCATGCCGATGAGTTCGCGGATGAGGTGCTGTGCCATCTCGAAGTCGGCGATGACGCCGCCACGCAGAGGACGTACGGTTTCCACGTTCTTGTTGTCGGTACGGCCATCCATGCGCTGGGCCTCTTTACCGACGGCAATGACTTTGTTGTTGTTGCGGTCGTAGGCGACGATGGAGGGTTCGTCGATGACGACCTGGTCGTTATATATCACGATGGAGTTGGCAGTGCCAAGGTCCATTGCTACTTCACGGTTGAAGAATGAAAAAAGTCCCATATATATTAATGTTTAAAGTGACGTTTACCGGTGATTGCCATACCCATTTTGTTCTGCTCGCAGTAGTCGATGCTGTCCTGGTCGTGGATGCTGCCGCCGGGATGGGCAACGGCTACGATGCCAGCCTCGTGAGCTATTTCGACGCAGTCGGCGAAGGGGAAGAAGGCATCGGAAGCCATGACGGCACCGTTGAGGTCGAAGTTGAAGCTCTTGGCTTTGGCGATGGCCTGGCGCAGGGCGTCGACGCGGCTGGTCTGGCCGGTGCCGCTGGCGTAGAGCTGGCGACCTTTGGCAAGCACGATGGCATTGCTCTTGGTATGCTTGACGAGGATGGTGGCGAAAGCCAAATCCTCGGCCTGTTCGGCGGTGATGGCGGTGGAGGTGACGCTCTTCTGCATGTCGGCGGCGGTGGGGACGACGTTGTCGCGGTCCTGCACCAGTACGCCGTTGAGTACGGAGCGGAACATGGGGTCAGCCATCTTGAAGCCTTTGCGACGGAGGATGATGCGGTTCTTCTTGCCACGCAGCACTGCCAGTGCGTCCTCGTCGTAATCGGGTGCGATGCAGACCTCGAAGAAGATTTTGTGCATCTCGTCGGCCACATCCTTGGTTACCTTCTGGTTGCAGATAAGCACGCCGCCGAAGGCACTGACGGGGTCGCCGGCCAGGGCGTCTTTCCAAGCTTCGAGCAGCGTCGGACGGACGGCCATGCCGCAGGCGTTGTTGTGCTTAAGGATGGCGAAGGCGGTCTGTCCGGCAAAGTCGTCGATGAGGCTGCAGGCGGCGTCGATGTCACCCAGGTTGTTGTAACTGATTTCTTTGCCGTTGAGTTTATCGAAGCAGCCTTCCAGGTCGCCGTAGAAGACACCCTTCTGGTGGGGGTTCTCGCCGTAGCGAAGCACCTCGCCGTGTTTGCAGCTTTGTTTGAAGACGGGCAGTTGCTCGGTTTTGTTGAAGTGGTTGAAGATGGCGGTATCGTAGTGGCTGCTGACATTGAAGGCGTAGGCGGCGAAGCGATGGCGTTGCTCGAGGGTGGTGCAGCCGTCCTGTTCAAGGTAGATTTTCAAGAATTCCTTGTAGTAGTCGACGGCGGGCACGATGACCACATCGTTGAAGTTCTTGGCGGCGCCGCGTATGAGGCTGATGCCTCCGATGTCGATTTTCTCGATGATGTCTTGTTCAGAGGCACCGCTGGCGACGGTCTGCTCGAAGGGGTAGAGGTCCACGATGACGAGGTCGATTTCGGGGATTTCGTACTGTGCCAGTTGCTGGTTGTCGCTGTCCATGTCGCGGCGGGCCAGAATGCCGCCGAACACTTTGGGATGCAACGTTTTTACGCGGCCGCCCAGAATGGAGGGATAGCCGGTGAGACTTTCCACAGCCACGGGTTTGATACCGAGTTCTTCGATAAACTTCTGGGTGCCGCCGGTGCTGTAGATGGTCACGCCTTGTGCATCGAGGGCTTTCACGATGTCCTCAAGGCCATCCTTGTAAAAGACGGAGATGAGGGCTGATTTTATCCGTTTAGGTTCCATTATTATTGTTTTTACTATATCGCGTAATTTTAATAATGTATTGACAATATGTCTTTTGTCGACATATTGCGCAATAGTTGTAGGTTGCAAATATACAACCTTTTTCCGATTGCACAAAACTTTTTTATGCGGTGCTTATCTCACCACGCGGGTGAAGACGGGGGCGGCTCCGTTGAGGACGGTGACGTAGACTTGGATGGGGATTTCGGTGGGGGTGGTGTCGCTGGCGACAATGTTGTACTGGGTGTCAAGGGCCGTGAAGAGGTATTCGACGCCGTCAGGCAGTGTACGGGTGGCGACAGCTTTGGCTTGGGCGTGGAGCATAGGGTAGCCGTCGACGGCAGCATCGAAAACAGTAGTCTCTTCGGCGCTTACCTCATGCTGCTCGGGGAAGTCGGGCAGTTTAACATACTCACCCTCAACAAAGCCGTTGGCCTTGAGGAACTGGTCAACCTCGGCAGGCATGGCGTCGAGGCGGGCGGCGCGCACGCCGTAGCCTGCAAGTACTTCAGCGTTGGGCTGGGCGGCGACGAGATCCTTGACGCTCGATTCCAGACCACCGCTGCCGAAGGTGCAGAAGGGGACTATTTTCTTGCCGCTCAAATCGGTGGAAGTCAGCCATGTGTCGACTGGCGGGGCATAGGTGCCGAACCACACGGGATAGCCGAGGAAGATAACGTCGTACTTTGAGAGGTCGGCCTGGATGGGCTGTATCACGGGTTTCAGCTGCTGTTCGCGCTCCTGCATGCAGCGTTCGATAGTGGATTGAAAGTCACCGTCGTAGGGGTTGACGCACTCGATGGCCTCGATGTCGGCACCCAGGCGGTTGGCAATTTCTTCGGCCACCATTTTGGTGTTGCCGGTCTGTGAATAGTAGAGCACCAGCACCTTGGGTGACTCTTGTTTGGCACCGCCGCAGGCGGCAGTCATGGCCGCGATGGTGGCAGCCAGCAATAATCTTTTTGTTTTCATTTTTGTAGCATTAGTCTCCAAATTCTATTCCCACGCCTTTGGCGGTGTGCACCAGGCGGCTGTCGGGTGCCACGAGGTTCTGCTCGCGGACGGCTTCTTCGAGGGGGATGCCCACGATGTCGGGGTGGTGGTAGGCCACCATCTGCCCGAAGCGGCCTTCCATGACGAATTCCATGGCGCGCACGCCGAATTCGGTGGCGAGCACGCGGTCGAAGGCGATGGGTGTGCCGCCGCGCTGGAGGTGTCCGAGGATGGTGTAGCGTATGTCGTGCTCGACACCGGCGGCTTTGAGGTCTGCCGCCAGCTGTTCGCCTATGCCGCCCAGCTTGATGTGCTGGTAGCCCACTTCGCCGCTGACGCTGCCTGTGACGGTGCCGCCCTTGGGCATGGCGCCTTCGGCGACGACGATGATGCAGTAGCCGTGGCGATGGTTGTAGCGCTGTTCGATTTTGGCCTTAATCTTCTGAATGTTATAGGGTATCTCCGGGATGATGCAGACGTCGGCACCACCGGCGATGGCCGAGTGGAGGGCTATCCATCCGGCGTCGCGTCCCATGACTTCGAGGATGAAGACGCGGTTGTGGCTGGCTGCCGTGGTGACGAGTTTGTCGATGGCGTCGGTGCAGATTTGCACGGCGGTCTGGAAGCCGAAGGTGTAGTCGGTGAGCGACAGGTCGTTGTCGATGGTTTTGGGTACGCCGACAATTTTCAGCCCTTTCTTGGCGAGGCCCAGGGAGATGCGCTGGCTGCCGTCGCCGCCGATGTTGATGACGGCGTCGATGTCCATGTACCGCAGTTTGCGCAGCATCTCGTCGCTGCGGTCCACGGTGGTCCATGTGCCGTCGGTGTTTTTCACGGGCCAGGAGAAGGGGCCGCCCTTGTTGGTAGTACCCAATATGGTACCACCCTGGATTTGAAGTCCTTCGACGGTCTTTTCGTCGAGTACCATTATTTCGGTGGGTTCGCGCAGGACGCCGTTGAAGGACTCGATGCAGCCTATGACCTCCCAGTCGGAGGACTGCGCCGCGCGCTTCACGATGCCGCGGATGACCGCGTTCAGTCCCGGGCAGTCGCCCCCACCTGTCAGTACCATCACTCTTTTCTGTGCCATTTTTATTTATTGTATATTTTATTATGGTGTTGTTTGTTATGCTGTTGCATTGACGGCCGATGGGTATCGGCGACTACAAATATACGTTTTTTTTCATTTTCCGCATTGTTTTTTTCGAAAAATTTCTCCTATGTGGCAAAAAAATGGCTCCTATGCTTGTACTACCATTTTCCTATAGTTCTCCTTGGGTTCTACTATGATGCGTATATGATGCGTATATGATGCTCCTATGTCGGGTTGAAAGGAGGGTCTGAAATATTTTTTTTGTCATTTTTTTTGCCAGTTCAAAAAATAGTTGTAATTTTGCAGCCGATTTGAATGCCCAAAGAAACGATTGTGATGCTCTTTCTTTCTTGGAATTCAGTTGGTTATGAATTAGAAAACAATTACAGTCATGGCAAAGAAAAATAAAGACGCACGGGTCCAAGTGATCCTCGAATGCACTGAGCAGAAAAACAGTGGTGTCCCCGGTATGAGCCGTTATATCACCACCAAGAACAAAAAGAACTCTCCGGAACGTCTGGAGCTCAAGAAGTACAACCCCTTCTTGAAGAAAGTAACTGTCCACAAAGAAATCAAATAGTAAAATAGGAGAATCACACTATGGCAAAAAAAGTTGTTGCAACTCTTAAAACCTCGACCGGTAAAAGTTTCGCTAAAGTAATCCGCATGGTGCGTTCCCCCAAGACCAACGCCTACGTCTTCCAGGAGGAGATTGTTCCCTCGGACAATGTTCAGGAATACCTCAAGAAGAAATAAAGAAGCGAAAAGGGTAATTATTTTTTTTCATACGCTTTTGTTTTGGCCTCTGTTCCACGCGTGGAATGGAGGTTTTTTTTATTTTCTGCCGCCAATTTGGATATTTTTTGTATTTTTGTTACTTGGTTTATTGCGTCTGTTTGGGCGCAACCGATTGGTTATGAATATATAATATAATATAAAATGGCATACAAAGAGTATAAGCAGCTTAATTTGACCCAGATTGGCGAGGACGTGCGCCGCTACTGGGAGGAGAACGAGACTTTCGAGAAAGGACAGAAACTCAGTGAGGGACATCCGTCGTTTGTGTTCTATGACGGTCCCCCGAGTGCCAATGGCAAGCCCGGCATCCACCACGTGATGGCCCGCACCATCAAGGATGTCTTCTGCCGCTACAAAGCGCAGAAGGGCTATTTCGTCGACCGCAAGGCCGGTTGGGACACCCATGGCCTGCCCGTGGAGCTCGGCGTGGAGAAGAACCTCGGCATCACCAAGGAGGACATCGGCAAGAAGATAAGCGTTGACGACTACAACCGCGCCTGCCGCGAGGAGGTGATGAAGTACAAAGAGTTGTGGGACGAATTGACGCGCGTGATGGGCTACTGGGTCGACCTCAAGAACCCCTATATCACCTTCAACAACGAGTATATCGAGACCCTGTGGTTTCTGCTGAAGAAGCTTTACGACAAGGGCCTGCTCTATAAGGGCTACACCATCCAGCCCTACAGCCCCGCCGCCGGTACCGGTCTGTCGAGCCACGAGCTGAATATGCCTGGCTGCTACCGCGACGTGAAAGACACGACATGCGTTGCCATGTTCAAGCTTTGCGAACAGGAAAATACTTACGCCATCGCTTGGACCACCACGCCCTGGACTCTGCCTTCGAACACCGCCCTTTGTGTGGGACCCAATATCGACTACGTCACCATCGAGACCACTCACCCCTACAAGGAGACGCCCTGCCGCATCATCATGGCCAAGGCTCTGGTGGGAAGCATGTTCCCCGAGGGCAAGAGCCCCGAATACAAAATCGTCAGCGAGTGCAAGGGCACCGCTTTGGAAGGTCTGCGCTATGAGCAGCTTATACCCTGGGTGAAACCCACCGAGGTTTCTGATAAGGGCTCTTTCCGCATCATCCTTGGCGACTATGTCACTACCGAGGATGGTACCGGTATTGTTCATATCGCCCCCACCTTCGGTGCCGACGACGCCCGTGTGGCGAAGAAAGCCGGCATCGGCGACCTGCTGCTTTTCGACCGCGACGGCAAGCAGCTGCCCATGGTCGACAAGCAGGGCCGTTTCGCCCCCGTCGAGGACCTCGACCCCGAATGGGTGAAGAACAACGTCGATGTTGAAGAATACAGCAAGTATGCCGGCAAGTTCGTCAAGAACGCCTACGACCCCACCAAGGGCGAGAAGGACATGAGCCTCGACGTGGAGCTGGTCATCATGCTCAAGGAGCAGGGTAAGCTCTTCAAGAGCGAGAAGCACACGCACAGCTACCCTCACTGCTGGCGTACCGATAAGCCCGTGCTCTACTACCCCCTCGACAGCTGGTTTATCCGCACCACGGCCCTCAAGGACCGCATGATAGAGCTCAACAAGACCATCAACTGGAAGCCCGAGGCTACCGGTAGCGGCCGCTTCGGCAACTGGCTGGAGAATATCGTCGACTGGAACCTCAGCCGCAGCCGCTACTGGGGCACCCCGCTGCCCATTTGGCGCACCGAGGACGGCAAGGAAGAGAAGTGCATAGGCAGCGTGAAGGAACTGAGCGCCGAGATTGAGAAAGCCGTCAAGGCCGGTCTCATGACCTCGAATCCCTACGCTGGCGACTACAAGGACTTCGACCTGCATCGCCCGTATATCGACAACGTCATCCTTGTCAGCGACAATGGCAAGCCCATGCGTCGTGAGCTCGACCTCATCGACGTGTGGTTCGACAGCGGTGCCATGCCTTACGCCCAGATACATTACATGGGCGAGCCGCTCAAGGCCACCGAGTTCCCTGCCGACTTCATCGCCGAGGGCGTCGACCAGACCCGCGGTTGGTTCTACACCCTCCATGCCATCGGCACCATGTGCTTCGACAGCGTGGCGTTCAAGAACGTCATCAGCAACGGGCTCGTGCTCGACAAGAACGGCAACAAGATGTCGAAACGTCTCGGCAATGCCGTCGACCCCTTCGAGACCCTCGGCAAGTACGGTCCCGACGCTACCCGCTGGTATATGATTACCAACAGCCAGCCGTGGGATAACCTGAAATTCGATGTGGAAGGCGTCGACGAGGTGCGCCGCAAATTGTTCGGCACCCTCTACAACACCTACAGCTTCTTCGCCCTCTACGCCAACCTCGACGGCTTCGACTACAGTCAGAAAGACCTCGATATCAAGGAGCGTCCCGAGATTGACCGATGGATTCTCTCCGAGCTCAACACGCTGGTGAAGACCGTCGGCGACGCCATGGAGGACTATGAGCCCACCCGCGCCGGCCGCGCCATCGGCACCTTCGTCGATGCCTACCTCAGCAACTGGTACGTGCGTCTCTGCCGTCGCCGCTTCTGGCGTGGTGAGATCACCGATGATAAGAAGAGTGCCTATCAGACACTTTACACCTGCCTCGAGACCCTCAGCCGCCTCATGGCCCCCATCGCGCCGTTCTTCAGCGAGCGTATGTTCCTCGACCTCAACGCCGTCACCAAGCGTTACGATGTGGAGAGCGTGCATCACCTTGGCTTCCCCGAATACCACGCTGAGATGGTCGACAAGGCCCTCGAGGAGCGCATGCAGCTGGCTCAGAAGGTCTGCTCCATGGTCCTCGGCCTGCGCAAGAAGAGCAACCTCCGCGTGCGTCAGCCGCTGCAGAAGATTGTCATCCCCGTGCGCGACGAGAACAGGAAGGCTCAGATCGAGAAGGTGCAGCACCTCATCTGCTCCGAACTCAACGTCAAGGAGATTGAGTTCCTCGCTGCCGACAACGACCTGCTGGTGAAGAAAATTAAGCCCAACTTTAAGACCCTTGGCCCGCGCTACGGCAAGGTGATGAAAGCCCTCGGCGCCGCCATCATGGCCTTCAGCCAGCAGCAGATCAACGCCCTCGAGGCCGACGGCCGCTGCGTGGTCAGCGTCGAAGGTCAGGATTGCGAAGTGCTTATCAGCGACGTGGAGATTGCCACGCAGGACATCCCCGGATGGGTGGTGGCCAACGATGGCAACCTCACCGTGGCCCTCGACATCCAGCTCACCCCCGAGCTTGTTGACGAAGGCATCGCCCGCGAGCTGGTCAACCGTATTCAGAATATCCGCAAGGAACAGTTCGACGTCACCGACCGCATCGTCGTCGAGTTGCAGAGCGGCGAGTGGGACAGCGCCATCAACGCCCACCGCGACTACATCTGCTCCGAGACCCTCTGCACCAGCCTCACCCTCGTCCCCGAGGTGAAGGACGGCACCCCCATCGAACTCCTCGACGGCCAGAACACTGTGATAAAGATAGCGAAAGCTTAATGGAAAACCTGATAGATAGAATTAAGCAGCTGGCGCATGCGCAGCGCGAGGAGGTGATTGAGTGGCGGCGGTGGATGCACCGGCACCCCGACCTCTCGCAGGAGGAGTACGGCACCATGGAGTTTGTGGCCGAACGGCTGCGCGCCATGGGGCTGGAACCCAAGACGGGAATCGGCAAGACTGGAACCATGGCTTTGCTCCGCGGCAAAGACCCCGACAGCTATTGTGTGGCACTGCGGTCGGATTATGATGCGCTGCCCATCACTGAGTGTACGGGTCTGCCGTTTGCCAGCGAGAAGCCCGGCGTGATGCATGCCTGCGGGCACGATATGCACACCTGCTCACTACTGGGTGCTATCAAGATTCTCATACAACTCCGAGACCAGTTCAGCGGCACGCTGATGTTCATCTTCGAGCCCAGCGAGGAGAAATACCCCGGCGGCGCTCGCATGATGATGGAGGACGGACTGTTCGACGAAATCACACCTAACGAAATCTATTCCTTCCACTGCTTGCCGGAGATGGACTTCGGCAAGGTGGGCATGCGTAAAGGTAAATACATGGCCTCCACCGACGAGCTCTACTGGACCGTCAAGGGTCTCGGCGGTCACGGTGCCACGCCGCACCTCAGCGTCGACCCCATCGTGGTGGCCAGCCATATCGTCATCGCCCTGCAGCAGGTGGTTAGCCGCAACGCCGCCCCCATGATGCCCACGGTGCTCACCATCGGCAAGATACAGGAGGTGGGCGGACGCACCAACATCATCCCCGACACGGTGAAGATGGAGGGCATCATCCGTACCTTCGACGAGAAGTGGCGCCTCGAAGCCCACGAGAAGATTCGCAAGATCAGCACCGGCGTGGCCGAAGCCATGGGTGCCGAGTGCGACCTCTTCATCGACTACGGCTACCCCTACGTCCTCAACGACGACGCCTGCACGCAGCAGGTGCACGACAACGCCTGCGCCTTCCTCGGCGAGGAGAACGTCGAGTGGCTCGACCTCCGCATGACGGCCGAAGATTTCGCCTTCTTCGCACAGAAGATACCGGCCTGCTATTTCCGCATCGGCATCCACGAGCCCGGCACCCCCTTCAGCAACCTGCACCGACCCAACCTCATGGTCGACGAACGCAGCCTCGAACTCGCCAATGGCCTGATAGCCTACAACGCGCTGATGGCACTGAAGAATAGAATCAAGCAATAGATGGACAACGATATTCGTGAACTGGAAACCAAGCCCATGGGCAAGCTCCTCTGGCAGTATGCGCTGCCGGCGGTGGCGAGTCAGGTGGTAACCTCCATATATAATATTGTAGACCGCATTTTCCTCGGCAACACTCCCGACGAAGGCAAAATGCTGCTGGCGGCGCTTACCATCACCTTCCCATTGATGAACATCATCCACGCCTTCGGGGCCCTCGTCGGAGCAGGTTCCGGTGCCCGCATGAGTATCGTTCTGGGTCGCAAGGATGTGCGCTGGGCTGAGAAGATACTGGGTAACAGTATGTTGCTGACCTTCCTTTTCGGATTCATCTTCGTGATGGGAGGCTATCTTTGGATGCATCCCATCATAAACCTCTTCGCCGATGGCGCCTCGCAGCCGGTGATTGATGCCGCCTGCGAATACATGTACATCGTGCTCCCCGGCATGTTCCTGCTGACGGTGACTTACAATCTTGTAGGCCTTATCCGCTCTTCGGGTTACCCCATGAAGGGCATGTGGATTATGGTGGGCGGTGCGACATTGAACATCCTGCTCGACTTCATCTTTATCAGCGAGTTCGGCTGGGGCATGAAGGGCGCCGCGTGGGCTACAACCCTCTCGATGGCCGTTTCGGCCACTGTGGCGGTGCTCCACTTTGTGCAGCCCAAGTCGTTTATCCGCTTCAAACGCCATGCTTGGGCGCCCAAATTATATATTTTCAGGAATATCCTTGCCATCGGCATCAGTCCCTTCTCGATGAATGTGGCGGCTTTTGCCGTGGTGGCGGTGCTCAACCGTCAGCTGATAGCCTATGGTGGCGACGACGCGATGACGGTCTATGGCGCTGCCAACTCCTACATGGGTTTGATATTCATGGTGTTGCTTGGACTCTGTCAGGCTATGCAACCCATCGCGGGCTACAACTACGGCGCCCGTCGCAACGACCGCTTGCGCGAGGTGTATATCCTGACCATGAAAGTCTGCGTCATTATCGGTATCATCGGCGCTGCGTCGGCGCTCATCTTCCCGCGCACCATCATCGGCTTCTTCAACTCCGAGCCCGAGATTCTCGACATGGGCGAGCCCGCCTTGCGCTACCTGATGGTCTTCTGCCCGCTGATAGCCTTCACGGTCACCAACTCTCAGCTCTTCCAGAGCATCGACCAACCCTGGATAGCCATCGTCACCAGCCTCTCGCGGCAGGTCATCTTCCTCATCCCGCTGTCGCTCATCTTACCGGGCATTGTCTACAACATCACTGGCGACGGCGTGACAGGCGTCTGGCAGGCTTGTGCCATCTGCGACGTGCTGGGTGCCGCACTTTCGTTGGTGCTGCTGCTGACCCACCGGCAGGTCTTCCGCATGGACTATGTACCTCCCATCCGCAAACCCAAGAAAGAACTCGGCCCCAAAGATAACGAGCAATGAAAACCTACGAGAACATATCCCTCAAGCCCTACAATACCTTCGGCATCGATGTGTGTGCCCGAAAGTTGCTGGTGATTGAACCTGGCGACGAGGTACCGCCGCTGGAGGGCGAGGTGCTGGTGATTGGCGTGGGCAGCAATATGGTGTTTACCAAGGATTACGAGGGCACCGTTGTTATCCTCGCAAAAAAATCTCAATTCTCAATTTCCAATTCTCAATTTGTCACTGCCTGGGCTGGCACCGTCATGGACGACCTCATCCAGTGGACGCTCGATCACAATCTCTACGGCCTTGAGAACCTCTCCGCCATCCCCGGCACCGTGGGCGCCTCTGCGGTGCAGAACGTAGGTGCATACGGCGCTGAGGCAAAGGATCTTATAGAAAGTATTGAGGCTTATGACCTTCAGGAACGTCGCCATTGCACTTTCAGCAATGCCGACTGCCATTTTGCTTACCGCGATTCTCTCTTCAAGCATCATCCCGGACGCTACCTCATCCTCCGCGTCACCTACCGCCTCAGCGAAACCTTCACCCCCAACCTCAGCTACAAAGCTCTCGAAGGTCTGCCTCACGACACCGCCCAGCAGCTCCGTGAGGCCATCACGGAAGTGCGTTGGAGCAAGCTCCCGCGTCCCGAAGAGCATGGTTCTGCTGGCAGTTTCTTTAAGAATCCCGTGGTTGACGAGCCGACCTACCTCCGTCTCAAAGCCGAACATCCCGACATGCCTGAGGCACACAGAACAGACGGAGGTTACAAGTTGAGTGCCGGTTGGCTCATTGACCGTGCTGGATGGAAAGACCGCACGCAGGGTAGGGCAGGGGTCTGGCCGAAAAACGCTCTGGTACTGTACAATGCTGACGGCTGCACGGGCGACGAAGTCCGCGCCCTAGCCGCAACCATACAACAAGATGTCAAACAAAAATTCGGCGTCACCCTCGACCCCGAAGCAATAATCGTTTAAAACTCAATCAAAACCAAAAGAACAAAAAGAAATTTCTGATAGTTCTGAACGTTCTGATTGCGAAAAAAATATTCTGATGAATATGGAAAAGATACAGAAATTCTGGCAGTGGTTTGTGGACCACAACGAGCAGCTGGTTGCCATGGGCGACCTCGAGGACAAGGAGCGGCAGGAGCTCTGCAACGCCCTGCAGTACCAGCTCACCAAATACTGCGACGGTCTCACCTACGAGATTGGTGACGCCACCGCCAACGGTCGTGCCCTCACTTTCACCGCCGAGGGCGACACCGACCTCTTCCGCTATGTCGTCGAGCTCGTCGACAACGCTCCCGACCTCGACTGGTGGGAGTTTGTCGCCTTCAAGCAGCCCATGGGCACCGAACTCAAGGTGCGCTTCGACAATCTTCTCTTCGATACCCGCAAGATGTATTTCCAACAGCTTGAATGCGAGGAAGAACCCGATATGCTGGGCCTCCGCATCGCCGTCGAGGACGGTCAGCGGCAGGACGAGGACTTCCAAGTCGGCGTCTATGTCACCCTCGAAGCCCTCCTCGGCGAGTTCGACTGCGCCACCCTCATCGGCTACATGGAGACCGTCCCCGTGCCCGACGAACCTTTCAAATCCGGCTTCCAGCCCCTCGACGACCTCCCCAAATTCGTCGACTGGTTCAAGGCAAAACGCGACGAGTAATACCGCGAAAGCAAAATTTTCAACTTTCAATTTTCAATTATCAATTTTTTCGTATCTTTGCATTTTGTATCAGTGTGCATCAGTGTGGGTGATGAAATGTTTAACTCTATTGTAATAAATTGTTTATGACAAAGATAGATGTTCTTTTAGGACTCCAGTGGGGCGACGAAGGCAAAGGCAAAATCGTCGACGTCCTCACTCCCGAATACGATGTTATTGCCCGTTTCCAGGGTGGCCCCAATGCCGGCCACACACTCGAATTCAACGGCACCAAGCATGTCCTCCACATCATCCCCAGCGGCATCTTCCACAAGGAGAAAATCAACCTCATCGGCAACGGCGTGCTCATCGAGCCGCGCATCTTCCGCCAGGAAATCGAAGCCCTCACCGAGAAAGGCGTCGATGCCACCCTCAACCTCTTCATCTCCAAGAAAGCTCACCTCATCCTCCCGTCCCACCGCCTGATGGACGCCGCCAACGAGCAGGCGAAAGGTAACGCCAAAATCGGCTCCACCCTCAAGGGCATCGGCCCCGCCTACACCGACAAAATCGCCCGCACCGGCATCCGCGTGGGCGACATCCTCGCTCCCGACTTCATCGAGCGCTACGCCGCCCTCAAGCGCCAGCACCTCATGATGGCTCGCGCCATGGACTTCGATGTCGACGCCTTCCGCATCGACAACCTTTCCCTCGCCGACTACGAGAAAATCTGGATGGAGAGCCTCGCCACCCTCAAGCGTTTCCGCTTCGTCAACAGCGAATACTTCATCAACCAGTGCCTCCGCGACAACAAGAAAGTCCTCGCCGAAGGCGCCCAGGCCATGATGCTTGACATCGACTTCGGCACCTACCCCTTCGTCACCTCCTCCAACACCATCACCGCCGGTGTCTGCACCGGCCTCGGCATCGCCCCCTCCGCCGTCGGACGCGTCTTCGGCATCACCAAGGCCTACTGCACACGCGTCGGCGCAGGTCCCTTCCCCACCGAACTCTTCGACGAGACTGGCAAGCGCCTCTGCGAACTCGGCCACGAATACGGTGCCACCACCGGACGCCCGCGCCGCTGCGGTTGGATCGACCTCCCCGCCCTCCGCTACGCCTGCATGATCAACGGCGTCACCGACCTCTTCGTCACCAAGCCCGACGTCATGAACGACTTCGACACCGTCAACATGTGCACCCACTACGAAATCAACGGTGAACGCACCGACGAGATACCCTTCGAATACAACACCGCCGACATCCGTCCGCTCCTCACCCCCTTCCCGGGTTGGAAACAGGACCTCAACGGTATCACCGACTACGCCAAACTCCCCGAAAAACTCCGCTCCTACCTCGATACCATCGAGCAGCAGACCGGCGTCCGCATCGCTGCCGTCAGCATCAGCCCCGACCGCAAGGACGTCCTCTTCAAATAATGCAAGAAAAACACACATCGAGATACTAAACAGAAAAACACACACGATATGAAAAAGATATTCATCCTCATGTTCTTGGCGCTGCCACTGATGGCTTCCGCCCAGACCAAAGTCAAGGAAACCGCCGTGCCGCGCTCCGTCCTCCTCACCCTCGAGAAGACCTACGACTCCTACAAAGTCAAGACATGGTACCAGGCCCCGGGACAGTTCATCGCCGAACTCGTCATCGACGGCCAGAACGGTCGCGCCTATTTCACCGCCTCCGGCGACTGGCAGTACTCCGCCTTCCCCGTCAAAATGGACGAATGCCCCGTCATGATGACCTCCTACTTCAACGACAACTACCTCGGCTACCGCGTCAAATCCCTCGACTACATCGAGGAAATGAGCGGCGACAACTACTACCGCATGACCATCACCAAGAAAGGCATCTCCGACAAAGACTTTGAAATGGTCTTCGACACCCGCGGCAAGCTCATGAAAAGCAACGCCCCCGACCCCGACGCCGTCAAGCGCGAATACTACACCCAGAACAACCCCGACCTCAAGGACGAGAACATCACCTCCGCCACCAAGACCGAGCGCAGCCGCCTCCGCGGACGCCCCGCCCCCAAAGTCGACGAGCCCCAGGTCGAGCAGTTCACACCCTGCGAGGCTGCCGTCGCCAACTTCGAAAAAGCCATCGGCAAAAAACGCTGCAAATCCGGCCCCACCTGGGTCAACCGCAACGGTGAATACGCCGTCGCCTACTACACCGACAAACAGAAAGTCGACAAAGAAGCCGTCTACGACATCAACACCGGCGACGCCGTCATGTCGGGCAAACTCCTCCCCAAGGAACGCTACAGCAATGGCATCATGAAATACCTCGCCGAAAAATTCAACGGCGAGAAATACAAAGTCGAGAAAATGGTCGTCTACGAATACAACTCCAAATTCCGCGGCCCCGACGGCAAAAAACCCAAACCCTACACCTACGTCGTCGTCAGCCAGAAAGTCAAGGGCGTCAAAGAACCCAAATTCATCCGCATGGAATTCGACAGCAAGGGCACCTACACCGGCCTCCTCGCCCAGCCCCTCGACGAGCGCGACGTCCAGTAACCCCTCCCGACAGCAACCCCATAAAAACAGCCGTGGCACCCCCACGGCTGTTTCTTTTTGAAAACCCCATCCCCTCGCCCTCTCAAGCAACACAAGTTACCACTAGTTCTCTCTAGTTTCTCTAGTTCCTCTAGTATCTCTATCCCCTTTTAGTCCCTTTAGCCCCTCTAGCCCTTTTTGTCTCCCCACACAATATTTCCCCAACCCTGCCGTTATCCATACACATTGAAGCGATGTAAGGCTTCAGTAATACATCAGTAAGAGTTGATACCCGTAATTGAATAAAAATTAAACACATACCATCATGGCAAAACTCCATCAAGGCATCCTCG
>ONGA01000013.1 GCA_900317285.1 uncultured Bacteroidales bacterium | reverse complement strand
TGCCTTGATGGAGTTTTGCCATGACGGTATGTGTTTAATTTTTATTCAATTACGGGTATCAACTCTTACTGATGTATTACTGAAGCCTTACCTCGCTTCAATGTGAATGGATAACGGCAGGGTCGGGGAAATATTGTTCATGAATTGAAAATTGAGAATTGAAAATTGAGAATTGGGGGAGGGTGGTGAAAAAAAATTTTGCCATGTCGTGTAAGTTTGTTATTTTTGCATTTTTAAATTATTACAATATATGGACACGATAATCATCTTAGACTTTGGCTCTCAATACACTCAGTTGATTGCGCGCAAGATTCGCGAGGCGAATGTTTACTGCGAAATCCATCCTTTCGACAAGATTCCCGCCCTCACTCCCGATGTGAAGGGTGTTGTTTTTTCCGGCAGCCCGTATAGCTGCAACGCTGCCGACGCTCCGGTGCCCGAGATGGGCAATATCAAGGGCAAGCTGCCGCTGCTGGCGGTGTGCTACGGTGCGCAGTACCTCGCCAAATGGGGCGGCGGGCGCGTGCAGCAGAGCAAGATTCGCGAGTATGGCCGTGCGAACCTGAATTTTATCGACAGCACGAATCCTTTGATGAAGGGTGTGCCGATGGGCAGCCAGGTGTGGATGAGCCACGGCGACACTATCGAGGTGCTGCCGGAGGGTTACAAGACTATCTGCTCGACGGAGAATGTGAAGTATGCGGGTTATCAGATTGAGGGTGAGCAGACTTACGCTATCCAGTTCCATCCCGAGGTGCATCACTCGACCGACGGTGTGACGCTGCTGCGCAATTTTGTGGTGGATATCTGCGGCTGCCGCCAGGAGTGGACGCCGGAGAGTTTCATCGAGAGCACTGTGAAGGAGTTGCGTGAGAAGGTGGGAGGCGACAAGGTGGTGCTTGGCTTGAGTGGCGGAGTGGACAGCACAGTGGCTGCCGTGCTGCTGAACCGTGCCATCGGTCACCAGCTGCACTGCATTTTCGTCGACAACGGCCTGCTGCGCAAGAACGAGTTCGAGAGTGTGCTTGAGAGCTATAAGAATATGGGTCTGAATGTAAAGGGTGTGGATGCCAAGCAGCGTTTCTACGATGTGCTGGCGGGTGTGAAGGACCCCGAGAAGAAACGCAAGGGAATCGGCAAGACGTTCATCGATGTGTTCGATGCCGAGGCGAAGCTGATTACCGACGCCAAGTGGCTGGGCCAGGGAACCATCTATCCCGATGTGATTGAGAGTTCGAGCGTGAAGGGTCCGAGCCAGACCATCAAGAGTCACCACAATGTGGGCGGTTTGCCCGACTATATGAAGCTGAAGCTTGTGGAGCCGCTGCGCTCGCTGTTCAAGGACGAGGTGAGGCGCGTGGGCCGTCAGCTGGGTATCAAGGACGAACTTATCGGCCGTCACCCCTTCCCGGGTCCCGGTCTGGCCATCCGAATCCTGAGCGATGTGACGCCCGAGAAGGTGCACATCCTGCAGGAGGTGGACCACATCTTCATCCAGGGCTTGCGCGATGCGGGCCTGTACGACAAGGTGTGGCAGGCCGGCGCCATGCTGCTGCCTGTGCAGAGTGTGGGCGTGATGGGCGACGAGCGCACCTATGAGAGCGTGGTGGCACTGAGGGCCGTGGAGAGCGTGGACGGCATGACTGCCGACTGGAGCCACCTGCCGTATGACTTCATGGCGAAGATATCGAACGAAATCATCAATAGGGTGAAGGGTGTGAACCGCGTGTGCTACGACATCAGCTCGAAGCCGCCGGCAACGATTGAGTGGGAATAAGCCTCACCTCTAACTCCTCTCCAAGGGGAGAGGGAATAGGTTGTTAGGAGAAAGAAATATGAAAAAAATACTGATATTGCTGATGCTAATCGCTCCCCTCGCCTCTTGGAGAGGGGTTGGGGGTGAGGCTCTAGCGCAGGCACCGGGGACGGCGCCGGTCAAAATCTCGACCGAAACGCAGGTGATGCACGGGAAGAAGTATTTCGTGCACATTGTGGAGAAGGGCCAGACGGTGTACAGCATCTCGAAGGCCTACAAGGTGGAGAGCTACGATGCGGTGACGCATGTGGATATCCACTTCCTGCATCCCGGCGACACGGTGTGGATACCCTGCCGTGGACAGTTGCCCGAGCCCGCCGCCACGCCCGCCACACCCGCGGAGCCCAAGAAGAGCGCCGAACAGCAGCGCAGTGTGGCACCGACGGTGATGCACCCGACCCCGAAGGGTGGGGAAGAGCATGTGGCGCCGCCGAAGCTGTCGCGCAAGATTGGCAAGACGGTGCGTGTGTCGCTGATGATGCCGCTGCACCTGGACCAGATAGACGAAATCTCGACCTCGAAGTTCGATGTGGAGCAGCGGGGCAAGAAGAGCTACCGGCAGTTTGAGTTTATCGAGTTCTATGAAGGACTGCGCATGGCTCTCGACGAGATGGCACAGCAGGGTGTGAATGTGGAGCTGAACGTGGTGGATGTGTCGGAGAACAGCGCCGAGGCGGTGAAGAAGGCCTTTGCCGAACGGCGCGTGGCGCAGTCGGACTTCATCGTGGCATTGCTGCTGCGTGACGCTTTTGCGCAGGCGGCGGCGATGGCGAAGGATTCGGGTGTGTATATCGTCAATCCCATGTCGACACGCAACGAGATCTGTGCCGACAATCCCTTTGTGGTGAAGATACAGCCCTCGGTGGCGGGAATGGTGTCGCAGATGCTTGACAACATGAAAGCAGAGCGCCCCGACGGGCACCTGTACATAGTGCATTCGGGTGCGAAGTCGGAGCGAGCGATGCTTGACGAGATGAAACGGCAGCTCGACGAGCGCAAGGATATCAAATACACGGTGTTCAACTGGTCGCAGAGCGCGAAGCTGTCGACATTCCTGAAGTCGACGCCGGGTTGCAGCGTGGTGAGCCTGTATGATGAAGGGAAGGACAAGAACCGCGTGTTTGCGAGCAACCTGCTGAACCGCCTGGCGGCCTTCAAGAGCCAGCCGCCGACACTGTATACTGTGAGTGACTGGACGAAGGAACTGCCGGATGTGGACTTTGCACAGCTGCAGCAGGTGAGCTACCACACCTTCTCCACGTCGTGGGACATGACGAACCAGGTGCATGTGGACTTCCTCCGCAATTTCCGCCAGACATACGGGTCGGAACCCACGACGCCGCTGGCCGCCACGGGCTATGACCTGGCAATGTATATCGTTGACGGGTTGCGCCGCCGCAATACGGACTTCTGGACCTCGCCGACAGGTACGCTGCCGACTCTCATCCATCCGCTGCATTTCAGCCGCAGCGGTGCGGGGCTGGAGAACGACCAGCCGCAGTTGTATAAAATGGAAGGGCTGAGGTTGATTGCGGTGAGAAATTAGGAATCAGAAATGGAAATGGAATATCAAAATACTATACAGAAAGAGTTTCGTGTGACAGGCCCCGGGTTGCATACGGGGCGCACTGTGACGGTGACGGTGAAGCCGGCCTTTGAGGATTTCGGCATTGCCTTCCGCCGTACGGACCGTACAAATATCATCACGCAGCCGGCATTGGCGAACAATGTGGGCGCCACCTCGCGCGGCACCACGCTGGGCTCGGGACGGCATTCGATAGCGACAATCGAGCACCTGATGTCGGCGTTGCACGGCATGGGTGTGGACAATGCACTGATAGAACTTGACGGAGGCGAGGTGCCGATTATCGACGGTTCGTCGCGTCCGTGGATGCTGGAACTGGCCCGAGTGGGGATACGCCCGGTGTCGGCGCCGCGCCACAGCTATACCTTCAAGGAACCCCTTCATTTCGAATTCCCCTCGACGGGGTCGATATTCGACGTGGAGCCCTGCGACCATTTCGCGGTGCACTGCGTGATAGATTTCCCCAACAGCGTCATTGGCCGTCAGGAGGCGGACATGAACGACATGTCGGAGTATCCTGCCGGCATTGCTCCTTGCCGCACTTTCGTGTTTCTGCACGAGATTGAGCCGTTGCTGCGTTTCAACCTCATCAAGGGGGGCAGTCTGGACAATGCGCTGGTGTATGTGAACGAGGAGCTGAAGCCGAGGCAGTTGAAGCGCCTGTGCAAGATATTCAACAAAGACCCCAACAATTTCAAGGTGCACGATGGAGTGCTGAACACGACGAACCCTTACTATCCGAATGAGCCTGCGCGCCACAAGTTGCTTGATTTTGTGGGTGATGTGCGTCTGGCAGGACCGATGCTGAACGCGAAGTTCAACATTTACAAGCCGGGACACAAGGCGAATGCGGCCTTTGCGGGTTTCCTGATGGATTATATGAAAAAGAATCCTCAACAAGAATAAATAAACATATTATATATAATGACATTATACGATTTACACCCTGACGCCAAGATTGGACAGAACGTCAAGATTTCAAATTTTACCACCATCTATGAGGATGTGGAGATTGGTGACGGCACGTGGATTGGTCCGAATGTAACCATTTTCCCCGGTGCACGTATCGGTAAGAACTGCAAGATATTCCCCGGTGCCGTGATTGCTGCGGTGCCGCAGGACCTGAAGTTTGCAGGTGAGTACACCACTGTTGAGATTGGTGACAATAATGTTATCCGCGAGTGCTGCACAATCAACCGTGGCACTGCCGCCAGCGGCAAGACGGTGATAGGCAACAACAACCTGCTGATGGCTTATGTGCATGTGGCACATGACTGTGTGGTGGGCGACAACTGCGTGTTGGCAAACAACGCCACGCTGGCCGGCCACATCATCATGGGCGACTATGTCATCCTCGGTGGCAAGACTGCCTGCTTGCAGTTTATCCACATCGGTTCGCACGTCATCACCCAGGGCGGTGCGCTTATTGACAAGGACATTCCTCCCTATGTGAAGGCTGCCCGTTATCCCATCCAGTACTGCGGTGTGAACAGCCTCGGCCTGCAACGTCGTGGATTCACCCAGGAGAGCATCAACCGCATCAGCGACATCTATCGCTATATCTTCGTGAAGGGACTGAATGTCAGCGATGCCGTGGAACAGGTGAAGGAACGCTACGGCCAGACCGACGAGGGCAAGCAGATCCTTGCTTTCATTGGCAGCGCCACCACAGGTCTGATGAGCGGCTACAAGAGCGTCCGCAAGAGCGAATAAGGAAACTACAACGCCAGTTTTTGGCGCAAATCGTCGGCCCCGATAAAGTGGATGCCGTGCATGCCCATGCGGCAGGCGGCAGCCACGTTGTCGGGGTTGTCGTCTATAAAGATACAATCGGCGGCGTTGAGTTGGTAACGGTCGAGCAGCACCTGGAAGAGGCGCGGGTCGGGCTTGATGAGGTGCTCTTCGCCGGAGACAACGTAACGGTCAATCATCTGCAGGATGCCGAAGCGTTCGCGTGCCTCGGGGAAAGTCTCCATGCTCCAGTTGGTGAGGCCGAAGACCTCATATTTCTTTAGCACTTCTGTCAGCAGTTCCCGCATGCCGGGTACCTCGTCGGTGAGCATCTCTTTCCAGCGCGAGCGGTAGAGTTCGATGGCATCGTGGTATTGGGGGTGCTGTTGCTTGAGTTCGGCGATACAGGTGTCGGTGCTTTCGCCGGCATCGATGCGGTTGCGCCAGTTGGCGTCGGCGATATGTCGCAGGAACCACCAGGCTTTTGCCCCGTCGCCAAAATGATCTTTATATATCAGTTCCGGGTGCCACTGCACCAGCACATTGCCGAAGTCGAAGATGATGTTTTTCATGCCATAGTAACGGCAATGGGGATCGTTTATTGCCTAGCGCACCTCTATTCTCACCGAGTCACCCACCGACGCCTTTAACCCCTCATCATATTGTTGGGGTGATACGATGATTTTTTCTAGTGGAGTGTCAAGTGCATGGAGATCAACCAGATTGACACAAGGACGCAAATCCACCTCCTGTATCTGTGTGCCACGGATATAGAGTTGCTTGAGGTTACTGCAAGGCGTGAGGTCTATCTCTCTCAGCGGAGAGAAGATAAAGAGCAGCAACTCCAACTCAGGAAACGGCGCGAGGTCAATGGTTGTGAGTTTCGTATAGCTTATCTGCACACGCTTCAGATGATGGCAGCTGTCCATCTCCAACCGTCGTAGCGGCACATTGAGAGCATAGAGTCGTTCCAGATACGGCAACCCATTGATATTCAATTTTTCGATGGGATTATCGCTGCAAGTCAGTTGCTCCAACTGCGGGAACAACTCGATACCTTCAAGGCTCTCGATACCATGACCGTAACACTCCAACTCTTTCAACATGCACCCTTCCTCGGTAGCTCTTAATTTCTTCCATCCAGCCTTCTCGGCATACCTATTCTCCACCAGCCACGCCCGGAACGCCTCATCCGGCACCTTCACCACCCGCTCGCACTCGCAAGTCGCCCGGCTGCCGACCGGCCGCGAGGCACCGCAGCCGGCCAGCAGCACGACGATGAAAACTGCAACAAAAGTGAGTCTTCTCATTGCAGTTGGAAGTTGATGGGAATGACGTATTGCACGTTGACGGGCTTGCCTTCATGTGTGGCCGGTTTCCATTTGGGCATGGCTTTAACCGCACGCATTGCCTCCTCGTCGCAGCCGCCGCCGATGCCGTGGGCTACCTCGACATTGACGATGTCGCCGTTGTCCATCACAATGAAACGGACGTACACTTTACCCTCGATGCCGTCGGTCTTGGCCTGTTCGGGATATTGGATATTTTCGGCAAAAAACTTGTAGAGGGCTTCCATGCCGTCGGGATACTCGGGAGGAATAAATCCCTCGGGAGTCGTTTGAGGATCGAAGAGTTCGGGCTCGACGGTGGCTTGTGTCTCAGTCACCGCCTGCTCCTCGGAATCAGGAGCAGCAGGCTTGCAGCCCACTACCATTAGTAGTGCCACAAGGGGCAACGCTGCCGCTACTTTCCATGCGCCGAAGCGCGATTTCTTTTTGTTCATCATAACGATACGGTTTTTGATGTTAATACTGTTGAAATTATTACCTACGGCGACGTTGCTTTGGCTCAGCATAGTGAGCAAGCCCCCTCTGCCTTCGCTTTGCGCAACGTTGGTGATATGGCCATATCCGAAACCAGTGGTCTGCCGGTAGAGCAGACGTAAATAGTCTTTGTTGTCAATGTTGGCGGCTGCCGCATCGGCTTGATACTCATGTACTGCCTTCAGTTCATGCAGCATCATCCAAGCGAAGGGATTGAACCACATGATGCAGCAAATCAATCGCATGCACACGATGTCGAGCGAATGGTTCCGGCTCACATGCACCGACTCATGGGCGAGGATGCATCGCATCTCCTCCTCGTCGAGATCATGTGTTCCGACAACGATATGCTTGAAAAACGAGTAAGGCTCCGTGTTGTCGGGGACGAGGATGAGTAGCGCCCCTTTGGGAATCTCGAATCCGTTGCCGCGGCCATAGACAGGGTACTCCCGGCGAAGCCTGCGAATGCGCACCGTCTGTACCGTCAGTTGGATGATGAGTATTGCCAATGTCAGGGCTATGCCCCCAATATAGACATTCGGAATGATGTCCAACTTGAGCGACACTGTGGGTTCCACCAGAGGGGCGCTCTCGCTGATAAATACCTCGGGACTGTCGACCGTCATCAGGAATTCCGTTGCAGGTGTCGTTGGCGTCACGCCCGCGGGCAACCGAAGCCACGGAAACAGACAACAGAATCCTAATACTATAGTTAGATACGCGCGCGAAAGTTCAAACCAGCGGTCGCGGCGGAAGAGCCAGAGGTAGAGCGCGTAGAAAAGACCTGCGGCCAACGTCGAAATAATCATCCAGCGTATCATGACTCAATGGCTTTAGTGATGGCCTCTAGGTCTTCGAGGCTGACTTCCTTTTTGTCGACGAGAAACGACACCAATGCCCGTGCCGAACCGAAGTAGCTCTTGGTTAGCCGTCCCAGCTGCTGGTGCATGTACTCTTCACGCGTAATGAGTGGATAGTAGCGGTTTGAGCGGTTGAAGGTCTCATGCGCCACATAACCTTTTTGCTCCAGAATGCGCACCACCGTAAGTACCGTGTTGTACGCGGCATCACTTTCTACAGATGCAACAATCTCATTTGCAAATCCTTTTTCGATTTTCCATAAGGCTTGCATCACCTGTTCTTCTGCTTTTGTCAGTTCCCTTGTCATAACTATATGTATTGTTCAGTAATTAAAATTATAGTTAAATAACGGGAGTTTTATCTATATATTGTGTTTAAGACAAAAAAAATTAGAGGGCACATTCGTGCCCTCTAATAGATGGTTGTTTTACAATGTTTTATCTGCCTGCGTACATGTCCTCGTAGTATTTTAGGTAGTCGCCAGAGGTGACATTGTCCATCCATTCCTGATTGTCGAGGTACCAGCGGACGGTCTTTTCAATGCCTTCCTCGAACTGGAGGCTGGGTTCCCAGCCGAGTTCGCGTTGGAGTTTGGAGGAGTCGATGGCGTAGCGCATGTCGTGGCCGGCACGGTCGGTGACGTAGGTGATGAGGTCCATATCCTGTCCCTTGGGACGGCCGAGGAGACGGTCAACGGTGTTGATAACCACTTCGATGATGTCGATGTTCTTCCACTCGTTGAAGCCACCGATGTTGTAGGTCTCGGCAATCTTGCCCTTGTGGAAGATGAGGTCGATGGCGCGGGCGTGGTCCTCGACATAGAGCCAGTCGCGTACATTCTCGCCCTTGCCGTAGACGGGCAGTGGCTTGCGGTGGCGGATGTTGTTGATGAACAGGGGGATGAGCTTCTCTGGGAACTGGTAGGGACCGTAGTTGTTGGAGCAATTGGTGACGATAGTGGGGAGACCATAGGTGTCGTGGAAAGCGCGCACGAAATGGTCGCTTGAGGCTTTGGCGGCACTGTAGGGACTATGCGGCTGGTACTTAAGGTCTTCTGTAAAGAATTTTTCTCCATAAGCCAGGTGGTGTTCTCCGCTAGAGGCCTTAGTGGTGAAGGGGGGCATGATACCTTCGGGATGAGTCATCTCCAGGGCGCCGTAAACCTCGTCGGTGGAGATGTGGTAGAATCGTTTTCCTTCGAATTTCTCCGGCAGGCTCTCCCAATAAAGCTTTGCGGCTTGGAGAAGGCTGAGGGTGCCCATCACGTTGGTCTGCGCAAAGGTGAAGGGGTCTTTGATGGAGCGGTCCACATGGCTCTCGGCAGCGAGGTGGATGATGCCGTCGATGTGCTCGTCCTGCATCAATTTGTACACGCCGTCGAAGTTACAAATGTCCATGCGGACGAACTTGTAGTTCGGCTTATCTTCGATATCCTTGAGATTGGCGAGGTTGCCGGCGTAGGTCAGCTTGTCGAGGTTGATAATCCTGTACTGCGGGTACTTGTTGACAAACAACCGTACCACATGGCTTCCGATGAATCCGGCACCTCCGGTGATGATGATGTTCATATTGCTTGATTGTCTGATTTAATTTGTATAACGTGGATGTTGGTTAAATATTGTGCTTTTTTATTTTTTTATTTTGCCATATGATTTGTTTTTCGTAATTTTGCAGCGAGTATATAGTAATGAAATTATAATATATATGACACAGAATACAGAGAGACAGAAGATTGCTGTCATTGCGGGCGGTGGTCCCGCAGGTTTGACGGCAGCATACGAGTTGCTTCGCCAGACGGATGTGAAGCCAATAGTGTGCGAAAAGACCGCTCGGATTGGTGGTATTTCGCAAACTGTGGAATATCACGGGAATCGTATGGATATCGGTGGCCATCGGTTTTTCTCGAAGAGCGACAAGGTGATGAATTGGTGGCAAGAGATTATGCCTATGCAGGCCAAGCCATCGAAGGACGATATTTTGCTGGACGAAAGAGAAAAGGAGTTCGCCAAAGAAGGACCTGACCCCGAGAGGGAAGACCGCACGATGCTGGTGCGTCGTCGCGTGAGCCGCATCTTCTTCCTGCGCAAGTTCTTCGACTATCCCATTTCGATGAAGAAGGAGACCTTCCTCAACATGGGCTTTGTGCGCATGATGCGCGCGGGCTTCGGTTACCTGTGGGCTTGCATTCACAAACTGCCCGAGGATTCGCTGGAGAATTTTTACATCAATCGTTTTGGTCGTCCGCTGTATGAGATGTTCTTTGAGGACTATACCGCCAAGGTGTGGGGAGTGCATCCGTCGAAGTTAGGCGCCGACTGGGGTAGCCAGCGTGTGAAGGGTCTCTCGATACGTGCCGTGCTGAAGGATATGATGCAAAAGGCCTTCGGCAAGAAGGACGGCAAGGAGGTGGAGACTTCGCTGATAGAACAGTTTATCTATCCGAAATATGGTCCCGGCCAGTTGTGGGAGACCGTGGCGAAGGATGTGGAGTCCATGGGTGGTGAGGTGAAAATGGAGACGGAAGTTGTGAGTGTGGAGGTTGAGAATGGGAACGTGACCTTGGTGACGCTGAAGCACGCCGACGGCTCGGAGGAAAAGATTACATGTGATTATTTTCTCTCTACCATGCCCATCAAGGATCTTGTGCCAGCCATCAAAGGTGTCAATATTCCGGACAATGTGCTCCGTATTGCCGACGAGCTTCCCTATCGTGATTTTATCACGGTGGGCCTGCTGGTGAACAAGATGAAAATCCGCAATGAGACGAAGCTACGCACCTATGCTGGTCGTGTGCCTGATACATGGATCTACATTCAGGAGAGAGATGTGAAGATTGGTCGTTTGCAGGTGTTCAACAACTGGTCGCCGTATCTGGTGAAAGATTACGAGAACACGATGTGGATTGGACTCGAATACTTCTGCACCGAAGGGGACGAGTTGTGGAATATGCCTGCCGATGCCTTTATCGAGATGGCGAAGGGCGAATTGGCGAAGATTGACATTATCGACGCGGGTGATGTGCTGGATGCCTGCCACGTGAAGATTCAGAAGGCTTATCCGGCTTATTACGGCAGTTATTATGAGCTGGACAAGGTGCGGGAGTTCCTGGACACTATCCCCAATCTCTTCTGCCTGGGTCGTAATGGTCAGCACAGGTACAACAATATGGACCACTCGATGTTGACGGCTTTTGAGACAGTGGATGCCATCAAGAGCGGGAAGATTAGTGATAAGTCCTTGATTTGGAATGTGAATACAGAGACCGAATATCATGAAAGCAAGTAAGTCAACATTGATTATATGCTGTGCCGCACTGGTGTTAGTGTGGGCTTTGCTGGCATCGAAGACGTTCAATCCGAAGCCAGACCTAAACGGCGACAACTTCTATTATTATATTTATGCGACGAGTTTGGCTACAGGTCATGGCTATTCGGATTTATCGACTCCCAGCATGGGAGCGACATCCAATTTTCCTCCGGGATATCCGCTGCTGATGACGCCGTTACGTTTCATAACCGACAGTGTGGTGGCACAAAAGTGGCTGAATGAGGTGTTTGTGCTGATAGGTGTGCTACTTATTTTCTTCACGATGCTGCGTTTGAGGATGCGGTGGGATGTGAGTGTGGTGGCAGCAGCTGCAGGACTGTTCTGTCCGCGATTGTGGCACTTCTCGACCATGATGATGAGCGAGGCGTCGTTCTTCTGTGTTTCAGCCTTTGTGTTCTATGCGCTGGCTTGCTGCTGGTCGTCTGAACAGGAGGAAAAGAAATCCTGGTGGGCAGATGTGAAGAATCCGTGGCTGTGGGCTATGATTGTGGGGCTGGTACTGACGTATCATATCCGCACGCAGGGTCTGGCTCTAGTAGCGGGTGTGGGACTGTTGTTACTGGTGCGTCGCCGTTGGGTTGCATTGGGAACCACGGTAGTAGGATTTGCGGTGGGATGCCTGCCCTATATCATTCGCAATCGTGTGTTGGGACTGAATGGCAACCGATACATGGACACGATTATGTTGAGCAATCCTTTCCAACCAGATGCTGGAACGCTGACGATTGGGGAGGTTGTGCATCGTTTTTTCGAGACGCTGAAGATGCTTGTCTTCAATGCGATTCCGAGCACTATTTATCCTTATTCGGAGGTGAATCCCGACAGTCCTGAATTTTCCTTCGGTATCTACCTTGTGGGTATTCTTGTCCTGGGCATCATGCTCATCGGCTATTGGAAGATGGGTAAATTGCGTTGGGGAATGATTGGCTATCTGTTGGGTACGTTAGGCCTCATTTCCATCTTCTCCACGCCAAGCGGCAGTCGTTACATTGCTTCAGTGCTCCCACTCTTCTATGCGGGTCTGATTTGTGGTATTTGGACCATTGCCGTGTGGTTGGCAGGCAAGATTAAATGGTCTCTGGCTGAAAGCAAGTGGCCGTTTGCTTTGGTAATGTGCCTTCTGTTCTTCTCTTCCAGCAATGGTATTAAGAGCGAGATTGAGCAGGCGAAGCAGAATTATCCGTTGCCGTACAAGGAATTCTTCCAGATAGGTAAGACGCTCAAATCGATAGCTCCTGAAGGCACGGTTGTCTGTAGCCGGAAGCCCCAGATGTTGTGGCTCGAGTCTGGATTGCCTGGGGTGAATTACAAATACACCAAGGATGCGAAGGAACTCTTGGAGGACTTGGTGGAGAGAAAAGTGGATTATGTGGTGCTGGATGCGTTGGGCTACAGTTCCACCTATCTTTATCTTTTCCCAGCGGTGCAGCAGTACCCGCAATTTTTCCAGGAGATAGTGACGCATTATGATGATACTCATACATACCTAATCCGTTTCAACCGCGAACTGGCGGCGAAGGAACTAAAAACGACTGATGCTATATGAATAGATGGGTTAACAAGCTCTTTGTAGAGCCTACGGAGAATGTTCTCCTGCAACTGTTCCGCTATGGTTTTGTTGGAGGGGCAGCCTTTGTGGTCGATTATGCGACGCTGTTTGTCCTAACGAACAATGTAGGCGTGCAGTACCTATGGTCGGCTGCCATTGCTTTTGTCTTGGGATTGGTTGCCAACTATCTGCTCAGTATCAGTTGGGTCTTCCGCAATAGAGGGAGTTTGAGCCGTTGGCAGGAATTTCTGTTCTTTGCCGTTATTGGAGTGGTGGGATTGGGATTCAACGAGTTGATAATGTATGCTTGCACCGATTTGATGCATATCCACTATATGGTCTCCAAGCTTATCTCGACGGCTATCGTGTTTTTCTGGAATTTCTTTGCCAGGAAGTACCTGCTGTTTACGAAAAAGAAATAGCGAATTGCAAGATAGAAAGGGAGGGCGCCGCAAAATTTTCTGCGGCGCCCTCCCTTTTAGATGCATCGTGATTAAATCATCTCGACCGAACGTTTGAGGAATCGGCTGAGTGCTTCGCCTTTCAGCAATCCGTTGCCCAGCAGGGCGAGGTCGGTGAGTTGATGGACAAGTTCCTTCTGTTTCTCGTTGTCGGTCTCGTTGAGGAGACGGCTGATGAGTGGGTGGTTGATATTTACCACCAGATTGTAGCTTTCCGGCAGTTCGCCGTAGAAACCCATGCCGCCGCCCGAGGTCTGCGCCATCTCACGGTAGCGGCGCATGAATTCGCTCTGCGTCACCTGCATAGGTGCATCGCTCTCTTCGAGGCTCTCCAGTTGGACGGTAAAGCGTTGTTTGTCAATCTCGCCTTCGATGATGGGTTGCAGTTTCTCTTTTTCCTCCTTAGAGAGTTTCTCGGGGATACTGTCGTCATGTGGAATGAGTTTTTCCACGGTGTCACTGTCGACGCGGACGAAGCGGGTCTTCTCAATTTTCTGCTCAAGGAGATTGATGAAGTGGCTCTCAAGTGGCGAGTCCATGAGCAGGACGTTGTAGCCCTTGGCTTTGGCTTTCTCTATGTACGCGTGCTCCTCATCGGAATTGCTGGCGTAGAGGTAGCAGACCGTCTTGTCCTTGTCGGTTTGCAGGGCTGCAATCTTCTCACGGTAGCTGTCGAGAGTGTAATATGTGCCGTCCACGCCTTTGAGCAGGTAGAACTTCATGGCGCGCTCACAGAATTTTTCGTCGGTTAGCATACCGTATTGGACGAAGATTTTAATATCGTCCCACTTTTCTTCCAAAGCACTCTTCTCCTCACCTTCTTTCTTCTTGCTCATTTCCTCCAGCTTGTCGGCCACTTTCTTGCTGATGTGCTGGGAGATTTTCTTCACGTTGCCGTCGCTTTGCAGGTAGGAGCGGCTGACGTTCAGCGGGATATCTGGCGAGTCGAGTACACCGTGCAGCAGCATCAGGTAGTCGGGCACCACGCCTTCCACCTGGTCGGTGACGAACACTTGGTTGCAGTAGAGCTGTATCTTGTTGCGGTTGGGGTCGATGGTCTTGCGCACCTTCGGGAAGTAGAGGATGCCCGTGAGGTTGAAGGGGTAGTCGACGTTGAGGTGAATCTGGAACAGCGGCTCCTCGAAGTTCATGGGGAACAGCTCGTGGTAGAATTTTTTATAGTCTTCATCGGTAAGCGACGAAGGCGATTTCTTCCAAGCGGGCTCGGGGTCGTTGATGATGCGGGGCTGCTTTTTCTCCACACGTTTGGGCTTGCCGTCTTTGTCGCAATCCGTTTCGCTGTCCACCCAGACGGTCTCTTCGCCAAAGCGGATGGCCACGGGCATGAATCGGCAATATTTCTTGAGCAGCTGCAGGATGGTGCTCTCCTCGAGGAACTCCTTGCAGTCGTCGGCGATGTGCAGCACGATGTCGGTGCCGCGGTCGGCTTTTTTGTCCTCCTCCATGTTGAACTCAGGATTACCCTCGCAGCTCCAGTGCTGTGCTGGCTCCTCTTTCCACGATTTTGTGAAAATCTCCACCTTGTCGCTGACCATGAAGGCACTATAGAATCCGAGTCCGAAGTGACCGATAAGCTGTTCGTGACTGTCCTTGTACTTCTCCATGAAGTCGGTCACGCCGCTGAAAGCTATCTGGTTGATGTACTTCTCCACCTCGTCGGCGGTCATGCCGATGCCGCGGTCGCTCACGGTGAGGGTCTTCTTCTTGGAATCAATTTTGACGTCGATGGTCAGGTCGCCCAACTCGCCCTTGAAGTCGCCGCGGGTTGAGAGGGTTTTCAGCTTTTGTGTGGCGTCAACGGCGTTGCTAATCAGCTCGCGCAGGAAAATCTCATGATCCGAATAAAGGAACTTCTTGATGACCGGAAAGATGTTCTCGGTCTGTACGTTAAGTTTGCCTTGCATATCTGTGATGTTTTTATTGTCATAAATACATTGTACGATAAACAATTCTCGTGCCATATGGCACATGTCTGCCAAAATGTCAGTTCGGGTGGTATTATTCAATATCAAACCGCACTCCAGCCAACAGGGTAAGCCCCGGCTGGGGTACTCCGCCGTGGTCTCGCCATGAGGTGTTGAGGAGATTGTGAACTTCGAGGTAGATTGTGGCGTGGCTGAGGACGTATGATGCGCGGGCCTCTGTCAGTAGTACGCCTCCGTAGGGTTTTGTGTTGCCGTCGGCGAGTACATAGTGCCCCTCGCGGAAGCGGTAGGAAGTGGAGAGGTTAAAGATGAATGGGGAGAAGTCTAAAATTAAAGTGGTACGGAACTGGTGCCGCAGGTAGTCGAGCGCGGAGCCAGAGATCCACTCCCCGGCATCTTGATTGATATGGCAGAAGGAGTATGTGGATTGTAATTTGAAAACAGAGAGTTGTATGTTCGTTTGAATATCAAAGCCGAGGGCGTCGACAGCCGTGTGGTTCATCGAGTACCACATCTCGGCCGTCGGCCGCCGTACCCAGTCGATGATATCTTGTCCGGCGCGATAGTAGACGCTGGTTCGGAATTTGAAAGTTCGACCACCGAACATGCTTGCCAATTCTATGTTGGTGCTGCTCTCGGGGTCGAGGTTGGGGTTGGCCGTTTGGTTGGCACCTTGGTAGTAGAGGTCTGTAAAAGTGGGAAGACGGAAGGTTCTGGCAAACTGAAGATTGAAGTGAGAGAAATGTAGATTTGCCGATAGTGCGAAATCGGTGCCGAAGTGGGAGTTGTATAGCGCGAGTGCGACGGCTTCTGCGCTGAACTTCCGGTAGGATATGCTATAGCCTCCGAAGATGTTTGCCGAAGTGCGGCTGGCGGAATGGGTATAAGGGTGGGGTAGGGTGCTGTCGGGCGTACCGAGGACGTTGCTCCAGATGCCCTCGCGACGCACCTCGCCACCAGCCATCAGATTGCCGATGCCTAGGGGTTTCACCAAACGCATCTTGGCTCCGGTGAGGGAGGAAACATGGTGGTTGTGCCCGCTGTACCAGGCGGGAACGCTGTCGGCATAGCCGTCGCGAAAGAGTTCAAAACAATCGCTGTGAAGACGCCCATAAGCCATAAAATGAATCTTGAAATCGGAGATTTTGAGATCGTTGCTCACGGAAGCCACAAGGGTGCGGGTCGACTCGTACTGGTCGGGATAGGTGGTGGAGTAGAATCCTGCGCCGCCGAAGTCTTTCATCTGACCGCCGAGCTGCATGTGCCAGTCGCTACGCTCGCCGTGTCGCAGCGCCTGAAGGAAGAGGCTGCCATGCCGGTAGTCGGTATTCCTCATGTATCCGTCGCTGCGATGGAAAGATGTCGCTGCGGTCATGGTCCAGCGGTCGACGGCCTTTGTGCCAAGTAGCGAGGCATTGACGGTACCATAGCTGCCGCCGCTGATGTCGGCCAACAGTCGGTCTCGGTACTGCTCGCAGACCACGATGTTTACGGCTCCGCAGAAGGCCACGATACCACGTGCCATACATTGGGCGGGCGTCAGCAACTCGATGCGTTCTACCATCGTGATGTCGATGGGGATATCGAGGGTGTGGTGACCTGTCTGGGCATCGGTGAAGTTGATGCCGTTGAGCATGACGAGCATCTGGTCGAAGGTGCCTCCGCGCATCGAGAGGTCGCCTTGTACGTCGCCACCGCCGCGCACACGGAGATCTACCCCGGGGAGTTGTGCCACGAGGTCGCCAATGGAATGAATGGTTGATTGTTGAAAATCTGCAGCAATGATTACCGCCGCGGGCTCAGCTGTGGAGCCCATGGAGTCGGTGGTGAGCGTGACTGTCACCTCCGGCAAGGTGCGTGTCTCGCGGTCGTCGTCGCTCTGTGCCATGAGGCTGCCCTGCGAAAGGGTGGCGGCCAGCGCAATAACGACGGTCCCTTTGGCGAAGCTGTGGTTGGCGACATGGACTGCCAGCCGTCCGATGGTCACTTCGCGGTGCATCGAGCTATAGGCTGCCCATCCCGCCCGACAGAAACGCCGGAAACGGAACGCACGTGTGGATTGGTTGGTGTTTTTGTACATTGATTATTTGTTGTTAAAAATAGTTTTCTGGTTGAAAGGGCAGGCAAGTTGGCAGAGGTCGCAGCCCATGGTGTATCCTTGGGTGTTGATGTCGGGTGGCAACTCTCGCTGGTGGTGGGTGGTGTAGTAGGCGGTGCAGCGGGTGACGTTGAGCATCGGCGGACCGTCAAGGGCGAGTGCCTGGTTGGGACAGGCGGCGACGCAACGGCCACATTTTGAGCAAAATTCTGAGTATTCGGAATGCGTGGAGTATTCAGAGACCTCCTCGGTTGTCACTATTTCGCCCAGGTTGACCCATGAGCCCCACTGCGGGGTGATAAGTAGCGTGTGGCGGCCTATCCAGCCTAATCCGGCGCGGGCTGCCCAGTGTTTGTCGCTGATGGGAACGGTGTCGCAGCAGCACTTGCCGTCGATTCCCAACCGTTCACGCAAGGCAAAGAGCATGTCTTTGATTACTTTATGGTATTCGCGTGTGCGGGCGTAGGCTGCAGCGCCACCGATATTGTCGGGAGGGGAATAGGCACTGACGCAGCAGATGACGCTCTTGGCGTCGGGGACGAGCAGGCGCGGATCCATGCGCTTGTCGGCATTGCGTTCCATGTAGTCGAGGTCGCCGTGCCAGCCGCGGCGTAGCCACTCGCGCAGGGGGTATTCCTCGTCGGTGAGGGCGTCGGCGCGGGCGATGCCGCAGTCGTCAAAGCCCACTTGGAGGGCTATGTGTTTCACCTCTTCGCTACTCAGCATCCTGCTGATTCTTGACTTTCTTGCTGCCTTCGTAGAGTTCGAAGTGGAGGAAGCGGCAGTCGAGGGAGCCGTTCTGCACGGGAATCTTGGCAGAGGGGTGGAGACCGATGTGCTTCATGGCTTCGAAATCGCTTGTAATCAGCCAGACATCGCAATCCTTGCCATACTTCTGCTTGAAGGTGTCGCCCAGTTTCTCGTACATGGCGTTGAGGTCCTCGACCTTGATGCGCTCGCCGTAGGGCGGGTTGGTGACGATCAGGGTCTTGCCCTCGGGAGGTTCCTGGTCGGCAAAGTCGCCGATGTGGAGCATTACATCCTTGTGCAACTTGGTGTATTCCAGGTTTTTCTCGCACTGCTGGATGACCATCTCGTCAATGTCGTTGCCCCAAATCTCACCTTCGAAGTCGAGGGCGCCAATCTTGCGGTCTTCCTCGTTCTTGACGCTTTTCCACTCGCCAAGGTTGAATTCCTTCCACTTCATGAAACCGAAGCGGTTGCGGTAGTATTGTGCGGGGATGTTGTTTGCCATCATGGCGGCCTCGATGAGCATGGTGCCCGAGCCGCACATGGGGTCGTAGAAATTCTGAATTCCGAATTCTGAATTCTGAATTGCTTTGTCCCATCCGGCCAGTTTCAGCAGGCCTGCGGCGAGCACCTCGTTGATGGGGGCGATGCCCACTCCCTGGCGGTAGCCGCGTTTGTGCAGCGAGTCGCCGCTGGCATTCATCAGCAGGGTGATATGGTTGTCTCGGATATGCAGATTGAACTTGTAATCAGGTTGTTCGGTGTCGATATTGGGGCGCTTGCCGAAGTTGCGGCGGAAGCGGTCGACGATGGCGTCCTTGGTTTTCAGGGCGGCGTAGTAGCTGTGGGTGAACACCTCGCCACTGGTGGTGGAATCAATCATGAAGGTGCCGTCGACATCGAGGATTTTCTCCCAGCGGATTTTGTACACCTGGTCATAGAGCTCCTGCTCGTCGTTGGCGTCGAATTCGGCGAAGGGCTTGAGTATGGCGAGTGCCGTGCGGCAGCAGTAGTTGGCACGGTAGAGCAGGCGCATATCGCCTTCAAACTCTACAGCGCGTGCCCCGACGGTGATATTCTCGGCACCCATCTGGCGCAACTCTTCGGCGAGCACTTCCTCGAGGTTGACCATGGTCTTGGCGACCATCCTAAACGTCTCTTTCTTGGTGCTTTCTACCGGCACCACCTTCCCGTGTTTCTTTTGTATTATCATCTTTGAAAATTTGTATTCTGTCTTTCAATTCGCGTCGGGCCTCGCGGCGTTTGCCGCGCAGGGTCCCGTTGTAGATGCTGATATTCAGCTCATAGCCCACCAGCAGAACAATGCAGCTGAAGTAGACCCACAGCATGAGTAGCAGCAAGGTGCCGATGGAACCATAGAGCAGGTTGTATCGGCTGAAGTTGTTGATATACACCCCGAAGCCCCACGTCAGCAGGAAGAACATGCCCGTGGATAGCATTGCTCCTGGAGAGAAGAAACTGACGCGCTGCTTCTTGGCTGGTGCCCAATAGTAAAGTGTCGAGATGCCCATCAGCATGGCCAGCGAGAGTAGTACCCAGCGCCCAGTGTTGAACATCAGCGTGTTGGCTTTCGTGTCGGTCAGCCATCCCTGGCTGAAAATGAGATGCAGCAGTTGTTTGTGCCCGATGAGCAGGCAGAGCACCAGCACCACAAGGAGATACATGATGAACACCAGTCCGATGCAGATGAGAAAGCGCTGCAGGAAGGGGCGCTTCTCGAGACTTTTGTTGGCGAAGTTGAGCGAGAGGATGAATCCGTTCATACCATTGGCTGCCAGCAAGATGGAGCCGATAAAACCGATGGAGAGCAGCGTGGAGTGGCGGTGACCCATGATGTCGTTGACGGTGTTGGACAGCGGTCCTAATATCTTTTCGGGGACGATGCCTCCCATGCCGTTAAGCAGTTCGTCCTGAATGCCGTCGAGTGGGAAATAGGCCACCAGCGAGAAAAAGAAAATCATCAGTGGCGGCATTGCGGCCAGGAACGAGTAGGCCAAGCCTTTGGCTCGCTGCGGAATGGAGCCTCCGCCCAGCGAACTGACGAGGAAATAGCTGAGAACATGATAGATGGGTACTCCCTTGCCTCCCGGAAACGGCACATTGTACATGAAATACAATGCCTGGCGCACCTTCCGCTTGTAGAGCAGTTTGCGACCGAGCTGCTTACCCTTGATCCGCAGCATCCGTATCCAGACCTTTATCCAGCTCATTTCTTCACCAGGGAGATATCCATGCTTTTGATGTGGTGGGTCAGTGCGCCCACGGAAATGAAGTCCACACCCGTCTCGGCGTAGGCGCGGAGCGTCTGCTCCGTGATGCCGCCGCTGGCCTCGGTCTCGTATTTGCCGTCGATACGCTTCACGGCCTCGCGCAGCGTCCCCGTGTCGAAATTGTCGAGCATGATGCGGTCCACGCCGCCGTGGTCCAGCACGCGCTGCAACTCGTCGAGATTGCGCACTTCAATCTCAATCCTGAGGTCTTTTCCTTTGGTTTTCAGATAGTCGCGCGTGCGGTCGATGGCTGCCTCGATACCTCCGGCAAAGTCGATATGGTTGTCCTTCAGCATCACCATGTCATACAGCCCGATGCGGTGGTTCGTGCCGCCGCCGCACTTCACGGCGTACTTCTCCAGCAGGCGCATGTTGGGCGTCGTCTTGCGGGTGTCAAGTAGCTTGGTATGAGTACCTTGCAGCATTCCTACCATGCGGTGCGTCTCCGTGGCGATGCCCGAGAGGCGCTGCATGAAATTCAGCGCCGTGCGCTCGGCGGTGAGAATCGAGCCGCTGTGACCCTCGACGGTCATCAGCACATCGCCCTTCTTCACTTCCTCGCCGTCATGCTTCAGAAGGCTTACTTTCAGGCTGTTGTCGACAAGCATAAACACTCGCTCTCCCACCTCCGCGCCACAGAGGATACCCTCCTGCTTCGCCACCATCTTGGCAGTGCCCACGGCGTCGGGGGGAATACAGGCGAGGGTTGAGTGGTCGCCGTCGCCGATGTCTTCGCGAAGAGCCATTTTTATAAGCTCGTCCAGATTGTCAATGTTCGTCATAATAGCCTGGTTCTATGTTATATAATCCACTTTCCCGGCTGCTTTCCGCAGGCGGGATGATTCTGCAAAAATACTGAAAAAATTTCATTCCCGCCGAATTTATTTTTTCAGGTGTCCATTTGCCGATTTTCCACCCCCGACATAGGAGCATCATATACGCATCATATACGCATCATAGGAGAACCAAAGGAGAAGTATAGGAGAATGGTAGTACAACCATAGGAGGCATTTTTTACGCATTTCGTCCCACTTTCTCCTATCTCCATCCCACACCCCCTCCCGTCCGCCCCCTAAAAAGCACAAAAAAAGCAAGTTTTTTTACGGTAATATAAAAAAAATGCGTATATTTGCGTTTTTAAAGACTACAGGATAATACGCTCATTTTATTCTGTATCAAATAAAAACGTATTGTAGACACCAGAAAAAGACTATGCAGATAGCAATCTCGGGAAATATCGGAGCAGGCAAGACGGAGCTCACAAAGCTCCTGTCGAGGCATTACGGCTACAAGGCCGTCTACGGCCCCTCGGAGGAAAACCCCTACCTCAACAGCTTCTATGAGGACATGCGCCGGTGGTCGTTCAACATGATGGTCCATTCGCTCTACGCCAACTTCAAGCAGATGGCCGAACTCAACGCCTCCGGCGAGAGCTTTATCCGCGACCGCTCCATGTACGACGACGTCTACGTCTTCGCGCCCAACCTCCAGAGCATGGGACTCATGACCTCGCGCGACCTCAACACCTACACCAAACTCTTCGAGACCACCTACTCGCTCCTTCCCAAACCCGACCTGCTCATCTACGTCCGCGGCGACGTGCCTACACTCATCCGCCACATCCAGAAGCGCGGACGTGAGTACGAAAGCAGCATCCGCCTCGACTACCTCACCAACCTCAACAACCGTTACGAGAGCTGGGCCGAGACCTACGACGGCAAAATGCTCATCGTCGACACCGACGAAATCGACTTCGTCGAGAGCCGCGAAGACCTGGGACACATCATCAACCGCATCGATGCGGAATTCAACAGTCTGTTCGGGGAGGTGAAAGAATGAGCAGAGTATTGGCAGTGATTCCTGCGCGCTACGCCTCCACGCGCTTCCCCGGCAAGCCCCTGGCACTGCTGGGAGGCAAACCCATTGTCGACTACGCCTACGCCGCCGCCCAGGCCACACCTGGCATCGCCGCCGCCGTGGTCGCCACCGACGACGAGCGCATCTTCTCCCACATGGAGCAGACCTTCGGCAAGGACAGCGTCATGATGACCTCGCCCAACCACCAGAGCGGCACCGACCGCTGCGGCGAAGTGCTGGCAAAACTCCAGGCCCGCGGCGAAAACTACGATGTCGTCATCAACCTCCAGGGCGACGAACCCTTCGTCGAGGCTGCCCAACTCACAGCCCTCGTCGAATGCTTCGACAGCCCCGAGGTCGAGATAGCCACCCTGAAGACCCGCATCCGCAGCGTCGCCGAGCTCCTCTCGCCCAACAACGTCAAAGTGGTGTGCGCCGCCGACGGCAGCGCCCTCTACTTCAGCCGCCAGCCCATTCCCTTCCGTCGCGGCGTGGACACCGAAGCGTGGCTCGACGGTGCGGAATACTACAAGCACGTGGGCATCTACGCCTTCCGCAGCCGCACCCTGGCCGAGGTCTGCCGCCTGGAAGTGAGCCCGCTGGAGCGTTGCGAGAAACTCGAACAGCTGCGCTGGCTCGAAGCCGGCTACCGCATCGCGGTGCGCGTCACCGAACATGCCAACGTGGGCATCGACACCCCCGAGGACCTCGCGGCTGCCGAACAGGAACTGAAAAAAGAAAAAGAATAAAATTTGAAATATGAACATAACTGATTTAATCGTAGAAAGACTGCAGCAGGGTCATAAGGTTGACCTGCCGGGCATCGGAACGCTCGACAGCGTGATGCAGAGCCCCCGCCACGACGAGGCAACGCACACCTACTATCCCGCCACCCGCAGCATCGTGTTCAACGGGCAAGTGTCGGGCGAAGGCGACCTGACGCCTACCATCGCCGAGCGCGAATGCGTGGGAGTGGAGGTTGCCAAACAGATGTGGCGCAACTACATCGACGCCCTGGGCGACAAGCTCAAACGCTCGGGCAGCCACCAGTTCGGCAAACTGGGCACCATGTCCTACGACGGGCAGGCCTACTCCTTCGCCGTCGCCGAAGGCCTCATCCTCGATGCCGGCAACGCCGGTGAGACACCCATCACCGACGTGAAGACCTATGCCTTCAACGCCAACGACGACCCCTTCGCACAGTTCGAGGAGGACGAGCCGAAGGTCACCGTTGTGAGCAAGAAAGAGCCTACTCCCGCTCCCGAACCTCAACCTGAACCCCAGCCCGAACCTGAACCTCAACCTGAGCCTGCTCCCGAACCTGAACCCGTCGTAGAACAGCCTGCCGCAGCGGAGGAACAACCCGTTGTGAGCAACCAGTGGGAAGAGTCGCTCCGCAAGCTCGACGAGCTTCCCAAGTCGAAAGCAGCCCTCAAAGCCGAGGAAAAAGCCGAGAAAGAACGCCTGAAAGCCGAAGCCAAGGCCGAGAAGGAACGTGCAAAACTGCAGAAACGCGCCGCCAAGGAAAGCGAAGCCGCCGAACGCCTCGCCGCCCAGCAGCGCGAAGCCGAGGAACGTCGCCTCGCCGAGGAACGCCGCCACGCCGAAGAAGCTATGCGCGTCGCCGAGGAAAAAGCCGAAGCCGAACGCCTCCGTACAGAAAAGCTCCAAGCCGAAATGCTCCAGAGGGCCGAACTGAAAGCCGAAGAGGAACGCATCAAGGCCGAGAAGCGTGCTGCCGCCCTCGCTGCCGTTGCTGCCGCACAGGGTACCGCCACCCAGAGCGCTGCCGCCGAAAGTGTCGCTGCCTCGGGTCAGGAAGCCCGCAAATCCCGCGCCGAAGAACGAGCAGAGAAAAAACTTCAGGCCGCTGCTGCCGCTGCCGCCGAGAAGGAGGCCGCACGCCGCATGAAAGAGGAACGCAAGCAGGCCAAGGCAGCGTTGAAACAGCAGAAAGAAGGACGCAAGTCCCACAAGGGATTGGTCATTACCTTGATTCTCCTGGTGCTGCTCCTGGGCGGTGCCGCCACCTACTACTTTGTGGCTATGGCCCCCGCAACGAAGGCTCCCGCCGTTGTGGCACAGAATCAGGGCAAGCACCTCGATGTCTCTGCTGTCAACCCCCTCACCTTCAATCCCGACATGATCATCTACGACAACCGCGAGATTGCTCACAACCGCGACCTCGTCTGCCTGGTGATGACCGACTATATCAACAGCTTCCTCGCCGACCGCAGCTACTCCAGCGCCCGTGTGCCGATGATGGACCGCGTGCGCCAGTATGCCGAGGAACGCCTCTCCACGCTCATGGGTCCGCGTTTCGCCGTGCAGCGACTGATTCCCTACAACGACTACATCTATAAAGCCGCCGAACCGTGGCTGAAGGTTACCTATGCTACTGCCACCCGCTATAAGGTGCAAGGTGAGCTGATGAACGAGGGTGCCCTTGACGAGATGCTCAACCAGCTGGTTGACGAACTGGGTATCGCCCCCAGCGACGCTCCCCGCACCGCTCCCGAAGTGCAGCAGACTGCAGCCCAGGAGGCAGGAAAGCCCGCCACCGTGAAGAAGAAGACCGCCGCTGGTGAAAACCCCGTGTATGTGTATGTCGAGAAGGACAGCAAGCAGGGCTTCGACATCATCGCCGGCTTCTACCTCAACAAGAGCACTGCCGCCAAGATGACTGCCCGCCTGCACGAGCAGGGCTGCGACGCCTACATCATCGAGAAGAACGACATGTTCTACGTCTCCATGGGTAGCGCTCCGACCCGAACCAAGGCCGAGGCTCTCTACAACCACATCAAGTCGTGGTACGACGGCGACATCGTAATCAAAGAGTTGTAAGCCCATGGGCCATCATAAATTGCAACGGTTCGCCGAGAACCTCACATTCCCCAATCTTTTCCAGGTAGGTTTCGACCAACTGGAAAAGGAGGGGTTTGCCCTGAGGGGACACTGGCGCGAGCAGTTCGGCAACTCCAATCCCATCACGCTGGAACTGGGTTGCGGCAAGGGCGACTATACCATCGCGCTGGCCCGCATCCATCCCGACCGCAACTATATCGGCGTCGACATCAAGGGTGCACGCCTGTGGCGCGGCGCCAAGACCAGCAATGAGGAGCAGATGAAGAACGTGGCGTTCATCCGCACACGCATCGAGCTTATCGACCGCTTCTTTGCCGAAGCTGAGGTCTCCGAGGTGTGGATTACCTTCTGCGACCCGCAGCTCAAGAAGCCCAACAAGCGCCTCACCTCGCCCCGCTTCCTCGATACCTACAGCCGTTTCCTCGCCCCCGGCAGCATTATGCACCTCAAGACCGACAGTCAGGAACTCTACGACTACACCCTCAACGAGGTGCTGCCGACGCGCAACGTCGAGGCGGTTTTCAACACCAACGACCTCTACCGCACCGACTACGACGGCGAAGCTAAGCTCACGCAGACCTTCTACGAGAAGATGTTCCTCGAGAAGGGGATGCCGATTACCTATATTCAATGGAAAAACAATTAAAAACAATAATAACAAAATAAAAATTAATCATTATGTCAGGACACAACAAATGGTCAAAGATTAAGAGAGCCAAAGGTGCAGCAGATGCCAAGCGCTCGAAACAGTGGAGTAACATTCTGAAACAGGTCGCTATCGCCGTGCGCGAAGGCGGTCCCGACCCCGACAGCAACCCCCGTCTGCGTCTGCTCGTGCAGAATGCCCGCGGCTGCAACATGCCCAAGGACACCCTGCAGCGCTCCATCAACAAGGCCAACGACAAGGACGCCGCCCAGATGATGGAACTCACCTTCGAGTGCCACGTCAGCCACGGTATCGCCCTCTTCATTGAGGCCCTCTCCGACAACAACAACCGTACCGTCGCCAACGTCAAGTCCATCATGAACAAGTACGGCGGCACGCTTGAGACCAACGGCAGCCTTGCCTTCCTTTTCACCCGCAAGGGCGTCTTCATGGTGCCCCGTAAGGCCGATATGGATGTCGAGATGCTTGAGATGGATCTCATCGACGCCGGTCTCGAAGAGATGGAAGTCGACGATGAATACCTGACCCTCTACACCGCCTTCGAAGACTTTGGCAACATGGTCAAGGCTCTCGAAGAGAAGGGTATCGAGTGCGAGAGCGCCGAGCTCCAGCGCATCCCCAACACCCTGCGTCAGGTCGACGAAGAGACCATCCGCAAAGTCATGAAGGTCATCGGCATCCTCGAGGAGGACGACGATGTGACCAACGTCTTCCACGACATGGAAATCCCCGACGATTTCGAAGAGGAATAATCCGGTTTAAGGTTTAATGTTTACGGTTTACGGCAGCTTTGCGGTCCAGAACCTTAAACCTTAAACCTTAAACTTTAAACCAAAAACAATGAAGTTGTTTTTAGTACCGACACCTGTTGGGAACCTCGGCGACATGACTTTCCGTGGCGTCGAGGTTCTCAAGTCTGTCGACCTCATCCTCGCCGAGGACACCCGCACCTCCCGTGTGCTCCTGCAGCACTACGGCATCGACACTCCGTTGCAGAGCTACCACATCTTCAACGAGCACCAGACGGTGGCGGGGCTCGTCGAGCGGCTGAAGGGCGGCACCACCATCGCCGTGGTCACTGACGCCGGTACCCCCGGTATCAGCGATCCGGGCTTTCTGCTGGTGCGCGAAGCGGTGAAAGAGGGCATCGAAGTAGAGTGTCTGCCGGGCGCCACAGCCTTCGTGCCGGCGCTTATCGACAGTGGTCTGCCGTGCGACCGTTTCGTCTTTCTCGGCTTCCTGCCGCATAAGAAGGGCCGCCAGACGGCCATCAATGCCCTCGCCGACGAGGAGCGCACGATGATTATCTACGAAAGTCCTTACCGCTTGGTAAAACTTTTGGAACAGCTCGTCGAGGTTCTCGGTCCCGACCGTCAGGTCAGTGTGAGCCGCGAAATCAGCAAGCTTCATGCCGAGACCGCCCGCGGAATCCTCGCCGACGTCCTCGCCCATTTCCAGCAGAAAGAAGTCAAAGGCGAGATAGTCGTCATCCTCGCCGGGAAAGAATAATTTCAATTTTCAATTCTCATTTTTCAATTCCCTCATGCCCATCGAAGTCTTTATCTTCCGCCTCGCCTGCGCTCTCCTCGCTGGCATCATCATCGGCACGCAACGCGAACTCAAGCAGCGCCAGGCTGGTCTCACCACCAATTCCCTGGTGGCCGTGGGTGCCTGTATTTTTATATTGATAAGCGAGAGTGTCATCATGAGTGCCAAACTGGCAGGTGGTCCGGTGAACAACGACAACCTACGCGTCCTCTCGCAGGTGGTTACAGGCATTGGCTTCCTTGGCGCGGGTGTTATCATGAAGAACGGCCTCACCATCCACGGTCTCTCCTCCGCCGCCACCATCTGGTGCAGCGCTGCCGTGGGATGCCTTTGTGGCTACGGCATGTGGCGCGAAGCCCTCATCGCCGTCGCCGTGGTTATCCTAATCAACTGGGGACTCAAGAGCATCGAGCTCTACATCAAACGCCTCCGCCGCAGCAAGCGCAACGACAGCGACGACGAGGACATTGCCCGATAAGACTTATTTAATCGAAGGTTTCGGAACTTTAATGGGGAACCACGAACGTACCGGCTGCTCAAGACCGAGACCGTTCATATAATTATATGTAGCCAGCCGCAAGGCCGCCCCCACAGCGTCGATGTCATAGGGGAACTGCCCATTCAACCCATTAGCCCCATCTGCAGGCTCCCAGTCGACTTCATTATTGCAGAAGGAATTCGGCTCCAATGTCACGCGGCGGGCACCATAGCGTTCTGGGTTAAGACCGCTGGGCGAGTGGCAGGTCATGGCGTAGCGGTGCCAGAAGGCACTCTGCACAATGCCCTCGTCGAACATGCGACGTACGGTTTCCAAGGCATCGACGGTCTCTTGCAGCGTCTCTGTGGGAAATCCGTACATGAGGTAGGTGTGAACCATGATGCCAGCATCGCGCAGGTGGCGGCAGGCCTCGACGGTCTGTTGGATGGTGACGCCCTTGTCGATGAGTTTCAGCAGGCGGTCGCTGGCCACCTCCAGTCCGCCGCTGACAGCCACCATGCCGGCCTCGGCTAGCAGGTCGCACAACTCGGCGGTGTAGGCCTTTTCGAACCTTATGTTGCCCCAGAAGCTGACGGCCAGGCCGCGGCGCAGTATCTCCTCGGCTACTTCACGCAGCAGCTTGGGTGGCAGTGCCTCGTCGACAAAGTGGAAACCCGTGCGGTGGGTCTGCTCCATGATGCGCTCCATGTGGTCTACCACCGTGGCAGCCTTGGGAGCGCGGTAGTTGCCGATATAGTCGAGCGAGGTGTCGCAGAAGGCGCAGCGGTGCCAGTAGCAGCCGTGGGCCATCACCATCTTATTCCACCGCCCCTGACTCCACAGTCGGTGCATGGGGTTGGTTATCTCGGTGAGCGAAAGATATTTGTCGAGCGGCAGGTCGCTGAAGTCTGGACAATACTGGTCGGCTTCGCGGCAGCCGTCAATGACCACCTCGTCGCAGAACTCGTAGATGCGCTGGTCAGAGAGCTGCCGCCATTCGGTATTGGGGAATCCGCCGCCTATCTCGATAGTGGCCTTGGTGTTTGCTTTGAGCCACTGGCCACAACGCAGGGCACCGTAGAGGCAGCCTGGGAAAGGTACAGTCAAGCATACCTTGTCGGGGCTGAATTCCGATACGCAGTCGGCGAGCAGCGTGAGCATCATCTGGTCGATGACCGACGGCTCCTGCTGCAGCTCCGCGTAGAGCGGGTCGAAGGTAGGTGCATCGTTGCTGAGGTACTCGGCGTAGCGGACAAGGTCGAAGTGAGGGTCGACGTGTTCCCTAACATAATCGGCGATGTCCTCTATAAATAATGTAGCGAGGTGCATCGCCTTGTCGGTGGTGCCACTGATGCCGAACGACCACTCGAGATTGTCCTCGTCCAGTTGCTCAAAGCGTTTGCCCTCGGGTAATAAAGAACGGTTGGCAATCCTGGGTCCCAAAGTGTCGTCCTGCCCACGGAGGAAGCGTTTGACGGGCTCTATCAGCCGCGCTTGCTCCTCAAGGTCGATGCCCGCGAGGAATTCCCGCGAAAGCACTCGGTCGGCCACCTCGATGCCGAGGTCCACCTGCCGCACTTCCGCACCCTGCGCCTTGTAGTAACCTTTCAGATACGCCGTGGCAGGGTAGGGGGTATTCAATTGCGTGAGCGGCGGTGTGATGAGCAGAATTCGCATAATATCAAAAAAAGCCCTCCGAGCCAACGGAGGGCTTTTTAATCAATGTGAATGATTATTTCTTTTTACCTTTTTTGGTGTTGGCTTTGCTGTCGGTCATGCCGAGCTTAGCCTTGATGTGGGCGGGGATGGCGTCCTTGTGGACCACAATGTTCATGGTCTTGTAGCGGACGAAGGCCTTGCTGCAGAAGAAGTTGCCGCCGAACTCGCCGTTGTACAGGCCCCAGCTGTTCTTCACCATGTAGTACTCGTTGCCCATCTGGTCCTTGGCGGTGCCGAAGATCAGCATGCCGTGGTCGTCGGTGGTCTCCCAGTTGTCGTAGGCCTGCTGGCGCTCCTCCTGGGTCACCCAGCGCTGGGGAGTGGGGTGTTTGGCGGCCTCGTCGGCAATTTCGCCGGCCTTCATGCCGCTCCACTTGGCCTGGTCGCTACCCACGCCAGCTTTGGGAGCCTCGGTGGCAGGCAGGACGGCGAAGCCTTTGCGGCTGTAGCGGAAGCCGGGCTCGCTGACGTCGGCACCCCAAGCCACGGTGTAGCCGTTCTCGATGGCGTAGTCAAAGACCTCCATCATCTCATCCAGCGGCAGGTTCCAGCTCTGGCCCCAGCGCCAGTTGTCCTGGATTTCGATAACGAACTGCTCGTAGAAGGGATGGTGGGTGAAGCTGGTGATGCTGACGTAGTCGTCGGGGTTCAGACCCAGGCTCTCACCGAAGCTCTTCGGAGTGTACTCCTTGCCGTTGTATTTGAACTTCTCGGGGATGGGACCGAGGTAGGTCTCGTGGACGGCGGCGATGGCTTTCTGCCACAGGGGCTGGCCGTCGGGGCTCATCTGGAGTTTTTTCAGTTTGCCTTTGGCGATGGCCTCGACCATCACATCGGTAAGGGCGCTGAGTTCGGTGTGGTTCGAGAGGGTGTCGCCGTACATCTTGCCAGCGGGCATCACCTCGTCGGGCACCATGCCGTAGTTGCGGAGGCAGTAAATGACATCGTTGAAGGCACCGCCCTGGCTGAAACTCACGTCGCCGTGGGTACGCACTGCGGCATAGGCGCGGTCGTTGTAGGTCTTCTCGACCACGTACATCTCGCTCAGGTCATACTCGCCCTTGCCCATGCGGAGCAGCTCGCTCTCGAGGAAGGCGATGCCAGAGTAGCTCCAGCAGGTACCGGCGTTGTTCTGGTTCTTGACGGAGGTGATGGGCAGCACCTTGATGGTGTCGAACTTGTAGCCCTCGTCCTCTTTTTTCTCATCCTGTGCGAACACAGCGCTGGCGCAAATAGCCATAGCGCCAAGGAATAAAAATGCTTTCTTCATTGTTTTATTGTTATTTTATAATTGATTTTACGTATTAAATGCGGTGCAAAGATACGGAATTTTTCCGACGTGGAGAAAATAATTTTTGCAGAATGAAATATTTGTCGTAATTTTGCACCCGATTTCATGAGGAAATCAACGAAGCGTTGTATCTTCGTCTTGCGAGTAGAAACGTGAGAAACTTCTATTATTGATATGCAAGAGTGGTATGACGGTTCGCGTGTATTAGCGTGGACTGTTTCCATTTCTACATATCAGGGCAATTCTCACGGCCTCTACTCGGAGAAGTGGTGATGAGGCCACGCTTTATTATATCCTTGATAACAATAAAAAGAAAGGAGATAAATATGAAACAAGTATTTACAATTGTTTTTTTGCTGATGCTTTCATTTACAATGTCGGCACAGGATACAATCATAACCCGTACAGGGAGAATTCAATTGGCAACAATCAAGATGGTTGATCGCACGAATGTCCAATACCAAGACTATCCGCAATCAGATGGCATTACATATGTTATGGACATCGAAAAAATCAAGGAACTCCGCTATCACGATGGTAGGTACATCAACTTTATTTCGAAAGAGAAGTCTACGAGCAATCCTTCGATGACGACTGTGGGTGTCAATCCACCGTATAAGAACCCTGCTGCCGCATTCGCATTCTCGACCATACCAGGCTTAGGTCAGTTTTATAACGACGAAATTGGAAAAGGATTATGGTTTATGGGCATTGGCATAGTTTCCTCAATAGCCTTTAACGTGTCCTATTCTAACGTTGCAAATGCTGCCAACCACAATAATAGTACGAGCGAAAGTAATTCGGGCGCCATCATGCTGTTGTCTGGACTTACGCTTATTATTGATTACATCTGGGGAACGGTTGATGCAGTAAAGACGGCCGATAGAAAAAATAAGGAAAATGGCTACGTTGTGTCACTCACTCCTGGCATGCAGTACAATACTATTGCCGCTACTAATGGCGCTTCTGGCATCGCTCCGTCGCTTTCATTGAGCATTTCGTTCTAAAGAGATATTTATATTGTACTAGCCCCGTAGGGGCGGTAGAATTTAGCCGTGGGTGCTAACCCACGGACAAGAGACCCACCACAAAAAGGGAGCCCCGTAGGGGCGGCACATTCCGACGATGGTTTGTGTCGCCCCTACGGGGCTCAGCGGTTTTTGTTTGTTGTATACCGTGGGCTTACGCCCACGGCTAAACAATGTCGCCCCTACGGGGCTTCCTACTACTCTTCTGGTGCGAACATCGGATCCCAGGCGGGGAGCATGATGGGTTTCTGGTCCATCATGGCGCGGATGTTGGCGGGGATATATTTCTCTTCGAGGACGACGCGGAACATGTACTCGTTGAACCAGTCGTTGGTCATGATGAGGTTGCCCTGCCAGCCGTAGTTGGGGCCCCAGCTGTTCTCGACCATCCACTTCACGGGCTTGCCGTCCTTGTCGAGGTCGACGGCGCAGAGGGTCATGGCGTGGCTCGAGCCGCTGGCGAAGGTGGCCACCCGCTGCTTCTTATCCATGCCGAAGGTGGTGCCCATCAGGCTCTCGTAGTCGTAGTTGTTCATGTCCATGAGGCCGTTGTCACGGTTGAGGAATTTTCCCACGTCGCAGCTGAAGTACATCATGGTGCTGTCCTTGATGGAGGCGATGCACATGGGGGCGATCTCCTCCATGGGCAGGTTGAGGTAGCGCCAGTTCTGGCCGTCGTAGACGTGGCGGTCGTACTGGATTTCATACACTTTGTAGTACTCGCGGGTGGGGTCGTTCATCACCATGTAGTACTTCGAGAAGTCGGTCTTGGCGAATTTCTCGTAGAACTCCATCGGGGTGTAGGTGGCAGTCTCCACAATCTCGCCTTTGGCGTCCTTTTGCTGCCAGGTGAACTGCGCAGGGGGCTCGCCGAAGGTGAGAGCCAGCATGCGGTAGATGGTGGCGAGCATCTCGGTCTTCTTGGCCTGCAGTTTCTGCGGGGTCATGCCCTTCTGGGCTGCCATCTCGCGCAGCTGGAGACCGTCCTCACGCAGCTTGAGGGCGATGAGGTTGCTGATGCTGGAGGTGTTGTTGGTATTGAAGGTCTCGGGCATCACGTCGCTGGGCACAAGGCCGTACTTGCTGATGAGGTTGGCCACGCCGGTGAACTGTCCGCCGTCGCCGATGGGGTTTTTAAAGAGCCACTCGACCTCCTGGTCGATCATGGGCTTTTTATACGTGTCAATCACAGCCTGCAGGAAGAGGTTGCTCTTCTCCAACTGGTCGTAGAAGAAGAGGTAGGCCTGCGAGAACTGGAAGTCGGCGGGCAGGTTGTGGTGGCGGATGGCCTGGTTGCGCAGCACGTTCATGCCGGTGAACATCCAGCAGCGGCCACTCGACTTCTGGTCGGTGACGGCCTTGCTGACCACGCGGTTCGAGAAGTGCGAGTCAAACTTGGTGGCATTTTCGTAGTTCATGGCCAGTTTGGCTGGGCTGTTGTTCACCATGATGTTGCGCAGCGCCTTGTCGCTGGCGTTGCCGCCGAACCCTTTTTTCATCTGCTGCATCATCTCGGTGGTGATGCCGCCGTTGTCTTTAGGCTGTGCCTGTTTTTTCTTCTGTGCTGTCGCCGTGCCGAAAACCAGCGTCGAGGCGAGGACTAATGTAATGTACTTGAAGTTCATATTTTATATTGTTTTTATTTTTCGCGGTGCAAAGATACAAATTTTTCCCGATACTGACACCGACACATGAAAGATTGTTTGACGCGCTTTTGTATGAACGTGAATTATCGTGAATTAACCTGCAATTGTCATAAACTAATTTACGGTAATTCACGGTACATTTACGTTAAATATGCTCAGGGAAAATAGAAAACCCCGCCTTGTTCGGGCGGGGTCTCTGAATCTAAAAATCTAAAACAAATTACCTTTTCTTTTCTTATTCGGCCTTCTTGGCGTACTTTTTGTACTTGTTCATGAACTTGTCGACGCGTCCAGCGGTGTCAACGAGTTTCAGCTTACCGGTGAAGAAGGGGTGCGAAGTGTTCGAGATTTCGAGCTTCACAACGGGATACTCTTTACCATCGGTATAGACAACGGTCTCTTTGGTGCTGGCGCAGCTCTTGGTGAGAATCATATTGTCGTTCGACATGTCTTTGAACACCACGAGGCGGTAGTTTTCGGGATGAATTCCTTTTTTCATTTTCTTACTTTTTGCCGTCTAACCCGTTAATTGTTAGACGATTGTTTATATTCCGTTTATTTTTTTCGTGCTGCAAAGATACGACCTTTTTTCGAACTGGCAAAATTTTATTTCCTTTTTTGTGAAAAAAAACTTTTTGATTCCATATCAAAAAAAAATTATTAATTTTGCACTTTAAAAAGGCGCAAATCCATTAAACTTCATATTATGGCAACCATTTACGATTTCAAAGCCCTCGCCAGCAACGGCAAGGAGATTGACTTTGCCGACTTCAAGGGCAAGGTGCTGCTCATCATCAACACCGCCAGCAAATGCGGTTTCACACCCCAGTTCGACGGTCTCGAGGCTCTAAATGAGAAATACCGCGACCGCGGTCTCGTATGTATCGGCTTCCCTTGCAACCAGTTCAAGGAACAGGATCCCGGCTCCGACGGCGAAATCGAGGAGTTCTGCCGCCTCAACTACGGCGTCACCTTCCAGATTATGAAGAAAATCGACGTCAACGGTCCTGAGGCTCACCCCGTCTTCGAGTATCTCAAGACTGTGGCGCCCTCCGAGGAGTACCACGGTCTCAAGGCCAAAGGTGCCGCCGCCCTCTTCAAGACCATCAGCAAGAGCGTCGAGAAAGACAGCGACATCAAGTGGAATTTCACCAAGTTCCTCATCTCGCGCGACGGCACCGTGGTGAAGCGCTATGCCCCTACCACCGAGCCCAAGGACTTTGAGAAAGATATTGAGGCGATGCTCTAGCCTCTACCCCAGCAGCACGTCCATCACCATCATCAGCACGAATCCCACGGCGAAACCGATGGTGGAGAGATTGGTATGTCTGCCTTGGGCGGTCTCCGGGATGAGCTCTTCCACCACGACATACATCATGGCACCTGCTGCAAACGCAAGCAGGTAGGGTAGGGCTACGCCGAGCACTCCCGCCAGGAGCAGTATCGCCACCGAGCCGACGGGCTCCACCACGCCGCTCAGGGTGCCGATGAGGAACGACTTCCCTCGCGAGTTGCCCTCGGCGTGCATCGGCATCGAGATGATGGCCCCTTCAGGAATGTTCTGTATGGCTATGCCTATGGAGACCGCCAGCGCGGCGCTGAGTGTCAGCCCCTGGGCCTCTCCGGCGAATACTACACCCACAGCCATACCTTCCGGCAGGTTATGTATTGTTACGGCCAGCGCCAGCATCATCGTCCGTGAGAGGCGGCTGTGAGGTCCTTCGGCTTTCTGGGCACCGACATGCAGGTGCGGCGTCAATTCGTCAATCAGCAGCAGGAACACAATGCCCGCCAGGAACCCCACGGCGGCAGGCACCACGCTCTCTCGGGCCATCTCTATCGACGGTATCAGCAGCGACCATACGCTCGCCGCCACCATCACCCCGCTGGCAAATCCCAGCAGCGTCTTCTGCAGCCGGTCGGGGATGTCCTTCTTCATGAAGAAAACAAATGCCGATCCCAGCATTGTTCCTATCAAAGGTATTAATATTCCGATGATTACGGCATTCATGACATTAAACAATCTTGCTGCAAAAATACAAAATTTGTTTCAGATACAAGGGAATTCAATCCACTCTTCAGTTTTTAATCTGCTTTCCGGAAAAGTGGCAAAAATCGTGTTTTGTAATAATTGGAAGCCGGACAGGTCCTTGTGCAGGGCATTGTACACGAGGTTGGCGGAGACGAACATTCCGCCGCCGTCTTTCTCGAGACGGAACTCTCCCCGGGCACGGGTACGCGACGACATCCAGTCGTAGGGCTCTTCGGTGCGTAAGGCGTGGTAGGTGTCGAGCACGCCGAGAAGATAGGCCTCGGCAGCCGCCAGTACAAGCTGGTCTCCATCGACGGGAAGGAGTAAAACCCGCATTTATCCCATCCGAAGCAAAGAAGCCATCCGCCTCGGGAACCACACCTCCTTGGCGGATGGCTCTTTATGTTGCATATTTAGTTCCCGGCTGGCACAATATTTTCGGTGAGTTGACGTTAAATATGGCGTAAGAAAAACGGTATATGATTTGCAACGCTCATAACTCGCTGAGTTCTACCCCCACGAATTGCACAGGTAATCGTCCGGGGTGCAAGAGCCTGTGGCTCGCGCAGAGGAGCCTTGGTGCGTTGCAATCTCTTTTTGTTTTTAATTCATTTGCCTCTCTCTGCCGCAAACTTGCGGCGGGGTGGGATGTTTTACTTAGAACGTATAATTAATAATTAACTGATATGAATAAAAAAACAGCTATTCTCTCAATCGCATTTATTGCAATGGTAAGCACAGCATTTGCACAGCAAAATCTTTTGAAGAAAGAGTATTTCGATAGGGGAATACATGTAGGTGATACAATAATTTTTTGCTACGACAAAAGTAGGAACATTGAGCCAACGGTATGCGATGGCTACTATTGTGATGGTTTTTTTTATACCAATAATAGATATGATATAAAGGATAAACGGAAAAAACATCCAATACTTGTGTATGGTGGAACGTCAGAAAATGAGTATACCCCATCATCCACTATAGCTAACAAAAAAATGGTTGTACTATCAATTTCAGATGGTCAAATACAATATAAAATTACCGGTGGAATTCATGTTAGATACAAAATAATATTCCTATTAAACACGTATGATAGAGATACAATTAGATTTTTCGAAAGCGATTATGTCCTAAAGAAAACAAAAAATCTGTATGACTATATCAACTTGTGCAATATCGGCTCTCTTTCTTCTGAAATTATTAAACCTAATCTCTATGTACGTGTACATGGTAGGGACACATTAAATTATGATTATAGAATCTTGACCATAAATAATCATCGCGCGGAAAATAGAAGAATATATGACAATTGGACGGAATATGTCTACTTCAAGAAAATTACCATTATGGATGTTGCTGTCTCATATAAGTACAGGTTCTCTTCAAATCCCCATATAACACTATCCTACACTAGAAGCGATGATTCGGTTTGTATCAAAGCAGTTTCATATGATAAACGGTATGATCATTGGTGGGTCAACTCGAACTTGAGTAGTGGAATCTACGTGTATACGGGCAATGACCTTGCATCAAAAGAACTGCATGAGAAGAGTAAAATAGACTCAATCAATACCGTTATTCTGCAAGGGAAAAAAAATGCAGGTGATTATCATTTTGAGCTTACAAAAGTTGAAAAGCCCAAAAACCAAAATGTAAGAAAGGGTAAGATTACAAATAGTTCAATTTATGAAGATAATATAATATCAATCAAGTGGAATGCTCTTGAGTATGACATGAGATTCGACTTTATGTTAAAAAACATGACGAACAGTACGATGAAGTTGCTATGGGATGAAGCTATAATCGTGAACTTCGATGGGTTTACGGAAAGGATACTACACAAAGGGGCTGATATTGAAGCGCTCCAAAAAAGCCAACAACCGGCCATAATACCAGCGCTTGCACAGCTATCAGACTTTTTTTGTTCTGAGAAATACTATGGAGGTAAGCGGTTGATGGGCGGTTACGGAGGTTATAATAATGGTGGAGTGAATGATGGAAAAGAAATGAGATTGATGCTGCCAGTGCAGGTAGGCTCAACAACGTACACCTACATTTTCACGTTTACATTAAAATGGGAATGGAAATATCCAGAATTAAGAGAATAATAATATATCAAAATGAAACATAAAGATTCAGCAAAGTTTTTCAGTATTTTGGCAACGGTACTCTCCGTGGTGGCTTTAGTTATATCTTTGACCTATGGAGTAACCATTTGCGGCTGCGAAATCAACTATATTGGCGTTGCAGTAGGACTAATTGCCATTTGTGCTACGCTTATGGTTGGTTATCAGATTTGGAATACCATTGATGTGAAAGAATCCATCAGACGTAACGAGAAGATTGCAGAGGAATTTGAACAACTGCAAAATCAAGTGGATATGTACGAAAAGCGGTCGCAAGAGAATATCGACATTATGCATTCGCTCATATCATACCAGAATCAGCTGGGACTGATGCACGATGCGGATGCTGTAATATTTATGCACCATGCAATCTTATCTGCGCTTAATTCCGAAAGAGATGATTTTACGAATATTTTCGGTTATTTAAGCATTTTTATTAGCGAGTTATCTGAAATGTCCCTAACTGGAGCAAATATGATTGTAGAGAATGCTAATGGTAAAAGGATAATACATGATAAACGCTCTCCATACAATGGCAGGTCTGTTGAACATGCAATCAAGGAGTTTAGAAAAAACATAGAAGAAAATGATGAACAAATCAAAGAACACAAACAATATTATCGGATTAAAAGGGAATATGAAAATGTCATGGAAGAATTAGATATCAAAATCAAAGAAATCATGAACCAACAACAATAACGGTGCTCAGAAAGTTTTTTTAGGCTTCCAAATGATTTTGAAAACGGCTAAAATGAATCATTACAGTCCCAAATGATTTTGAAAATGCCTAAAATGAATCATTACAACGCCAATCGATTTTGAAAATGGGTATAATGAGTCATCTCGGCCAGATACACGAACGACAAACCCCATTCCGCCATGCGGGCGTGCGGGCCGCCGTTCATCCCGTTCACCATCATGCGCCCCATAAAACCTTCCGGTTTGCGCGCATTGCTGAAGATTTTGCTAAAAAGTCCCATGCTTTTTCTTTTTTGTTTGTTTGATAATTAGTTGTTTACAGATAGTCCGGTATTTTGTTTTCCTGTTGCAAAGGTACGCACCCCCCTCCAGCCGTGCAATCCCTAAAACTAATGATTTTCCTGCGGCAGACCCCCTTTTCCGGCACAACACAATATTTCCCCGCTTCCCGCGTTATCCTTTTCAATTTCAACTCGCACTGACATGACCAAGACGATATTCCTTGCTGGCGGCTGCTTCTGGGGCGTCCAGCACTATCTTAAGCAGATCAACGGCGTCCTTGAAACCCAGACAGGCTTCGCCAACGGCAACACCGAAAACCCTGACTATGAGCAGGTCTACACCGACCGCACGGGCTATGCCGAAACCGTCCGCGTGGTCTTCGACCCCGACATCCTGCCCCTCCGCAAGCTCCTCGACCTCTACTTCCTCTGCATCGAGCCCACCTCCGTCAACCGGCAGGGCGAGGACGAGGGAACGCGCTATCGCACTGGTATCTACTACATCGACCCCGAGGATTGCCCCGTCATCAACGAGGTCTTCCGACAGGTGCAGCACGGCTACAGCAACCCCCTCGCCGTCGAGGTCGAGTCCCTCCGCGCCTTCTTCCCCGCCGACGAAAGTCACCAGGACTATCTCGACAAGCATCCCGACGGCTACTGCCACCTCCCGGCAGCACTTTTCGAGATGGCCCGACGCGCCAACGCCCGCAAATGACCCCGACATAGACGCATCATATACGCATCATATACGCATCATAGGAGAACCATAGGAGAACCATAGGAGAATGGTAGTACAACCATAGGAGGCTTCCCAACCCCACATAGGAGAAATTTCTCCTATCCCCCCCCATGCCGAAAGAAAAAAAAATCTTAAAAAAGACCCCGTTTCGAAAAAAGTGCGTATCTTTGCACCCCGAAAATCCAAACCGCGGATATGGCGTAATCGGTAGCCGCGCCAGACTTAGGATCTGGTTCTGAAAAGAGTGGGGGTTCGAGTCCCCCTATCCGCACAACAACTGAAAACTGAAAATTGAGAATCGAAAACCATATCGGCAGCCCCCTTGGGACACACCTGAAACGTGTGACCACCGTGTTGCTTCTCCTTTTTTTGTTCGCGCACGCGCACGCGAGCTACCTGCTCATCCCCATGGACGACATGCAGAAAAACCACCTCAAGTCCTACGGCATCGCCTACTGGGCCCTCCAGCGCGACGTCGAGGTCACCTGGCTCCTCAACTACCGCGGCGGCGCCTTCATGATGAAACACGCCGACGCCATCGAGCGCGAGTGCCGTCTCCGCGGCGTCACCTGTGAAATCATCGCCGACGGCCAGAGCAGCGCCATCCTCAGCCACATCGCCGACCCCGCCGTCAACATGGATGCCGTCAAGCTCCAGAAAGCGCCCCGCATCGCCGTCTACTCCCCCAAGAGCAAACTCCCCTGGGACGACGCCGTCACCCTCGTCCTCACCTACGCCGAAATACCCTACGACGTCGTCTACGACGAAGAAGTCGTCTCCGGCGTCCTCCCCACCTACGACTGGCTCCACCTCCACCACGAGGACTTCACCGGCCAATACGGCAAGTTCTGGGGCAGCCACCACAACCAGCAGTGGTACATCGAGGATGTCCGCACCCAGGAGGCAATGGCCAACAAGCTTGGATTCAGCAAAGTGAGCCAGCTCAAGCTCGCCGTTGCGAAGAAAATACGCGACTTCGTCATGGGCGGCGGATTCCTCTTCGCCATGTGCTCCGCACCCGACAGCTACGATGTCGCCCTCGCCGCTGAAGGCGTCGACATCTGCGATGTCATGTTCGACGGCGACCCCATGCAGCCCAACGCACAGGAACTCCTCGACTACAGCAAGTGCTTTGCCTTCAAGGATTTCCGCATCAGCACCAACCCCTCCGAATACGAAATCTCCACCATCGACATCGACGACCGCTCCCGCCAGCGCACCGTCAACGAGAAAAACGACTTCTTCCTCCTCTTCGACTTCTCCGCCAAATGGGACTGGATTCCCACCATGCTCACCCAGAACCACACACGCATCGTCCACGGCTTCATGGGCCAGACCACTGCCTTCCGCCGCGAAACCGTCAAAACCAGCTGCATCATCCTCGCCGAAAACAAGGAATTCAACGAGGTGCGCTACCTCCACGGCGACTACGGCAAGGGCACCTGGACCTTCCTCGGCGGTCACGACCCCGAGGACTACCGCCACTATGTCGGCGACCCGCCCACCGACCTCTCCCTCTATCCCAACTCTCCCGGCTATCGTCTGATACTCAATAATATCCTGTTCCCTGCAGCAAAGAAAGAAAAACATAAAACATGACAAGAAAATCAACACTCGCCCTCATCGCCCTCATCGGCCTCTTGGGTCTCATAGGAACTGAATCATTTGCACAGAACAACGGCTCCTGGGTGCTCTTCGATGTCCGCAACTCCGACATCTGCGGCAACAACATCTCCGCCATCTCCGCCGATGCCGACGGCGTCTGGGCGGGCACCTACCAAGGTCTCTGCCGCCTCAAGGGGCTCTCCTGGACCGACTACGCCATGTTCAACGAAAAGCTTGAAAACCAATCCGTCAACTGCCTGATGACCGACCCGCGCGGCATCCTCTGGATTGGCACCGACGACTACGGCGTCATCGAGTGGGACGGCACCCACTGGACCGAGCACAACGACGTCACCCGCCGCCTCAAAATGAAATTCGTCAAAGAAATGGTCATCGACCAGGACGGCGTCCTCTGGATAGGCGTCACCCTCGGCGGCCTTATCTCCTACGACGGCAACGACTGGGAAAAATACACCCCCGACGATTGCGGCCTCCTCAGCGACTTCATCCTCGACATCGCCGTCGACCGCTCCAACCGCAAGTGGATCACCACCAACGCCGGTATCAGCCTCTACAACGGCAAGCGCTGGATAAGCTACACCACCGGCAACTCAGGCCTCCCCGACAACATCGTCCCCGCTGTCGCCATCGACAAGGACAATGTCAAATGGTTCGGCACCCTCTCCGGCCTCGTCTCCTACGACGGCGACAACTGGCGCGTGTGGAACACCTCCAACAGCCCCCTCCCCAGCAACCAGGTCAACGACATCGCCATCGACGAGAACGGCCTCCTCTGGATTGCCACCAGCCAGGGTGCTGCCGTCTTCGACGGCGTCAGCCGCTGGGAAACCTTCACCTCCCGCAACAGCCAGATTCCCGAAGGCAACATCTACAAAGTCGTCAGCGACGGCAACGGCAACATCTGGTTCGGCAACGACACCCGCGGCCTGGCGCGCCTCTCCGGCTTCCAGATGCCCGAGAAGACTGTCGCACAGAACAATGCCCGCGGCAAACAGACTCGCGACTCCGAACGTCAGGCAAGCGACGAGCATGTGCACATCAACCCCCACCTCGCCGACGGCTACATCACCATCTCCATCGAAAGTGCCTACGCCACCGTCACCTTCATCAACAGCAACGGCAAAACCGTCAAAACGGTCGACAACTATACCAACAACCAGAAAATCAAAATCAACCGCATGCCCAAGGGGAACTATACCGTCGTGGTATCCACCCATCGCGGCGAGAAACGCATCAAATTCAACCTGAAATACTAAAGGCCCACCCTCATGAAAAAGAAATCCTTATTGCTGTTTTTCCTCAGCCTGATTCTCGGTTCCCAACTCACGACCCTCAAAGCCCAGCAACTCGACCCCGTCAAATGGTCCTTCTCCGTCAAGGAGACCTCCGCCGACGAGGCCGAACTGGTGTTCACCGCCAAGCTCGACGCCGGATGGCATCTCTACTCGCAGCATACCGACCCCAACGGCCCCCTCGCCATCAACTTCGAATTCACAGCCTCGCCCGACTACCAGCGTGTGGGCAAAGTCCTGGAACCCAAACCCCACGAGGAGATGGACGAGATTTTTGGCTGCGTCGTCAAGTCCTTCAGCGGCACCGTCGTCTTCCGTCAGAAAGTGAAGCGCCTCTCCGGCAAGGACTTCTCCGTCAAGGGCACCTTCAGCTACCAGCTCTGCAACGACGGCAGCTGCATCGCCCCCGAGGACCGCGACTTCTCCTTCACGGTGCCTGGCGCCAAAGTCGAAGCAAAAGAAGCAGCGGCAGCTGAAGCTGTGGAACAGCAACAGGACAGCGTGACAGCCGCCGAAAGCAGCGATGATTCGCAAGATACTGTGGCCGCGGAGAGCGAGCCTGAGAGTAACGCAGAAAAGCACCAGAGCCTCTTGGTGATATTCCTCCTCGCCTTTGGCGGCGGCATCCTCACCATGTTCACCCCCTGCGTCTTCCCCATGATTCCCATGACCGTCAACTTCTTCATGCGCGGCGTCGAAAACAAGCGCAAGGGTCGCCGTCAGGCATGGTTCTTCGGCCTTAGCATCGTCTTCCTCTTCGCCGTCCTGGGCGCCATCCTCGCGCTCATCCTCGGTCCCGAGTCGCTCTACGTCATGGGTACCCACTGGATTCCCAACCTCCTCTTCTTCTGCATCTTCTTCACCTTCGCCCTCAGTTTCTTCGGCCTCTTTGAAATCAAGATGCCTGAGAAGTGGATCAACTCCAGCGACGAGCAGGCCGACAAGGGCGGTCTCCTCGCCCCCTTCTTCATCGCGCTGACCACCGTGCTGGTCTCCTTCAGTTGCACCGGTCCTATCCTCGGCGCTGCCCTCGTGGGTCTCACCACCAGCTCCACCGACCGCTGGGTCTCCCTCGTCACCATGCTGGGCTTTGGCATCGGTTTTGCCGCGCCTTTCACCCTCCTCGCCATGTTCCCCCAGTTCCTCAAGAACATGAAATCGGGCTCCTGGCTCAACACCGTCAAGGTCGTCTTCGCCTTCCTCGAACTGGCGTTCGGACTCAAGTTCCTCCAGCAGGCCGACCTCTACTGCGGCTGGGGTCTCCTCGACCGCGAAATCTACCTCGCCCTCTGGATTGTCATCTTCGCCCTCCTCGGTTTCTACCTCCTCGGCAAACTGCGTTTCAAGGGCGACGACCCCGTCGAACACCTCGGCACCGGCCGCCTCCTTCTCGCCATCCTCGACCTCTCCTTCGTGGTCTACATGATTCCCGGTCTCTGGGGCGCCCCCCTCAAGGGCATCTCCGGCTTCGTCCCCCCCATGGAGACCCAGGACTTCAACATCGAGAAAATAGTCGTCGAAAACCAGCCCTCGGCATCCGTCGGCACCGCACAGGTGGGCAAACTCCCCGCCGACCGCAAGTACACCGACCAGCTCCACATGCCCCTGGGATTCGAGGCCTTCTTCGACCTCGACGAGGCAAAAGCCTTCGCCCGCCAGCAGGGCAAACCCATCTTCATCGACTTCACCGGCAAAACCTGCGCCAACTGCCGTGAGATGGAACACTACGTGTGGAGCGACCCCGAGGTGAAACGCATCCTTAACAACGACTACGTCATGGTCTCCCTCTACTGCGACGCCAACACTATCGAACTGCCCGAGAGCGAGTGGGTCGTCGACGACAAGGGTCGTACCATCAAGACCCTCGGCCGTCGCAACCTCAACTTCGAGAAGACGGCCTTCGACATGAACGCCCAGCCCTACTACGTCGTCATCGACGCCGACGGCCGCGTGCTCACCGCCGAGAACTACAAGTACGACCGCGACGTGCAGCAGTTCATCGACTGGCTCAACGAAGGAAAAGCAAATTTCAACAGATAAAAACCCCACAGGATTAAAAAATGAAAAAATCAATCGCCATCCTTTCGGCAATATTGTTCCTCTCCTCCGCTTTCGCGGCACCCGTCGGCGTCAACACCGCCCGCAATGCCGCCATCCATTTCTGGAACAGCCATCGCCCGAGCAACGTCAAGCCTGTCGAATGGCTCGACGAGTTGATGGTCGACGAGCTGCAGCATCTCTACCTCTTCGTCAACGGCGAGGCCGGCTTCGTTATCCTCCCCGCCGACGACTGTGTCCAGCCCATCCTCGGCTACGCCTTCGACGCCCCCCTGTCCAAGCAGCTCAACAGCGAGCTCCGCTATTGGCTCCGTGGCTATGATGCGCAGGTCGCCGCAGCCGCCGAGGTGGGGGAGACCTCTCCCGCCGTCGCCAGCGCCTGGCAGGCCCTCGCCACCCCCGGTACTCCGCTCTTCTCCACCTCAAGCGACACCATCGGCCCGCTTCTCTCCACCACCTGGGACCAGGGCTCTCCCTACAACAACCTCTGCCCCTACGACCAGGAAGGTCGCTTCCGCACCGTCGTGGGATGCGTCGCCACTGCAATGGCGCAAATCATGAAATTCTGGGGTCACCCCTCCTGCGGCACCGGCTCCCACTCCTATACCCACGAAAACTACGGCACCCTCTCCGCCGACTTCGCCAACACCACCTACCACTGGTCGCGCATGCCCAACCGTGTCCGCATGGCCGCCACCTCCGAACAGACTGCCGCCCTCGCCACCATCTCCTACCATTGCGGCGTCGCCGTGGACATGGACTATGGCGCCTCCAGCGGCGCTTTCACAGCCGCCTGGTACGGTCCCGAGTCCCCCTGCGCCGAGAACGCTTTCGTCCAGTACTTCAAATACGACACCTCCATCTTCTCCGTCACCCGCGACAACCTCTCCTCCGAAGCCGAGTGGACTGCCTACATCGACACCGAGATGGCGGCACGTCGCCCCATCCTCTACTACGGCTACGACCGTGAGGGCGGCCACGCCTTCGTCCTCGACGGCGCCTCCGGCACCGGCTACTACCACTTCAACTGGGGTTGGAGCGGCAGCGGCGACGGCTACTACACCGTCAACAACCTCGCCCCGGGTTCCGGTGGCGCGGGCGGCAATGCCACCTACACCTTCAACTACAACCAGGGCGCCCTCTTCAACATTAAACCCATCCCCGAAACATTCGACACCGTCGACTACTACGACACCATCTGCCGCCTCAACACCGAGTATACCTTCTTCGACTACACCCTCCCCGGCGGCACCTACGACACCCTCCTCCAGCACCTCGACACCGTCTGCCGCCTCCATCTCAAGACCATCTCCAACAACTATATCTACCTCAACCCCAACAGCGGCAGCGGACTCATGTACACCAAGACCTACTGTTCGCGCGACGGCGTTGAAATGCCCCAGTGCACCTTCACCAAGAAAAACTGCATCTTCCTTGGCTGGTGCCGTAACAGCGAGGGTCTCGACACCATCTATCAGCCCGGCTCCATTGCCTATGTCGACCGCAACTGGACCTTCTTCGCCATCTGGCAGGACACCACCGCCAGCAACCTTGCCGGCATCCGCGACCTCGACGATGCCGCCGACCCCGTCACCCTCAGTCCCAACCCCACCGTTGGCGACGTGCAGCTCTCCCTCTCCGGCCTCTCTGCCACGCAGCTCCTGCTCGTCGATGCGTTGGGTCGTACCGTCCTTCGCGACGACAACCCCAAGACGACCCTCTCCGGCGACCTCAAAATCTCGCTCGAAGGGCTCCCTGCAGGTACCTACACCCTCCGTGTGAAGACCGATGTGGGTGTATTTAACAAGCATATAATCAAACAATAGCAAATAAAAAACAAGAAAAATTTGGTCATTTCGGGAAAAGTTCGTACTTTTGCACCCGGTTTTGAAACGAGAGAAGACAAAATTTTCAGTTTTAAATTCTCAAATTTCAATTTAAGAGAGTGCGGGGTAGAGCAGTGGTAGCTCGTCGGGCTCATAACCCGGAGGTCGTCGGTTCGAATCCTTCCCCCGCTACCAAAATCAAAAGTGAGCAGGACGCCAGTCCTGCTTTTTTTTATACACATACCACGGCGAAAGCTCGCTTTCAGGCTGTGGTATGTGTATAAAAAAATAAGAACCGCAAAGCGGTGCTCACTTTTGATTTTGGTAAAGTCCCTCCCTCTAGGATCGCGAGCTTCACGCTCGCAATCCTTCCCCTCATCTCTAGTGAAAATTTGCTGCAAGGAAAAAAAAATCAGTAACTTATCAACTTCGCCGCATTTGTGATGTTATAATTTTCATCAACCACACTGGCATTACTGAAAATAATTTTTTTCCATTCCTTCATTCCGTATCCTTTGTGAGCATGCCCAAATAGATGTACGTGAGGTTGAATGTCAATGATTTTATGAAGTAAAGAGGCACTTCCGAAGTGTTTGTTTTCGTCACCATCCAAAATGCCAAATGGAGGGCGGTGGGTTATCAGAACATCCACCTTATTCGGAATATCTCCACATCGTTCTATTTCTTGCATTTTACCATTTGCAACGCCACAAAACATAGGCATGCCGTAGAAATATACGCCGTCAATACATACCCCACTGTCAGCAAGATAATGAACCCCATCTGGCAAGCCCTCTAGTGTCGCGTCCATCATGCAGTCGTCGTGGTTTCCGGCAATGAATATCTTGTGATTATATGGAAGGATGCACAACCATTCCAGGAAGTCCAAAGCCTCACTATCGCTGCCACCCATCGTAAAGTCCCCACTATGAACAAGTACGTCTGCTGTTGGCAATGTATTTAGTTCACGGTGCTTACCATGAGTGTCCGAAATGTGCAATATCTTCAATGTGCAAACTTCCACGCTTATTATAAATACCTTTCCGTAATATAATCTATATATTCTTTATGCTCGTTATAAGGTAAGGCTTTCGTTAGATTACAAATGAGTTCTTGGTAAGAAATATAATTGAAGCCAACACCAGTTGCTTTTTCAATAAAGGTATTGAATTTCGATATTTCGGTGCGATGGATATTTCCTTCTTGTCCCAAAGAATCATAGAAAAAATAAACCAACTTGATTTGGCTTTTGTTTCTCCATTTACACCGGACACCCATAAGGTGTTTTATCAGTTGTAATGCGTTAAGATATTTATATCTTTTGAGTTCATCTATTTCTTTTCCATGCAGAATATCATTTTTGTTCTTGTATTCCTTTTTTTCTGCATATTCAATTCCAAGTTTCTCGTACAGGTCTCCCATCGATTTCCAATATGGCGCGTTTTGTCCATCTTTATAGTATTTCTCGTTCAGGAAATAATGATGAGACTTTTTATAAGGTTCAGTGAACTTGCTTTCAATGGCGAATATCTTATCCTCTTCATTGTTTTTGATAGTTATAATAACTATATCAATGTTAGGCGTGGCAATTATTTCTTTACCAGAGCAAATTGGATAATCTGTGCATTCAAACTTGATGATAACATCGTCACAATTGTAGTCATTACGTACCAGTTTGCATTCTCTTAACAAAAGCAACTTCAATTCTTTCGATTTGTCTTGAAAATATTGGAAAATATTTACACACAACGCCGATGAAGAGAGTAGGGCAGACATTTTTGCGGGATGCTTTTCAATATCTTTAAGTTCACCACCCCTTGCATCATCGAATTCTTTTCTTGTTTTTTGGGATAGACCATTGAAAATATTATCTTCAACATTGGTTATGTATAAATCATAGTCATTTCGCAACTTTTTCCCGTTGCGTATGGCCCAAACCCGTTGCTTTTCTTTAATTATATCCATACTATTATTTAATAATGGTTTGACTTCAGCGTCTATTTCACTATATTTATTATTGTCTTTTCCCATTGCAAAGATACATTTTTTTTAATAATCAGTTCTTGTTTTCCGTTACTGCTCACTCTCAGATTCTTCATCCTGAGGTTTAGTATATTCCCAGACAGCATTCAACACACGATCATCATTGTCGTCCATCAATTTCTCAAGTCCATATCCCATCTTCGCAGCCTTAATTCTGTCCTCAAGGTCTGGGGAGTCAACCAATTTGTCCAGTGTTTTAAGCGAACCATACTTATGATACTTGTTTCTTGCAGGTGTCTTTGACACAACGAATGGTATTTCCCCGTTTTGGATTTTTCTGACAAACTCGCTTATGTGCTCTGTGTCAGTACTTTGTTTGATGTTTTTCTTTTCCATGTCTTGTTTTTATTTAATGCAAATATACTAAAGAGGTGTGAAAAAATGATTCATAGGGTATTTTTTTTCGTATCTTTGCAAAAAATATTTTGCATGAGCATCCTAAACAAATACGTATGGTTGATAGACACGGTTAGTCGTGCTGGAAGCGAAGGAATAACATTTGAAGAGATTTGTCGAAAGTACCAATATGCAGATGCAATATCAGGCGGTTCTTCGTACAATATCAGAACTTTTCACAATCACAGAAAGGATATTGAAGAAATCTTCGGCATTGAAATCTGTTGCGATACTGATGGCTATCGTTATTACATAGCGGATGAGGACGAAATAAAGGGTATGTCGCGATTCCGTCAATGGCTTTTATCGTCGGTGTCTGTAAACAACGTCTTAGTACAAAACAAGAAGATATGTGAACGGATTTTACTTGAAGAAATTCCATCAGCAGAACAATCACTCCCCACATGGCTAACTGCCATTCATGAAAATAGGAAGGCCCGGTTTGATTACTCGCCATTCTGGACTAACGACGTAATTCATTATGCGGCTTTCATCCCTCTTTGTATAAAACTTTTCAAGCGTCGGTGGTATGTTGTTGGCTATTGTGGAAACAAGAAAGAAAGGATATATTCCATCGACCGAATGACAAACGTAGAGTTAGAGGAGGAATCTTTTGTTTTACCCCATGACTATGACGCAGGGGATTTCTTTTCTGGCGCTTATGGTGTGTATGTCGATAAATCCATTCCAGTAGAAATAGTCAAACTTAAAGCGACTCCTTCAAGAGCTAATTACTTGCGCTCGCTGCCGTTACACATTTCTCAAAAAGAAGTAAAGAGAACCGATGAATATAGCTTGTTTTGTTTGTCCATTCGACCCACCTCTGATTTTATTCAAGAAATACTGTCTTATGGCGATTCAGTCGAGGTATTATCTCCGGTTGGTTTAAGAGATACCGTAAAGGAAAAAATATCCCAAATGTGCGAAATGTATGCAAAGGAGGAGTAGTCAGTGTATTTCCTTTTTCGTATATTTGCATGGTGTTATGAGGGGCTCTGGGCTTGTAAATCGCAATAAATCAAACGTTCAATAAATTTCAATACCGTGAAACAAACTATGAAAACAATGCTTGCGGCTGTTGTGGTCATGATGACTGTGACCTATGTGGGCTGCGGCAAGGAAGAAAACAACAGCAGCAATGCAACGGTCGAGTGGGTTGACCTCGGCTTGCCGAGTGGCTTGTTGTGGGCTTCATGCAACGTGGGCGCCAGCGCCCCAGTGGAATATGGCGACTACTTTGCCTGGGGGGAGATCGGTACGAAGAACGTGTACGAATGGAGCACCTATGCTTATGGCGACGCCGGGGACAAATTGTCCAAGTACTGCAACAAACCGGAGTATGGTCTCAACGGCTTCACCGACAACCTGACCACCTTGTCTCCCAACGACGATGTCGCGGCCATCTGGTTGGGCAACGGTGCACGCATCCCCACCAAGGAAGAGTGGCAGGAACTCCTCGACAATACCACCGTGGAATGGACGTCTGTTGACGGCGTAAACGGCTGCCTCTGCACCGCCGTTAACGGCAACAGCCTTTTCCTGCCCGCTGCTGGCTTTCGCGAAGGCTCCAAACTCTGGTACGCAGGCAGAGACGGCCTCTACTGGTCCGCCTCGCTCAATACGGACCGACCGTTCCAGGCGTGGGACTTCGAATTTGACGAATACGCTCAGGGCATGGAGGATGCACACCGTCTTGAAGGCCAATCCGTGCGTGCCGTGCATTCCGCGTTTTAGAGCATTGTCCATATGTCCATTTTCCCCTCCCCCAATGACATAGGGCCGGGATAGGTGCAACATAGTTGCGACATATACGCATCCATAGACCTACCATAGAGTTACAATAGAGGTACCATAGACCTAGTATAGACCTACCGTCCGGAATCTATTGGGTGTTAATGAAAAAAAACAAATGAAAAAACGCTCCGATGCTGCTGCTGAAAAGACTAACTGTCTGTGTGTCAGTGCTTATTTTAAATAACGGATAGCGGTTTTATCCTGTTTTGCACCGACAAAGATACAACTTTTTTCTTACCCTCCGAGAAATATTTTGATTTTTTTTCACGACAAAAAAATAACAGGGAGCGGAATCGGTCCACTCCCTGTTGGTTTTCAGTGTGTTGAGGTTTATTTCAACTTCTTGAGGATTTCCAGCGTCTGGTTCCAGAACATCTCGACGGTCTTGATTTCGATGCGCTCGTCGGGGCTATGGACGCCGCGCAGTGTGGGACCGTAGCTGATCATGTCCATGTTGGGATATTTCTCGCCGATGAGGCCGCATTCGAGGCCGGCATGGATGGCGCGGACCACGGGCTCCTTGCCGTACATCTTCTTGTAGACCTCGACGCCCACCTTCAGCACGCGGCTGTCGGGGTTGGGCGTCCAGCCGGGGTAGCCGTCGCTGTGCTTCACGCGGCAGCCCGCCAGGCGGAAGGTGCTTTCCATCTTGGCGGCGGCGGCCATCTTGGCGCTCTCCACGGAGCTGCGCTGCGAGGTGGCGATGTGGATGATGCCGTCGCGCATCTTGATGGAGGCGAGGTTGGTGGAGGTCTCCACGAAGTTCTCAATCTCGCGGCTCATCGCCAGCACGCCGTGGGCGCAGGCGTAGAGGAGGTTCACCAAGCGCTCCTGAGTGTCCTTGTCGATGAGTTTCTTCGGCATCTCCTTGACGTCGCGAATCTCGAACTCCATCTCGGGCTCCGTGCTGCGGAACTCAAACACCATGGCTTTGCCCATCTTGGTGACCATGGTCTTGAAGGCGCGCACCTTGTCGTCGGGCACGGTGACGAGGGCCTCGGCCTCGCGGGCGATGGCGTTGCGCAGGTTGCCTCCGTCGATGGTGGCGAGGCGCATGCCGTATTTATAGGTACCCTCCCAGAGGATGCGGTTCAGCAGCTTGTTGGCGCAGGCGCGGCCGCGGTTGATGTCGTCGCCGCTGTGGCCGCCCACCAGGCCGCTCACCTTCACCTTGAAAGCCTTGTGACCCTTCACGGCAGGCACCAGCTTGTAGTCCATCTCGGCGGTGGTGTCGATGCCGCCGGCGCAGCCGATGCAGTACTCGCCCTCGTCCTCGTCGTCGAAGTTGAGGAGAATGTCGCTCTTGAGCCAGCTCTTGCTGAGGCCGTTGGCGCCAGTGAGACCCGTCTCCTCGTCCACGGTGATGAGGGCTTCGAGTGCGGGATGGGCAATCTTCTTGTCCTCGAGGATGGCGAGGATGGCGGCCACGCCGATACCGTCGTCGGCGCCGAGGGTGGTGCCGTCGGCCGTGAGCCACTCACCGTCCAGCACGGGCTGGATGGGGTCTTTCATGAAGTCGAACTTCTTGCTGCTGTTCTTCTCGCAGACCATGTCCATGTGAGCCTGCAGGCACACGCCGGCGCTCTTCTCGTAGCCCTTGCTGGCGGGCTTGCGGATGAGCACATTGCCCAGCTTGTCGCTCTTGGTCTCGAGACCGTGCTCCTTGCCCCAGTTCACGAGGTAGGCCGAGATGCGCTCTTCGTGCTTCGAGGGGCGCGGAATCTGCATGATTTCACCGAACCAGTGCCACACGCGCTCTGGTTTGAGTCCTTTTAAAACGTCTTGCTTTTTCATGATTCTATATGTTTTTTTGTTATCGTTCTTGTCTTCTCCCGCTTCGCGAGATATTGGAAATCTTGGAAAATTTTTTTTCTGCTTTTTTCTTTCGTCGTGTCGGGGAAAATCCTGGAAATCTGAAGGAATTTGGATTTGCTCCCGCTATCAACTCCCCTCGCCCTCTTGGAGAGGGGTTAGGGGGTGAGGCTACTTCCGGGTCCGAAGAGGCGCTTGGCGTAGGGGGTGAGGGCGACGTGCTTGGAGAGCCAGAAGATGGGGAGCACCACGCTCTGGATGCCGCAGGCGTAGGGGGCGATGTGGTAGAGACCGTAGTTGACGACGATGGTGCTGCGGGTGGAGTCGATGAAGAAGTCCTCGGGCATAGGCATGCGCTCCACATTGCGGAACTCGTCGAAGAGGCATTCCAGAATCTCCTTGTTGACCTCAAGGTCCTGGATGGCATGGGCGATGGCCTCACAGAGGAGGTTGGTGTCGGCGACGAGGTCGGGAAGGTGGATGGCATTGCCGGTTTCAAGGTCGACAGTCAGGAAGTTGGTCGAGTGCATGCCATGTGCAGCTCCGAAAGGGAAGCCTTCGGTTTGGATGATAAAGGTTGCAAGCGTGCTGTCTTTACGGCAGGTGCCCTGGATGTCGAGATAGCTGTAACCAGGTTCCTCGTTGAAGCTCTCCACGGGTTGCAAATCGTTGACGTCTTCCACAATCCAGCCTTGGATGGCGGACTCCACATTGACTTTGTTGCTGTCACCAAAGCAAAGGAACATCAGCTCCCGCTCGGCCGCCGGACTTATCACGCCCTTGTCGGGCCATTGCAGGGAGTAGGTTACCTTCACACCGATAGTATCGAGGTCGAAAACGTACGGCTCGTCAAAAATCTGAAGCCAGCACTTTTCTCCACTGATGGTGTGTGTCTTGAATTCCTTGTTGTCATGTCTGCAGCCAGCCAACAAAAGGACGGCTAGAGAGAGGCAAAGAGTCAGTTTTTTCATGGGATTGTTACTGAAAACACGGGGCGTGGATGCAGGTATCCATGCCCCGTGTCGATTTTGCTGGATTATTTGAAATATTCCACGCCGGATTCGAAGAGCTGCTGGTCGAAGTTGCCGGGGATATTCATGGCGGAACCTTTGCTCCATCGCTCTGAGTGGCCCATCTTGCCGAGGACGCGGCCGTCGGGGCTGGTGATACCCTCGATGGCGCAGTAGGAGCCGTTCATGTTGTACTCCTCGTCCATGGTGGGCATGCCCGAGAGGTCGCAGTACTGTGTGGCGACCTGCCCGTTCTTGAACAGGCGTTCAATCCACTCCTGCGGTGCCACGAAGCGGCCCTCGCCGTGGGAGATGGGAATGGCGTAGGTGGCACCCAGTTCGGCACGCTGCAGCCAGGGGCTGAGGTTGGAGGTGACACGTGTGAACGCCATCTTGCTCTGGTGGCGGCCGATGGTGTTGAAGGTCAGCGTGGGGGCGTCTTCGGCCTGCGGACGGATCTCGCCGAAGGGCACAAGACCGAGTTTCACCAAGGCCTGGAAGCCGTTGCAGATGCCCAGCATCAGACCGTCGCGCTTGTTGAGGAGTTCCATTACAGCCTCTGCGATGCGCGGGTTGCGGAAGACGCTCGTGATGAACTTGGCGCTGCCTTCGGGCTCGTCGCCTGCACTGAAACCGCCGGGAATCATGATGATCTGGCTGTTGCTGATGGCCTTCACGTAGGCGTCGACACTCTCACGGATCTGCTGGCCGTTCTGGTTGCGGAAGACGATAATCTCGCTTTCGGCACCGGCGCGGTTGAAGGCACGTGCGCTGTCGTATTCGCAGTTGGTGCCCGGGAAGGCGGGAATGAAGACATGCGGCTTGGCGGCTTTGTGCTTGCACTGGTAGACGGTGTCGAAGTGAATGGGTTTAATGGGTTTAATGGGGCTAATGGGCGAAGTGGTTCTGGTGGGGAAGACTCCTTCGAGGGTCTTCTGCCAGGCGGCGAGGGCCTCCTCGAGGGCAATCTTTTCGCCGTTGCACTCGAAGACGGGTTCGGCGGTCACTTCGCCAATTTCCTTGCAGCGGAAGGGCAATCCTTTGGCATCCTTCACCTCGACGACAATCCAGCCGTAGTGCTTGGCTGTCAGTTCCGAGGCTGATGCCTCGGACATGGTGGCTAGGCGGACGCCCAGCTTGTTGCCGAACGCCATCTTGCTGACGGCCTCGATGATGCCGCCAAAGCCGAGGGCGTAGGCGCTGCGCACCTGACCGGCCTCGATGGCTTTCCGCAGGGCGGCATACTGGTTGAGGGCGTCATCGTAGTCGGGCATGCCGAATTCCTTTTCCTTGATGTCGAGCAACACCAGGCGGCTGCCGGCTTGTTTCAGCTCGGGGGTGACTACATGCTGCAGGTCGCTGATGCCCACGGCGAAGGAGCAGAGCGTCGGCGGCACGTCGATGTCGTTGAAGGTGCCGGACATGGAGTCCTTACCGCCGATGGCAGGCAGCTTGAGACCCATCTGGGCGTGGTAGGCGCCGAGGAGGGCGGTGAAGGGCTCTCCCCAGCGGTAGGGATCGTTGCCGAGTTTCTTGAAATATTCCTGGAAGGTGAGGCGCACACGGCTGGCATCGCCACCGGCGGCGGCAACCTTAGCCACTGAACTCAGCACGGCATACACAGCACCGTGGAAGGGGGACCAGGTGGTCTGGTAGGGATCCATGCCGTAGGACATGATGGTGACGGTGTCGCATTTGCCATCTAGGAGAGGCAGCTTGCCAATCATGCTCTGGGTGGGTGTGAGCTGGTATTTGCCGCCGAAGGGCATCACCACGCTACCGGCACCGATGCTGCTGTCGAACATCTCGACCAGGCCCTTCTGGGAGCAGACGTTGAGGTCGGCCAGGGTGTTGAGCCAGAGTCCTTTTATATCCGAGGCTGATGCCTCGGACACTGTGGCTTTTTTAGGCATGGTGACGCTGACGGTGGTCTCCTGGTGGGCACCGTTGGTGTCGATGAAGCGGCGGGAGAGGTTGACAATCTCCTTGCCGCGCCAGCTGATGACCATGCGGGGTTCCTTGGTGACGGTGGCGACCACGGTGGCTTCGAGGTTCTCCTCGTCGGCATATTTCAGCATGAGGTCGACATCCTTGGGGTCGACGACGACGGCCATACGTTCCTGGCTTTCGCTGATGGCGAGCTCGGTGCCGTCGAGACCGGCGTATTTCTTGGGGACGCGGTCGAGGTTGATCTGCAGGCCGTCGGCCAGTTCACCGATAGCCACGCTGACGCCACCTGCGCCGAAGTCGTTGCACTTCTTGATGATGCTGGAGACTTCCTCGCGGCGGAAGAGGCGCTGGATCTTGCGCTCGGTGGGGGCATTGCCCTTCTGCACCTCGGCACCGCAGGTGGTGAGGCTCTTGGTGGTGTGGCTCTTGGAGGCACCCGTGGCACCGCCGATGCCGTCGCGGCCGGTGCGGCCACCCAGCAGGATGATGACGTCGCCAGGGTCGGAGGTGAGGCGTTTCACGGCGCGGCGTGGCGCAGCGGCGATGACGGCGCCGATTTCCATGCGCTTGGCGACGTAGTTGGGATGGTAGATCTCGTTCACCAGGCCAGTGGCAAGACCAATCTGGTTGCCGTAGGAGCTGTAGCCGTGGGCTGCGGTGGTGACAATCTTGCGCTGGGGCAGCTTGCCGGCGAGGGTCTCGTTGAGAGGCTTGGTGGGGTCGGCGGCGCCGGTGACGCGCATGGCCTGGTAGACATAGGTGCGTCCCGAAAGCGGGTCGCGGATGCAACCACCGAGACAGGTGGCGGCACCACCGAAGGGCTCGATTTCCGTCGGGTGGTTGTGGGTCTCGTTTTTGAAGTTGATGAGCCACTCCTCCTTGTTGCCGTCGATGACGACGGGCACCACGATGGAGCAGGCGTTGATTTCGTCGCTGGGCTCCTGGTCGTCGAGGATGCCGGCTTTCTTGAGCCGTTTGGCGGCGAGGGTGCCAATGTCCATCAGGCAGACGAATTTGTCGGTGCGACCGGCGTAGTGCTCCTTATGGTCGGCGAGGTACTGCTGGAAGGCGCCCTCGATGAGGGGCTTGTAATAACCCTCGTCGAACTTCACGTCCTTCAGTTCGGTGGCGAAGGTGGTGTGGCGGCAGTGGTCGCTCCAGTAGGTGTCGAGGACGCGGATTTCGGTCATGGTGGGGTTGCGGTGCTCCTCGTCGTGGAAGTAGCGCTGGATGTGCTTGAAGTCGGCGAAGGTCATGGCAAGGCCGAGGCCGTCGTAGAGTTCTTTCAGCTTGGGCTCGGCCATGTCCTTGAAGCCGTCGAAGGTGATGACGTCGGCGGGTTCGTCGAAGTGGTCCTCGAGGGTGGCGGGCTTGGGCTCGTCGGTGACGCGGCTGTCGACGGGGTTGACGCAGTGCTTGATGATCTGTTCTCTAGATTCGCTAGATAAGCTAGAGCTGCTAGAGATTACGTATGTTGTGGCGCTCTTGATGATGGGTTCCTCGCTGTCGTTGAGCAGTTTGACGCACTGCTCGGCGCTGTCGGCGCGCTGGTCGAACTGGCCGGGGAGGTATTCCACGGTGAAGCAGAAGTCGTCGGCCTTGTGGGGGAAATCCTCGTCGTAGATGTTGTCCACGGGGGGTTCGCTGAACACGGTCTGCTTGGCCTGGGCGAAGGTGGCGTCGGAGACGTTCTCCACGTCGTAGCGTATCAGCACGCGCACTTCTTCGGCCTCGATGCCGAGGTACTCGCTCATTTCGTTCTTCAGCTCTTTTGCCTTCACGGCAAAGGGAGCTTTCTTCTCTACAAAGATTCTTCTTACCATATTGTGATGTTTTTTTTATTCAACTTCGATGAACTGGTCGGGGTATTTCGCCATCTCCTTGCGGTAGAGGGAGCGGACCTTGCGGAGGTCGGCCTCGTAGTCGTCGGTGGTCCAGATGGTGTCGAAAAGTCCGATTTCTTTCTTTTTGAAGTCCCAGTAGGCAGGCACGAGGGGCACGCCGGCCTGGTGGGCAATCTCCCAGAAGCCGCGTTTCCAGCGTTTGGTGGGCTTGCGAGTGCCTTCGGGGGTGATGACGATTGTCAGCGGGCCGCCCTTGGCGAATTCGCGCACGGCGGTGCCGATCATGTCGTTGTGGCGGTTTCCGCGGTCGATGGAGATGGCGCCGAGGCGACGCATGACGGGTCCCAGGGGGCCTTTGAAAAACTCTTTCTTGATGAAGATTTTGCCGTTGACGCCGAGGCTCCAGAGGAAGGTGGTACCAATCAGATAATCAAGGGCTGACGTGTGCGGGGCGACGGGGATGACGCAGCGCTGCAGTTCGGGGCGCGAGCCCTCGGCGGGGAGGATGAGTTTCCAGCCGAGAAGCTTGACAAATGCAATCCAAATTTTTCTCATAACGGCTGCAAAAATACGAATTAATTTTTACATACGCGTGCAAAGTTTTCAACGTGCTGTGAAAAAATAAATTTTGCCATGTCGGGGAAATGTAGTATTTTTGCAGCCGCTTTCCGGAAGAGGAAAGCACTCGGAGAGATGGCAGAGTGGTCGATTGCGGCGGTCTTGAAAACCGTTGACCTGCGAGGGTCCGGGGGTTCGAATCCCTCTCTCTCCGCGACGAAAGGAAAGGATGGACAGTGGTTCCGTCCTTTCTTTGTTTTTTTGTTTGGAATCGTCGGGAGATAGGAGAAAAATGCGGAAAAGCGGCGAATGGGATAGGAGAAATTTTTTTTCGTTTGGCGAAAAAACGCCTCCTATGGTTGTACTACCATTCTCCTATACTTCTCCTTGGGTTCTCCTATGATGCGTATATGATGCGTATATGATGCTCCTATGTC
>ONGA01000015.1 GCA_900317285.1 uncultured Bacteroidales bacterium | reverse complement strand
CAACACCAACGCCATCCGCAAACTCATTGTCAAGTAACCCATACTGACAATCCGTAATACCCCGCAGGGGCGGCGCCACGCGCCGCCCCTGCTTCTTTTCTGTTCTCCCGCTCGTAATTCTCCTGCTAGCTTCGCTCACGAAATCCATAAATCTTTTTTTCTCAATCAAAACTAAAAGAACTATCAAAACTTCTCGAAGTCTCGAAGTCTTGAAGTCCCGATGTCTACTTAAACCATAAACCTTAAACCGTAAACCTTAAACCGTAAACCCAAACATAGGAGCATCATATACGCATCATATACGCATCATAGGAGAACCCAAGGAGAAGTATAGGAGAATGGTAGTACAAGCATAGGAGGCGTTTTTTCGGGATTTCGTCCCACTTTCTCCTATCCTTCATCCCATCCATCTTCATTCACAGCCACTTAACATAAAACCTAGGTTTCCGCCCCCTTGAGCCACCCGGAAAGAAAAAAAATCCACCCAATTAAAAAATATTTCGTATCTTTGCAACACGTTTTGTCTGCGCCATACCCTGTCAATGGTCTGTCGGACAGATGTTTAGAACAAAAATCGTTGAACCCGTGCCGCGACAGGAGGCACAAAAAGAAAAGCCGCGGGGCTTACTCCCCGCAAAAAAAGAATGGATTATAAGAACGTACAGCCGCTGGCAGACTTCGATTGGGATGCTATTGATGAGAAAGCCGGTAAAATCGCCGAGCAGAAAGCCAGCGAAAAGGATGCCGCCTACGACCAAAGCTTCAACTCCTTCACCGAGCAGGAAGTCATCGAAGGCACCATCGTCGCCATCACCGACCGCGAAGCCGTCGTCAATGTCGGCGCCAAGAGCGACGGTGTCATCCCCGTCAGCGAAATCCGCTACAACCCCGACTTCAAGGCCGGCGACAAGATCGAGGTCTACGTCGAGAGCCAGGAGGATGCCAATGGCCAGCTCATGCTCAGCCACAAGAAAGCCCGCATCCTGAAGAGCTGGGAGCGTGTCAACCAGGCCTACGACAATCAGGAAATCATCACCGGTTACGTCAAGAGCCGCACCAAGGGCGGTCTCATCGTCACCGTCTTCGAGAACATCGAGGCCTTCCTCCCCGGCAGCCAGATCGATGTCAAACCCATCCGCGACTACGATGTCTATGTCGACAAGCAGATGGAGTTCAAGGTCGTCAAAATCAACCACGAATACAAGAACGTCGTCGTCAGCCACAAGGCTCTCATCGAGGACGAGATCGAAGCCCAGAAGGCCGAAATCATCAGCCACCTCGAGAAGGGTCAGGTGCTCGAAGGCGTCGTCAAGAATATCACCTCCTACGGTGTCTTCGTCGACCTCGGCGGCGTGGATGGTCTCATCCACATCACCGACCTCTCCTGGGGCCGCATCAACCACCCCGAAGAGATCGTCCAGCTCGACCAGAAGATCAACGTCGTTATCCTCGACTTCGACGAGGCCAAGCGCCGCATCGCCCTCGGTCTCAAGCAGCTCACTCCTCACCCCTGGGATGCCCTCGACCCGAACCTCAAGGAAGGCGACCACATCAAGGGTAAAGTCGTTGTCATCGCCGACTACGGTGCTTTCGTCGAGGTTATCCCCGGTGTCGAAGGCCTCATCCACGTCAGCGAGATGAGCTGGAGCCAGCACCTCCGCAGCGCTCAGGACTTCCTCAAAGTCGGCGACGAGGTCGAAGCCGTCATCCTCACCCTCGACCGCGAAAACCGCAAGATGAGCCTCGGTATCCGTCAGCTCATGCCCGATCCCTGGCTGGCTATCGCCGAGAAATACCCCGTGGGCAGCAAACACACCGCCACCGTCCGCAACTTCACCAACTTCGGCATCTTCGTCGAGCTTGAGGAAGGCGTCGATGGCCTCATCCACATCAGCGACCTCAGCTGGAGCAAGAAGATCAAACACCCCGCCGAGTTCACCAAGATCGGCGAGAAGATCGACGTCGTCGTTCTCGAGGTCGATGCCGAGAACCGTCGCCTCAGCCTCGGTCACAAGCAGCTCGAAGAGAATCCTTGGGATGTCTACGAGAGCCTCTTCACCGTCGGCAGCGTCCACCAGGGCAAAATCGTCAACATGAACGACAAGGGTGCCACCGTCATCCTGCCTTACGAAGTCGAAGCTTTCGCTCCCATGCGTCACCTCGACAAGGAAGACAAGAGCAAAGCCAAGAACGGCGAGACCCTCGACTTCAAGGTCATCGAGTTCAACAAGGACAGCAAGAAGATCATCGTCAGCCACACCCGCACCTTCCAGGAGGGTAAGGACGACGTCCGCGCCGAGGGCGACAGCAAGAGCCGTGCCACCTCGAAGAGCGTGAAGCAGATCAACGAGAGCCTTGAGAAAACCACCCTCGGCGACCTCGACATCTTCCAGAAACTGAAAGAAGAGAAATAATATCTTTATTTTGGTTAATATTTGTGGGTGGGGGGTGCAGTGAGCTGCACCCCCTTTCCTTCTCCACCGCGATGAACGACAAAGAGAAACTGCTCAAACGTTACTGGCACCACGATGCCTTCCGCCCCCTCCAGGAGGAGATTATCGACTCCCTCCTCGCAGGTCGCGACACCCTCGCGCTCCTGCCCACCGGCGGCGGCAAGAGCCTCTGCTACCAGTTCCCGACCCTCCTCCGCGAAGGGCTCTGCCTCGTAGTTTCCCCGCTCATCGCCCTCATGAAAGACCAGGTGCAGCAGCTCAACGACCGCCACCTCAAGGCCGCCTGCATCGTCTCCGGCATGTCGCCCTCCGACATCTCCAACGTGCTCAACAACGCCGTCTGCGGCGAGCTCAAGTTCCTCTATGTCTCCCCCGAGCGCCTCCAGAAGCAGCAGTTCCTCGAGCACTACCGCAAGATGAAGGTGGCGTTCGTCGCCGTCGACGAGGCCCACTGCATCTCGCAGTGGGGCTACGACTTCCGTCCGCCCTACCTGAGCATCGCCGACATCCGCCCCTACCATCCCGAGGTGCCCTTCCTCGCCGTCACCGCCACCGCCACACCCCGCGTGGCCGACGACATCTGCCGCCATCTCCAGCTGCGCGACCCCGCGCGCTTCCAGGCCTCCATGCTCCGCCCCAACCTCGCCTACATGGTGCTCCGCGACGACGACAAGAAGCGGCGCCTGCTGCGCATCGTCTCGCAGGTGGGCGGCTGTGGCATCGTCTACACGCGCAACCGCCGCGGTACGCAGGCGGTGGCTCAGTTCCTCGTCGCCAACGGCATCACCGCCACCTTCTACCATGCCGGTCTCGACGCCACCGAGCGCGACAGCCGTCAGGCGGCGTGGATGAAAGGCTCCTGCCGCGTGATGGTGGCGACCAACGCTTTCGGCATGGGCGTCGACAAGGGCGATGTGCGCTTCGTGGTGCACCTCGACCTGCCCGACTCCCCCGAAGCCTATTTCCAGGAAGCAGGCCGTGCCGGTCGCGACGGCAAGCCCTCCTATGCCGTCCTCCTCTGCGACGACTCCGACCGCGAGCGCCTTCAGCGCGACTTCGAGTCCGACTTCCCGTCGCTGAAATTCATCCGCAATGTCTACCGCGCCCTCGGCAACTACTACCGCCTCCCTGTGGGTGCCGGTGCCGACCAGCGCTTCGACTTCGCCATTGAGAAGATCTGCGCCAACTATGATTTCCCCGTCCGCGCCTTCTACAGCGCCTGCCGCTTCCTCGAGCGCGAGGGTCTCATCGCCGTCCCCGACCAGGAGGAGGCATGGTCGACGCTCCACATCCCCCTGGGCCGCGACGAACTCTACCGTTTCCAGGTGAGCCACCAGCGCCAGGGCGACATGCTGCAGGCGCTGATGCGCATGTATCCCGGGCTGCTTCAGATGCCCGTGGCAATCGACGAGCGCAGGATTGCCTCGCGCCTCTATGCCGAGCCTGCCGACGTGGTCGTCATGCTCACGCAGCTGAACGACATGCACGTCGTGGAATACCGTCCCCGTTCGCGCGAGCCACAGATTGTCTTCGTCTCCCCGCGTGTCGACGAGTCCTCCATCTGCCGCGACGACCGCGAATACCGCCAGCTCAGCGAGGCGTCGATGGCTCGCCGCGAGGCGATGCTGGCGTATGTGGACAACGACCACCTCTGCCGCACGCGCCAGCTGGTGGCGTATTTCGGCGCCGCCGATGTCGACGACTGCGGCGTCTGCGACGTATGTCTCCACCGCCAGCCGCAGAAGAAAGGGCTGGAGGATGCCGTCAGGCAGCTGTTGAAAGATAAATCACTAAGGGTAGGGGAGCTGTCGGACCTGCTGCTGCTGCAGGGCTATGCCGACGTCCGCGAAGCGTTGCGCCGCATGCTCGACGACGGCGCGATTTACATCGACGGGAACAGTTTCCTCAGGTGCTCGTAGACGCGTGCCACGGGAAGACCCATGACGTTGTAGTAGCACCCTTCTATCCCGCTCACCCCCACCATTCCAATCCATTCCTGTATGCCGTAGGCTCCCGCCTTGTCGTAGGGGCGGTAGTGGTCGACATAGTAGGCCAGCTCGCTGTCGTCCAGCGGGCGGAAATGTACGGTGGTCTTTTCGGTGAACGAGAGCTCCTGGGTGGCGGTGCGCAGGCAGACGCCCGTGTACACCTCGTGGCTGTCGCCCGCAAGGGCGTGCAGCATGGCGAGGGCTTCGTCGCGGCTGGCGGGTTTCCCCAGCACCTTGCCGCGATGCACCACCACGGTGTCGGCGGCAATGAGCACCTCGTCGGCGGCGAGGTGGTCGGCCGGACAGGCCGCCGCTTTGCGCCGCGCGAGGATTTCCGCCACAGCATCGGCGCCCGTGTCGGCGGGCACATGCTCGTCGACATCCAATGAGATGAATTCCACAGGGTAGCCCAACTCGCCGAGCAACTGTCGGCGCCGAGGCGATTTAGAAGCAAGCAGCAGTTTCAACTCCCAATTCCCAATTTTCAATTCTCAATTTTCAATTCTCACTTCACCTCCTGCCCGCCTTTGAACTTGGCGCGGTAGACTTCCTTGCCGTTGTCGTACCAGGTCCACTTGCCCTCTTTCTCGCCGTTGGCGAAGGAGCCTTTCTCCACCGGTGCACCGGCTTCGTTGTAGCGTTCGTATTTGCCATCGAGCAGACCATGGTTGAAGTTCTGCCGCAGTTCTATCTTGCCGTTGGGGTAATAGCGCACCTCTTCGCCGTCTTTCTCATCGTCGGCGTAGTGGATGATGTAGCGCACGGTGCCGTCGTCGTAGAGTCCGCGCCATTCGCCGTCTTTCAGTCCGTCGCTGAACTCACCGTAGTAGTCCACCGTGCCGTCCTCATACCAGGCGGTCCATTTGCCCTCTTCCTTGCCGTCGCTGTATTCGCCCTCGTGCAGCTTCTTGCCGCTCTCGTACCAGGTGGTCCAGAGACCGTCGCGCTTGCCGTCGCGGTAGTTGCCGGCACGCCAGCGCTCGCCAGTCTCGTAGTAGTAGGTCCAGGCTCCGATTTCCTTGCCTTTGGCGAAGGTGCCCTGGATGCCGAGTTTGCCGCTGGTGCGCCAGTAGTAGCTCCACTCGCCGTCCTGCTCGCCGTCGACGAGGTTGCCCTTCATATCGAGGTTGCCGTTGGCGGTGTACCACACCGCGCTGCCTTGCAGTTCGTTGCCTTTGTAGTGGCCGGTGAATTTCAGTTTGCCGTTGCGGTGCCACTGGAAGGTCTCGCCCTCGCGGCTGCCGCCGACGTAGGTGATTTCCTCCTCTTTCTGCCCGTTGTCGTACCATGAGCGGTAGAGGCCGGTCTTCTTGCCGTTCGCCACTTCCACTTCGCTCTTCAGGTCGCCGTTGCGGTGCCAGGTGCGGCTGAAGCCGTCGCTGTGGCATTCCTCAGCCATGCGGCTGCCGTCCTCGTAGTAGAGGGTCCACACGCCGGTCTTCTTGCCGTCGGCATAGGTGCCTTCCTGCGAGACGCGCCCGTTGGGGTACCACCAAGTCCAGCTGCCGTCGCGGTGCTGCTGGCTGTTCATCTTGCCTTCCACCGCCAGCTGGTCGCTGTCGGCGTATTTCTTCTGATAGGTCGTTTGGCTGGTTGCCGCCAGGGAAAAGAGCAGTGCGGCGAGGAGTAAAGCACTATGTTTCATGGCTGTTATTCTGAATATACAAATACAAGTTTGGGTTTGTCGGTCTGGTTGATGCCGTTGAGCACGGTGGCGCGGGAGTCGAAGTAGCGGGCGTCGATGACGAGACGCAACTGCCCGTTGCCGGTGCGCAGCATCTGCTGCAGTTGCTGCGGCAGGCGCATGCGGTAGCGGCCGCCGTCAGTGTTGCTGTAGTATCCGTCGTAGGCCTTGAGCAGGTATTTCTCCACCAGTCCGCTGATGATGACCTCGTTGGGATTCAGCGAGAGCAGTGACTCGAGGCTGCTGGAGACGGGCATCATGTCGCGTGCCGGCACGTAGGTGCCGTTGAGGTTGCGGCGCACCTGCAGCAGGCAAGGTCTCTCGGTAGGAGCTGTCGCCGCCACGGGGAGATGCAACTCGGCATAGTGGATGGTTGCCAAGGGGTGGGCACTGGCAAAGGCGCGCAGCTGTGTGCCGAAGTCGAGCTCGGCATAGGGACCGCTGAGGGGTCCGATGTACAGCAGGTTCTCTCCTCCCAGGCTGTCGGCGGTGGCGAAGGGAGTGCCGCTGTAGTCGTGGGTGAAGAGGGTGTAATGCTCGGCACCTGCACCCATCAGCATCGTGTAGGTGCTGGCAAGTCCGGTCTCACTGTCGTGGTAGTAAATCTTCATGCAGGTCTGGGGCGACGAGAGGTTGATGCCCAGCATGCCATTCTCCGAGTCGGAAGTGATGCGCACCCGCAGTCCGCGCACCTGTGCCAGGAATTCTTCGGCAGTGGCTGAGGCAGGGATAATGCTGTGGAAACTCGGCTTCAGGGTCAGCGTCACCAGCGTGTCGGTAGGTCCCACCGACAGTGTGCTGTCGAGGTAGACGGTGTTGTCGACTGCCAGCTCGCGGTTGTTGTAGATGAGCGTGTCGGCAGGGAATACTTCCGCCAGTCGGTGCACCTGGAAGCGGAAGCTGTAGGTGTGGGCAGAATCGGGGAAGAGCTGCTCCTTGGCGAAGGTGAGGGTCACTTTCTCGATGGTGCCGGTGAGGTAGAACGACGACGACGGCAGCGCCACTTGGGTGTAGAACACCGAGGTCGTCTTGCCGAAGATGGGGTCGTTGAGGTTGCCGATGACACCACGGGTGAAGTTCACCGTAAGCATGGAATCCTCTTTGCGGCTCCAGGCACGGTCGGCATAGAAAGTGTCGATTTGACCGTCGAATTGGGTCAGCGGGTCGGTGAGGCTGATGCCGAGGTCGGTCTCGTCATCAGTGCAGGCGCTGAAAGCCAGAGGCAGCGCCACGAAAAGAAATAGGAAAAGATTGAAGGTTTTGTAGTGGAAACGGTTCATTGTCATTTCTCGAAGTTGCTGGCTCCCACGATGGAGTCGTAAAATTTATTGATGCGGGGATAGAATTCGGCGGGGTCTTCGATGTAGTCGAGCACGTTGCGTTTGTTCTCTTTTGCGAAGGCTATCAGTTCGGGGTGCACGTCGGGAGTGCCGATGATGACACCCTGCGAGTAGGTGATGGCGGACTTCATGAGGCCTAGGTAGTCGGTCTGGCCGTAGAGACGGAGGTCTTTGGCGGTGGCGCCGTCGGTCTTCATCTTGCGTTCCAGTTCGCCCCCGATGGGACCCTCGAAGCGGTCGCCCGTCAGGGTGATGATCATCTTGGTGCCGCTGAAGAAAGCGTTTTCTTTGTTGATGCGGCGCAGGTAGAAAGGAATCATGGAGGTGAACCATCCGCAGAAGTTGATGAGATGGGGCTGCCACGCCAGTTTGCGCACGGCCTCGAGGGTGCCGCGTCCGAAGAACAGCAGTCGCTCGTCGGTGTCGGGCAGTGCCTTACCGTGGGCGTCTACCATTCGGTCGCCCTTGATGACATACTCTTCGTTGTCGATGAAATAGACCTGCATGCGTGCTGTGGGAATCGAGCCGACTTTGATAATCAGCTGATGGTCGCAATTGTTTACAATCAGGTTCATCCCTGAGAGGCGGATGACCTCGTGTAACTGGTGCTTACGGTCGTTGACGTCGCAAAACTTGGGCATGAAGACGCGGATTTCTCGACCCATTTCCTGCAGTTTCGCTGGGAGATACCGGCCGAGCTTTGCCTGCTCACTCTCGTTGGAAAACGGTACAATCTCCTGGTTTACAAACAATATTCTACCTTTTGCCATAGCGCTATATATAATATATCCAAAGTGCAAAAATACGAAAAAAAGCCCATGTGGACAAACTTTTTTTGACGGTAGGAGATTTTTTTGTATCTTTGCACCTTGATTTTATTCCGATGAAAGCCTCTGAAACGCTGAAAATGAATGATTCTGTGCGCAAGCTTCTTGACCGCGCCCGCAAGTACTGCACTATGGCTGAGCAGTGCGAGGACGCTGTGCGCCAGAAACTCGTTGTCTGGGGCGCTACTCCTGCCGAGTCGGATAGTGTTGTTGCACAGCTCTATAATGAGGGATACCTGGATGACAAGCGTTACGCCACGGCCTATTGCCAGAGCAAAATTCTGGGTCAGCACTGGGGCCGTCAGAAGGTGCTCTATCATTTGAGGCTGAAACATCTGCCGCGTGCCGCCGTCGATGCCGGTATGGCTGGGGTAGGAGAGGAGGAGTATCGCCAGGTCCTTTTGGAGGCTGCCGAGAAGAAACGCCTCGAGTTGGAACCTAAGGAACTCGACGCTTACCAGATGCGACAGAAGGTCGCCGCTTTCCTGGTGTCGAGGGGTTTTACCCTTTCGGAAATAAACGCTGTAATGAACGAATGATCAAAAAAATATTTTGTATGAAAAAATTTACTATTCTTTTGGCTTTTGTGGCCCTGTTCTCCACAGTAAAGGCTCAGGAAAACACTTCTTTGGGCAGCTGGACCACCAGTTCTACCCCCGCCCTGAAGGTGAGTGAGTCGATGTTCCACAACTGGTCGTCTACGGGTACCTCGCAGATCGACCTCATTGCCACCTTCTTTGGCAATTACAAGTATACCCATCCCAGGTATGTTTGGGATAATATTGTCGACTTGGGCTTCGGTCATGCCTGGCAGGATTTGGACAACTCTGCCAAAGGAGGCCGCTTTGAGAGTCATCGCAAGAGTCTTGATAAGATTGACCTGACCTCTTCGCTCAGTTGGAAGGCCTATAAGGATTGGGGCGCCAGCTTTACCGCCAACCTCAAGACGCAGTTTGCCAATGGTTACGAATACTCCGGCGCAGGAGATAATGACGGCAAACTAGTGTCTTCCTTCATGGCTCCTGCCTATTTGACTACTGCACTCTCGTTTGAGTACAAGAAGACCGACTGGTCGGTGGCTCTCTCCTTCCTGACCGGCAAGACCACCTTCGTCTTCAATGACGACCTCATTGATAGTGGCTATACCTATGGTGTCATTCAGGATAAGGGGTTTGACCCCACAGATGCCAACCGAACCCATACACATGCTTATTTTGCCCTCGGTAGCTATTTGAAGGCACAATATTTGAAAAAGGATATTCTCCCCAATTTCGACCTTTACGCCCGATTCGAACTCTTCTATGATTACAAGAAGAATTCGCAAATGGCATGGAACAATATCAAGGATTTTGTTGACAATCCGGGCACTGCCACTGCACCCGAAGACTGTGAATACAAGCTGGGCGCTGACGAGACATGGGCAGACCTTGCCGGATACAACTGGATTCAGCGCCGTGTCTTTGAGACAGACTTCGATCTTGAAGTCAAACTCGACTACCGTTTTTCCTCGCACATTGCGGCTAATTTCGCCCTCAACCTGAAGTGGGATACCGATTTCAGCGGCATGGGCCGTTGGGGACACCTCCAACTGTATCAGACAGCAGGTCTTCAGGTGTTCTTCAACTGGAAGACGGCTAAAAAATAATTATTTGAAGCGGAGTAGCACAGAATCGTTCACCTTCAGCCCAATAAGTTGGGTGAACGAACTCTCCTTCACAGCAAGTTCAAGCATTCCCGTGGCGGAAATTGTCAAGCGCAATTTTCGCCGCGGGTCGTTTTGTGCGTGCTGCTGATAATAGGATGCCATAAGTTCTGAAATTTCCTGGTCGCGAACGGTGAGGACAAAAGGACGTCCCTGCCGCAGTTCTTCGAATTCGCGATAGCTCATGCCAAGGTAGGCATTGCCGTAATGGTCCACATAATGGATAAAGATACGGTACTGGTCGCCTTGGGCATGGAATCCCACGAGGTTTCGCATCAGCAGTGCTGTGTGTTTGGGACCGATGTCATGTAATGGCGTTCCTGCAATGAGACGTGCAGCAATAGGGGTGAAGAGTGTGTATGCAGCAAAGTTGTATACCGCGTTCTCCTGCACGGGAATAGCGCAGATGTCTTCAATCTCGTTGCCGAAAGCCATGGAGGGAAGGCCATTGTCGCAGCAGATGAAATACTGTCCGCGAGCTTTCACTACAAGGAAGGGATGTTCAGGGGTGTGGTTTGACGCCACGTCAATGATGTGTACCGTTCCGGGAGGAAAGCCCATGCATCCATGCTTGACAACGAAGGTGGCTGACATGACATTGAAAGGGTCTACGTCGTGCGCGATGTCCACTACCTGTACCCCTTCAATCATGCTTGTCAGAGCCCCTTTTACCATACCGGCAAAGAATCCTTGAGGGCCCCAATCGGTTGTCAGTGTTACTATTGGCGTCTTCATTACGGGATGCAAAAGTACACTTTTTTTTTCATCCGTCAAAAAAATATTGTATCTTTGCTAATTGGCTATATGCCGATGTTTGTGCTTATGAATATAAATATCAATTAATTGTAAAAATATGTCTTTGCTCTCGATACGCAATTTGCACGCTTCGATAGGTGAGCGTGAGATACTCAAAGGGATTGATTTGGAAATAAACCGTGGAGAAGTGCATGCTATTATGGGTCCCAATGGTAATGGTAAAAGTACCCTTGCAGGTGTCATTGCTGGAAATCCAAAGTACACCGTCACCCAGGGAGAGGTTATCTTCAAAGGTAAGAACATTCTAGATTTGCCGGTCGATGTCCGTGCTGCCGAAGGTCTTTTCCTCGGGTTCCAATACCCTGTTGAAATTCCAGGTGTCAGTATCACCAATTTCATGCGTACCGCTGTCAATGAGCAGCGTAAATACCACGGGCTTGACCCTTTGAGCGGTAGTGAATTCCTCAAACTCATGGAGGAAAAGAAGAAAGTGGTGGAGATGACCGCCAGCCTTGCCAATCGTTCTGTCAATGAAGGCTTCAGCGGCGGCGAGAAGAAAAAGAATGAGATTTTCCAGATGGCGATGCTTAATCCTACGTTGAGTATTCTTGATGAGACAGATTCGGGCCTTGATATTGATGCTCTTCGTATCGTTGCTGGCGGTGTGAATAAGTTGCGCTCCAACGATAACGCCACGGTCGTCATCACTCATTACCAGCGTCTGCTTGATTTTATTGTCCCCGACTTTGTTCATGTGCTCTATGAAGGTCGTATCGTGAAGACTGGTCCCAAGGAGTTGGCTTTGGAACTTGAGGAGAAAGGCTACGAATGGATTAAGGAGGAACTTGGAAAATGATACGTAAAGATCAACTTCCCAAAATATGGGGTGACGATTGGCAACCGGAACCCGATGCTGCCCGACAGGTAATCAACATCGGGCGAGGCGAGCAGTGCCGTATTGTGGTCACTGACGAAGCGTGGCTTCTCGGCCGTTTGGGGGGCGACCTCGTGCGTCTTTCTGCTACAAGCTTGATTGATTTGCACATCGGAGAGGGCGCTCATGTTGAGCTCTACCGTTTGCAGGGTGTTGCAACACCTAGCCGGGAACTTACTGAAACAAAAGTTACCATGCAACGCGACGCACAGCTCCTCATGAGTACTATCACCCTTGGCGGTGGTCATGTGAGGAACAATGTCGTCGTCCGTATGCAGGATGAGGGTTGCAGCCTCCAGGCTGGCGGTCTTTATCTGATGGACCGTGAGCAGCAGTGCGATAACTATATCTTTGTTGAGCATGCTAAACCTCATTGTACAAGCAGCGAACTTTACAAGGGTATCATCGACGATGCCGCCAGGGCTCGTTTCAACGGTCATGTTCTAGTGCAGGATGGAGCCACTAAAACCGAGGCGTTTATGACAAACCGAAATATTCTGCTTACCGACAAGGCCCATGTGGAGACACGCCCCTTCCTTGAAATCTATAACGATGATGTGAAGTGCTCGCATGGTAGCACTATCGGTCAACTTGACGAGCAGGCTCTTTTCTATCTTCAGACTCGCGGCATAAGTGAACGCACGGCTGTCACAATGCTTAGTTATGCTTTCTGTGATGAGGTGATACGCCAGATTGCCATTCCGGAGTTGCGCGAGGCTGTGGGTGATATGGTAAAGAAACGCCTCCATGGCGAGTTGACGCCTTGCTCTGAATGTTCTATCAAGTGTTCCACTCCTTGCAATGGTCCTGACGCTCATTTTGATATAGATGTCACCAAACTCTGATGCGTCGCCTGGCTTTTCTCTTGGCTCTTATGGTGCCGCTGGCTGCAACGTGTCAGTGGGGCTGTGGTGTGAAAGTGAAGGCTGGGGACAAAAATGCATTCAGTCAGGCTCTCGCCAATTTTGAGAATCATCATTATCAGGAGGCATCGCAGCAGATGCGCCATGTGGCGCAGAGAAATCCCAAGGCTGCTGATCCTCAGTTTTGGCTGGGAATGATGGCAGTAAAAAATGGATTCAATACGGTAGGAATCCGCAGGTACTTCACCAAATGTATTGAACTCTGCCCCCAGTATCCCAATGCATTGGCTCATTTCTATATGGGTATGATTCTCTACACCGACGAGCGTTATGATGACGCCACCACTGAACTGGAGAACTATTTCAAGATTGCCAATAAAACGGACGATGCTACGCAGACTGCTGTCTATGATGAGGCTTCGGCATATCTTCATTGGTCGCAGTTTCTTGCAGAGGCAAATCTTAACCGTACGCCTTTCGATCCGCATCGGCTACAAGGTGTCAGTACAAAGGACAATGAGACGCTTCCCTATATCACTGCCGATGGGCGCCGTTGCTTCTTTCTACGGCAAACGTTAGTGAAACATCCCCCGACGTTCTACGACCGGGTGCTTGAGGAAAAACAGTGGAGGCTCTATTGCAGTGATTGGAAAGACAGCGCTTTTACCAGAGGTGTTGAATTGCCGGCTCCGTTCAATCGAGGTGTCCCTGAAGGGAGTGTGTCCCTTACGGCTGATGGGTGTACGCTATATTATTCACGCATAGAGAATGTCAACGGCTATGCCAATAGTGACCTTTATTGTGCCTGCTGGTCTGATGCAAACCACCGCTGGACGGTGGAAAAACTGGGCAACGGAATTAATGGTGACCGCTCATGGGAATCACAACCTTCGGTCACTCCTGACGGGTCAGTGCTCTATTTTGCCTCCAACCGTAAAGGTGGACAAGGAGGTATAGACCTGTGGCGCTGCCGCCGACTAAAGAACGGCGATTGGAGCCGTCCCGAGAACCTTGGTCCATCAGTGAATACCATGGGAAATGAGAAATTCCCGTTCATACATGCTGACGGACATACCCTTTATTTTCTTTCTGACGGTTGGCAGGGATTTGGGGGCTATGATATCTATTTTTCCGATATGGAAGACCTCTCGGGTAGTCATCCCACCAACCTGGGTTTGCCCATAAATACAGAAGACAATGAAGTTTCTTTCTCTGTTATGGCAGAGGGGACGCAGGCATATTTCTCAGGACGCATTTCATCGTCACGCAGTACCGATATTCTGATGTTCGACCTTTATCCTGCCGCTCGCCCGGAACCCATGCGGTTCCATACTCTTACCGTGACCGACACGTTGGGGCATCCGCTGAAAGCTGTCGCTTCCACGCGTAATGGCGTGTGGCGTGGTGATAAAGGACAACTTTCACTGATGCTCTCGTCGAAATATGACGATGTGTTGGTGGCGACTGCCGACAGTATGCTTCCGTCAATAATATGCCTCAAGGCTGCCGATGTGCGCAAGGGTAAAATACCTGGTGGTATAGCTCTTTGTCCTGTTGTTCCTGGCACGGTGTCGCCCTTGCCAATATCGTTTCTTGCGGGTAGTCGCCTCGGCCCTGAGGCAAGTCAAGTGCTCGACGCGTGGGCGGCGTGGCTTATTGAGCATCCGCGTGTGCATGTGGGTATAGAATGCAAGAAGATCACCGAGGCTAAGTCGGTGTATGATTATATGATTAAGAAAAAGTTGCGTGCCGAGAGGCTTTCCTACCGCGGTGGCACCGACATTGAGACCCCCCAATTGAAAGTGTTATGAAACCTATAAAACGTGTACTGCTCTATCTGCGGTATTTCCCGCTGCAAATATCCCTCAACGCCATTTTTAATCTGTTGCATGTGGCATTCAGCCTGGGTAGCTACGTGCTGATAGTGCCTTTTGTTGAACTGATGTTCGGCCTCAACGGGGTGCCAGATGTGGAACCAGAGTTTGCTTTCAATCAGCGTCAGATGGTGGATTGGGCTTTTTGGCAACTCTACCAGTACAAGGCAGTCAAGGGCGTTTGGTGGTGTCTGCTTGTCGTTGCGGCTGGCTACATTTCATGTTCGTTCCTGAGCAATATCAGCCGCTATATGGCGCAGTTTTTCATGTGCCGCATCCGTAATGGATTGGTTGAGAGGCTCCGTAATGACATCTATAAGAAAATTACTATTCTGCCTGTTTCATTTTTCAATAGCAAACGTCGTGGCGACCTCATGAGCCGCATGTCCAATGACCTTGGCGACATCGACTGGTGTGTGGAAAACCTTCAGTCTGTCCTCAAGGAACCTATACAGATTCTCGTTTTTACTTCCATTCTCCTCTTTGTATCGTGGCGTCTTTTCGTACTTTTCCTATTGGTTTTGCCTCCAGGAGTATGGATGATTGTCCGCATTGGCAAGCGCCTAAAACGACGCTCTCAGCGTGGTCAGAATGAACTGGGAGGGCTTACGGCCATCATAGAAGAGTCATTGGCTTCTCTCAAGGCTATCAAGTCTTTCGGTCGCGAGGATGACCGCGAAGGACATTTCCGTAAGGCCAATAGCGATTACGCCCACACGATGGTCAAGGTTACACGTACCCGAGAGCTTTCGGGTCCTATGTCGGAAATTTTTGGCACCTTGGCATTGGTGATGATTCTTATCATCGGTGGGTGGCAGGTTATTGATGGCTCGATTCAGCCTTCCATCTTCATTTTCTTTGTTATCATTTATGCACGTGTCATCCCGCCTTTTAATGCACTGGTCAAAATGTACAATGCACTTCTCAAGGCGAATGCCTCTGCCGAGCGTTTCCTTGAGGTGCTTGATGCTGATGAGGTGATTGTCGAAAAGCCCGGAGCACTACAATTGCCTCCTTTCAGCGACCGTATAGAGTATCGTGATGTCAGCTTCCGGTATCGGGCTGACGATGGTGATCATTGGGTCCTCTCCCATATCAATCTTGTCGTTCCCAAAGGTATGACTGTAGCAGTCGTTGGACCTTCGGGAGCGGGAAAGACAACCATGGTTGACCTTTTGCCACGTTTCTATGATTGCACTTCTGGCGTTATTATGGTTGATGGCCATGAGATTCGCGACCTCAATATCAACTCGCTGCGGTCGCAGTTTGGTCTTGTATCGCAAAACTGCATTCTTTTCAACGATTCCGTGGCGAATAACATTGCTTTCGGAGTTGAGGACTATAACTTGGAGGATATCCGTTCCGCTGCGCGTATTGCAAATGCCGACGAGTTTATCTCGGCGATGCCGCAAGGCTACGATACGCCCATTGGCGATCGTGGACTTAACCTTTCTGGAGGTCAGCGTCAGCGTCTAAGCATCGCTCGTGCTGTCTTTCGTAATACTCCCATCCTGATTCTTGACGAGGCGACTTCCGCGCTCGATTCAGAATCCGAACGTGCTGTTCAGCAGGCTCTCGATGCGCTTATGAAAGGTCGCACCTCTATTGTCATCGCTCACCGTCTCTCTACAATCCGGAACGCAGATATGATTGTCGTTCTTGATAAGGGCGTGATTGTGGAGCAGGGGACACATGATCAGTTGCTGGCACAAGAAGGCCTGTATAAAAAACTGGTTGATATGCAGTCGTTTGTAAAATAAATTTTGCCGTATCGGATTTTCTTCCTATTTTTGCAAACTCTTTGGGAGTATAGCTCAGCTGGTTCAGAGCGCCTGCCTTACAAGCAGGAGGTCACTGGTTCGATCCCTGTTACTCCCACTCATTCAAGCCCGCACATGCGGGCTTTTAGCATTATTTAATATTTGTTTTTGCGATACTTCCTTGAAAGTGTTGTACTTTTGCAACTTGAAAAACCGAATAAAACAATTGTAAAACATTAAAAACCAAAGAAAAATGAAGAAAGTTATGTCTTTTGTCAGCTGCGCTCTCTTTGTCGCCGCTATGACTGTTTCCTGCGGAAACAACAACACCGAAGCTACCGATAGCGTTATCGACAGCACTGCCGTTGAAGAGATGGCTGAGGAGCCCGTCGCCGTTGAGGCTACTGCCGAGAACGACGCCGATGCCGACGCTGCTATGCTCGCCGCCGCCCAGAAATGCGGTCAGGAAATCTGCGACTGCGCCAATGGTGACGCTGCTAGCATTGAGAAATGCATGAAGAGCGTTATCGCTGCCAGCTATGGTGCCTACCAGAACAACGAGAAGTTCACCTCTGCTGTTAAGGCTGCTATCGGTGACTGCGCCAAGGAAAAAGCTAAAGCCGCTGCCAAAGAGGCTGTCAATAAAGAGGTCAACAAAGCCGCTAACAAGGCTGCCGACGCTCTCAGCAAACAGTTTGGTAAATAATCATTCGATGTGTAAAAAGCAGGTCCTCATCTATTGCGGGCCTGCTTTTTTATTCCCAGGATATGAAAAGAATATTTTTTCTCGCCTTTGCCGGTCTTTTAAGTGTCGCTTGCAATAACAATCAATTGCCCGCCGACCTGCTGCCCGCCGACAAGATGGTCGATTTTCTCTCTGAAGCCTACCTTCTTGAAGGATTCTATGCTGTTGAGACGGAATATCGTTACGATGCAATGACTCCCGAGGTCGCCCGCGCTTATGACGATATTCTTGCCAAGCATGGCGTTTCCAAAGAGGCCGTCGAGCATAGTTTTGAGTACTATTCAAAGCACCCCGACCAATATCTACCTATTCAGGACAGTGTCATTGCCCGTCTAGAACGTGACATGTCGCCTTCCAACCTCACCACCCCCTCTGATATCCATATCGACCTCCAATAAATAAAAGAAAGCCCCATGTGGGGCTTTCTTATTTTCTTTTCTTCTTGTGTTTCTTTCCGGACGTGTAGACCAGCCATCGCCCGTTTTCTTTTTTTAGGTCTATCTCGTTGGTGAAATCCTTAATAGGTGTCTTCTTGTGATATGTGGCTTCCGCCGTGCTATCCGACGTTAGTCGTACCTTTTTTATTTCAATCACCGCTGGGGTGTCATTTGCTATGTATGCAGAGTCAACATATTGCATTAGCATGTGGGCCGTCTGCAGTGTGGTTTTTACCATGTGTTCTGTGCAATAGGGTATTGCATCGTCAATTCTGTAATTTGCCATCGCATCGCAGTAGCCATAGGCAGCCTTCCGAATCTCTTCTTCCTCGACGGGTGAGAGGGTGCTACAGCTGGCTGCGAGTAGCGTCAGCGCAACGGCAATTGTTGTCTTTCTCATTTTGTGGTATTGGTAGGTACAAAAAAAGAGACTACACGAGGTAGTCTCTTTTTCTACAAATTGAAGATTAGCGGCGAACCTTCTTGACGGCGACGGTCTTGGAACCATCCTCGTTGTTGGTCACGACGTTGGCTTCCTCGGCGGCAACGGTACGGCCGACCTTCTTAACCTCGACGGTCTTGGTGCCATCCTCGTTGTTGACGACCTTGTTGACCTCTTTCTTCACCTCTTTCTTCACTTCCTTTTTGACAGCCTTAACGGCCTCTTTCACGGGAGCGGGAGTCTCCTCGACAACAGCGGTGGTGTCGGCGGTCTCTTCGACGGCCTCTTCAACCACGACGGGCTGTTCTTCCTCAACCATGGTATCGGTGGTTTCGGCGGGCTTGTTGTTGCAGGCAACGGTCAGAGCCATAGCGGCTGCGGCCAGGAAAATAACGTTAGCTTTCATCTTGTTTTGTTATTTTGTTTGTTTATTAACATTATTTAGTAACGGAAGGATTGCTCCAGGTAGCATCGTCGATGCTGACGGTCAAGGTCTTGTTGGATCCGATGGAACCCATTTCGCTTTCGATTTCAGCGGTCATGCTGTTGGCTTCCATGTCGATATCGCTGATGGTGATGTGGCCGTTCTGGGTGCTCACAATGTCGTGATGATCGCCATTGTCATAGGCGGCAAAGTTCTGAGAACCGTCAAAAGAGTGACGACCAACGGTGGTGCCGCACTGGAGGGTAACTACACGGGAGTCGTCTTCTTCGTTCTCATAAATGGAGGCGGTCATGTTAGAACCGGCCTCGAGGGCATACATCTCGTTGCTGGTCCACTCGCTGTCGCCAGTATAGTTCACGGTGATAGCGTCGTTGTCGTCGTCTTTGCTGCAAGCAACAAACATGCTGCCGGCAATCAGGGCAATGCCCATCAGTTTGAAAGTGTTTTTCATTGATTTTTAATTTTTTAAAGGTTAATAATTATTTGTTTTCAAATGCAAAAGTACACTTTTTTCCTGACTTGGAGAAAAAAAACAATGTACCACCCTCATTTTTAGGATTATTTAAGACTTCACCGTTTGATGTCCAATGCATCCCTGAGGCCATTGCCGAGCAGCATAAATGCCAGCACCACCAACATGATGGCTGCTCCGGGCAGGAATGCCAGATAGGCACTATCGAGTAGGATGTAACCATAGTTATCCTTCACCATCATGCCCCACGATGGCATCGGCGGCTGCACGCCTATACCCAGGAAACTCAAACCTGCCTCCAGCAGTATTGCCGACGCGAAATTGGATGCTGCCACGACCACCACCGCACCGGCAATGTTGGGCAGGATGTGTCTGAAGATTGTCCGAAAGGTGCTGAACCCCAGCGCACGTGTCGCTTCTATGTATTCTTTCTCGCGTAGCGACAGCACTTCTCCTCTCACCACACGTGCAATATCCACCCACATTGTCAGTCCTACGGCTATGAATATCTGCCAGAATCCCTTTCCCAGCACAAAAGTGATGGCAATCACCAACAATACTGTCGGTATCGACCACACCACATTGATGAACCACATGATCAGGTTGTCCACCCATCCGCCATGGTACGCCGCCAATGCACCCAGCGTTACTCCTATCAGCAGTGCGATAAGGATGGCAATGAACCCCACCGACAGGCTTACTCTCGAGCCTATCATAATCATGCTCAGCACATCGCGCCCGTAGCCGTCGGTGCCGAGCAGGAATGTGCGGTGGTCCGTCTTGACGAATCTCTCAATGGGGATGGCAAAAGGCTCCCCTGCTATTGGCTCGGCGAATACGCTGTCTTTTGTCTGTTCGCAATGTTTGATTGGGACGGCAGTATAGGGAAGAGGGTAACCCGTAAACATCGAACCTCCTGCATCGGGATTGGCGTCGAAACACAGGAAATCGGCACTGGAACCGGGTTTTAAGGTGGCAAGTTCAAGGTACTGCTGGTTGCAGTAGGGGGTGTGGTCGGGCGTGATGAGATATCCCAGCAATGCCACAAGTGCAAAAAGACCAATCACCGCCACACTCGCCACAGAGAGGGGGTTGCGCTTGAAGCGCCGCCATGCCATTTTGTCGAGTGACTGACCGACGAGGTCTGCAGCAGTGCGTTTCCTGAATATCTTCATCCTCTTCACTGGTTGTTTACATGAATCCCAGCTCCACCTTGATGTCGTCGGGAATCATATCCATGCTCCATGGCGGGTCGAAGGTCAGCTCCACATCGACGCTCTTCACGCCCGAGATGTAGCTCACCATCTGCCGCACTTCCTGGAACATGTATTCCGCTTCCGGGCAGTCGGGAGCCGTCATGGTCATCAGGATTTTCACGTTGAGGTCGGCGTCAATCTCTACATTATATATAAGACCCAGGTCGTAGATGTTCACCGGAATCTCGGGGTCGTAGATGTTTTTCAGGCAGTTGATTACTGCGCTTTTGATGGTCTCTTGGTTGGGTTCCATAGGACTGAAAAGGCTTATGGTCTTATTTTTGTTTCATTTCGTAGGCCAAAGCGTACATCTTCATCTGCTTCACCATCGCTGTCAGGCCGTTGGAGCGGGTGGGGGAGAGGTGCTCTCTGAGACCGATGGCATTGATGAATTCCAAATCGGCATTCAGGATGTCTTTGGGCGCCTGTCCGTCGAGGGCGCGGATGAGGAGTGTGATGATGCCGCGTGTGATGACGGCATCGCTGTCGGCGCGGAAGTACAGGCGTCCGTCGCGCATCTCGCAGCTCAGCCACACGCGGCTCTGACAGCCCTGGATGAGGTTCTTCTCGGTCTTGTCTTTCTCCTCAATCACCGGGCATTCCTTGCCCAGGTCGATGAGGTAGGCATACTTGTCGAGCCATTCGTCGAAATTGGCGAATTCCTCAATAATCTGTTGTTCTATTTCTTGAATGGTCATTATTTTAGGGTCTTTAGGATCTTTATTTCGGTGCCTTGTAAATCAGCCATACCGCTGCGATGCCGAAGATAATCTGCGGCAGCAGCACTGCCAGGAACGGCGACAGGTCGCCATTGGTGGCGAAGACCGTGGTGACTTTCATAAAAACGATAAACGAGAAGGCTATGCTGATGCCTATTGCCAGGTGCACCCCGGTGCCACCGCGACTCTTGCGTGCCGCTATGGCAACGCCAATTAGTGTCATGACGATGATTGCCAGCGGGTTGAGCATGCGCTGCCAGAGTTCTATCTTGGCAGTTTTCACTGTGCCTGTGCCGCGCATCTCCTCACGGTGGATATGGCGGATAAGCTGTGGCGTGTTCATCGTCTCCACGCGTTGCGACAGGAAGTTGAGGTCGTTGGGGCTTACGTGGAAGTCCACCAACGGGTGTCCGTCGAACCGGAGGACCTCGTTGCGGTTGCTGTCAATGGTCCGCTCTGTATAGTCTGTGCAACGCCAGAACCCTGTGGCACTGTCGTATTCTATCATCTCGGCGGTCTCGCGTTTCGTCAGGCAGCCGTCGGGCGAGATTTCCTCGCGGCGGAATTTGTAGGCTCTCGCCTGTTTCACGTCGAAGCTCTCGGCGTATACTTGCACGCCGCGTTCGGCCTGCAGGTGGAAATTGGAGTAGAAATTCGTGGCTTTCGATTTTACATACTGCTCTTCAAATTCTATCAGTGTGCGGTTTGAAATGGGGATGATGAAATTGCCCAACACCAGCACGGCAAACGCCACGATGGTGGCGCCATACAGGAAGGGACGCAGCATCCGCTTGTAGCGCACGCCTGAACTCAGGATGGCTATGATCTCGCTGTTGCCCGCCATCTTCGACGTGAAGAATATCACCGAGATGAAGATGAACAGCGGGCTGTAGAGGTTCACGAATCCGGGGATGAAGTTCAGGTAGTAGATGGAGATAATCTGCCACAGTGTGGCGTGGTGCTCCAGGAATTTGTCCAGTTTCTCCGATACATCGAAGGTGATGACGATAATGATGATAAGGGCAAGTGCCAGAAGGAAAGTCTTCAGGTACTTGCCCAAAATGTATCGGTCGATGCGTTTAAGGCCTTGCATCAAAGGATTTCGAATTTATGCTGGAAGTTGGTGAGACAATCGAGCACATTGGTCTTCACGTGGATGAACTCGTCGATGCCGTAGCCTTTGTAGGTCTCCACCATCTCTTTCGGGAATCCGGCGAGGACCAGGGTGTTCACCTTGCCCTTCAGCATGTCGCACACAGGCTTGGTGAGCTCAGTGTATTCGTCGTCGCTCGAGCAGAGCACCACGATGTCGGCACCGCTCTCCAGTGCGGCCTTGGCGCCCTCTTCGGGGGTGGCGAAGCCGGGGTTGTCGATGATTTCGTAACCTGCCACACCGAAGAAGTTGGTGGCGAAGCCGGCACGGGCTTTGCGCATGGCGAGGTTGCCGTAGGTGAGCAGGAAGACGCGCGGCCGTTTGGCGCTCTTCTCGGTGGCGAGGCGCAGGTGCTCGAAGGGCTCGGCACCGCGGTAGGGCTTGAGGGTGCGAACCTCGTCGCCTTTCTCGCAGCAACAGCAGCATTTGCCATTTTCCACCTTCTCTCCCATCTTCTCCAGCAGGTTGGGATACTGGTTGGTACCGAGGATGGTGGTCTTGCGTGTGGCGATGTCGAGGTCGCGCTGTTGGGCGGTCTTCTCCACCTCGTCCTGCACATATCCTTCGCGGAGGGCCTTGCAGTAGCCGCCCATCTCCTCAACCTTCACGAAGTGCTCCCAGGCGCCTTTGGCAATCTGGTCGGTGAGGTTCTCGATATAGTAGCTGCCGGCGGCAGGGTCGGCAATCTTGTCAAGGTAGCTCTCCTCTTTCAACAGCAGCTGCTGGTTGCGGGCAATGCGGTAGCCGAAGTCGTCGGCCTCCTTGTAGGCGTTGTCGAAGGGCAGCACCGAGATGCTGTCGGCACCGGCGATGCAGGCCGACATGGCCTCGGTGGTCGAACGCAGCATGTTGACGTAGGGGTCGTAGAGCGACTGGTTCCATTCGCTGGTGGTGGCGTTGATGAAAAGTTTGTAGGCGCAGTCGCATTCGGGTTTGTACTGTTCCACGATTTTGCTCCACAGCAGGCGGGCGGCACGGATTTTTGCCATCTCCATGAAGTAGGTGCTGCCGATGCCGAAGTTCATCAGGATATTGCGGGCGGCACGCTCCATCTTGCATCCGCGCTCGCTCAGGCGTGCCACCAGCTCGTTGGCGGCGGCAAGGCTGAAGCCAAGTTCCTGCACGATGTTCGAGCCTGCGTTGTGAAGCAGGTTGCCGTTGACGGTCAGCACGCGGAACTTGGGCAGGTGCTCGGCGGCGTAGTCGACAAGCTGTTTCGCCATGTCGAGGTCACCCTCTTCTCCGCGGTGGAACTTGCCGTTTTTCAATGCATAGCGGAACATGTCGAAATTGCAGGAACCTTCCAGCTCCTTGGTGTCAACGCCTTGGCGTTGGGCATATTCAACATAGAGCTTCAGGGTCTGGAGATAATCCTCCGAGCACATGAAGTTAACGCTTATGGCACTGATATAGATGCCGTTGAACAGTGTCGTCATTTCGTCGACATTGTTGACTTTGCGCATGCAGAGTCCCAGCGAGGTGGCGCCGCGGCGCACGGCGTCGAGAGCCACACGGTTGGCTTCCACGGGGTCTTCCACATGGATGTCCTGACGCACGTCCCACACGTTGTCGCTCGCATGTTTGCCGCGTGTGTAGGGTATCTGACCGGGATTACTGTCAAGGTATTCAAGACCCTCGAGGTCCTCGGCGCGGTAGTAGGGCTTCACCTTGAAGCCTTCAATGGTGCGCCACACGAGTTTCTTCTCGTAGTCGGCCCCCTTGAGGTCTTTGTTGATGACTTCCTCCCATTTCTCTGTCGAAACGGGTGGGAATTCGTTGAACAATTTGTTGTCTTCCATTATGTTGTATCGTTTATTTGTTTCTATTTATAAATGGCAAAGATACAAAAAAAAACGTATGTGAAGAAAAAAATGTATCTTTGCATCCAAATTCGGCATCCATGGACGGCATCGAAAATCAACGGAAACCCTTTGTAATCTGCAAGGCAGCTGCGGGCTCGGGCAAGACGTTCAATCTTGTGAAAGAGTACCTCAAGCTCGCCATCGCGGGTGACGAGGCGGGCATCTCCTCCCGCTTCCGCTCCATCCTTGCCATCACTTTCACCAACAAGGCCGCCAACGAGATGAAATCCAGGATTATGGATTCTCTCGCCGAGATTGCCGACCAGGGGGGGGGCTCGTCGATGGGCGCCAGCCTGCTCGCCTCGCTCAACGCCTTGGACCGCTACCGTGTGCACCCCATGTCGGAGGCAAAGCTCAAGGAACTGGCAGGGAAACTCCAGAGCGCCATACTGCACAGGTATTCAGACCTCTCCGTTTGCACCATCGACAGCTTCATGCACCGCGTCGTCCGCACTTTCGCCCACGACCTCGACCAGCCTGTCAATTTCGAGGTGATGATTGACCAGGACGACCTCAAGGAAAAGGCCGTCAGCCAGCTCATGTCTCTGGTGGGCACCGAGGGCAACGAGGAACTTACCGATGTGCTTAACCGTTTCTCCGTCAGCAGGATGGAAAACGAGAAGGGCTTCGATGTGGTGGGCTCGCTCACCGACCTCGCCGGGCAGCTCTTCTCCGAGCAGACCGACCCCTACCTCAAGAAACTCGCCGAGTATTCCCTCTCCGATTTCATGGAGATTCATCGCCGCTATACCGCTGATAACCATGCTTTTGAGCAGAAGATGAAGTCGTTGGGTACCGAGGCGATGAACCTCCTCGCCCAGGCGGGCATGGAGGCTGACCAATGCGACTACGGGCGCAACGGGTTCTATGGCTATTTCAGGAAGCTCGCCGACGGCACTCTCGCTCCGCCCTCGTCGCGCACCCAGGCGGTCTTCGACGACCCCGACTATTGTGGCGCTCGCCTCTGCAAGGGACGCAAGGCTTTGGCTTCCGCCGATGCTATTGCACAGCGTATGCTGCAGATTTACAACGAGGTATCGCGCCTCTCCGGCGAGCCGCTCACCGACTACAACACCCGTCGCCTGCTCCTCGGCAACCTCTTCTCCATGGCGCTACTCAACCTCCTCAACCGCCAGCTCCACGACTATGCGCGCGACAACGAGATAGTTCACCTGTCGGACTTCAATAAGCTCATAAACAGCGTTGTGCGCGAGTCGCCGGCGCCCTTCTTCTACGAGCGCATCGGCAACCGCTACCGCCATTTCCTCATCGACGAGTTCCAGGACACCTCCGTCATGCAGTGGCACAACCTCGTTCCGCTGCTCGACAACGGCATCTCGCTCGGCAAGGAGTCGCTCATCGTCGGCGACGGCAAGCAGGCCATCTACCGCTTCCGCCAAGGCGATGTGCGCCAGTTTGTTGCGCTTCCGGCCATCGAGGGTCTCGAGCAACCTGCCTATGCCCTCACCGACCCCCGCAACTGCCGCGTCGAGAATCTCGACACCAACTTCCGCACCGCCGACGCCGTGGTCGATTTCAACAACGATTTCTTCTCTTGGCTCGTACGCAACCGCTTTGCGGACAATAAGTTGGCTTCCGAAATCTACCTCGGGGGCATCCCCGGCGAGGTGTCCTCTGGCGAAGAGGCGCTGCGCCAGCGGCATGGCGGCTTTGGTCCCGACCGTCCGCAGGGGCACGTCGGCATCTCCTTCCTCGACGAGGAGGGCGACGAACCCATCTGCCGCCGTGTGCTCGAAATCATCAACACCCTCGTCGCCGAACGCGGCTACAGCTATGGCGACATCATGGTGCTCGGACGCACCCGCCGCGAACTGGCTGCCGTGGGCTCTTACCTGCTGGAAAACAGCCAGGTGGAGCAAAGTTCGGCCGAGTCCTTCTACCTCCGCAACAGCCATGCCGTCATGGCCGTGGTCGCCGCCCTGCGGTGCCTCCACGACCCCTCCGACCGCGTCGCCGCTGCCGAGCTCCTCTTCCGGCTCCGCACCCTCGGCATTGTGACGGCCTCCTCCGACGAGGCGTTCCTTGAATCCGATGTCGTTGACATGCAGGACATTCTGTCCCTCTCGGGCCTCGAATTCAACCCCTCCTGGCTCCTCTCGCTCGACCTCTACGACTGCTGCGAGGAGCTCGTCCGCGGCCTCCGCCTCAGCGAGACCGATGTCGCCTACCTCGCCTCGCTCCTCAACAAGGTCGCCGCCTTCTCCCTCCGCCGTCACCAGGGGCTTGCCGACTTCCTCCAGTGGTTCGACGATCACCCCGACTTCTCCGCCGCCACCTCCGACGAGATTTCCGCCGTGCGGCTCATGACTATCCACAAAGCCAAGGGCTTGGAAGCCCCCGTGGTCATCTGTCCCTTCTTCGCCTCCGGCTCGCGCTCCTCCTCCATCTGGGTCGACGCCTCCGGGTGCCTCGACTCCGAAGGCAAGGGCCTCCCGGCAGCCTACCTCTCGCTCTCCAAGAGCACCTCCACCCGCTTCGACCCCGACCGCGACCGCGAAATCGAGTCCTCCGCCGTCGACGACCTCAATATATTATATGTAGCCTTCACCCGCCCCAAGGAGCAGCTCTTCGTCGTCTGCAACACCCCGTCGGCGAAAAGCACCGTCCAGAACTACGCCCGCTGGCTCCACGACTATTCCGCGCAGCGCACCGACTACGGCGACCCCGATTTCCAACATCGGGCAAAACCCGTGCAGCACGCTGACACCGAGCCCGTTGCGCGCATCTCCTTCGGCGACTGGACCTCCAAGGTCTGCATCGCCTCCCCGGCCGAACATGCCATGACGCCCCTCATGGAAGAGAAAATACGCTTCGGCATCTATGCCCACGCCCTCTTCGCCTCCATGCGCCATGCCGGCGACATCGACGAGGCTCTCGCGCAACTCTCTCGTCAGGAACAGCTTACGGACGATGAGCGCCAGCGCCTCGCACTCCTGGCGCGCACCGTCGTCGCCCGGCCCGACACCGCCCGCTTCTTCGACCCGCGCTACTCTGCCAAGAACGAGTGCGACCTCACCGACGGCTCTCATGTCGGCCGCCCCGACCGCGTCGTCTTCACCCCCGACGAGACTTGGGTGCTCGACTTCAAGACCGGCATCGACCTCGGCGAGGAACACGACCGCCAGGTGCGCTCCTACTGCCGCGCCATCTCCCTCATGGGATACCCCCGCGTCTCCGGATGGCTCCTCTACCTCACCCCCGACATCCGCCTCCGCCCCGTCGACGACCCCGACATAGGAGAATCATAGACGCATCATATACGCATCATAGTAGAATGATAGGAGAACCGATATAGAAAGGTAGTAAAATGGTAGTACAACAATAGTACATTTTTTTTCTTGACATAGGAGAAATCTCTCCCTCGGCCTCCCCGACATAGGACATTTTTTTTCTCCTACATAGGACAATCACCCCCTCCTACATAGGAGCCACCGCCACCCGACATAGGACAAACGTTTTCTCCTACATAGGACAAAAAAAATAAACTTTTTCACAAAAAATTGTTTGTAATTCAAAATTTTTTTGTAATTTAGCGGTGTGAAAGTAGGGGCTCACAAAACCCCGAAAAGTAGGTTAAACAATTAAAATACAATAATATGGAACTGAAGAAAAATCCGAAAGCCGACCTCGAAAAACGCAGAGGTCTCTACCTGGAGATTGGCTTGGTGGTGATTCTCTTCGCCTGCCTCGTCGCCTTCAACATCAAATCCTCCGATGCTGATGAGACCACCGTCTTCCAGCGCGAAGCCGTACAGGAAGAGGAAGAAATCATCATCCAGACCCAGGAACAGGAACTTCCCCCTCCCCCTCCCCCCGAGGCACCCGAAGTGACCACAGTGCTTGAAATCGTCTCCGACGACAAAGTCATTGAAAACGAGCTCGTTGTCAATGCTGAGGTCGATGAAAACACTCAGAACATCGAAATCGCTCCCGTACAGATCGAGGAGGAGGAAGAAGTGGAGGAAACTACCATCTTCACTGTCGTTGAGAACGATCCTGAGTTCCCCGGTGGCATGGAAGCCCTCTACAAGTACCTCGCCCAGAACATCAAGTACCCGCAGCTCGCTCGCGACAACAACATCACCGGTAAGGTCTATGTCACCTTCGTGGTCGAGCGCGACGGCAGCATCGCCAACCCCAAAGTCCTCCGCGACATCGGTGGTGGTTGCGGCGCCGAAGCTATCCGTGTCATCAAGTCCATGCCCAAGTGGACCCCCGGCAAGCAGCGCGGCAAAGCTGTCCGTGTACAGTTCAACCTCCCCGTCAACTTCTCACTTCAGTAAGAACAGTTTTTAGTGAAACATAGTGGAGGAGTTGAGGTTACACCCTCGACTCCTCTTTTTTGTGCGGCTCATATCCCGTTATGATTAGCGTCAACAACCTTTCGGTCCAGTTCACTGGCACCAACCTCTTCGACCACGTCACCTTCAACATCGCCGACCACGACCGCATCGGCCTCGTCGGCATGAACGGCGCCGGCAAGTCCACACTCCTCAAAATCCTCTGCGGATGGCAGGAACCCGAAAGCGGCACCATCGTCCGCGCCTCCGGCCAGACCGTCGGCTACCTCCCCCAGGAGATGGTGCCCGATGCCATCGGCACCGTCATCGAGGAAGCACTCACCGCCTTCAGCCAGCTCGACGACCTCGAGCGTGAGCAGGAGCGCCTCACCGCCGAAATCGCCGAACGCACCGACTACGAGAGCGCCGAATACACACGCCTCCTCGAACGCCACAACGAGGTCACCGAACACCTCTCCCTCCTCGGTGGCAACCGTCGCCGCGAAGCCGCCGAGAAGGTGCTGCTGGGCCTCGGATTCAAACATTCCGACTTCGACCGCCCCGTCGCAGTCTTCAGCGGCGGATGGCAGATGCGCGTCGAACTTGCCAAACTGCTCCTCCGTCGTCCCGACTTCCTCCTCCTCGACGAGCCCACCAACCACCTCGACATCGTCTCCATCCAGTGGCTCGAGAACTACCTCGCCTCCTACTCCGGAGCTGTCGTCCTCGTCAGCCACGACCGCACCTTCCTCGACAACATCACGCGCCGCACCATCGAGATCACCGCCGGCCGCATCTACGACTACAAGTGCCCCTACTCCGAATACGTCATTCAAATGCAGGAGCGCCGCGCCTCCCAGATGGCACAGCTCACCAACCAGCAGCGCCAGGTGGCGCAAATCGAGGCCTTCATCGAGCGCTTCCGCTACAAGGCCACCAAGTCCAAGCAGGTGCAGAGCCGCATCAAGATGCTCGAGCGCATGGAAGAAATCAAGGTCGACGAAGTCTCCACCGAGAGCATCCACTTCCAGTTTCCTCCCGCCCCCCACAGCGGCAAGATTGTCGTCGAGGCGCAGCATCTCGGCAAAGCCTACGGCGACAACCAGGTGTTCGACGGCGTCGACTTCCTCCTCACCTCCGGCAAGAAGGTCGCCTTCGTGGGCCGCAACGGTGAGGGCAAGTCCACCATGGCGAAAATCATCGTCGGCGACATCAACGACTACACGGGTACCTTCCGCCTCGGCGCAGGCGTCATCCTCGGCTACTACGCCCAGAACCAGGCGGCCATGCTCAACCTCGACAAGACCGTCTTCGAGACCATCGACGACATCGCACAGGGTGACATCCGCCCCAAGATACGCAACATCCTCGGCTCCTTCCTCTTCGGCGACGACGACATTGACAAGAAGGTCAAGGTGCTCTCCGGTGGTGAGAAGGCGCGTCTGGCCCTGGCCAAGTTGCTCCTCACTCCCAGCAACCTCCTCATCCTCGACGAGCCCACCAACCACCTCGACATGAACTCCAAGGACATCCTCAAGAATGCCCTCCTGCAGTACACCGGCACCCTCATCGTGGTCTCCCACGACCGCGACTTCCTCTCCGGCCTCACCGACGAGCTCTACGAGTTCCGCGACGGCGCCGTTCATGAGTTCAAGGGCGACATCATGGAGTTCCTGGAAAGTAGTCAGAATAATCAGAATACTCAGAGTGCTCAGATTAATCCGAATATTCAGAAAGCCCCCACCGCCTCCAAGCAGGCCTACGAGCAGAGTAAGGAGCGCGAGCGCGAACGCCGCAAGCTCCAGAATATCGTCAAGCAAAAAGAGCAGGAAATAGAAGCCCTCGAAGCCGCCATCGCCGAGAAGGACGCCATCCTCGCCACAGGCGAAGCCCAGTCCCCCGACTTCTACCGCGAATACCAGTCCCTCAAAACCCAGCTCGACCAGAAAATGACCGAATGGGAGGACGCCGTCATCGCCGCTGAGGAGTGAGCGGGACCGAGGCTGTCGGTGCCGAAGAGCATGCCCACCCCAAGGAAGAGGAGCAAGGCAGGCACACCGAAACGGTTGCCCGCCTTGCCTGCCAGTTACTGGCAAAGAAAAGGGTAGATAGAATCAGGAGAAAGAGCTCTATTTGCATAGGTGTTGTATTGTTGCGGTTTCGACGCCGGTGAGGCATGCCACAGGGGTCTCGGGCTCGAAGTGGCCGGTGTCGTAGCGTCCTGCCTGCACGAGGGCTATCGCTCCGTCGCGGCTGTACAGCAGTTGCAAGGCACCGTTCGAGGTGTTCGTGACCTGCAGGGTGGACAGGCTCTTGTAGTTGCCGGAAGCAATTGCTTCGACCGCCAGGCTATAGTCGTCAAGCCCAAGATAAACCTTGCGTTTTTTCATGCGGCTGCCAGTGGGGAGGTAGACGTAGTGCGTCATCGAGCCGCTTAGACTCATTGCCGTCAGCACAACGCCTACGGCAGTCCCCAACAGGCCCAGGGTGAGGCAGGTGGCCGTCAGGCTATCGCTCATCGGCACTTTGTGCAGCACCACCAGCAGGACTATGCCACAGGCAAGTACCAAAAGGTTGGGGATCGGAGAATTGGATTTGCGTTTCATTTTGCCGACCATCTCGGCTTCAATATATTGTTCTATGGTATTCATAATTGTTTTTTTGTTATTTTGTTTTATTGATGATGATTTCTGTGAGGGGAATGTATTTGCGCCCCTCGACGCGAGTGAGTTGCGAGTAGTAGATGCGCTCGGCTTTGTCGCTGTAGCGCACCAGTGCCAGTTCGGGCTTGGCCTGGCGCTTGATGTTGTCCAGCGCCTTTTCGTCGCCCGATTTCAATGCACTCACCAATGCCGTTTCTGCGCTGAGGGGGTAGTAGGCGTAGGTGGGTTCCAGCACGCTTTTCAGCTCACGGCTATAGGGCCGGCGGCTGTCGCCGAAAAGCCAGTAGCACAGTACGGTAACCAGTGCGCAGACTCCTACTATCAGACCTCCCGTCAGCATTGAGGATACAACGTCGGATTCCGTAGCAACCATCAGCGACACAACACCGCAAACTGCGCCAATTGCAACCAGCACCCATGCCGACCACAGCGGCAGCAGCGCATGGCGTATCTCGGGCTGTTTATATATTGATTTTCTTATATATTCCATCTTTTTGGATTTGATTGGTTTTAACATGATATGGAAACACATGGCGATACGATGATATGACAACACGAACGGGCTGTTTCCTTTGCGGCTGTTCGTTTTAGTCAGCGTATTGCCAAAAAAGAAGTGGGAAACGAATCAAATCAGAGTCTGAGACAGCATATCAGGTAGATGTACCCGCCGACGGTGCGACGACTACCATGGGTGGCGGTCCGGAGCGTCTTGTAGTGACGTCCGAGAATTTCCACGGCTCCGGCGGTGGTGACAGAGGGGTTGTCGTGTACCACACGCACCGTGGTCGGCGCCGTCAATGTGCTGCTGCCTGTGAAGACCAGCACGTCATAGAGGCCTATTTCCTGCCATTGTGGCCTGTCGTCAAAGGGATTGATGCCCTCCTGTGTGTGCCGTGTGGCTGTCCCTGCCGCCAGACTTTGTGTCGGCAGCAGCAGCGCCATTGTGGCCAAAAGGATGAGTGTCAATCTTTTTATATTCAATTTGTTTTATATCGCTTCGCCGGCTGCATGGCCGGTGCTGAAGGCTATCTGCAGGTTGTATCCGCCGGTGTCGGCATCGAGGTCGAGCAGCTCGCCGACGATGTAAAGGCCTTTGACGAGGCGGCTTTCCATGGTCTTGGGATTCACCTCCGCCAGCGACACGCCCCCCTGGGTGACGATGGCCTCGTTCCAGTCGTGGGTGCCTTTCAATGTAAATTTGATGCCCTTCAGCCAGTCGCGCAGGCGACGGCGTTCTTCACCGGTGATCTGGTGTAGGCGTTTGTAATATTCTATATGCAGTTGTTTCAGCGCCAGCGGTATCAGTTCGGCAGGCAACCATAGGCGAAGGGCATCGTTGAAGACACGCGTGCCGTTGGTGTCGATGTCGGAGAGCAGGCGTCTGTCGAGCTGTTCGGGTGAAAGGGCGGGCTTCAGGTCCAGCGATGCCGTGAGTGTCTCGCCACGATGAAGGGGACGGCTGGCGATGCGGCTGGCACTTAAAACTATAGGTCCCGCCAAACCATCTTTGACGAAGGTCATCTCGCCGAAAAAATCTTTCCCTTCAACCGTCAGTTTTACGTTCTTCAGTTGAAAACCCACCATCTCCTCTGGAATCATCTCCTCGCATTTGAGGGCCACGAGTGAAGGGACGGGTTCGACGACGGCATGTCCCAGCTCTTGGGTCATGCGGTAGCCCGCACCGGTAGAGCCGGTGGTGGGGTAGGAGAGACCTCCCGTGGCAAGGACGATGTGTCGGCAGGGGATGCGCTCGCCTTTCTCCAGAATGACGGCGGTGGCCTGGCCTTCAAATGTTTCTATACTTTTGACGGTGGTGTTCTTGCGGATGGTGACGTTGGGATTCTGCTCCAGTTCGCCGATGAGGGCGAGGAAGATGTCGAGCGCTTTCCCGCTGGAGGGGTAGACGCGGTTGCCGCGTTCCACCGTCAGCTCCACGCCACGTTGCTCGAACCACTCCATCAACTCGGGGGCAAAAAAGCGTCCGTAGGCGTTTCTCAGCCATACGCCCCCCGTCTGGCCGGGCTTGTTGGTGGCGCCGGCCGTACTGCTGCCGATATGTGGAAGGGTGTCACGCAAAGGGTTGGTATTGGTAAGGTTGCAGCGGCCTTTGCCGGTGATGCGCAGTTTGCGTCCGGCCTGGTCCATTTTTTCCAGCAACAACACATGCTTGCCGCGTTCGGCAGCTGTGCAGGCGGACATCAGTCCTGCCGCTCCGCCACCAACCACTATGACGTCGTAATCCATTTAGATCTTCGCCGAAACGTTGATGTAATCGGCAGGATGGATGCAGAGCACGGGAATCTGCGAACGGTGCACAATCTGCTGGGCGTTGGTGCCGAGGAATATCTGCGAGATGACGCGGTCCTGCTCGGTATTGATGACCAGCAAGTCGGCCTGGATGTCGTCGGCATAGTTCAGCACTGTGTCGCAATAGCTGGAATATTTCCGTATCTCGAACTTGTAGGGGATGCCCTCCTTCTCAAGATAGTCGGTGGACTGCTGCACGTAGGTTCTCAGCGTGGCTTCCTCTTCCTTGAGGTCAAGCAGACCGAGCACATGCACCTCCGAACCGAAAATCTTCGCCATCGAGGCGGCAGGCGGCACTTTCTGGCGCGAGTTGGAGTTGACGCGGATGGGCACCACGATGCGCTCCAGCTGCTTGTGGAAGTCATAGCCCTGACGCACGGTGAGCACGGGGCAGGGCGAGTCCTGCACGATGCGCACGGCCTGGCTTCCCATCCAGTATTTCTCAAAACCCGATGCACCGTTGGTACCGATGATAATCATCGACGCCAGTTCGCGGGTGGCGGTAGTGGCGAGGGCCGGAGCCACCTTTCCGTTGGTGATCTGCCAGCGCAGCTTGCCGTATTTCATGGCGGGCTGGTACTTGTCGCACAGCATCTGCAACTTGTCCTGCGCCAGGTTGGTCATCGTGTCGAGTTGCTCGTCGCTGAAAAGCAGTTTCTCGCGGCGTGCCCAGATAAGGATAATGTCGCTCTGGAAACGGTTGGCGACATCGATGGCAAGTTCAAGTGCCATGTACGAACCTTCGGAGAAGTCGGTTCCAACAATAATCGGTTTCATCTTTTGTTCTTTGTTTTTTATGCTGTTTAACGCGCGATTACATAAAATATTGTGGTTGTTAGCATTTTTATTTTGCCATGTCGCGAAAAAGTGATATTTTTGCACCCTGAACCGAAGGTGGCCTCCACCTTGTAAAAGAAATAATAACAGTGAGTAATGACAACCTCGACAGCCGTGCCGTTTCCGCGCAGGAGAAAGATATAGAGCGCGCTTTGCGCCCCTCGGGATTCGACAGTTTCGCCGGTCAGCAGCAGGTGGTGGAAAACCTCAAGGTCTTCGTCCGCGCCGCCAAGGACCGTGGCGAACCCCTCGACCATGTGCTCCTCTACGGCCCTCCGGGTCTCGGTAAAACCACCCTCTCCAATATCATCGCCAATGAACTCGGTGTCAGCATCAAGACCACCAGCGGTCCTGTGCTCGACAAGCCCGGCGATCTGGCAGGCCTGCTCACCTCCCTCCAGCCCAACGACGTGCTCTTCATTGACGAGATCCACCGTCTCTCGCCCGTGGTCGAGGAATATCTCTACTCCGCCATGGAGGATTTCCGTATCGATATCATGATTGAAAGCGGTCCGGCAGCACGCTCCGTACAGCTCAATCTCAAACCCTTCACTCTCATCGGTGCCACCACCCGCAGCGGCATGCTCACCGCCCCCCTGCGTGCACGCTTCGGCATCAACTGCCGCCTGGAATACTACGATTCCGAAACACTTACCAAGATTGTCAACCGCTCCGCAGGTCTCCTCCAGGTGAAGATAACCTCCGAGAGCGCCATCGAGATTGCCCGCCGTTCGCGTGGCACCCCCCGTATTGCCAACCGCCTGTTGCGCCGTGTGCGTGACTTCGCCCAGGTGAAAGGCGACGGCACCATCACCCTCGACATCGCCCGCTATGCCTTGCAGGCCCTTAATGTCGACCGCAATGGCCTCGACGACATGGATATACGTATTCTTGCCACCATCATCGACAAGTTCAAGGGCGGTCCGGTGGGACTCAACACCATTGCCACTGCCGTCGGAGAGGAAGCCGGCACCGTCGAGGAGGTCTACGAACCCTACCTCATACAGGAGGGTTACCTCATGCGCACCCCCCGCGGCCGCGAAGCCACCATGCTCGCCTATCAGCACCTTGGCAAGCTGAAAACCAACGGCAACCAGCAGGAGTTGTTTTGACGCTGAATTGTTAAAAATTCATAAAGTTTGTTAAAATCGTCAACGTTTTAGGTGTTTTGTGCGTCTATATATCAGAATCGCCAATCAAATGGTGAAACTGATATGATTCATTTAAACACTTAAAGGATATGAAAAAGACTGTATTTTTGCTGACTATGATGACCATGATGGTCAGCGGTGCCAAGGCACAAAGAATTTTTTACGAAGATTTTTCAAACAACTCACCGGCAACGACTTTGCCGGCAGGGTGGACGGTTTACGGCGACACGCTGCATAACCATGTGGTGTACAGCCAGTACAACCAGAGTTGGCAAGTGTGGTATCCGAACGGAGTGGAGAAGGACGGTGAGGCTATGTCGGTAACTTTGATAGCCGATGGCACGTGGGATCCATGTGACCGCTGGCTCATCACTCCACGTATTGCATTGCCTGCCGATTCGGTGATGTCGCTGCTCTTCAGACATCATTGTGTGGTTTTTAGCCAGTTCCATGTACTGCTCTCCACCACTGGCACCAACAAGGAGGATTTCACAGATACAATAGACTTCGTTACATTGCAGCCGCAATGGCAGACGCAACACATCTCGTTGGAATCCTATGCAGGTGACAGCGTTTATATCGCCTTTGTCAACGACGTGATTCATGGCAATGGACACTGTTCACAGTATATGGTAATCGATGATGTCGAGGTGAAATACATTCCTGAAAACGATATCATGTTAGAGAACGTGACGCTGCCCCAGCAGATAAGCGTAGGTCAGCCGGTTACGGCCACCTTGCATGTGGTGAACACTGGCCGCAATCATGTGAGTTCGTTCTCCTATACTTATCAAATTGGCAACAATGCACCGGTGGAAAACACCATCTCGGTGAATCTGTGGCCATACTGGACCAAAGATGTCGATGTGACGTTTGTGCCCTCAGAACTTGGCGAAGGTACGATTCAATTCCAGGTGGGTCGCCCCAACGGTGTCGGCGACTACGACAGTGCAGACAATTTCATTGCCCAATCTATCACTGTGACCGAAGGATCTCTCGGGATTTCCGACATGGATAATTCTTCGCGCGTGACGGCCTATCCCAATCCCTCTACGGGCAAAGTGACGGTCCAGTTGGATAACGGCATGGATGGTGTGTCGCGGGCCTGGCTCACAGACGTTATGGGTCGCCGCGAGGAAGTGCGCCTCACTTCCGAGGGCGGTGAGCGATATGGCCTTGACCTGACCAACCATCAGGACGGGACATACATTCTTACCGTCATCGCTCCCTCGGGTCAAATGAACATCCTGCGCCTCATAAAGCAGTCCTAAAAGATTATTTTGCCACGTTAAATAATTGTTGTATTTTTGCAGTCAATTTAGTATGCTGAAATGATGCGGAAATCGGGCATAATGATGTTGTTTGTGACCATGGTTGTCTCTGCCATGGGGCAGGGACCGTTACCGGAATTGCCGTGTTTCCCTCGTCGTAACAACGAGAATATTAAAGTGATACGTTCGTTTTCTGTCGATACATTGACAGGTGCGCGCGAGTTGGTGCATACTGAATTATATGACCGCCACGGCTATAGTACCGACAGTGCCTATCGTAATGTATACGACAACCGAGGTCGCCTTGTTTTACATGAGACATATAGTTGGGTCAGCACCTCGGCCAATCCGATGCCGCACCGCGAAGTGTCTTCGCGGTGCAGTATCGAGTATGCCGCCGACGGTTTTGTGCAGCATGCCAAGACGGAACGTTTCAGCAAGTATAACGAGGGTGTTGAAGAATATAATCTTCTTTCTCACAAGCTGCATCCTCGTTTTGGCTATACAGAATGTGTATATCTTAGTGGGAACGATACCCTACGATTCTTGCGTGAGTATGCATCCGACGGCCGTCTGCTTCATGAGTATTGCGACGACGGGGGGACTGGATACCGCGACTGTGTTTTTTATTATGACGCTTCGGGACGCATTGTCGCCAGCAGGACCTATTATTATGAATCGTGGGACACACTCGACTATAACTATGATGCCAACGGGGTCCTCGTCTCGCAGACAGGAAAGATGTACGATTTGGACCTGGAGGCCGACGTAACCATTACCTTCCGTCCCGACGGCACTCGCAAGGAACGCCATGAGCATTGGAAAATCTACGATGATCCAACAGACACAGAACCTTCCGATGAATACTGTCGCTATGATGAGCACGACGTGCTTGTCTATGAGAAAGGCCTATGGGGCGTCGCCGAATATGAAATAGAATACTGGGAAGATGGAGATATTGGCAAATAACAAGGCCTGGACTAACAGCATGCCGGATTCCAGACGCGACGCCCTGGCCCGAAAGGTTATGGACCTGGCCCATCGGTATGTATAGGGCAGGGGCAAAAATGAAAATAATTTTTGCCACGTCGCAAATAATATGTATTTTTGCATCAAAATTGATGTGAAAATATATGAGAACACTTATCAAGAATATCAAGGAATTGGCGGGAGTGGAGCTCACTCCGCGGCTGCGTAAGCAGGGCAAGGAGATGGCTGAACTCCCGTCAATCAAGGATGCCTACCTCATCGTCGAGGACGGCCTCATCAAAAAGTTCGGACCGATGAGCGAGTTGGCAGGCGAGGACGCCTGCGCACCCAGCGTGGTCGACGCCACCGGTCGCCTGCTCTTCCCCTCCTTCTGCGACTCCCACACCCATATCGTCTATGCCAACTCTCGCGAGCATGAGTTCGTCGACAAGATTCGCGGCCTCAGCTACGAGGAGATTGCCAAGCGCGGCGGCGGCATCCTCAACTCCGCCAAGGCAACGGCGGCAGCTTCCGAGGATGAGCTCTACGACATGGCCCGCCAGCGCCTCGACGATGTGATGCGTATGGGCGTCGGCGCCATCGAAATCAAGAGCGGCTACGGCCTCTCCACCGAGAGCGAGCTGAAGCTCTTGCGCGTCATCCGCCGCCTCAAGGAGACCTCGCCCATGACCATCAAGTCCAACTTCCTCGGTGCCCACGGCATCCCGATGGAGTATCGCGGCCACCAGGAGGACTATGTCGACCTGGTCATCAACGAGATGATTCCTCTGGTGGCGAAAGAAGGCTTGGCCGACTTCATCGACGTCTTCTGCGACCAGGGATTCTTCACCGTCGAGGATACCGCCCGTATTCTCGAGGCGGGCATCAAATACGGCATGCGTCCGAAGATTCACGCCAACGAGATGGCTGTCTCGGGTGGCGTGCAGGTGGGCGTGAAATATGGTGCCATCTCGGTCGACCACCTCGAGCAGATGGGCGACGCCGAGATCGAGTGCCTGAAGGGCACCGAGACGATGCCCACCGTCTTGCCCGGCTGTGCTTTCTTCCTCAACTTGCCCCTCTCGCCGGCACGCAAGATGATTGACGCCGGCCTGCCCGTGGCTATGGCTTCCGACTACAACCCCGGCACCTCGCCTTCGGGCAACATGCAGCTCGTCCTCTCCATGGCCTGCATCCGCTACCGCCTGACCCCCGAGGAGGCGTTCAACGCCACCACGCTGAACACCGCCTATGCCATGGGCGTGAGCGACATCCTCGGCTCCATCGCCGTCGGCAAGAAGGCCAACTTCTACCTCACCAAGCCCATCCCCTCCTACGAGTACATGCCCTACGCCTACGGCGAGAACAAGGTCGAGCGCATCTTCCTCAACGGAGAAGAAGTCAAGTAGTCAAGGCAGATGATTACCGCTACCGATATCAACAAGAGCTACGGCGACCTCCATGTGCTGAAAGACGTGAGTGTCAGCATCGAGAAGGGCGAGGTGGTCTCCATCGTCGGTCCCTCCGGTGCCGGCAAGACCACCCTGCTGCAGATTCTCGGCACCCTCGACCGCCCCGACTCCGGCTCCCTGCATTATGGGGATACCGATGTCTTCGGACTGAAGGAGAGGGAGTTGGCGCGTTTCCGCAACGAGCACATCGGCTTCGTCTTCCAGGCCCACCACCTGCTGCCCGAATTCACGGCGCTTGAGAATGTCTGCATCCCCGCCCTCATCCGCGGCGTGCCCCTCAAGGAGGCGTCGGCCAGGGCGATGGAACTCCTGACATTCATGAAAGTGGACCACCGCGCCAGCCACAAGCCCAAGGCCATGAGTGGCGGCGAGCAGCAGCGCGTGGCCGTGGCCAGGGCCTTGGTCAACAACCCCATGGCGGTGCTCGCCGACGAGCCCAGCGGCAACCTCGACACAGCACATGCCCGCGAGCTCCACGAGCTCTTCTTCCGCCTCCGCGACCAGTACAACCAAACCTTCGTCATCGTCACCCACAACGAGGAACTGGCCTCCATGGCCGACCGTAAAATCACCATTATCGATGGAAAAAGTTCAGAATAAACAACAGATAGTCTACGGCTTGCGCCCCGTCATCGAAGCCGTCGCCAGCGACCAGCAGGTGGAACGCGTCCTGATACAGAACGGACTCAATTCCTCATTGCTTAATGAATTGAGAACCAAACTCAAAGAGCACGACATCCCCTTCCAGTACGTCCCTGTCGAGAAACTCAACAAGATGACCACCGGCAACCACCAGGGTGTCGTCGCCACCATCGCCGCCGTCAAGTACCACGCCTTCATGGAGTTGGTCGAAACCCTCCCCGAGACGGCATTGGTGGTGCTGCTCGACCACATCACCGACGTGCGCAACATGGGCGCCATAGCCCGCACCGCCGAGTGCACGGGTGTCAGCGCGCTCATCCTTCCCGACCGCGGCAGCGCCGCCCTCAACGAAGACGCCATCAAGACCTCCAGCGGCGCGCTCCTCCGCCTGCCGCTCTGCCGTGAGCAGAACCTCAAAACCGTCGTCAACCTTGCCAAGCAGTATGGCTACCAGATAGTTGCCGCCACCGAGAAGGGCGCCGTGCACTACCGCACCGTCGACTTCCGCCGCCCCACGCTCCTCATCCTCGGCAACGAGGAAACGGGCATCAGCCCCGAACTGCTGAAAATGAGCGATGTGCGTGCCAAGCTGCCCATCGTCGGCGAAGTGGCGTCGCTCAACGTCAGCGTCGCCGCGGGCGTCTTCATGTACGAAGCCCTCGAGCAACGCTCCTGAATCGACCCCGACATAGGAGAAACATATACGCATCATATACGCATCATAGGAGAATGATAGTACAACGGTAGTACAACCGATATAGAAAGGTAGTAAAACAGTAGTTAATTCATAGGAGCCAATTTTTTCGACATAGGAGAAAATTTTCCGGCGCCCTCCCCGACATAGGACAAATTTCCGCTCCTACATAGAACAAACATCCTCTCCTATATAGGACAAAAATCCCCTCCCTTCGCAGCTGCCGCTCCCGGCAGCTGCGCTTTTTTTATTCTTTTTTTATAAAAAGACCATCCGTTTTCCAAAAAGTTCGTATATTTGCCTTTGGTTTGCCATACCGCCAAACGGTAGGGTGAATCAGTATAAGTAATTGTAAACGACTTGTATAAGAAACAAAATATATAATATATGAAACTCAGATTTTCGCTTCCGATGGTCGCTTTCATGCTCTGCGGGCTCATTGCCCAGGGCCAGGTGACCTACAAGATGAACACCGGCTTCGAGAATGGCGACCCCACCACGGGCTACACCGCCACCCCCTCCTCTTCGGCATCCATCGTCACTGCTTTCCATGCCTCCGGCGCTCGCTCGATGGACCTCTCGCAGTCCTCCTCCGAGGATGTCGTCCTGGAACTGGGACCCTTCGACTTCAGCCAAACCACCGGTAACCAGTACATCGCGCTCCTCTTCGACCACATCTGCGACGTCATCCCCAACGGTACCGCCGCCAGGGACACCACCTGCTCCATCTGGTACAAGCAGGGCTCCGGCGCCTGGAAGCAGCTCACCAACGCCTACTACGACAAAACGGGCCCTAACGGCTACAGCAACCTCTTCAGAAACAGAAACACCTTCAACAATACCGCCTATTCCGAATGGAGTGCAGACGAGGTTACCAATGCCATGTGGCGCAGCGAACGCTTCAACATGCACAGCGGCTCCACCTTCATCATCAGTAGCTCCCAGACCGGTGCCGAGCGCACCCTCTCCCTCAAGTTCGTCCTCCAGAAAAAGCGCGGCAACACTGCCCTCGGCAACTGGCACATCGACAACCTCCGCCTCGTCGTCAGCACCCAGCCCATGGCACGCCCCACCATCAACATGGTGCGCTACCCCGACTTCAAGGACTACCCCCACACCCGTGTCGCACGCATCCAACTCGACGCCATCAGCAACGCTGCCGGCTTCGCCATCAATGCCGACTCCGTCAACCTCTACTACCGCTACGGTTCCAATCCCACGGTACATAAAGTGCACATGACCCAGCTCGCGGGCTACGACAGCCGCTTCGCCGCCTCCATCCCCTTCGACGGCTACGATACCATCATGTCCTTCTACTGCACCGTCCGCGACCTCACCAACAACAACAATGCCAGCTTCAACACCTCCCGCTTCCCGTCCGTCGACGGCACATGGCAGGAGTTCCGCTTCGTCCGTAGCGGCAACGACCAGCTCGGCGTACAAACGCCAGAGTTCACCGGCAACGGCAACGACAACACCTTCCCCTTCCCCACCTTCGCGGCCAACAAGAGCGAATGGGTCTTCGACTCCGCAACCATGGCGAATGCAGGCTATGGCCCCGGCGGCATCACCTCCCTCCGCTTCTACGTCAACAGCCGCCCCTCTGCATGGTCGCGCCAGCGCTTCCAGCTCAACATGAAGAACGTCCCCACCGACTACACTGTCAGCGAAGCAACGCCGACATCCACTCCCTTCACCTCCTCCTTCATGCACTCCATGTACGACGATGCTCTCTCCATCACCCGCAACGACACCTTCAGCATCAACTTCACTGATACCTTCTTCTACGCCGGTAAAGACCTCGTTATGCAGGTTATTTTCGACGACCCTGCCGATGCCGCTAACGGTGTCTCCATCAAGACCATCCCCGCGGCGACGGGCAAGAAGAGTATCACTGCCAACTTCGGTCAGTCTGTCATCAACTACGACCCCTGGAATGACGCTCAGTTCAAAAACGGCGACGTCTTGAAGAACGTCCGCCCTGCCATCGTCATCACCGAGCATGCCAGCCTCCCGCTTCTCAACGACGCTGCCCTTACCGAACTCATCGCCCCCACCGACTCCAACGCCATGATATGTCCCGGCAGCCTGGTGGTGAAGTTGAAAAACCCCGGTGCCAGACCCCTCAACTCGGTGCGCATCACCTATAACATCGACAGCGGCGCCGTTGTCAACCACCACGACTGGACCGGCAACCTCGCCTATGGACAAAGCACCGAGGTGACCCTCACCAGCACCGTCGACCTTAACCCGGGATTCCACAACGTGACCATCTATGTCGAGGACACCGTGGGCAGCGGCAACGGTCGCTATCGTGACCACGAGCCCCTCAACGATACCCTCCACACCTCCTTCACCGTCTGCTCTGGTCCCATGAGCGGCGTGATAACCATCGGTGGTCCCGACTCCAACTTTGCCAGCGTCGACGACTTCCTCGTCTCCCTGCGGCAGTGCGGCATGCTTGACAGCCTCATCGTCCGCCTCGCCCCCGGCAGATACAAACCCTTCGCGCTGCCCCGCTTCAGCGGCCTCGAGGGTGACGCCTATATCGCTTTCGAGCCTCGGGATGGCGGCGAGGTGATATTCTACGCCAGCTCTGCAGCTGCACCGGTGGCGTCGTCCATCATCGACATCTCAACCACCTCACATGTCCACTTCCGCAACCTGAAGTTCGTCCGCTACGCCGGCGCCAGCCTCACCAACATGGTGAAGATGGTCTCCTCCAGCCGCAACTGCCACTTCGAGGGCTGCCAGTTCATCGACAGCTTGAGCAATCCCCAGGCGTCGCTGCGTATCGCCGCCATGCTGGCATCCAATGCCGCCGACAGCATGGTGGTCGAGAACTGCCGCTTCATAGGCGGTAAGGTGGGTCTCAACCTCCAGGGACAGTCCTCTTCTGTCCTCTCGAAAGACTGCAGCGTCCGCAACTGCTACTTCAGCGAACAGTACGACAACGCTGTCAACGCCCGCTTCCAGAGAAACCTCCTGGTTGATGGCAACCAGATGTACAGCACCTTGAGCACCAGCAACGTGCTCGTCCTCTACGAGTGCTACGGCGCCACGAAAGTCATCAAGAACCGCCTCTATGCCTCTGCCGGTGCAGGTGCCATGGGCGCCAGTGCCCTTCACGGCACACAGACCACCCCCATCCTGATTGCCAACAACATGATGGTGCGTGAGTATGAGGGCACCAGCGCCATCAACACCGCAGTCAGCATCAGCTCCGCCGACTGGACCGATGTCGTCTACAACTCCGTCAAGCAAACCGCTGCCCGTCGCAGCAACACCGCCGCCCTCACCTTCGGCGCTTCCATCAACAACTGCCGCTTCCTCAACAATATCGTCGTCAACCTCGACGAATCCAACTATGCCTTCAACTACACTCCCGGCGCTGCCACCACCAACACCGTGGGCCACAACGTCTATTATTCCCTCGGCGTTGTCCTCAACAAACTCGGCAGCACCTCCTATCCCACCATCACGGCTTGGAAGAACGCCCTCAGCGAAGACAGCCTCTCCATCTCCACGAACCCCAACTTCCTCGACGGCTCTCTCGTTGACCTCCGCACCTTCAGCCGTCCTATTGCCGGCATGGGTATCCCTGTGGCATCGGTCACAACTGATATCTACGACTCCCTCCGCGACCCCCAGCACCCCAGTGCCGGTGCGTTCCAGTTCGAGGCTGTGCGTTACGACTTCGAACCTGTGATCCTGCTCAACCCGGTGGCGGACAACTGCTACATGCCCGATCAGAACGAATTGATTCTCACCATCCGCAATACTGGCATTTTGAACTATGACACCAACACCCTCACCCTTGCCTATCAGATCAATGGTGGCGAGCCCCTCCGTGTGCAGGTGACCGACAATATCCGTGCCGAGCACGAGGATACCGTTCGCACGGGCGCCATGCTCCATCTGCCGTATAACGGTACCAATGACAGCATCTACAACATCCGCGTCTGGACCGAGTTCACTTCCGACCCCAACCAAACCAACGATACCAACAACTACATCGTCATCAGCCGCTACCATCCCGCCATCCCGGCCGACTATCTCGACTCTGTCGATTATGCCACTCCGGCCGTCATCACCCCCACCGAGGGCGTCGACACCTGGGTGGTGTCCGACAATCCCACGGCTCCGTTGCGCAAGTCGCAACTCTACTGGTTCCGCGACTCTGCCGATGTCGAACCTTTCTATGTGGGTCATTCCTTCACCACCGATACCCTGCGTCAGGGCATGGAACTCTACTTTAGCCAGAAACGCTCCCTCCCGATAGTGCGCTTGACCCAGATGGAGATAGCCCATGCCAATACCACGCAGGGTGTCACACCTGATGCACCCAGCTGGCTTGCTTCCGGACGTAAGTATGTCTTCCAGCTGACCAACTTGGGTGACGATACCGCCCGTCTGGAGGGCGATATCCTGCAGTCGGTCTCTACCACCGCTTCGAGCAACGGCAAGCAATACATCTTCGGCGATGTCCGCATCGCCCCGGGCGAAGCCATCGTTGTGCAGTTCGTCCCCGCTTCCAGCGGAAGCAACACCACGGTGACGGTATACTCCACCAACGGTACACTCCTCTCCACCAAGACGGTCAACTACAAACTCACCATCAGCAACAGTACCAAGATTGGTTACATCTTCAGGCATGAGAATGTCATTGAGGACGCCATCGTGCTGAATGGCGATGTCGTCGCCTCTGAAGCCTGGACCAACCTGAACGTGCCCTCCTACGTGTGGGGTGGCGACGGTATCGCGGTTACTGAGACCGCCACTGCCGGTTTCGTACGTACCGGTTTCGTCGGTGGCGCCTCCGACTGGAGCTTGGCTACCGACGATGCCCCGATGTTCCTGAATAATAAGAACGACAATTGGATCCGCTATACCGACAACGGCTGTGTGGGTGGCAAGGCGAAAGCCAGAATCACCATGCGTCAGCCCCCGACTGCCGAACTTGAACTGATGTCCCCCACCTTGCCTGAACCCGCTTGCGGATTGGGTCTGGAGGATGTCACTGTGACTATTAATAACTACGGTACCGGCGACGTCGTCAATCCTGTGCTCCACTACTTGGCAGGTGGCAACGACACCGTGACCGAGACCATGTCGGGCACCATCCCGACCGGCGGTCAGTACACCTACACCTTCACCAACAAACTGAACATGGCCTTCGACCGCGACACCATGTTCACGGTTAAGGTCTGGGTCGATTCTGTTCCCGACGACCGCATGCAGTACAACGACACCAGCTGGGGTGTCACCGGTTCAATCTACACTCCCGCAGCTCCGGCTGCCCTCCAGGGTCAGACCGTCAGCTACGCCTCCCGCGCCACCCTTACCCACATCCCCACACGCAACGATGTGGTTCCGGTGTGGTACAACTACGACCTGCAGCCCGTCGACACCGGTTCGGTCCACACCACCGAGATTCTCTATTCCGGTGGCACCATGGCCATGAGCTATGTGGTGGTCGATACCTTGCCCGCCCAAGTGGGTACGGGTACTTCTCCGAGTAACAAGACAGCCTACCCCAACCCCTATCAGGCTAAAGACAAATATGTCAAGGAGCAGTACATCTACTCTGCCGCCGATCTTCTTGAGGCAGGTGCCAAGCCGGGTCCCATCTCTGAACTCTCCTTCTACCTCGACTCGCTCTTTGCGGTCGATAACCTCACCTTTACCACCTACCGCATCTCCATGGGTCTGACAACGGATACCATCTTCTCCACCACATCGGCATGGAAGGATGCCACATCGGTGTTCTATCGTGCTCCGTTCACGATTCATCGCAGCAGCGACCACTGGGTGAAGCATACGCTCGATACCCCCTTCGTATGGGACGGCGTGTCGAGTATTGTGGTGCAGGTGACGCGCAGCCGCTCGGAAGCCTTCTCTTCGGGCGTACAGACTCGCTACACAACCAAGGCAAACACCACCCTCCACAAGAACTCCTCCAACGCCCTCACTCCTTCGCTCGAAGAATATTCCTCTACGGGTACAAAGGGTAACAACCGCCCCAATATCATCTTCAATAACAATGTCCAGTTTGGTTGCGCCGGTCCCTACACCCCGTTCGAACTGGAGTTGGTCAACATTCCTTCGGTCGATATGGCAATGACGTGGCCCGGCGGTGTTGACACTTTGGTCTACAACTCGTGCGGCAACACCGTGCTGAGCGTGAATCTCCGCAATCAGGGTACCGCCACGCAGAACGGTGCCAAGGTTTTCTTCTATCTCGACACCCTGCAGCTCGACAGCACCCTTGTCAACGATTCTTTCGCTCCGGGAGTGCTCCGTACCGATACCCTGCTGAATCGTCAGTTGACCCCAGGTAGACACACCATCAAGGCTTTCATCTCTGCCGAAGGTGACTATGTCTCCAGCAACGACACCATCAGCCGCACCTTCATCGTCCGCTTCTGTGGTGGCAGCTACACCATCGCCCTTGAAAATGGCGACTACCACTCCTTTAGCGAGGCTATCGACACCATGAATGTTGTGGGCATCGAAGGCCCCGTCAACTTCTTGGTTGCCAACGGCACTTATCGCGAGCAGGTGAAACTGAACCAGGTGGATGGCGCCTCTGCCGTCAATACCATCCGCTTCATCGGTGGTGGCGACAGTGTGGTGCTTATGGGCGCCCCGACGCAAACCGCCAATTATGTCTTCTGTGCCGACGGTGTCTCCAATCTCGCCCTCTCCAACATCAGCATTGTTTCGCGTCCCGCTTCGGGCAACTACGCCAATGCACTGGTGCTTGGCAACGGCAGCAACATCAACATCACGAACTGCCTCGTCAAGGTAAAGGGTGGGGTAGAGAATGCTACGGCGTCAAGCGTAACCCTCAATGACTCCATCGCCAACTTCACCTTCACAAATAATGTGGTCGACAGCGGCTACTATTCCATTAAGGGTACTGGCACTGGCTACTCCAATATTATTATTGATAATAATATAATAAGGAACTTCGCCAAGGGCGGTGTCTCTTTCCGCAATCTCGACTCCATCAGTCTCGCTTCCAACCAGATTGTCTCCTCCAATAGCACCGACTCCCGCGGTCTTGTGGGTGTCAGCCTCGCCAACACCTCTGGCATGATCGATGTGCAAAAGAACAAGATTTACCTCGTCAGCCAGAAGAAAGGCGGCATGATGGGCCTCCTGTTCGAGCATGTCACTGGAACGATGTCCGACCAGGGTCTTGTTGCCAACAACATGATTAGTTGCTCCAGCACAGGTACTGCAGGCATCACCCCGTCAACTCTCAAGCCTTCGGGTATCTGGATCGACAGCAGCTCGGCAAACCTCAACTTCCTCTTCAATTCTGTGCGCCTCTATTGTGGCGAGGCTGCCGGCACCAGCAACGACAACTCGCGTTCCTTCTTCGCCGGTAATACCATCTCCGAAGTCCTCGTCAAGAACAATATCTTCTCCAACTACAGCAAGGGCTATGCCTACTATGTCTCCGAGCTCCAGACCGTCACCTCCTCCGACTACAATGCCTACTATTCCGAGAGCGTGAAGCCGTTTGCTTGGAAAGTGACCACCCTCGCCACCCTCGCTCAGCTGCAGAATAGGAACCAGGACGATGACAACTCAATCTTCGACGAACCCTATTTCACCTCCGCCGAAGACCTCCATCTGCTCATGGCAAACTACGTCGGACATGCTCAGTACAACAGTGATGTTACCGACGATATCGATGGCAAGCCCCGTTCCTCGACCCCGCCGCCTACCATCGGTGCTCACGAGATGGAGCAGATGACCCACGACATGGTTGTGGTACGCATCCTGAAACCCGTATTGGGTGATGCTCAGCACATTGAGACCAACGAGGTGGTTGTCCAGGCCAAGTTCTGCAACAACGGTCGTTCTGTCGAGAACAACGTCAGATGGTATGCTTATATTGATGGCTATGAAACCACCGCGCATTCTGCCATCAAGAACCTTGGCTCCTTCAACTCGGGTCAGATGAAGACAGACACGCTCCACCTGCCAACAGCTCTCGGTATCATCGACTCCCAGTTGGTGCACGTTGTCGTTTTGCTTGACAATGACGACACTCCTGAAAACAACGACCTCACTGCTCGTATCTTCCTCAAGCCTGCCTACAACCTCAACGCTACCAAGATGCTTACATCGGCTCCTGCCACTGGCGCTTGTGAACTCCGTAACACCTTAATCAAGATTACTCTCAAGAACGAAGGCGAGAAGCCCATCCCTGCCAACACCAGTTTCGAGATAGGCTATGCCACACAGTTGACTGCTCCTGCCAATGTGACCATCTCCACACTGCCCGACACTGTCAGGGAGACTGCCACGCTGCAGAATGCGCTCAACAAGAATGCTACCATCACCCTCGAATTCAACAATAGGGCTAACCTCTATCCTACCGATACTGCGGTTGACATCGATGTGCGTGTTACAGGCTGGTGCCATTTTGTCCATGACCTGAAGCCCGCCAACGACAGCGCCAACGTCTCTTCGAAATGGGTGGTTGTGAAGTCATTCTACACGCCCGATGCTCCCGTGGGCTACGACACCTCGGTTGCCTATGCCTCTTGGGGTCCTGTACGCGCCTCCCAGGAGCAGGGTCTGCCCATCAAGTGGTACAAAACCAACACCGGCTCTCCCACGGCATTCTATTCTCCCTCCGGCTATGCCGCTTCCACCTACTGGAACACCAACCTCCCGCAGCTCTTCCGCGATACCACCTACTACCTCAGATGTGAAAGCAAGAGCGCTGGCCACTGTCCGAGTGACTTCTCCCCGGTGACGGTACATGTTGACCCGGCTACCGATATCGATATGGCAATGGTCGATATTCTTGCGCCTTTGGGCAACCGCGTCTACATGGAGGACGATACAGTGCGTATCAGGGTCGCCAACTACAGCCACAACGTTATGAGCAATGTCCCGGTGTCTTTCGAAATGAAGAAAGGAAATACCGTGGTACAGACGGCCACCGAGATTATTGAGGCCTCCATCGCACCCAACGAGATTTATTCCTATACCTTCAACACCCTGCTCGACAGCATCTCCACGCCCACGACGCAGCAAAACTATACCGTGAATGCCTGGACATCCATGCCTAACGACCGCACTCCACGCAACGACACCGTCCGCGTCGTCAAGACTTTCAAGACACTGAAGGAAATTACATATAGCTCTCCCAATCCGGGCAACCTCACCTTCGATATCACGCGAGTCTCTTTCAATGAGATAGACCTCGACATGCCGCCGCTGGGACGTGGCTATAACAACATGGCGACCTACGGCTCGCCCGAGTATCCCGTCACCCACGTTACCCGTGGCATGCTTGACACCATCCTTATCCAGATCACCGCTTTCGACCAGACCGCTCAGGACTTCCGTTGCAGAGCCGCAGTCTATATCGACTTCGACCGCTCCGGCACCTTTACCCAGGCGGGCGAGAATGTGGTGTCGGCCACACAGTTCTATAGCAACGAGACCTTCAAGGCTCCCATCACCATTTCTCCCACTGCATCCACTGGTTACATGCGTATGCGTGTAGTCGTTGCCGACTATGGACAGTCGATAGGACCCTCGGTTGGCGAAAATGCCCATATCATCGACTTCCTCCTCTATGTCGATGCCGAGCCGGTGACAACCGACCTTGCCGTCACGCAGATGGTCTCCCCGCGCGACTACCTCATCCGCGACGACCGGCCCAATACCATCACTTTCCGCGTCTTCAACAAGGGCTCGCAGGCTATCAACAGTGCCAATTTCCACTACCGCTTCGTTAGCGAGAACGGTGTTGTCGAATCTACCATCACATGGGACGGCTCGCTGCAGCCCGGCAGAGGCGGACTGGTTTCGCTGCCGCCTCATGTTTTCCCCTTCGGCACCACCAAGTTCTCCGTCTGGTCTGAGATGCAGGGCGACCAGAACCGCTCCAACGACACTCTCGTCTTCGAGTTCAACCGCTTCCACATTGTCACCCTTGATATCTACGACAATTTCGACGGCGCCATGAACTACTGGTACGCACCCACAGGCTACAACCCCTACTCCCGCAACTATTGGGAATGTGGCGTCCCCGCGGGCACCAAGCTCAATGCCGCCTACTCCGAACCCAACGCATGGGTTACCGACCTCGATTCTGTGGTTGCTACGGGCAAGCGTGGTAATGTCAGCTATCTCTATAGCCCCATCATCAACATCTCGCAGATTCATTCTGACACCCTCTCTTTCCGCCTGCGCCGCAACCTCACCCAGAATAGCACTCTCCATCTTGAGTTCTACAACTTCCAGAACAGATGGGTTAAACTCATGGACGACTCTGCCACCTGCTGGTACAATAATACCGAAGACTCAGTCTTCTCCGGCACCACCGCTGGCGATGGCTACGACTACTACTGGATTTCCACCAATGGTAATCGTCTCTCTGGCGACTTCAACCAGAGTCTCCAGTTCCGCTTCGTTTACACTACACCCAAAACCAACAAATCCAACTACGGTGAGGGTTGCGCTATCGATGACTTCCGCATCGGACGTGCCCGCCGCGCCACGGATGCCGGTGTTGTCGACATTATTTATCCCGACTCTTGCCGCTACGGTGAGACCATCTACCCGCGGGTTGTTGTCAAGAACTTTGGCTATGACAACCTCCGACACGTGCAGATAGGTTACACCTACTATGGTGCCCACATGCCTCGACTCACAACCTTCTCGTGCGATATTGCACCCGACAAAGTCGATACTTTCCGCTTCGATACGCCTTTCACTATCACTACTGACTTCCCCGACACCTTCTATCTTAAAGCTTTCACCATTCTGCCCGCCGATATCTACCAGGACAACGACAGCACTATCAGAGCCTATCATCTCCTCCCGCTTGACCACGATATCAGTGCCCAGGCCATCCTCGCTCCGCAGGAGCGGGTCCTCGCCGGCGACACTGCCGTCACCGTAACCCTCCGCATGCGTAACTTCGGTGCTGGCGAAATCTCCACGGCCTATGCCACCTACCTTGTTAACGGCTATAACCGTGTCGACGAGGTCATCCATTTCGACTCCATCCTTGGGCGTCCGCTTGCCTCTATGGAGTACTTCAACTACACCTTCAAACGGAAGTTCCATGCGGGTGTGGGTCGAATGGTGATTACCGGCATCGTCAGCGACGGTATCAACGACTACCCCTACAACGACACGGTCAGTAAACAAATCCAGGGCATCTCCTCGGTGACCGACATTGCGGCACGCTCTGTCGTCCTCACTCCTGTGGGTAACCGCATACGCGTGGAACTCCTCATCGAGAATGTCGGCGCACGAGGTGCCAACAACTTCGAGGTGGGTTACATGATTGATAACGATCCCAGCACTGCGCGTATCGAGACCTTCACTCGTCCGACGCCCTTGGCGGTACTCACCACGGCAACCCACACTTTTGAGGCCACGCTCTCCAACCGCAGCGGTGGTTATCCGGTTGTCACTGGCTTCGTCCACGCGTTCGACGACAACGACCCCTCCAATGATAGCACCAACATCATCGCGCCCTCCACGCCCGACCTCGAGGCTGTGAAAGTTGAGGTTGAGGAGAACTCCGCCGCCGACTGCCGCGTCTTCATCGTCGTGCGCAATGTGGGCAATATCTCCATGGTCAACCAGTCAATCTCCCTCTCTGCCGTCGTCAATGGCACCGAGCTCTCCGCCACCCTGCCGGTTAACATCCCCACCGGTCAGTCGGCACGCTACGAGTTCTCGCGCCGCATACCCAAGAGTTCCTCGCGCTCCTATGTCGGTTCGGGTAGAGTGACTTTCAATGGCGACGCTAACTCCGAGAACGACCAGACCACCAACGTCGTTGTGGTGAACTACGTCGCTGGCGCACCCACGGTCGACGACCCCACCTCGCTGTCCCTCGAGCAGAACTATCCCAACCCCTTCTCCGGTCAGACCGTCATCCCCTTCGTCCTGCCGCAGGATGCCTCCGTGCGCATCTTCGTTGTCGACGCTATGGGACACCTCGTCAAGGACTTCGAACAGTCCTTCTCAGCAGGTCGTCAGACCGTCACACTCGACCTCTCGGTATGCAGCGCAGGTGTCTACTACTATGGCATCGTCGTCTCCGGCGAACGCCGCATGCGTAAGCTGATTCTCAGGTAATGCTACAGCGTTTTTGCCACTATATCGAACAGCAGCACCTCTTTCCTCTCGGGAATGAGGTGCTGCTTGCCGTCAGTGGCGGACGCGACTCTATGGCGATGCTGCATCTTTGTCGGCGTGCCGGAATCCCCTTTGCGGTAGCCCATTGCAACTTCCATCTCCGCCCGGGCGACTGCGACCGCGACCAGCGCTTTGTTCGCGACGCTGCCGCTGCCTTGGGTGTCCCTTTCTTCACCACCGATTTCGACACGCGGGCGTATGCCGAAGCCCACAGCCAGAGCATCGAGGAGGCGGCACGCGAACTCCGCTACTCCTTCTTCGCCGACCTCTGCCGCCAGCACGGTTTCTCCGCCGTCGCCACGGCGCACCACCGCGACGACTCCATCGAGTCCTTCTTCCTCAACCTCTTCCGTGGAACGGGCATCGCCGGTCTCCACGGCATACGCCCAGTTGCGGAATTCAGAATCGATGGTTTCTATTTGCGGATTGTTCGCCCGTTGTTGGCATTCTCCCGTGCCGACATCGACGCGTATGTCCTTGACAACCGCCTGGCGTATGTCGAAGACGTCACCAACGCCTCCTTCGACGCACGCCGCAACCAGCTCCGCCATCGCCTCATGCCGCTCCTCCGCGAGCTCTACCCCTCGGTCGACGACACCATGGAGGCCAATATCAATCGCCTCTACGACACAGAACAGATATATAAGGAACACCTCGCGACCCTCCGCGCCTCACTCCTCACCCCTCACCGCTCCCCCGTCACCTACCTCCCCTTCGAAATCCTCTCCCTCGACCTCCCCGCGCTCGTGCAATCCAATCCCCGCTCCTCGATTCTCAACACACTCCTCTTCGAGCTTCTCCGTCCCTTTGGATTCAATGCCGCCCAGTGTGCCGACATCCTAGCTGCCCGTGAGGGGGGCAAGCTCTTCTTCTCGCCCTCGCATGTGGCGGAACTCCACCGCGACATGTTGCTTGTGGCACCCAATGTCGAACCCTCACCGGGACGTCATCCGCAACCCGGCGACCGCATAGTGACAACGCAATCAAAAACTCGTCTTCTTAGCGACTATCTCAAGGATCTCGGCCTCTCGCGCATTGAGCGCCGCCACCTGTTGCTCACCCTCGCCCCCGACGGCAAGACCGTAGTCCCCAACTTCTAAGCTCAATTCCCGATTCTTACCGCTCCCACCAGTCTGTCGGCCCTGTCGCTGGGCTCGCGGTGGTACACATACACCGTGTACGTGTTCGGCGTCTCTCGATGGTCGCCCTCCAGACGTGCTGTCGCCGAGCTCCTCTCCTCGTTCTTCATTCCGCGTTCCACGGGTCTCTTCACCAGCAGCTGGTACGAATAGTAACCCTGCTTCAGCAGTAGCCGCTTCACGTAGGCTTTGTATTCGGGTTTATACTCCATCTCGCTCGTTGCGTCCAGCTTCCAGTCCGTCAGCTGCCCGCACACGTATATCTTTGCGTCCAGCATCGGCTGCGCCATCGGCAGGCTGATGTTCACCCACACATACTCCGCCTCCAGCGTCGGGTTCCGGCGGTCCCAGGCGTTCACCTTCATGCCGCCGTTCAGCGCCGTTTCCACCAGGTAGTGCTTCCGCGAACGGTCCTCCTCGGGACGCAGCAGCGCAAACAGCTCCCCGCCGTATTCCTCCACCCGCTGCACGTTGTACATCGGCGTCCGCAGGTTGCTCATGTCGAAATAGCGGAACGTGTTGCCGCCGTCGAAAATATTCTGCGGGCGGTAGCGGTAGCACAGGGCGGCGCGGTCGTAGCTGCTGAACTCCAGCCACCGTGCGTTGTCCTCGCGCCCGTTCTGCTGCACCCAAATGCGCTCGTACTCAGGACGCAGCTGTGGAACGGAAAAATTTTCAATTCTCGATTTTGAATTTTCAATTATCACGTCCACCTCCTGCCGCCGCTCGATGTCCATCCCGTCGTAGGGACGCGTCACCTCGGCAACCACCTTCACGCTCCCCTCGTTCACGCGGAAACGCCGCGTCAGCAGCGTGTCACCCTCCTCGTTCGTCACCGCCACCACATAATTCCCCGAGTGCGTGAAACTGGCAAACTTCGCCGGAATCATCTGGAAATAGTGGATATAGGGGCGCAGCGTCGTGATGGAAAGGTCGTAGTTCTCAATTTCCCCGCTCTCGAACCCCGTCATATACTCGTACGGCTCCAGCCCGTCGCGCCTCCACTCGGCGTCGCAGTGCCCTATCGTGTAGCGCAGGCTCTCCACCTCGTCGGCCAGCAGGTCGAACTGCAGCAGCATCCGCTCCCCGCCGCCCATCGTCAGCAACGGCGCCTCCAGCTCCACGCCGCTGCGCGTCAGCGTCGCCGTCTTCACCTCCTCGCGCCACGACGAGTCCGTCACGGCCTGCCCCGCGGCAACCGCCGCAACACTCACCAGAACCCATGTAAAAAACAACTTTTTCATGCTGCAAAAATACGAAAGTCACCCGACATGGCAAAAAAAAAATTGCACCCCGTGCCGCATTCCGCCCATTTCCACCCCCTCCTCCACAATAAAATCCATTATTCCGCGTTGTTACATTAAATCCAATCGAATTATGAAAAAACTTGCACTCTTCCTTCTCCTGGTCGCAGCCGCCCTCTCCGCAACTGCCCAGGACACCATCGATCGCCCCCGTTCCAATTATCTTCACACCTGGCCCGATATTGATGATGATAAGGAAATTCAGGCTTGTTTTGATCGGTTCGTTTTTATGCATGTGCTTGAAACCGAACGGTGTGGAGAGGTGGGTCAGGGATACTACGTGGAATCGCCAACGGCGGTATACGGCATTGCTGCAGTATTGAAAATGAGAGCTTCGCGATATGACTATACCGAGGAAGAAATTCAGTCGAGATCCCACCATCTACTCGACACCGCCCTCTCTGCCAGTTTCGAATATCTGCGCCTGTATGAGCCCGATAGTTCTGGGCGAGGACTGAATGTGCTGGCTGAAACACAGGTTTCTGCCACCGACACACCGGTGTGCTACTTCCATGTCGCCGCGCAGAATCCAGTGTATCCCGGTGAGGATCCTCATGTCGGTCCAAGGCAGGTGTTCGAGGTCTACTTTGACCAGCCTGTCACCGTCACCGACACGTTCTTCGTCGGCATGACGAAATTGATGGGATGTGACACGGTAATCAATGGGGAGTACTGGTCCCCTTCATGGGAGATTCATTATGTATATGTCGCGTCTTCCGATCTGCTGAATATGTGGGGGTGCAGTGATGTCATCCATGGGATGACCTTTACCCGACCTCCAAGAGCGTCAATGTCCGATGCTCGCATTTCAGAGGATGGCAGATACTTCCTCTTCTTTCCCATCCTCACCCCGCCGGAAGGTTCTTCCGCTGTCTCCGCACAGGCCCCCGAGGTGCTCGACCGCTACGTCGCCCTCCAGCCCAACCCCGCCACCGACCGTGTCACCGTCACCTCCAGCTTCGGCCTCACACGCATCGAGGTACACGACGCCGCGTGCCGCAAGCTCCACGACGCCCCGGCCTCCGGATTCTCCGCCTCCCTCGACCTCTCTCGATTCCCCGCCGGCACCCTCATCCTAACCATCCACACCCCCGCCGGCCCCGCCACCAAAAAACTCCTCAAACCCTAACCTAATTGCAAGCCTAAGGTACGACATAGGAGAGACATACTATCATCCATAGACCTACCATAGAGTTACCATAGAGGTACCATAGACCTAGCATAGACCTACCGAACATAGTTTTCTGTGAATTAAAGCAGTGTATTGTTTTGAAAATCAGTGCTGATATTATTTATACTCCTGATAATCAGCCTCTATTTTGATTTTCGAAGGGGTTCCCCATCTTGTTTTGCACTTGCAAAGGTACGAAGAATTTTTTGATTCATTTCCCCTTTAACTACTTTTAACAACCCTGAACTACTCGGACCACCTGTTTGTAATCAATATTTTTTTGTATCTTTGCAACCCGATTTCGACCCTTTCGACATGGAAAAAGTATACATCGAGACCTACGGTTGCCAAATGAACTTCGCTGACAGTGAGGTGGTTGGCTCCATCCTCCGCGAGGCGGGCTACACGCTCTGCACCGACCTCCAGGAGGCCGATTTTGTGCTCGTCAACACCTGCGCCATCCGCGACAACGCCGAGCAGCGTGTCCGCCACCGCGTGCGCGAGCTGCGGGCGCTGCAGAACCGTTGCCACAAACTGAGAATCGGTATCCTCGGCTGCATGGCCGAGCGCCTCCAGAGCCGCCTGATGGAGGAGGAGGAGAACGTCTCCTTCGTCTGCGGCCCCGACACCTACCGCCGCCTTCCCCAGCTCCTCGCACAGGTGCGCCAGGGACAGCGTGCCGCCGAGGTGGAGCTCAGCACCACCGAGACCTACGCCGACATCGAGCCCGTGCGCCTCGCCTCCAACGGCATCTCCGCCTACATCAGCATCATGCGCGGCTGCCAGAACTACTGCGCCTACTGCGTGGTGCCCTACACCCGCGGCCGCGAGCGCAGCCGCGACCCCGAGACCATCGTCCGCGAGGCCCAGACCCTCTTCGACAAGGGCTACCGCGAGGTCACCCTCCTCGGGCAGAACGTGAACAGCTATTCCTGGCAGACGCAGGACGGCGCCTGCGATTTCCCCGAGCTCATGCGGCGTGTGGCCCTGATCGACCCCGCCCTGCGCGTCCGTTTCGCCACGTCGCACCCCAAGGACCTCAGTGACAAGCTCCTCGAGGTCATGGCGGCGCACCCCAACATCTGCCGCTGCATCCACCTCCCCGTCCAGAGCGGCAGCGACCGCATGCTCAAGCTCATGAACCGCAAGTACACCGTCGAGTGGTACCTCGGCCGTGTCGACGCCATCCGTCGCTACCTCCCCGACTGCTCCATCACCACCGATGTCATCGCAGGCTTCTCCACCGAGACCCTCGACGACCACCGCGCCACCCTCGACCTCTTCCGCCGTGTGCGCTACGACTACGCCTACATGTTCAAATACTCCCTCCGCGAAGGCACCTACGCCTGGCGCCACCTGGCCGACGACATCCCCGACGACGAGAAGACGCGCCGCCTCAACGAGATTATCGCCCTTCAGGGCGAGATAGCCCTCGAGAACAACCGCCTCGAGGTGGGGCGCGAATACGAAGTCCTTGTCGAGGGCGAAAGCCACCGCAGCAAGGAGCGCCTCTTCGGCCGCAACAGCCAGAACAAGGTGCTCGTCTTCGACCGCGAGCCCGCCTCGGGAATCTCCCCGGCGGTTCCCGGCACCTACCGCCGTGTGAAGGTCACCTCCTGCACCGCCGCCACACTCCTCGGCGAACTTGTACAATAATTCACCCCTTTTGCCGTTGTATAGTGTATGAATAAAATTGAATTCCTACAGAAGCGCCCGTGGCTCCTCCATCTCCTCCTGATGCTGGGCATCTCCATGGTGCTGCTTTTCCTCATCTTCCTGTTCATCAGGATATATGCCCGTCAGGGCGACGAGTACGAGCTGCCCGACATCGTGGGCATGAACATCGCCGAGATCGAGGCCGACAACGCCCTCGGCTTCCGCTATGTGGTGCAGGACTCCATCTTCCGCCCCGGCAACCCCGGCGGCATCATCCTCACCCAGGACCCCAAGTGCGGCACCATGGTCAAGAAAGGTCGCAAGGTCTACATCAGCATCACCGCCTACGACGCCGAGGATGCCGTGCTGCCCGAGCTGGCAGGCCTCACCGTGCGCCAGGCCATCTCCGAACTCTACAACGTGGGGCTCGCCGTGGGCACGCTGAAATTCGTTGAGGACCCCTACAAGAACAACGTCATCGACCAGACCTGCAAGGGCAAGGCCGCCTATGCCGGTCAGCAGATTCCCCGCGGCACGCCCATCGACCTCATCGTGGGCCTCGGCGACGGCACGGGCGCCAACACCGTCCCCTTCGTCATCGGCAAGACCGCCGACAAGGCCCGCCGCGCACTCCTGCAGCTGTCGTTCAACATCGGCCGCGAGCATTTCAAGGGAGTCAAGAACCGCGAAACCGCCGTGGTCTACCGGCAGGAACCCGACTACACCGGCGTCAACAAGTATCCCTACGGCACCAGTGTCGAACTCTGGTACATCGATGCCGACGACACCGACGTGTCGAAGATGGTCAGTTCCTTCAAGGTCGACTCCAGCAAGATTGTCCGCAGCGAGGACGACTACAGCGACGGCCGTCCCACTCCCGACCAAATTGACGAGATGGACAGGGAATGGTAACCCTCGAATTTGATAATTGAAGCTATGTCTTGGAATTGCAGAATGAAAACGGTTGTGCTCACCCTGGTGGGCATGGTCTTCAGTTCTCAATTCTCCCAGGCCCAGGAACTGCTGGTGCCGCTGCAGACGGCACCGGTCAAGAGCCGCCGCGTGCCCAAGAGCTCTCCCGCCGCTGTGGCGTTGCCGTTCTTCGACGACTTCGCAGGAAGCCAGGGCCAGCCAGCGCCGCAGCGTTGGCAGTCGGCAGGTGTCACCGTCGACAATGGTGAGAGGCTGCTTCCGCCCACCGTGGGCGTGGCGACGCTCGACGCCCTCGATGCCTCCGGACACCTATACAGCAACAACGCCACCTCTCTCTTCGCCGCCGACACCCTCCTCTCGCTACCTCTGCGTCTCGACGGCCTGTCGCCCGCCGACTCGGTGGTGATGAGTTTCTACTACCTCCCCGGCGGCGGTGAGGGCAACATGTGGGAGCGTCTGGGTGACTGCCCGGATGTGGCCGATTCACTTCTCCTTGACTTCTACCGCCCCGCCGACAGCAGTTGGGTGACGGTATGGGGCAGGGGAGGCACATCGGTCGAGGCGCTGGTGGACTCAACAGGTCTGCGCTGGCAGTATGTCGCCGTGCCGCTCACCGACAACGGCTGGTTCGACAGCACCTTCCGCTTCCGCTTCCGCAACTATTGCAGCATCGAAGACAACTCCAAGCCCGGCATGGCGGGCAACTGCGACTTCTGGCATATCGATTACGTGCTGGTGGACCGCAACCGCACGTCGAACCCCGTGCCGGTGTTCCGCGACGTGGCGTTTGTGTCTCCCTCGCCCTCGATGCTGTTGCGCTACCGCACCATGCCGGCACGCCAGTATCGCCCGTCAGAGATGGCTTCCTCCCTTTCCATGACCATCACCAACCTCTATTCCTCGGCGCTGGCATCGCAGTACGGCTACGCTGTGGTAGGGGAGGCTGGCGACACCCTCTACCGCTACAATGGCGGCTACGAGAACGCCCCGGCATTCTTGCCCGGAGCGGTGTACCAGACGGCTCCCGCTCATGCTGCTCCGCAGGTGCAGTACGCTTTCCCCCTGATGAACGCTCCCACCTCCTACACCGTTGTGCATACCGTGCGCGAGGGTGTTGCGGGTGACGAGTTTTCTGCGAACGACACGGTATGCTACCGTCAAGTCTTCGGCAACTACTACGCCTACGACGACGGCACGCCGGAGAATGGCTACGGCCTGACTTCCACATCCAGCATGCTTTTGCTCGCTTATCGTTTCGACCTCAATGAGGAGGATACGCTCACGGCGGTGGACATCTTTTTCAACCGCACCCTCGAGGGCGAGAATGAGCAGGTGCCTTTCTACATCACCGTCTGGCGCAAGGAGGGCAACGAGCCCGGCGAGGTGCTCTACCGCGACCAGGCTCACCGCACGCCTGTCTCCGCCGACCTCAACCGCTACCACCGCTATGTGCTTGAAAGCCCTGTGGTGGTCAGCGACAGCATTTTCGTGGGTTTTGAGCAAGGCAACAACTATTTCATCAACATGGGCTTTGACCGGAGTTTCAACACTTCCCGGAATATCTACTACCTGACGGGTACGGAGTGGCAGCAGAGCATACTCAGCGGTTCGCTGATGATGCGCCCCTGCTTCGGCGCCGCTGCAACCGTTGCGGTTGAACCCCTCCCGACTTCCGATTTCCGGCTTACGGTTTATCCCAATCCCGCCTCGGAGACTGTCACCATCGGGGGGCTTCCTGAGGGCAGCCGCGTGGACCTGTACGACGCCATGGGTAGATTGGTGTTTTCCACTCCCCGCTTTTCTTTCTCCACCTCCAACATGCCCAACGGCCTCTACCTGCTGCGCTGTGTCGCGCCGACAGGTGCCGTGCATTCAGAAAAACTTATAATCAGACACTGATGACTGAAGAACTCGAAGAACAGCAGCAAGACCTCTATGAGCACCACCGCATCACGGTGGACCGCGGACAGGAGATGCTACGCATCGACAGGTATTTGCAGATGCACCTCCAGGGAGTGTCGCGCAACAAGATTCAGACGGCGGCGAAGGCTGGCTGCATCCGCGTCAACGATGTACCCGTCAAGTCCAACTACCGCGTGAAGCCTTTGGATGTCGTTACGGTGCTCTTGCCTGAGCCTCCTCATGAGTTTGAGTTGGTGCCAGAACCTATTGACCTCAAGATTGTCTATGAGGACGATGATGTCCTGGTGGTGGACAAGCAGGCTGGCTTGGTGGTGCATCCCGGTGTGGGCAACTGGACTGGGACGTTGGTTAACGGGTTGCTGTATTATTTTCAGAATTCTCAGGGCAATCAGGATAATGCGAGCCCGTATCTTGTCCACCGCATCGACAAGGACACGTCGGGCCTGCTGCTTGTGGCGAAGAACGAGGATGCGCAGGTGGTGCTTGCCAAGCAGTTCTTTGAGCATTCTATCGAGCGAAAATACAATGCCTTGGTATGGGGCGACTTTGAGGAGGAAAGCGGCACTGTGACCGGAAATCTGGGACGTTCGCCCCAGGATCGCCGTGTGATGTGTGTCTATGAGCACGACGACGAGCTTCCGTTGGAGTTGCAGCGCGGCAAGCATGCCGTGACCCATTGGCGTGTGCTGGAGCGCTTCGGATACGTTACGCTGGTGGAATGTGTGCTGGAGACAGGACGCACGCATCAGATTCGCGCCCACATGCGTTATATCGGCCATCCGCTGTTTAGCGATGCCGCCTACGGCGGCGATGCCATTCTGAAAGGCACCACTTTCTCCCGTTACAAGCAGTTTGTGATGAATTGCTTCGATGTCCTGCCGCGGCAGGCTTTGCACGCACGCGTGCTGGGTTTCGAGCATCCTGTGACGGGCAAGCACATGCACTTTGAGAGTCCCCTTCCCGAGGATATGCAGCAGTGCATCGAGCGTTGGCGCAACTATACCGCCAACCACAGCTCTTAGTTTTTACTTCCGGTCTAGTATTCCCACATCTCGTTCTCGATATCGAAGACTTTCTCTTCGATGAGTTCCGCTTCGAGCAATACGTCGGTCCCCGTCAGGTAGCTGCTGAGGGTGCGTTCGTAGATGTTCGATTCGCGGGTGATGTAGGCGTTGTAATGTTGGTTGACAAAGACCCAGTCCCAGGAGGGCTGGTTGATGACGCTGATGTCGTCGATGTAGGCCTGGTAATGTGCCAATAGGTTACGCACAGCGGGGTGCTGTATGGGTATCCAGAAGAGAGGTAAAACGCCGAGGTAGATGTCGGCTTGCCCTCCTCCGATTTCGCGGTAGGTTTCTTTCAGAGGTGCCAGTGCCATACGGCGGGAATCCTGGCGGGTGTCCTGTTTCCCGATGAACCATACCTCGCGGAAGGCATATTCCAACACCTCCGCGCCGTCAAAGTATTTGGGCTTGATGACGGTCTCGTACAACTCATTGTCATCATCGTCGTAGCCTATCTCCAGCATTATCGTGTCGGCACGGGTGTAGCGTTCTACGAAGAAGGCATTGTCAATGGGGATGAGCAGCGCATCGTCCTCATAGATGGGGATTTCTCCCGCTGCCATTGCGTCCCACAGGATATAGGCAAGACTCTTCTTGCCGAAGGTGATGTATTCGTCGTACGGGAAGTAAAAGAAATGATTGAAGAGTTCGCGCGAGTCAATGGTTTTCCACAAGTGTGTGGTCCAAATGATATCGTTTTCGCGAATGTAAGGGTAGGGGATGGGTTTCTGCTGCGAGACCAGCTGTTTGGTGTGAAACTCATCGGGGGCAATGTCATTTCCTTGAGCCTGTACGACGCAGGCTGTCATCAGGAAACATAGTATGAGCAGAACCCTTTTCATTGAAAAAAAGAGTTAAGAGCCCCAACTCTTAACTCTTTTGTATTAATTGAAAGAATGCCTGATTAGTATTCCCACATGTCGGATTCGATGTCGAAGATTTTCTCTTCGATCAACTGCGACTGCACGATGGCGTCTTCGCCAGTGAGGTAGTCGTTGAGGGAACGGTTATAGACGTTCGACTCGCGGACGATGTAGCTGTCGAAGTAGCGCTGGATGAAGATGTCATCATAAGAACGCTCCACGACATCGTTGTTCTCGTCGTATGCGTTGGCGTTGACGAGTAGCTGGCGCACGCGCATGTCATTCATGGGGACGCAGAAAGACCATTCGTTGGAGGTGCCGCCACCCAGGGTCTCTTTGGGGAACTGGAAGCGGAGTCCGACGATTCTGACTTTCTGACGGGTGTCCTGTTTGTCGATGTACCATTTCTCCTTAATCTGGATTTTCATCACAAGGGTGCTGTCGAAGGGACGCTCGCGGGTGACGATTTTCTTCTTCACCTCGTCGGTTTCCTCATCGTAGATGGGGTTGCCGTCGGCATCGACCTCGTCTTCCTCAACGGTGTAGGGGTCGCCAACGAGCATCTTGATGGCGGCTGCGACATCAAGCTCGCGCACCATGTCGTCGTCCTCGTAGGTGGGGATGGAACCCTCGCGGACACCGCGCATGATGAGGTTGACCAGGTTGATACGTCCTTGGGTGTTCTGGTCGGTGGAGATGGGGAAGTAGAAGAACTGGTTGAACTTCTCATTGAAGTCTATCTCTCTCCAGATGACGGCTTCCCAGACCACGTCGTTCTCCCTGATGGAGGGATAAGGCATGGCTTTCTTGCCTACGACGATTCCTTTCTGGTAGAAATCGTTGGGATTTCTCTGGTCGTCAGCGTCGATAATGCTTTGTGCGTTGGCAACGCCGCAGTAAGCGACGAGTGCAAGCACATAAATCAGGACTCTTTTCATATTTCAATTATTTTAATGTTGCGGTATAGGTGACAGGTTTAGCCTTTCCGTCGGGCATCATCACATCGGCCAAGATGACGAGTTTGTCGCCACGGGTGGCTTTCTTGATGATGGAGATGGCCTCTTCGTTCAGGCGGGGACCGTTGATGTTGGCTTCCTTGGCACCCACAGCCACCGTCATCTTGATGATGCGGATGGTGCGGTTGTCAATCTTCAACAAGAAGTCTGGGTTCTTGGTGGGGATGACGGCAGTGTTGGTGGTGAGGTCTTTCTTGGCGATACGACCGCCATTCTCGACACCGGCCACTTTAATCACAGGAGCAGGAATGTCTTTGACAATCACCTTCTGGGCACCCACACGGGTGGTCTTGCCGTCGATGGTGGCGTCAACGTTGATGACAAGACTCTTCTGACCGGGGGTGGGTTTGATGATGTAACCACCTTCACCCTCGCCTTTGGTGATAGTAGCCTGACCTTCGATGGTGGCTTTCAGGTTACGGGTGTCAACACCGGCAGCAGAAATGGTGATGGGGTTCTCCAAGCCGGCATATACCACCTGCAGACCATCGAGACGGACAACGCCGGCGGGTTTGGCGACAAAGTACTCGTCCACGATTTCATACTCTTTGGTTCCGCCGTCGGGCGAGGAAAGAGTGGCACGGGCACGGATTGTCTGTTTGCCGAGGTTGTGGCAGACGGTTTTGTAAATCACATTGCCTTCATCGTTGCTGGAAATGGTTTGTCCATTGACGTTGGCAACAAACTTCTGGCGTGAGTCATAGGCACCCACATTGATGGTGGTCTCATAGGTACCGCCTTGCAGGATGTAGGTGGATTTCGGACGGGTGATGAGCGCCACCTGGTCGAATGAGTAGTCGCCCTTGCTGACCTTCTTGTAAAGCATGTTGACGGCGTCGAATTCGGCGTTCATGGTCTCAGCTTTCAGACGGGTGAGGGTGACCAATGCGGCACCGGTAATCACCTCATTGAAGTTCAGCACTTCCCAAGGCACCAATTCGCCTTCCTTGTTGTATCCGTCGGACATGTTAAGGGCGATCTTGACGTGCGAGGAGTCTTCTCCAAGCACCTCATTGATGCGTTTTTTGAAATCCAGGATTTTGTTCTTGATTTTGATAGCACCCAGTTCGGGATCAGGACTTTTTACATCGGGACCGATGAAGAACTTGGCGGGTTCGTGGTTGTCCTCCAACTGTTTGTCGGTGAACCAGGAGAAGCCCCAGCGGTCGAGTACCGAGCGTACGCTATCCTGATAGACGACGGTCTTGTCGTTGGGGTCGCGCAGCACCACAGAGAATTTTTCTCCAGTAGCGGGGTCTTTGTATTCGGCTTTCGCAGCGACGTGACCGCCGATGAAGTCGCACTCCATGCTGTCGATAAAGGCGGTGATGTCGTTGGAGAGTTTCTTGATTTCTTGAGCACGATTGTACATCTCGCGCACCTTGTCGGGGCTGTTCTCCAGAGCCTTGTCGAAGTTGGCGTAGGTATCGTCGAGTTTGGCGGCAATATTCTTGTTGGATTCGCGCATGGCAGTACCCACGGTCTTGAATCCCTGCACGACTTCAGCCGAGACGTTCAGAGCCAGCATGGCGGTGTACACGAGGTACATCATGGTAATCATCTTTTGTCGCGGAGTTTCCGGACAGTTTGTTGCACCCATAGTCTATTGCTTTTTAGTGTTCTGAATCAGATTAATTGACAATAGGGTGTATTAGAGTCTGGTCTGCATAGCAGCCAACATGTTGCCGTAGACATTGTTGAGTTCGGCGACCTTGCGGGTGAGGGCGTCAACCTGCTCTTTGTACTTCATGATGCCATCGGCGGAGCTGGTGAAGTTGGTGAGCATGGTGTTCATCTTTTCTTCGAACTCCTTGTTGATGTTCATCTGAGTGGAGGCGTTGTTGATCTGCATCTCGTACATGGCGTTGATGCTGCTGAGGCTGGCGGACATCTTCTTCATCTCCTCGACATAGGACACCTCGCCGTTGAGCGACTGAGCGGTCTCCTGATAGATGGTGGAGAGGGTAGAGACGGCTTCGGGAGCGCCCTGCATGCTTTCGAGCAGGCGGCCTGCCTGGCTGGCCACGCCGTCCATGTTGGAGACGAATTTGTCGGTGGCGGCGGTGACATTGGCCATGTTATTCATCGAGTTGGCGCTATCGGCAAGGTTCTGCATACCTTGACCGAGGCGATCGATGAGCTCGGAGCTGATATGAGCGTCCTCGAGCATCTTATCCAGTTTCGCGGTAAGGGGATCTTGTGCTTTATTGATGGGGTTGCCATTCTCGTCATATTCCACTTCGCCCTGTTCGAGGGATGCTTCGTCAATCATGCCTGCGAGCTCAGGATAGACAAGGCTCCAGTCCCATTCTTTGTGAGGGGGTTCGAAGGCGGAAAGGAAGAAGATGACACCTTCAGTGCTCATACCGGCAATCAGCATTTCATTGGCGCCCGGCCAGTGCATGATTTTGAAGAGGGCACCCACGATAACGACTGCTGCGCCCCAGCCATACAGATAAGCCATGAAGGTTTTGTAACCTTTACTGCGAACGAGATTGTTAAGGAAATTCATAATCTTATTATTTTTTATTGTTTGCTTGTTGAAAAATGTGCTTTGTTATGCTTGACGGAAGTTGTTTTCCTTATCGTGCCACGTTGGAGGCGGTACGGAGGTTGTCACCCTTGACACGGCCGAGGTAGGGCTGCACGCAGCGGAAGCCGATGTAGCACTTGGCGGTGTCCATGAATTCGTAGTCGCGGGTCTGGACCTGGATGAAGTATTTCTGGTCTTTCCAGCTGCCACCGCGGATGACTTTGCGTTTCATGGCGAGGGGATCCTCGTCCTTGGCGTTGTAGTTGTAGTAGGGGGTGACGGCGTTGGCAACGATGTAGGTGGTCTCGTTGTAGGCGTCGAGGCACCACTCGCTGACATTACCGGCCATGTCGTACAGACCGTAGTCGTTGGGGGCGTAGTGACCGACCATGAGGGTCTTCACGCCACCGTCGTCGTCGTAAGCGCCTTTGAGAGGCTCGTAGTTGGCGAGGAAGCAACCGTTCGGGTTACGCACATAGGGGCCACCCCAGGGATAGGGCTGGCTGGCGATGCCGCCGCGGGCTGCGAATTCCCATTCACTCTCGGTGGGGAGACGGAAGTCGTTGAGCTGCGAGTAGTTGATGTTTGCAAGGTAGTCGTTGAGCATGTTGGAACGCCAGACGCAGAAGGCGCGAGCCTGACGCCAGCTGACACCCACCACGGGATAGTTGTCGTAAGCGGGCGAGGAGAAGTAGCTGCGGGTGTAGTCCTCGTTCATGCTGTAGGCATAGTCGTGGACCCAGCAGAGAGTATCGGGATAGATGTTGATGTATTCGCGCTGAATCTGGGAGCTGCGGTTGTTGAGGCCTTTGGGGCGCACGGCGAAGGAAGTGCCGCGATACTCGCTCTTGGTCTGAACGTTGGTCTCTTTCTGGGCGACCTGCTCGTAGTCAATGAAGTAGTATTCGTAATTCAGTTTCGAGACGTCGATGGCACGGCGGTGGTTGATGTCGACGATATAGAAACCGCCGTCGATGAGGGCTTGACGGATCTCAGCGTCGTTATAGTTGATTTTCGTCTTGTAGTTCAGCATGGGGGGATCGAGGGGCTCACCGTATTTGTCCTCTTCGATGAGGAAGCCTTCGGTACCGGCTTCGCCGAGGATGCGGCGAGCGACGGAGTCGCGCACGGCGGCCACGAACTGGCGGTACTCGTTGTTGGTGATTTCGGTCTCATCCATGAAGAAAGAGCCGATCTGCATTTTGCGGGGCTGCGGTGTACGGCCGTAGGTGACGTTCTGGACGCCGGCACCCATGGTGTAGTTGCCTTGGTTGATGAACACCATTCCCTTGAGGTCGATGTCCTCGAAATAGGGACGGTCGTTGACGCCAGTCACTTCTCCACCGTTGGAGGATTTGCAGCTCCAAAGCAGTGCTGCCGAGGCGGCGAGGATGAAAAACAACTTCTTCATATTGTCAATGTTTTTTGTTTCTAAACGTTGGGTTTCCCGAAAAGGTTTCGTTATGTTTCGTAATATATGTTAATTCAATTTTATAATATATTATAGCAAGTAACGGGTGTTTCTTGACGAGGTGGGCTGATGCTTCGGTATTTCGAAGCGGATGCTGCCGTTGACGAAGATTTCGATGGTGCCGAAACTGCGTCCCGAGCGCATGGTGCCGAGCTTGGAGGTGGTGAGGTCGTAGGCCACGCCGATGCGGAGCCAATTGAGGTTGGAGAAGTTCCAGTTGATACCGGCGAGGAAGGTGAAAGCGTCGCCGAGACGATAGCCGAGACCGCCCCAGAAAGCGTTCTCATAATCGAGCAGCAGGGCTCCTTCCGCCTGGAACACAGAGAAGTCGGCCGACTTGACGAAGGCGGAGGGCTTGAGTTTGAATGAGGGGTTGTAGGGGAAGGCATACTCGTAACCACCCATGAGGTAGAAAGTGCGTGCGTTTTCCCAATGCAACTGGTCGCTGTGGGAACCGAGGAGGTTCTTCACGGAGAGACCGATGTAGTATTCGCTGGGCACTTGGTAGTAGAGACCTGTGGAGACGTCGACCATGAATTCGGAGAGTTCTTTTCCGTTAATCGAGGGGTCACCCGACGAACTTGTGGGGCTGGCGGGGTCGCCGGTGAGGTCGGAGGCGCCGTAGAGGTCTTTGGTGTTGAAAGCGAAGTTGTAGAGGTTGGCTTCGATACCGGCGGAGAGGCATCCGCGTCCCCAGTAAATGCGGAAAGCGTAGTCGATGTTGACTGTGGTGTTGTTGTGGTAACCGATGGACTGGGAGTTGAAGGTGAGACCGATGCCGCCGTGGAGGAAGTTGACGGGCATGTCGAAAGCGAAGAGGTAGTTGACGGGAGTGCTACCGGCTTTGGCACCTGCGACGGGGGACTGGAGGTCGAGGCCGAGCCACTGGTTGTTGTAGAGGAGGGTGAGGGAGATGGCTCCGGAACTGCCAGCGTAGGCGGGGTTGTAGCTGAGGCGGTTGAACATGAAATGGGTGTACTGACCCTCATTTTGCGCGGTGGCAACGGAGGAAAATAGCATCATTCCGATGAAAAATGATACCATTTTGTGCGCCCAATTTCCAGTTCTCTGTCTCTTTAACTCTGCCACAATGGCTTGTTTTTTATTTTGTTACATTATTTCCGTGTATATTCTGCAACGTATCCTACGCTGCAAAAATGACTTTGCAAAGATAATAATATTTTATTACATGGGACAAAAAAAATGATTTTTTTTTTCATTTTTGTCATTTGGAGGGTATGATTTCGCTTTCGGGGAAGGTGTGCTTGAGAGCGCGGTTGAGTTCCTTGGCGCGGTTGCGGTCGAGGTGCACTTCGAGGATGAGGTTGATGTCGACGGTGTCGGAGATGATGTCGACGAGCACTTTGTCCTGCAGTTCTTCGGGGAGTTTCTGGATGATGTCGAAAGCGTCGCTGTGGGAGGCGACGGTGGCGATTCTCAGGTTGTAGCGTGAGTTGTCGCTGGACTCGCCATAGCCGTAGCTGTTCTTTTTGTCGCGGAGCGTTGTTTTCACGGAGTCGAACTGGCGGTCTTGTGCGAGCCATTGCTCCTGGTAGCCGTCGGGCAGTACGCGCACGCTGACGCTGAGTCTGCCTTTGACGCCGACGGCATAGGCGGCGCGTCGTGTGAGGTCGAGGACGCCGCGTTTGGGGCAGCGGTCGTTGACGCGCACGATGACCTGGCGGCCGTCTTTGGGGTTGGTGACCATGAGCATGGTGCCTATCTTGAGGCTTTTGTGGGCGGCAGTGAAGAGGTTCTGGTCGAATATTTCGCCGCAGGAGGTTTTGCGTCCTTCGAAGCGGTCGTGGTAGAAGGTGGCGATGAGTGAGTGTTCGGTGAGTGTGTCGCTGGTGTTGATGGACTGCGCCAGACCTTGAGCCGACAGCGCCATGAGTGCTGCCAAGAGGAGGCTGTGGCGAAAGTGTCTGTGTGCTACCATACGACGGCGTCTTGGTGGAACCATTGCCCGTGGAGGCGGAGGACTTGCTCGATGACGTCGCGGACGCAGCCGCGGCCGCCAGGGAACAAGGAGATGTAGTCGACGGACTCTTTGATCTCGACTGCGGCATCGGCGGGGCAGGCGGAGACGCCGGCGCGCTGGAGGATGGGGTAGTCGGGGATGTCGTCGCCCATGCAGAGCACCTGCTCTTCGGTGAGGTTGTTGGTGCTGAGGAACTGGTCGAAGGTCTTCATTTTGTCGGCGCAGCCGGTGTAGACCTGGGTGACTCCGAGCATTTTCATGCGGTTGTCGATGCTCTTGGAGGTGGCGCCGGAGATGACGGCTACGATGTAGCCTTTCTTGACGGCGTACTGGATGGCGAAGCCGTCCTTGATGTTGCCGCAGCGCACGGTCTCGCCGTCGGCGAAGGTCCAGACGCTGCCGTCGGTCATGACGCCGTCGAAGTCGAAGACGAAGGCTTTTATGGGGTGCAGTTTTTCCTTGTAATTTATCATAGGCTGCTGGTGGTTGGTTCTTGTTTGAGGTAGTCGAGCATCTGCTCGAAGGTGTGGCGCCACCCTTTCCATCCGTAGAGGTCGGAGAGGTTCTGGTTGTGGATGAGGGGGCAGAAGGTGCCGCCGACGGCACGGAGGGTGTCGATGAGGCGTTTGTATTGTTCGAGCCCTTCCTCGGGGGTGAGGCGGAGGTAGCGCTGGAGGGTGGAGTCGGTGACGCAGAAGGGCTGGATGAGCAGTTCGGTCTCGTGGTCGCGCTCGAGGTCGTAGAAGGGGTAGGCGGAGCTGATGCCTGCGCGGAATCCCGGGGTGTCGGCATAGCCCATGGTGTAGTCCTCGCGTATGCCGGCGCGCTGGAGGATGCGGTAGGAGAGCGGGTGCTGCAGGCGCAGGAAGTGGTAGCGTGCCCGCACGGTGGGGCGGTGGAGTATGTCGTCGAGGCGCTTGGTCTCGATGTCGGCTTTGGCGGGCTGGTCGATGGTGGAGTAGCCCGGGTGGATGCCCATTTTGGCGTAGTCGCCGAGGTGCTGGATGAGTTCGCGGTAGTGGGGGTTGAGGTAGGAGGCGGGTTTGTCGAATTCGTCGTAGTCGGCAAGGAGCACGAAGAAGATGAGTGTGGCGCCGGGGACGCTGCGGACGGTCTGGATGAGGTAGTCGAAGCTGTCGGAGGGGTCGGGCTCGCGATGGAGGAGGACGCGGATGCGGCGTGCGGCTTCCGCGGGGTCGCGGTGTGCGACGAGGTCGCGGAAGAAGCCTGTGACGGAGCGGAAGGTGCCTTTGTGGAGGAAGGCCCATGCGGCGTCGATGTCGACGGTCTGTATGTAGCGGAAGTGTCGTTCGGGGAGCGTGAGGTCGGGGTAGCGCTCGAGGAGTTTGCCGCGGATGAGGAGTGCCCACTGCTCGACGACGGGCTGGTCGAGGAATCCCGCCTGTGCGGCGATGCTCTGTGCGGCGCTGAAGCGCCCGTGCTCGTCTTCGCGGTGGGGGAGGTGCTCCTCGTAGCGGGTGACGAGGAAGAAGGTGGCAGCCAGGGGGTCGAAGGGGAGGTCGAGGTTGCGTCCGTAGACGGGGTACATCATCCACATTCCGTCGCGGCATTCGGCATGGGGTTCCTGTTCCTCGATGGAGGTCTCGCTGAGGAGTCCCTGTGCCTTGATGAAGAGGCCGTCGCCCAAACGCCGCGAGCCGTAGTTGAGCTTGGCTCCGCCGTACTGGAGGTAGTACTGCTCGTCGGTGGTGATGCTGAAATCGGCGTGCAGCACGTGCTGGAAGAGCACGTTGAGCGTGTATCCCAGGCGGTTGGTGAGTTTGGGTGTGTGGATGAGCAGCATATCAGGGTGCAAAGATACGAATTTTTTTTGAATTCGATACTTCGAGGGTCATTTTTGTGCCCAGCGGCAGCGCCAAGTTGTTGTCTCCCAGGTGTCCGAAGGGTGCGCCGAAGAGGACGGGGTAGGGGGCGTCGCCGACGGCTTCCGCGACGATTTGCTGTGCCGTGTGGCCGAAGGGGACGGTGTTGTCGTGCATGTCGGTGAGGCCGCCGACGAGGAGCGCGGCGAGGCCGTCGAGCATGCCGGCGCGGCGCAGCGCCTGCATCATGCGGTCGATGTGGTAGAGGTATTCGTCGAGGTCCTCGATGAGGAGTATCTTTCCGCGGGTGTCGATTTGGGAGCGCGAGCCGAGGAGGCTGTAGAGGATGCTGAGGTTGCCGCCGACGACGGGCGCGGAGAGGCGGAGCGGCCGGGGCGACGGGACGGGACTTTCCGTGGGTGTCCACTCGACGGCTGCGGTTTCGCCGAAGAGCGCGCGGCGGAGGCTTTCGGTGGCGGGGGTGGGGGAGGTGCCGAAGTTGATGGGCATGGTGGCGTGGAGGGTGGGGATGCCGAGGGTGGCGTGGATGTGGCTGTGGAGGACGGTGACGTCGCTGTAGCCGACGATCCACTTGGGACGCCGTGCGAAGCGGGAGAAGTCGAGGCTGTCGACGATGCGGACGGTGCCGTAGCCGCCGCGGCAGCAGAGGATGGCGCCGATGCTGTCGTCGTCGAGGAGTTGCTGCAGGAGCGCGGCGCGGTGGCTGTCGGAGCCTGCAAACTGGTTGTCGCTGTCGAAGAGCCCGTCGGGCACGAGGACGTCAAGTCCCCAGGATTGGAGCGCCTCGATGGCCGGGGCCATCTCGTCGGGCGACACTTTGCGTGCTGTCGCTGCCAGTGCCACCCTGTCGCCGGGTTTCAGGTAGGGGATGGTGTTCATAATCATCGGGATAACGTGTGGGGTCGGGATTTATTGTGTCGCTGTCCAAATATGTGCTTTGTGAGACCCGGCCCATGGGGTCTTCGATGAGGGCCCAGAGGTGGGCGTCGCGGAAGGCGTCGGGGAGGAGGGTGCTGAGGCGGCGGGAACGGCGCTCGGCGGTGGCTACGCACTGGGTCAGGCCCATTTCCTCGCTGTAGGCGTAGATCTTGACTGTGTCTTCGTTTTTGGCGCCGTGGTGGTGGAGGTTCTTGTCCCAACGCAGGGTCAGGACGCCGTCCTCGACGGTGATTTCGGTGAAGGTGACCATGGGGACGGGGCCTACTGACAGCTTCATGTCTTTCAGTGAGATGGCTCCTTCCCTCGTCCAATTGAGATGGACGAAGGCGTTGCCTGCGGTCATGGCGTGCTGGGGGGCGTAGTGGCGCATGCCGACCTTGAGGGCCGGGAGCAATTTGGACGCTAGGGAGACCATGTCGCCGAACTGGCGGCGGTGGGCCTGCTGGGCTTCGGTGCGGGGATTGGCTACGGAGCGCGGCTTGGCGCGCATAAACCACTGGTTGTTACGGCGGTAGCCGATGACGGTGCCGACGGTGCCGGAAAAGCCGCCGAGAATGCCTTGATGGAGTTTTGCCATGACGGTATGTGTTTAATTTTTATTCAATTACGGGTATCAACTCTTACTGATGTATTACTGAAGCCTTACCTCGCTT
>ONGA01000020.1 GCA_900317285.1 uncultured Bacteroidales bacterium | reverse complement strand
ACTCGGTATAAGCCATCTGCCACAGCAGGAAATTCGACACCCGCAGCTCCCCGCCGGTACGTATCAAAAGGTCGGGGTCGGGATAGTCGCGCGTCGTCAGGTAGCGCCGCAGCGTCTCCTCATCGACACTCTCCGCCGAGGGGCGTTCCACACATATCTGCTTGATAGCCTGTGCAATCTCCCAGCGTGCGCTGTAGCTCAGCGCCAGCACCAGTGTCATTGCGCTGTTGCCGGCGGTCTGGTCCATGCACTGCTGCAGCATGGTGCGCGACCGTTCGGGGATACGCTCCAGGTCGCCAATCATCGCAAGACGCACATTGTTGTCCATCAAGGTCTTCGTCTCCTCGCGCACGGCCTTGATGAGCAGCTCCATCAGCCCGTCGACCTCCGCCTGCGGACGGTTCCAGTTCTCGGTGCTGAACGTATAGAGTGTCAGGTATTTGACCCCCAGCTGCACGGCAGCTTCCACCGCCTGCCGCACCGCCGTGAAGGCGTTTTGGTGCCCGAACAGGCGTTCATGTTGCTGCTTCATCGCCCAACGGCCGTTGCCGTCCATGATGATGGCGACGTGCGCCGGCACGCGGCTGCGGTCTATCTGCTCAATAGTTGTCATATTTCGGATATTAATTGTTTAGTTTGCAACGTTTTTTCTGCGTCCACCCGAAGAGGGTCTCCAGGCTCACACCCACCGAAAGGTTGAAGAAGGAGTACCAGTCGTCCAGCGAGTCGTCGCCGCGCTTGATGCCGGGGGCGTTGGAAAAGCCCGGCGTCACCTCGCCGCTGCGGTCGGCCAGCTGCACTGCGAGGGCTCCGTCGTCGGCATTGGAAAGCAGCACCGACGGCTCCACATAGGTCGTGCTGACATCGTCCAGATAATCCGTCCACGTCTTGCGGAAACCGTATTGCGCCGCCACGGTGAACACCTTGCTCAGCCGCACCTTCACACCCACGCCGAAAGGCAGCGACACCTGCACGAGACGGTAGGGCTGCCGACCGGAATAGGCCTGGGAACCCTGCCCCTCGGTATGCAGCGGCTGCAACTCCGTCCACGCGGTGCTGCCGTCGGCACGCATGTACGACGCCATGGGATTGAAATAGAACACCGCCAGACCCCCGAAGATGTAGGGCGTCCACAGGCGGTCGTTGGGGCCGCCGAAAGGGGCGAAATTGAACTCGCCGACCCCCGACAACTCCCAGATGTCGGAGCGGAACGAGAGGTTGCGCTGCCTGATATAGTCCTTGTCGGGGCTTGCGACAGAGCCATAGGCCAGTTCGAACCGCAGCGCCCACCGGTTGTCGAGGCGATAACGCAACCCGACAGCGGCAGCGCCGTGGGGCATGCCCAGGGCACTCTGGTTGTTCAGGTCGCCGATATAGCTCATACCGCCAGCAGCCAGCAGCAGCTCGCCGTTGCGCAGCAAATCGTCACTCTGCGCCGCCGACGGCAGCGAGAGCAACAACGCCAATGCCCATGCTAACGGTTTGAATCTCATTTTATTCTTTCCACTTCAGCGAGTTGCAGATACCCTCCACCTGCATCAGGTAGTCGCGCTTGTTGAATCGCGGGCAATAGACAAATCCCACCAGGTCGATGATGTTCTTGCCGTCGGCCGAGAGCATCGAATAGTTGACATAAGGGCCACCCATGAAGTCGCCCTGCAGGCGCCACAGGCCGTGGGTCTCGATGCAATAGTCGCTGCCCTCGTAGTCCACCTTGCGGGTCACGGGCTCGACGCGTCGCTCCGTGCACATGTAGCTCCCTTCGGCGGGACCCGGCACATGGCGGCGCATGATGGTGTCGAGACGGTTGTAAATCTTCTCCGGCGTGAACTGGTCCTCGTTGCGGTAGGGGGTCACATTCACCAGCACCCCGAGGCTGAAGTCCTTGGTTTCCTTGCGAATCCAGGCAAAACCGTCGTCCTCCGACGCCCACATGAAGTCCTCGCTGACCGTCAACTCAAAGCCGAATTTCTCCTTGATCCGGTTCATCAGCTCCACATTCCGGATGTTATAGAAAGCATTGATGATGCGCTGATGCTCAGCCTCATAGATAGCCTCCACGATACGGTGTTCGTATTTGCGCAGGAGGTCGCGCAGCGACGCCTCCGACTTCGCCTCGATGCCCACCACCACCTGCGGCGAGGCCCACTTGTCGCGCTCGATGTACACCTTGTCGGGGTTGTCGGCCTTCAGCTCGCACAGGATAATATTCCGGTGCATGCGGAACATCTGTGCGTTATGCAGCGACGAGACGGGGATGTTCACCACGTCGAAACGGGGCTCGGGCTGCGGCAGGCAGTCCTGCGGCTGTCTGAAAATGGAGTCGATGAGGTCGCGGGTCATGCCGTAGTACTGACCCTTGTTGGCGACAAGAAGCACCTCGAGGGTCTTGCCCGACGAGCTCTTCTTCTTCAATGCTTCGTTCTGGCGGCCGCCACAGGCAACAAAAAGCACGGCAGCGGCGATGATGATGATGAACTTTTTCATATTTCTGTTTGTTTGTTTTTCCAAGAATGAAAGTCGCGGATAGCGTCGGCAATCGGGGTCTCCGGAAAGCCTAAATCACATAGTCCATGATGGTTATCGTAGTACTCACGCACCAAAAGCTGTCGGATGTTGCAGGTAGAGACCTGTGTCTTCATCCCCATCAGGCGCAGCAGGTCCCCCACCCTTCCGGCTGCAAGCAGCAGCCAGTCGGGCGCGGTCACCACCCTCTGGCGGTAGCCACACACCGCAGCCTGCAGGCGGTACAGCTCCTTGATGCTCATACATGCCTGGCTGTTCACCACAATGTAGCGGTTGCCCGGCACGCCCCGCTCGAGGGCGTTGACCGCAGCCTGCGCCACATCGGCCACATGCACGAAAGCCTTGCCCCCCCGCGGAGCGAACATCAGCGGCTTGCGGTAGGCTGCCAGCAGCATGCGTCCCGACGAGGGCTTCACGTCATAGGCCCCCAGCATGTAGCCGGGGTTGATTATCACTGCCTCCAAGCCGGGGTAATCCCGCATCCCCTCCTGCACCGCCTCCTCGCCGAGGCGCTTGCTTCGGGCATAAAAACTATCGGCAAAGGGCGGACGCATCGGCTGCGACTCGTCGGCGGGGTGCGACTCGGTCCCGTGTCCTATGGTGTTGACCGTCGACACATGCACCAAACGTCTGATTCCATGATGTTTCATTGCTGCTATCACACGCACGCAAAGGTCGCGGTTCACCCCGAGATAGTCCTCCAGATGCAGCAGGCTCATATCGGTCACGCCGGCACAATTGACCACCGCTTCGCAGCCTTCAGCGGCACGGAGAAGGGCATCATTGTCGAAAGAGGGGCTTTCCAGCACTTCAAAACCGGTGACAGGGATTCGCAAAGAGCGACGGCGACGGACAAGGACTACGACGCGGTGACCTTCGGCGAGTAGCCTCTGCAGGACATTATGCCCCAGCAATCCCGTTGCTCCAAGCAGCAGCACTTTCATATCTCTAATAACGCATTTCCACGAAACTTATTGTATGAGAGGAAGAAAAACAATCAAAACTTCCACCTCAGGCGCAGCACCCACCCCTGACGGTGGTCGCCATGTGTGGCGGCATTGCCACTGCCCACGCTTTCAACTCCCGGATAGACGGCAAGAGTGTATTTCGCACTCAATGCCAGGCGGTTACTTATCTCATACCTCACCATGAGCATGGTCCGGAATCCCTTGCCGTTGAGCATCGGCGAGGAGAAAGCATATTGCGGGCAGGCCTCGGTAAGGTAGATGCGGGCATAGTAGCCATCGACATCGAACCACGTCCCCTGTGCGGTCAACTGCCATCCCAAATGCTCCCAACGCACCTCCTGCGACACCATGCGTCCCCATTGTTCAGCGGCATGCTCGGCATCGAACTGCGACAATGTGGCACGTGTGGTAAAACGCCACGCTCCCCATTCAGCACGCACACGGCACTGCAGCTCCTGCCACAACGTCTGCTCACTCAAATACAGGGTGCTATCGATATTCGGGATATTGCGCTGCTTCTGTCGCCAGGCATAGCGTGCCGATGCCTCCACATGCGACCCAAAGGAGCGCACAAGCTGCGCCCTGAGCCATGCTCCCGTGGAAGGGGCATTGGAGGCATAGCGTGGCGACGGGTAGCGGTAGAGGTCGACACTCAGCAGCGATTGCAGGGACCACGGCAGCTGCACCCGCGCATCAAGGGTCATCCCTGTCTCGTTGACGGTGCTACTGATGGCATAAGCATTGGCATAAGGGTTCCGGTAATCGGGGTCATAATGGCGGAGAGTAACCCCGAAGCTGTTCCTGTCGCTGGCAGACACACGGACCCCTCCCACAGCAGCCAGAGCGTCACCGGCGGCCGACACCTCGCCAAACAACTGCAGTACCCCGTACTGCCACAAAGCATCTGCGCCAAGATAGAAGCGGTCGGCACCGAAAGCGGTGACCCCCAGCACAAGATTCCCACGGCGGTAGTCCAAGTGACCTCCGGAAAGCTTTTCGTCCCCATTCAACGAACTGAAACCCGACAAATGGAAACCTCGCCCAAGGCGAACCGTAGCCGCCACCCCCTGCTGCCAACTTTCTTCGTAGAAGACTCCCGACGGTCTCACCCCAGAAGCATACCGCACCGGCACGTCCCCTGTCAAGTGGAACGGACGGAAACCCGTCCAGAGCGTCGTTCCCTGCCCAAACTGGAGGTTATAGCGCCCAACGATGAGTTTTTCTAGCCGCCCGATGTCTTTCAACATCAGATGGAAATTGTAAAAGTTATCCTTCCCCCAGGCCTCCATAGGGTCTTTGTCGGCACTGAATCGGAAGGACAGGTTGTGACGGTAGTTGTAGCTATAGCTGACAATGGTGCGAAGATTGTCGCCATCATATTTACCGTTGCGGTAGCCTTCCGCCTGCTCCACAGTACCGCCTACACCCGTCACAATCGTATGGCGGCCACCCGTCAGCAGATTCTTCCAGCCTATCCGTCGGGAAGACTCATACGGTTCCACCTTCAGTATGGGTGAAAGCATCGCCACTGTCAGGCTGTCGAATCCCGGAACAAGCCTAAGTTCTTTTATGCTCAACAGCTGACCATACAAAAGGATGTAATTCTTCAATGCCTGTATCTGGAATGGCGAGATGAAGGGCAACGTCTCCACAGCATTGGTATCGTTGATGTTCACTGGATTGTCGCGGAACTGCTGCTGCATGTCAATCCACTCCGAAACCTCATACTCGCCCACACCCTCCTCAAGCCACTGCTCAACGGCATCCTCCACTTGCGCCATCATCGGCATCGGCAATGCCATCATACACACCATCAATATCCTTCGAATCAGAACCATAGCGCAAGTGAGATTTGAGGTGTAATGCCGAGAGTTTGATAATCCGCTGCAGCAATATCAATGCTATAATTCCCGAAGCGCGCGCCCACGCCAAAGGAGAGTGCCAATGGAGCGGTGGAGAATCCCGCGCGCAGGAAATAATGTTCACGGTAGCAATATTCCGCACCGCAGTGCATCCGCAGACGATCCTCGCTTTCCACTTCCACAAGTGCCAAAAGATGGTTTACAGGACGGTATCCCATCCCGATACTCATCTGCCACGGGCGTTCCTCGTCCCACGGACGTGTCCCTGTCTGTCCCGTAAAATAAAGCGATGGAGAAAGTGCGGCTTTCGCAGCGACGACTAACGCAAGCCACTGCTGCGGAAGATAATGACCATCGGAAGTACCCAATCGGAGGTAGCGACCTGCCACACCCATCGACAACCAGTCGTTGAGTGACATATAATAACCTGCGGATGCCTGCTGCTCAGCATAATCATGATCACCAAAATGGCTGTAGCGAGCCACCACCGAGCCCATTCTCCCTAACGGGAAAGCGGCCTCAATGCTGCGGGTAGACATCTCGGAAAGCATGAAACCATGACGATAGTCTATGGACACATGACGGCTACCGTCAACATAATCCCGGACGCCTCCCAACGCACAACTGCGGGCGTCTGCGGGTACACTGGCGAACTGCGCACCGGCAGGAAATGTCAAACAAAGAAGAAACAGGAAAAGAAACTCATTCCTTCTCATTCACCGTCTGGGCAACAATTTCTTTGTAAGTCTTCTCGGCCGCCAATTGCTCAGCCGCCTTGATGGAAAAATCAACTGCTGACTTCTGCGGCACGCCGTCGATATTCACCTGACACTCATACTGCCTGCGGCTGGAGTGGCCTTCGGTGAAAGAACGGACAACCTCAAAGGAGACCTTTTTATGGTTTTTCTGTCCCCAGTCAATCAGTTTGCTCTTGTAATTCCAGTCGGTAGTGGCAATGCTATCGACATCCAGATGGGTACAAAGTATTCGGTCAATAATGATACGTCGCGTGCGCTTGTATCCTTTTTCAAGGTAAACGGCACCGACAAGAGCCTCGAAAGCATCCCCACCAATGGATTTGAAGCCCCCTTGCGAGTTCCGCTGATAGTCAATCATGTCAAGAAGACCGATTTTCTTCGCCAACTTGTTCAGACTGGCGCGACTGACAATCTTGGAACGCATCTCCGTGAGGAAGCCTTCTCCCTGATAAGGATACTTCCTGTAGAGAAAGTCCGCCACAACGGCGCTCAATACGGCATCTCCCAGATATTCCAGGCGCTCATTATTAACCCGGTGACCCTTGAAGGACGCCGACGAAGAGCGATGGATGAATGCAGTGTGAAACAAATCAGTATGCTTAGGAACAAATCCCAGCACACCCTTCACAAAGACGCAAATTTCCTTATTTTCCCTTTTCCTGAAAAAGAACAACATCTGCTAATACTTTCTGAAAGCAAGACAGACATTGTGACCGCCGAAACCGAAGGCATTGCTGATGGCAAAGTTGACCTCACGTCTCTTTGCCTGGTTGAAAGTGAAATCAAGTGCCGGAATCTGGGGGTCGTCGGTGAAATGGTTGATGGTGGGAGGCACGATACCATTCTTAATGGTAAGGATGGTGGCAATGGCCTCAACGGCACCTGCTGCACCAAGAAGATGACCTGTCATCGACTTGGTTGAATTGATAGCCATCTTGTAGGAATGGTCGCCAAAGAGACCCACGATGGCTTTGGGTTCGGAGATATCGCCGATAGGTGTCGAAGTACCATGGGTGTTGATGTGGTCGACATCGGTCAACGCCATACCTGATTCCTCTACAGCCTGCCGCATGACGCTGATGGTTCCCAGACCTTCAGGATGAGAAGCTGTGATGTGGTAAGCGTCAGCAGAAAGACCCGTACCGGTAATCTCGGCATAGATCTTTGCCCCACGGGCTTTGGCATGTTCCAATTCTTCAAGAATCAGAGTGGCCGAGCCTTCACCCAGGACAAAACCGTCACGGTCTTTGTCGAAGGGGCGCGATGCCGTCTTGGGGTCATCGTTGCGTGTAGAGAGTGCACGCATATTGCCGAAACCGCCAATACCTGCCTCTACAACCGCGCATTCCGATCCGCCAGCCACCATCGCATCGACCTTACCCAAACGAATCAGGTTAAAAGCATCGCTGATGGCGACAGCCGATGTTGCGCAAGCTGCAACCGTGCTGTAGTTCGGACCTCTCAATCCATGCCGGATAGCAATCTGACCGGCACAGATATCGGTGATTACCTTTGGAATCCAATAGGGGCTGAAACGGGGATTGCCTTCGGACAAAGCGAATTCCATCAGCTCGTCCTGAAGACTTTTTACTCCGCCCATACCGGAGCCCCAAATGACACCCATGCGGGACTTGTCGATATTGTCATCGTTCAGTCCTGCATCGCGGAGTGCTTCGTCGACAGTAATGAGACCGTACACGGTGTAACCGTCGAGGAGGCGCATCTCCTTCTTGTCAAAATAGTTGAAAGGATCGAAACCCTTCAGTTCAGCTGCAATCTTGCATTTGAACTTTGAGGCATCGAAATGTGTTATTGGCCCGGCTCCGCTCACTCCCTTGACCAAGGCGTCCCATAATTCGGGGACCGTGTTGCCAATAGGTGTGAGCGCGCCGAGACCTGTAACAACAACTCTTTTCAACTCCATAAAGCGGAAAGAGTAGCTTTAATTACTTACTTTTTCGCGTTTTCGATGAAAGCGATAGCGTCGCCAACGGTGACGATCTTCTCAGCTTCTTCATCGGGAATGGAGAGGTCGAACTCTTTCTCGAGCTCCATGATCAGCTCAACAGTGTCCAAAGAATCTGCACCAAGATCGTTGGTGAAGCTGGCTTCGGGAGTAACCTGACTTTCTTCAACACCCAATTTGTCGGTGATGATGCTCTTAACTCTAGTTGCAATTTCTGACATTTTCTTTAATTTTAATTGATAAAACTGGGTGCAAAGAAACAAAATTTTTCCGACATATAAACATTTTTTAACATTTCAGACATGTGTTAAATTTACTAAAATATTGAGATAAAGCATCCTAATAAAATATTTTTTTTCGACTTTTCGATTTTTTCATTTCTTTTTTCCGTGTACTTCTGTCAAAATTTTAATTAATTTTCACAAAAATTCGCCTATCATTGGTCGCAACACACACAGGAAGATGTATTCTTCTTATTTTCAATAGAATAACCTATCTGCGATGATTTTAGTCGCTCTGTTTCAATATTATTTCTTATTTTTGCATTTTATTTTAAACTATATAATTATATGACAAGACTTGCAATCCTGGGTTCCGGCAACGGCACCAATGCTCAACAGATAACGGAATACTTTGCCGGAAGAGCCGATGTAGAGATAGCCTGCATCATCTACAACGTGAAGGATGCCTATATTGCCCAAAGGGCTAAGAACCTGGGCGTTGAATCCCGTTACTTCGGTCGCAAAGACTTTTATGAGAGCTCTGCCGTGCTGGATTATTTGAAGGAGAAACAAGCCGACTGGGTGATTCTGGCGGGATTCCTCTGGCTTGTGCCGGAAAACATGCTTGCCGCCTATCCCAACCACATTATCAATATTCATCCCGCTCTGCTCCCTGCCTACGGCGGGAAGGGGATGTATGGTCACCATGTGCATGAGGCAGTTATTGCCAACCACGAGAAAGAAAGCGGCATCACCATCCACATCGTCGACCAGCATTATGACCGGGGTACGACACTTTTCCAGGCACGTTGCCAGATTACTCCGGAGGACACCCCCGACAGTCTTGCGGCAAAAATCCACCTGCTGGAGAAAGAGTATTTCCCGAAAATCATCGACGAGACCATCAACGCCCGCTGAGCCATGCGCATCGCTGTCAACACCCGCCTGCTGCTCCACGACCGGCTCGACGGCATCGGTTGGTTCACTGCCGAAACGGCGCGACGCATGGTACTGGCACATCCGGAGCACGAGTTTTTCTTTTTTTTCGACCGGAAACCCCATCCCGAATTCCTCTTCGCGGACAATGTAACGCCAGTGGTGCTCTGCCCCCAGGCGAGGCATCCCGTCCTGTGGTACCTCTATTTCGAATGGAGCACTCAAATGGCGCTCAAGCGTTACAAGATTGACCTATACCTGTCGCCCGACGGAATGATGCCGCTGAACCCCAAGGTGCCGACACTGAACGTGATACATGACTTGAACTTCGAGCATGCCTCGGGGAACCTCAAGGCGTCGCACCAACGTTACATGAGCCATTACTTCCCTCTTTTCGCGCGCAATGCCACACGGCTTGCCACCGTCTCGAGCTATTCGAAGAAGGACATTGCAGAGACCTATGGCATCCCTGCGGAAAAAATCGATGTAGTGTACGACGGAGCCCACAGCAACTACCGCCCCCATTCCGACAACGAGAAAGAAGCCATCCGTCAGCGTTTTACCGACGGACATCCTTTTGTCATTTTCATCAGCACCATCCTTAAAAGGAAAAACCTTGCCAACCTGCTGCTTGCCTTCGACAAGGTGAAGGAAGACAAGGGCAATGAGGACTTGAAGCTGGTGGTCGTGGGCAGCCGCGTATGGTGGCAAGATGAACTGGAATCCGCCTGGAATGGGATGAAACACCAAAGCGATGTGATATTCCCCGGACGGGTGGAGCCCAACGACCTCTCGGCACTGCTCTCCGCCGCCGAGATGCTTGTCTATCCATCATACTTTGAGGGATTTGGCATTCCAATACTTGAAGCAATGTATGCCGAGACGGCCGTGATAGCCTCCAGAACCACTTCAATGCCCGAAGTGGGGGGAGATGCGGTGCTTTACATCGACCCCTCGGACATAGATGATATAGCACATGCTATCAGCAGATTACGCGATAAAACGTTGCGGCAGGAGTTCATAGAAAAAGGACGGCTGCAGCGGCAGAAATTCAGCTGGGAAATCACTGCCAACCTACTGTGGGACAGCATGATGAAAACCATCAAATCGTAATGAAAAAGCACTGGACCAGTATTGTGTGGCTGAGCCTCATGCTACCTTTTCTTTCCGTAAAAGGACAAGTATCTGATAGCATGATACATAACCCATCATTCGAAATACACACCTACTGTCCCCAGAAGGTGGATGCCCTGGGTGTGATGAATGAGGTGGAGGGATGGTGGCAGCCGAGCCGCGGAAGTAGCGACTACTTCCATGCCTGCGGAACCCGCGAGTGCCAGACCCCGAGGAACAAGATGGGGGTCCAGCGCGCCCACAGCGGCGAGGGCTATTGCGGCATCTACTGCTCACAGGAGAACTACCGGGAGTATCTGCAGACCGAGTTGCGGGAGCCCCTGTCGGCCGGAAAGCGCTACCGAGTGAGTTTCTGGACCAGCCTGGCCGACAAGTCACCCCATGCCATCGCCACCCTAAGCGCGTTACTGACGCGAGAACGCATCGGCGACACCACATGGGAGGTGCTGATGCAGAGGGAATTGCTGCAAAGAAATACGACCATCACGGAATCGGTTAGGACCTACTACCGCCCACAGGTGTCGAACCCCGCCGACAAGGTACTCGACAACACCACGGAATGGGTGGAAATCAGTGGAGAATTCACCGCGGAAGGCGGGGAGAAGTTCCTGACTATCGGGAACTTCAACAGCTTTAACCGTTCGAATGTGGTTGCCACCGGAAAGGACTACTCGGTGCTGCCGGGAGCCTATTATTATATAGATGATGTGAGTCTTATCTGCCTCGACAGCCTGCCACCGAAGCAGCAGCCCACGACAGAGGAGCCCCGGGAGGGAGACCTTGTGAGCATCGACGGCATCTATTTCGCAACAGGGCAAAGCGAGTTGCTCCAGCAGTCGTTTCGCGAGCTCAGCCGCTTGAAAGAGCTTCTCGAGGTCCACCCCAACATGCGCATCGAGCTGCGGGGTCACACGGACGACCGGGGAACTGTGGACTTCAACCAGCGCCTTTCGGAAGCCCGGGCGAAGGCGGTGGCAGACTATCTCGTGAGCCACGGCATCCAGGCAAGCCGGATAGAATGGAACGGCTACGGGAAGAGCCAGCCCGTCGACAGCAACGACACGGAGGAGGGACGCCAGAGGAACCGCCGCGTGGAGTACCGGGTGCTGAAGAAATAGCAATAATAAACTTTTTATCAGACACTTATAAGAGTCCGCGACCTTAAGTTGCGGACTTTATTCATTTTTTGCACCTGAAGCAGGGAAAGGCGTTTTTTTGAGATTTGCAATCGAGTGGTTATTAATACATTATAGGCATCAACTCTTACTGAACTCTTACTCATCTCCTATATCGCTACTATGTGTGTACTATCTCATGCCAGGGGGAGAGGCAGGAGAGGGGGAGGAATTAAAAACGGGAGGGAAACAGGAAGGGGAGCAAAAGGGAACGGGAGGAGGAGGGAATAAAAACGGGAAGAGGAGGGAATAAAAAAAGCGGGGCATCCGTGGATGGATGCCCCGCAAGGGTGATTGTTTACCTAAAACTATTCGATTACACGGTAGAAGCTGACGCGACGGTTGAGGGAGTACTGGATGTCGCCGAAAGCAACGCTCTTGCCTTTGTACTCGGTCTGGATGCGATCCTCAGCGATGCCATATTTCTTGACAAGGAGGCGTTTGACCTCGTTGGCACGCTTCTCGGAGAGCTTCATGTTGTAGTTGTCGCTGCCGCTGTAGTCGGCGAAGCCAACAACAAGGATTTTGACGTTGGGGTTGTCCTTGAGGACGCGGGCGACGGCTTTGACCTTGATGTCCTCGCTCTCGGAGACTTTCCAGTCATCGATGTCGTAGAGGACGGAGAAGGGCATGGCGTAGAAGGTCAGCTGGTCGGCCTTGATCTGGTCGATGACGGCCTGGAGGCTGTCGGAGGCAGCGTTGTTACCCTTGTTGGCCTGAGCCATAGCCTGAGCGAGCTGGTCTTCAAGTTCGGCGATGCGGTTCTCAAGTTTCTTCTCGTTGCCGCGCTCGGTAGCAACCTGACGCTCGAGGTTGTTGACCTGGGTGTTGAGGGCGGAGAAGTTCTCCTGGGTCAGCATGGCTTTCTGGGCGGCCACAGCCTGGTCGGCGGCGGTGACGCCGAAGCAGTAGAAGTAACCGAGGCGAAAGATGCGGTTGGTGTTGTGGAGGGCGTTGGAGAAGAACTGCGTGGGATGGGGGGCATCGCCATTGATGTCGTAACCATACTCGGCAAAGATATTGTGCTTCTCGGTGAGGCGATAGCTGACACCGGCACCACCGTCGAGGACGATACCGACGTGCTCATAATCCTCAAGGGGAAGTGACATTTCCTCATCGCTGTTGCCGCTGAGGGCGAGACCACCACCGGCGAAGACGTAGAGGTTCAGACGACGGTCGGGGTCATAGCCGAGGAGGGAGTTGTTGATTGACCAGAGGATGTCGAGGGTGAGGGACATGTGGCGGTCGTTGTAGTAGCCTTTATAGCCCTGCAGGGGAGCCCAGAAACTGGGGAAGCCGAAACGGAGACGCCAGTCGAAGGCGTGGTTGAGTTTTTGCTGGGCGAAGATGTCCATACCAGCGTTGGTGGCACGACGCCAACCAGCGTCATAGCTGTTGCCGTTCATGGCAGCCTGGTTGTTGAGGTCGAAGGAGAAACCGACGGACCAGTTGCTCCAAAAGCCGTAGCGAGGATACTCGGCTTTGCCGGTGTTTTGTGCAAAGGCGCTCATGGAAGCCACAAGAAGCGACATCACAACGCCCATTTTGATAACTTTTTTCATCATATCTCTTTTATATTTTTCAAAACTATATAATACACACTAATAAACGGATGCAAAAGTACGAATATTTTTTTGATTCGGGAAAATATTTTTTTTCATTTTTCGTTAACCACATGTAACTATTGAAGTTACGAATCGAAAAAAAATTACACAAAAGACTTTTTAGCCCCTAAAAGTGAGGAATTTACATCAAAAAAATACCAAAAATATGAATCAAATTACAGTCAAGACGGTCCACTGCACCAATAAAGTCGACGAAAAAACTATCACCCAGTTACTTCCCGAAGTGAAAGCGGCAAAAAAGCACCTACTGAACGGCGATGGCGCCGGAAATGACTTTCTCGGCTGGGTGAACCTGCCGGAAGAGATTGATGGAGAGATGCTTAATAGGCTCAAGGCCGACGTAGCCCGGCTGAAAGGCAAAAGCCAGCTGATGGTGGTGATAGGCATCGGCGGTTCATATCTGGGCGCCCGCATGGTGATTGAGGCCCTGCAGTCGGAATTCGCCGCCATCGAGCGCAACGGCAACCCCTATATCATATATGCCGGACATACGCTTGGCGAGGACTACTATAGCCAACTGCTGCAACTCCTTGACCACGAGGACTACAGCGTGACAGTCATATCGAAATCGGGCACCACGACGGAGCCTGCCGTGGCGTTCCGCATAGTGAAAGCCCACTTGGAAAAGAAATACGGCAAAGAGGAGGCGAAGAAACGCATCATCGCCATCACGGATGCCCGCAAGGGTGCGCTGCACGAGATTGCCGTGCAGGAAGGCTACCCGATGTATGTCATTCCCGACAATGTGGGCGGGCGCTTCTCGGTGCTGACCCCCGTAGGCCTGCTTCCTATCGCGATGGCCGGATTCGACATCGACCGCCTGCTTCAGGGCGCCCGCGACATGCGCAAGGTCTGCATCGAGAAAGAGACCCTCGAGGAGAACCCCGCCATGATGTATGCCGCCGTCCGCAATGCGTTGTACCGCAACGGAATAAAGGTAGAAATGATGGTCAGTTGCCAGCCCAACCTGCGCTATCTGGCGGAATGGTGGAAACAGCTCTATGGCGAAAGCGAGGGCAAGGAGCACAAAGGGTTGCTGCCGCACAGTATCAGCATCACCACAGACCTGCACTCGATGGGCCAGTATGTGCAGGACGGCGAACGCCTGATGATGGAGACCATGATTCGCGTGAAGAGCCCCGCCACCCATGTCCCCGTTCCCACCGACGAGCAGAACCTTGACGGCATCAACTACCTGGTAGGCAAGAGCCTGACAGAAATCAACGACTGCGCCGCCGAAGGTACTATCGAGGCCCACGTGTCGGGAGGAGTGCCGGTGGTGGAAATCGAGACCGAGAGAATCGACGAATACACCTTGGGCCAACTCATCTACTTCTTTGAGTTCGCCTGCGGTGTCAGTGGATACACCCTGGGAGTCAACCCGTTTGATCAACCCGGTGTGGAGGCCTACAAACGGAACATGTTCCGCCTGTTGGGCAAGCCTGGTTTTTAAAGACTAGAAGGGCAGGTCTCCGAGAGGCTCTGTATCAGCATTAAGAATGTCGGCCAGTGGGTTGTTCGCCTGCTGGCTTTCTTCGTTGCGCTGACGGTTGGAGAGGAGGAGGAGATTGTCGGCGACCACCTCGGTCACATGACGCCTGTTGCCCTCCTTGTCCTCCCAGGTGCGGCTCTGGAGGCGACCTTCGATATAAATCTGAGCACCTTTGTGGAGAATGCGCTCGGCGATGTCGGCGAGACCGCGCCAGCAGACCACATTGTGCCATTCGGTAATTTCGACACGTTCATTGTCGCGATTGCGACGATACTCTGTAGTAGCAAGGGGGAAAGAAGCCTTCTTCACGGGCATGGAACCCTCGGAAGGGAAAGAGACTACATCAGGGTTTTTACCAACGTTTCCTACTAAAATAACTTTGTTAACACCAATCATAAAAAAGTATAATTAAACTGTCAAAAAACGGATGCGAAAGTACTACTTTTTTCCGACACTGCGGAAGAAAGATATTCACAAAGAATGCAAATACCTATCAATCAACCTTGACACAGGGATATTTTTTATTCCGGAGACTGGAATTACCGTGAAATTTTCCGGCATCGAAGTGGGGCGCGAAGGGAGTTCTGCCCTGAGGAAGAGCGCATGGATGGTGCGGTGGGTGAGCTGGTGGAGGAAGGGGGGAGAGAGTTGAAAATTGGAAATTGAAAATTGAAAATTATTTTGAACGAAGTTTTCTGCTTCCGCCTGCAACTGCTTCCCATTCAGCTCCTCGGCGGTCTCCAACAGTGGAAACTGGTAAAGCCCGCGCCAAATGTCCTTCCCATCGCGCTGCTCCATGAGCGTATAAAAGGTTCCATTTTCCTGCCACCGGAGGTCGAAATAGTAGAACCAGCGGTCCTTGGGCTTAGCCTTTGGCGCCTTAACGGGCAACAGGTCAACCCTTCCGGATTTCAACGCCACACATTCGTCCGCGAACGGGCACACGCCACAGTCGGGCTGCGGCTTGCACTGCAGCGACCCAAAATCCATCAGGGCAGCATTGAACCTGTCGGGGCGTTTGCGGTCTATCTGTTTGAGCAACAGGGATTCGAACTCTTTATAGGCTGCATCTGTGGCGATGGGTGTCGTGATGCCGTAGAGACGACTGATGAAACGGTAGACATTACCGTCGATGACCGGATAGGGCAAGCGGAAGGCGAAAGAGGCAATGGCTGCCGCGGTGTAGCGTCCCACCCCTTTCAGCTTCAGAATATCCTCATAGACAGACGGGAAGACGCCCTGATGATGCTCGACAATATACCGTGCCGCCGCATGAAGGTTGCGGGCGCGGGAATAGTAGCCGAGCCCTTGCCAAAGACGGAGTACCTGCTCCTCGGTGGCAGAGGCAAGGTCGGACACGGTAGGGAAAGACTCAACGAAGCGGGCATAGTAGTCCCTGCCCTGCTCGATGCGCGTCTGCTGGAGAATAATCTCCGAAAGCCAGATCCTGTAAGGGTCGTCGATGCCTCGCCAGGGGAGCGTCCGACCGAAGTCCGTATACCAACTGTCCAATTTATGAGAAAGAACCATAAAGAAGGGTCAAAATGAACAAAAAAGGAGTGCTAAGTGTCTGAAAAAAATGTGTTAAATCGTGTTTTTCGATTTTTATCAACTATCTCTTTTATAACGTATTATGAATAACAAATTGTTAAAAAAGTTTAAAATGCAACTTTTGTAGTGCAAAAGGTTTTGCCATATCGGAAAAAGGTGGTACTTTTGCAGCCGTTTTTCGCCCCAAAAGGGGGAGAAAAAGTAGATAAATAACGTATAAAAACAATAAAAATTATACTACAATGTCAAAGAAATGTGAAATTACCGGAAAGAAAGTGATTGTGGGCAACAACGTTTCGCACTCCCGCATCCACACCAAACGTACCTTCTCGCCCAACCTGCAGACCAAGAAGTTCTACATTCCCGAAGAGGACATGTGGATTACCCTGAAAGTCTCTGCCAAAGGCATGCGCATCATCAACAAGAAAGGCATCATTGCCGCTCTCAACGACGCTGCCGCCCAGGGACACCTGATGTTCTAAGAAGACAAGAAGTCTTAAATAAAATTAGTATTAACCTTTAACAAAGAAAGAGGTATTAACAATGATCGTAGTTCCTATTAAAGAAGGTGACAACCTCGAAAGAGCTCTCAAGAAACTGAAACGCAAATTCGAGAAAACCGGCGTGGTGAAAGAGATGCGCCGTCGTCAGCAGTTCACCAAGCCCAGTGTCATCAACCGCGAGAAGCACCTGAAGGCCATCTACGTCCAGCATCTGCGTCAGCAGGAGCTCGACAAATAAGAGAGCCCTCCCCTGCCCCGCGTTTGGAAACGCGCATTGGAAAGGAAAAGCCCCGGGAAATCCCGAGGCTTTCTTTTTTAGTGCTTCACGACACGTCGCAAGTGAAAATCCCCACTCTCCAGACGAACCCTGACCATATATATGCCATTGGGCAACGGTGAGAGGTCGACCTCCTTGGTGCGACCCACGGACAGGACCTTCCGACCCATAACATCAATCACATCCAGCGATTCAACATCGGCATCCGTATACAACCTTCCCGTTGTCGGTACGGGATAGAAAACAATGTCCTTGTCACCGTCGTCGAAGGAATCGACAGCAAGCGCGGGAGAAGAGAAGATGCCCCGGATGAGGAACGTGCGATTGTTCGTAGTGGTGGACATATCGTTCAAGTTTGAGCTAGCATAGGAAGCGTGCTGGTGACCACAGTAGACACCGGCACAGGCAGGATGGTCGACGTCATCGTTATAAAACACAATCCAGAGCGGGCGCGTGGCATTGACCGGAAGGGGATTCCTGAGAGTCAAGGTGTGCCAGCCTTTCTCTGTCGACACATACGACATAGAGTCGACCATGGTGACTTCCGAAGGGGTGGTATTGTTAAAAATCATCAGGCGGTAGGCACCCACTTTCAGATAGACCTGCACCGCATCCAACTGGGCATGACCTGTGAGCAGCGCGGGCGCGAACTTAACACCCCAATAATAAGAGCGGGGAGTGCTATATCCCCACGAGGTGACATAAACCCCGTTATCATATTGCAGAGTGTCACCACAGACCGAGTCATAGACAGCCGTCAGCGTCCTGTCGCCGCCCATAATGAGGGTGCGGGGATTGTAGCACATGCCGTCGTCCCACCGCGCGAAACGGAGACCGTCGGAAGACATGGCCGTCAACGTCACCGAGTCGCCATAGGCATAGCTGCCGCCCCCGTCAACATTGGGCAACGCCGTAAGGGTATGGTTTCCTGCTGCAACAGTGTCGGGCTGTATGCCGATTATCATCTTGTTTTCGAGGTTGTAGTGACTCGTGGCATTGCCACCTTCACCACCCGGGGCCGGATTCAACGCCCCGATTTGATAGAAACCGTCGCAATAGCCGCCCCACCCCCAGTTGAAATGGTAGAGCCCGGCGTTGTTGCCGCCATCGCAGACAAAGGCGTGGCCACCCGAGACATCATGACCCGAGAAGATGACAGGACGTCCGGCAAGGAGTTCCTGCTCAAGAAGGGCGGTGAAAACGGAATCGCCCACCGCGTCACGGCTGACACTGTGCAATGCCTTGTCGTACTTGAAGTGTGTGCGCAGGGCGCGTTCACCGGTGACGGTGCTCAGGTTGTTGCTCGAGGTAGTGGTAGCACTCGACGAAGAGTAGCCATATTTCATTTTCGCCGCCACACCTGCATGATAGATTAGCGTGGCTACGGCGTTGATGTTCACCGACGGCGACACCGAAGTCAGCGTGTTGGGCATGTTCGCCCAGTCATAGGTGGCGGCGGCGAAGTTGGCGCTCATGGTTCCACAGTTGGCGGTGGAGTAGCTGTAACTGCCCTCGCCATGAAGGGGATGGTTCCAGTATTTCATAACCTGGGCCAAAGCGACGGCCACGCAGCCCGAGATTGTTTTGCGGTTCAGTGTGTCGGTGGGGCACATCGTATTGTAGGGCGACCCTTGCTTCCAGGTGGTCGTCAGCAGGGGCGACACCACCACAGCATAAAGCGGCTCCTCGCCATTGTCTTTGAGCAGGGTTTCCCACTCGTCGCGCACCAGCAATGAGGGCGCCACGCCACGCGAGCGCAACAGTGCTATCTCGTCGGCATATCCCTGCAGCCACGAGGCGATATGCTCCGGCAATGTGTCGGCGAACCGGTCGGTGAGGGAGTAGCCCAGGATGGGCCTCACGCAGTCGTCGGCCGCCACCAGCACAAAACCGCCCTCGACGGCAGAGAAGAGGTACATCTCCGCCAATCTGCAGTCGACATACTCCACCTGCGCCTTGAGGCCTTGCCTCTCCATGAAGTTTCGAGCCACTGTCCGGGCGACATCCACCGACACCCTTTCAGCGTTTGCTCCACCCGTCAGGGCCAGACCCAAGAGGAAGAGAGACAGAAGTCTTTTCATACCGATATCTTTTTTATAAATCGGGGGCATCCTGTTGGACACCCCCGATGAAAGTGGATTAATCTAAACAGAGATTACTGCTGCTGCGAGGTGATGCGCTCGAGCCATTTGAGCATGCCAATCATGATGCCCATGGCGATGAGGCAGATGACCATGAAGACAGCCCAGCACATCCAGATGCTCGGCATCTTCTCGTACAGCTGACCGCCAAGGAGAATCAGAGCGTTGCCGATACCGGTGGCACCAAGCCAGAGGCCCTGGCAGATACCCTGAATATGCTTGGGGGCAATCTTGGAGACGAAGCTGATACCCAGCGGGCTGATGAAGAGTTCGGCCACAGTGAGGCAGAAATAGGTGACGATGAGGACCATCGGGCCTGCCTTCATGCTGGCCTGCTGCTCAATGGGCAGGGCGAGGTACTCCTGCGATCCGGGATAACCCATGACAATCGAGAAGACCATCAGGAAGACATAGGCGAGGGCGGTGATACCCATACCCATGGCAATCTTGCTGGGAGTGGAGAACTTGCGACCCCACTTGGTGCCGAAGATCCACATGATGGGGAAGGTCAGGACCACCACGAAGAAGGGATTGATGCACTGGAAAATCTCGGGCGGGATGGTGTTGTGGACGAAGTCGCGGGCAAAGAGAGACAGCGACACGCCGTTCTGGTGGAACGACATCCAGAAGAAGACGCAGACACCCAGCACGGCATAGAGGCCGGCCATGCGCTGCTTGACATCCTTGATGGCAGCGGCTTTCTGCTCGGCGGTGAGTTCCTCTTTCTTCTCCTCGACGGCGGCGGCAACCTTCTTGACGGGGTTGGGCATGCCCTTCTTGGTGCAGAGGAAGATGGTGAGGGAGATAAGCATGGCGGCGATGGAGGCGATGAAGCTGTAGTGGACGCCGGTGTTGAAGACCTCAAGGTAGCTGCTGCAGGCGGCACCCATGTCGGTAAGGTCGAGACCACCGTGGTTCACCTGGTTCATCAGGGTATTGAGGTTGTTGACCTGGTCGGCGGTCATCTCGGCGGGAGTGTTGAGGTACATGTGGCAGAGTTTCGGCAGGGTGGACTCATAGCCCATGCCTTTCACGCCAAGCCACCAGGAGCGGAGCAACGGGGCCACGAAAGGAGCGATAAGGCCGCCGACATTGATGAACATGTAGAAAATCTGGAAACCAGGGTCACGTTTGGCCTTTGCTTTCTCCAAAGCCTCGGGGCCTTTCTTGGCGGCTTCGGCTTCGAAGTTGTCGTACATCTGACCCACGATGGCCTGCAGGTTGCCCTTGAACAAGCCATTACCGAAGGCAATAATCAGCAGAGCGATGCAGGTGATGACCAGCACAGCGGTCATTGAAATATCCATCGCGCCGTAGCCGGCGGGAATCGACAGGATGATGTAGCCCAGCACCATGGTGAGAAGACCGGCGATGATGGTGCCCTTGAAGTTCTGCAGTTTGTCGGCGATGATACCACCCGGCAGAGCCATGATGTAGATGCCGAAATAGAAACATCCGTAAATTGTGGTAGCCGTACTGTCACTCAAGCCGAACTTGGAACAGATGAACAGAGTCAGCACAGCATTCATAATATAGTAGCCGAAACGCTCGCCCATATTACTCAATGCTGCAGCGACAAGTCCCTTGGGATGACTTTTAAACATAGTTGTAATTTTTTGGTTTATAAATTATTGAATTAATTTCAGCGTGTATTTTGTAAAATTAACAATATGCAAAATTACAAAAAAATATTTATCCGTGCAAGCGGAGACGCTTTTTTTTCGTACTTTTGCAGCGCAATGGAAAAAATCGTTGAACAAGCAGTGGCAGCGTTGCGGTCGGGGAAGACTCTCCTCTACCCTACCGACACCATCTGGGGTATCGGCTGCGACGCCCGCAACGGCGAGGCGGTGGAAAAACTGTATGCCATCAAGGAGCGCGACCACTCGAAGAGTATGATTATTCTGGTGGAAAGCGAAAAATGGAAAGTGGAAAGCGACGGGAGACCGACGACGTACATTCTGCCGAAGGAGATATGGCAGGGGGAATTGGGGCTGGAGGTTGCCGACAACCTTGCTGCCGCCGACGGGACGCTGGGCATCCGCATGCCGAAACATCCTTTCTGCCAATCTGTTATCAAAGAGCTGGGGGCTCCGATAGTGAGCACCTCCGCCAACCTTTCGGGGCATCCGTCGCCACAAAATTATGAAGAAATCGAAGAGGAGCTGAAGCGCCGCATAGACTATTGCGTGCCGCCGCTGGCGGAGTTCCTGTCGGGTGAAACGCGCGGCAGCCGCATCGTGAAGCTCAATCCCGACGGTTCCCAGACTATTCTGCGTCCCTAAACCATGCCATTGACGCCACAACGTCGGGCAGGGTACACTCCAAATCGTTGACCACACAATCTTTTGCCAGCAGGGCATCGCGCATGCTGGAGAAGCCCTGTATACCGGTGCCGCGGAGCTTGAGGACGGCTTCTTTGCGGGTCCAGAGCCGGAGGAACGCCATCGTGGGGTCGGGAGAAGCCTGCACCGCAGCCTGCTCGTCGGGCGTGCAGACACGCTCCATGAGGCCGTCGCCAATCCTGCGGCGGCATTCCACATCGATACCCACCCTACCCTCGGGGCTCACCGCCACGGCCACGGCCGCACGGCAATGGCTGATGCTTACCGAAAGTTCGGGATGCGCGGGCAGGTAGGGGGCACCCTTTTCGTTGTGTTCCAGTTGGGGAGTTTCCCCATCGAGCAGACGGCACAAAAGGGTGTATGCCAGCGCGCGCTCACGCTCACGCTGGCTGCCGGAGGGGGTGTCCGCCAGGGGCTCGATGAGGAAACGGGTGTATTCCACCTTATGCTTTGCCGAGGATGTCGTAGGGGACAGTGCCGTCGGCAGTGGGCTCGACGATGGCGCCGAACTGCTGCTCGTATTTCTTGATGTTGTCGTTGAGGGCCATGAGGAGCCGTTTGGCATGGATGGGGCTCATGATGACGCGTTCGCGGACAGTGGCACCCTCGAGGCCGGGGAGCATCTGGGCGAAGTCGAGGACAATCTCGGAGGGGTTGTGGCTGACTACCACGAGGTTGGAATAGGTGCCTTTGGCGACCTCGGGGTTGATGTTGAGTTTGAGGTTTTGTTCTTTCTGGTTTGCCATAATGGGAGTTTTTTGTGATGATAACGGCAGAGGGAGTTATTTTATTGTCCGACAGGGTGTTTTTTACTTTTTAGGGATGAAACGGAGAAAGTGGGACGAAATCCGGAAAAAGTGGCTCCTATGGTTGTACTACCATTCTCCTATACTTCTCCTTGGGTTCTCCTATGATGCGTATATGATGCTTCTTAGTTGCTCCTATGTCAGGGGGTGGTGAGGGAGGACTGACGGAGGGAAAAGGAAAAGGGACCCGCAAGAGTGCGAATCCCTTTGATGTTAGTCGATGCCTGAGAGGAATCAGTTCTCCTTGGCGGCGCTCATGGCGGGAGCGGAGCCGACGACGAGGTCCTGATACTCGCGCAGACCGGTACCGGCGGGGATGAGGTGACCGACGATGACGTTTTCCTTCATGCCGACGAGGGTGTCGCGTTTGGCGTTGATAGCGGCCTCGGTGAGCACCTTGGTGGTCTCCTGGAAGGAGGCGGCGGAGATGAAGGAGCGGGTCTGCAGGGAGGCGCGGGTGATGCCCTGGAGGACCTGTTTGCAGGTGGCGGGGCGTGCATCGCGCACGGTGACCAGTTTCTTGTCCTGACGGCGGAGAGCGGAGTTCTCGTCGCGCAACTCGCGGGCGGTGACAATCTGGCCGACGGAGAGGGTCTGGCTGTCGCCAGCATCCTCAACGACTTTCATGCCGAAGATATTGTCGTTGACATCGCTGAAGTCGAGCTTGTTGACGAGGTCGCCTTCGAGGAAGCGGGTGTCGCCCGGGTCTTCGATTTCGACCTTGCGCATCATCTGGCGGACAATGACTTCGAAGTGCTTGTCGTTGATCTTCACACCCTGGAGGCGGTAGACTTCCTGGACTTCGTTGACGATGTACTCCTGAACCTTCATGGGTCCCTTGATGGCGAGGATGTCGGAAGGCGTGATGGCACCGTCGGAAAGCGGGGTACCGGCCTTGACATAGTCGCTGTCCTGAGCAAGGATCTGCTTGGAGGTGGGGATGAGGTAGGAGCGCTGCTCGCCGGTCTTGGAGGTGATGGTCACCTCGCGGTTGCCGCGTTTGAGTTTCTTGGCGATGGAGACGATACCGTCGACCTCGGCCACGATGGCGGGATCGGAGGGATTGCGTGCCTCGAAGAGCTCGGTGACACGGGGCAGACCGCCGGTGATATCGCCAGCCTTGCCGAAGGAGCGCGGAATCTTGACCATGATGTCACCAGCCTTGAGGTCCTGACCCTGCTCGACACCGATGTGGGCGCCGACGGGAAGGTCGTAGACTTTGAGGATGTTGCCCTCGGAGTCGACGATGTTGAGGGTCGGGTTCTTGGTACGCTGACGGCTTTCGATGACGACCTTGTCCTGAAGGCCGGTCTGGGCGTCGCTCTCGACACGGTAGGTGACGTTCTCGATGACGTTCTCGAAGGAGACCTTACCGGCGACATCGGAGATGATGACGGCATTGTAGGGATCCCACTCGGCGACGACATCGCCCTTCTTGAGCATCTCGCCGGCAGCCTTGTAGAGCTTGGCGCCATAAGGCAGGAGCGAGGAGAAGAGGGTGACCTCGGTCTTGGGGTCGACGATGCGCATCTCGGCGGAACGGCCCATGACGATATGGTAGCTGCCGCCTTCGCTGTCGGTATAGGGGATGGAGCGGAGCTCGTCGATGACGAGACGTCCCTCGTATTTTGCCTGGAGGCTGGAGGCGGTACCGATGTTGCCACCGGCGACACCACCAACGTGGAAGGTACGGAGGGTCAACTGCGTACCAGGCTCACCGATAGCCTGTGCGGCGATGACGCCGACGGCCTCGCCCTTCTGGACCATCTTGCCGGTGGCAAGGTTGCGGCCGTAGCACTTGGCGCAGACGCCATGCTTGGACTCGCAGGTGAGCACGGAACGGATTTCGACCTCCTCGATGGGGGATTCTTCAATCTTCTTGCAGATGTCCTCGGTGAGTTCCTCGCCGGCACGGGCGATAAGCTCGCCGGTCTGGGGATGGTAGATGTCGTGCACAGAGGTGCGGCCGAGAATCTTCTCGCCAAGGGACTGGACGATATCCTCGCCCTTCTTGAGGGCTGTGGTGGGCAGACCGCGGAGGGTGCCGCAGTCTTCCTCGTTGATAATCACATCGTGGGCCACGTCGACCAGACGACGGGTCAGGTAACCAGCGTCAGCGGTCTTCAGAGCGGTATCAGCCAGACCCTTACGGGCACCGTGGGTGGAGATGAAGTACTCGAGCACCGACAGACCCTCCTTGAAGTTGGAGATAATGGGGTTCTCGATAATCTCGTTGCCGGAGGCACCAGCTTTCTGGGGCTTGGCCATCAGACCACGCATACCGGAGAGCTGACGGATCTGCTCCTTACTACCACGAGCACCCGAATCATACATCATGTAGATGGGGTTGAAGCCCTGGTTATCGGCCTTGAGCTGTTTCATCAAGGTCTCGGTAAGCTGGTTGTTGGTGTTGGTCCAAATATCGATGACGTGGTTGTAACGTTCGTTGTTGGTGATAAGACCCATGGCATACTGGGCCATAACCTCTTCGACCTCCTCGTTGGCCTTCTCGATGAGCTGTTCCTTCTCGGCGGGGATGATGACATCGCCCAGGTTGAAGGAGAGACCGCCGCGGAATGCCTGACGGTAACCCATGTTCTTGATGTCGTCGAGGAAGGTGGCGGTGACGGCATTGCCGCACTCGGTGAAGATGTCGCCGATGATGTCGCGGAGGGATTTCTTACCCATCACCTGGTTGATGAAGCCGTATTGTGCGGGCACCACCTGGTTGAAGATGACACGGCCGACAGTGGTACGGAGACGGTTTGTCTTGATGTAGTGACCGTTGGCGTCGACGATGGGGTTGCCATCCTTGTCGCGCTTGATTTCAAACTCGGTGCGGCTGTGGAGAGCCGTCTCGGCGGGAGTGCTGCAGTCGATGTCGGTGAGCACCTTGCCGTCCTTGTCCTTGATGACCTCCATGAAGGTCTTGTCGGTCTTGACATAGGAGTACTCATCGAAGCGATGGTCCTCATCGAGCTGGACACTGATGCAGGCATTGAGGTCGACACGCTTTTCATTGTAGGCAATGATAACCTCCTCGGAGGAATAGAAGCGCTGACCCTCACCCTTGACCACCTCGTCGGCAGTGGTGCGGCGGGGTTTGGTCATATAATACAGACCGAGCACCATGTCCTGCGAAGGCACGGTGATAGGAGCACCGTTGGCGGGGTTGAGGATGTTGTGGGTGGAGAGCATCAGGAGCTGAGCCTCGAGGATGGCAGCATTGCCCATGGGGACGTGGACAGCCATCTGGTCACCGTCGAAGTCGGCGTTGAAGCCGGTACACACCAGAGGATGCAGGCGGATGGCCTTACCCTCGACGAGTCGGGGCTGGAAAGCCTGGATACCGAGACGGTGCAGCGTAGGAGCACGGTTCAGCAGGATGGGGTGACCCTTCAGGATGTTCTCAAGGATTTCCCACACGACGGGTTCCTTGCGGTCGACAATCTTCTTGGCGCTCTTGACGGTCTTCACCAAGCCGCGCTCAAGGAGTTTGCGGATGACATAAGGTTTGAAGAGCTCGGCTGCCATGTCTTTGGGCAGACCGCACTCGTGCATTTTCAGTTCGGGACCGACAACGATGACCGAACGGCCGGAATAGTCGACACGCTTACCGAGCAAGTTCTGACGGAAGCGACCCTGCTTACCCTTGAGGGCATCGGAGAGCGACTTGAGGGCGCGGTTGCTGTCGGACTTGACGCTGGAGACCTTGCGGCTGTTGTCGAAGAGGGAATCGACAGCTTCCTGAAGCATGCGCTTCTCATTGCGCATGATGACTTCGGGAGCCTTGATTTCGACGAGGCGTTTCAGTCGGTTGTTGCGGATGATGACGCGGCGATAGAGCTCGTTGATGTCGGAGGTGGCGAAACGGCCGCCATCCAGTGGCACGAGAGGACGCAGGTCGGGAGGAATGACAGGAATGATATTCATAATCATCCACTCGGGACGGTTGTCCATGCCACGGGCACGCATGCTGCGCTGCGACTCGCGGAACGACTCGATAACATTCAGACGCTTCAGTGCATCCTGCTTGCGGGCGACAGCGGTCTCGCGCGAAGCTTTTGCACGGAGCTCATAGGAAAGTTTGTCGAGGTCGAGCTCGCAAAGAAGCTTATAGAGAGCCTCGGCACCCATGCCGGCGATGAACTTGTCGGGGTCGGTGTCGGGGAGCTGCTCATTACCTTCGGGGAGGGAATCCTTGATGTAGTAGTATTCCTCCTCGGTGAGCAGGTCGAGACGCTGCACGGGATTCTCGTTCAGCATGGCACGGCCAGGCTGGAGAACGATGTACTTCTCGTAATAAATCACCTGGTCGAGCTTCTTCGACGGGATGTTGAGCAGCGTACCGATTTTGTTGGGGAGAGAGCGGAAGAACCAAATGTGTGCGACGGGCACCACCAGTTCGATGTGACCCATGCGCTCACGACGGACCTTCTTCTCGGTAACCTCCACACCGCAGCGGTCGCAGACGATTCCCTTGTAACGGATGCGTTTGTACTTGCCGCAATGGCACTCCCAGTCACGCGTGGGTCCGAAGATACGCTCGCAGAACAAGCCGTCGCGCTCGGGCTTGTAGGTGCGGTAGTTTATGGTTTCAGGCTTCGTCACCTCGCCATAGGAGCGACGCTTGATCGACTCGGGCGATGCAAGGCTGATGGTGATCGAATTGAAATCGGTCTTAACCTGAGATTCTTGTTTAAAAGCCATTTTCTTTTTCTCTACTTAATTAATCAAACGTTACCTCCAGACCCAGACCACGGAGTTCGTGGACAAGGACGTTGAACGATTCGGGGATGCCCGGAACCGGCATATTGTCGCCCTTGACGATGGCCTCATAGGCTTTGGCACGACCCATGACATCGTCGGACTTGACAGTGAGGACTTCCTGCAGCACATGCGATGCGCCATAGGCCTCGAGAGCCCAGACCTCCATCTCACCGAAACGCTGACCACCGAAGTTGGCTTTACCGCCAAGGGGCTGCTGGGTGATGAGGGAGTAGGGACCGATAGAACGGGCATGCATCTTGTCGTCAATCATGTGGTGCAGCTTGAGGTAATAGATGTAACCGACGGTGGCAGGCTGGTCGAAGCGGTCGCCAGTCTCGCCGTCGTAGAGGTATGTGCGACCGTTCTCGGGGAGACCGGCTTCGCGCATGTAACCGTTAATCTGCTCAAGGGTGGCACCATCGAAGATAGGCGTCTTGAAGCGTTTGTTGAGTTTCTTGCCAGCCCAACCGAGCACAGTCTCGTAAATCTGTCCGAGGTTCATACGCGAAGGCACACCCAGAGGATTCAGCACGATATCCACAGGAGTACCATCGGCGAGGAACGGCATATCCTCGGCACGGACAATCTTGGAGACAATACCCTTGTTACCGTGGCGACCGGCCATCTTATCACCGATGCGCAGTTTGCGCTTCATGGCGATATAGACCTTTGCCATCTGGACGATACCGCTGGGAAGGTCGTCACCGACGGTGAGAGCGAACTTGTTGCGGGTGAAGCGTCCGGAAATCTCGCGGTATTTGATATTGTAGTTGTTGAGCAACTCTTTGATGAGAGCATTGGTTTCCTTGTCGGTAGTCCACTTGTTGGGGCTCACCTCAGTATAATCAATGGTCTTGAGAGTTTTGGCAGTGAATTTGACCTTCTTGGGGATAAGCTCCTCGCGGTGGTTGGTGTACACACCGTTGGAGGTTTTGCCGTTGAGAAGAATGAGCAGGCGGGAGATGAGTTTATCCTTCAGCTCCTCGCACTCGAAACGATATTCCTCCTCGGGTTTGGCAAGCAGCTCTTTCTCCTTGGCGCGGGCCTTGCGGTCGCGGACAACGCGGGCGAAGAGTTTCTTGTCGATGACCACACCGTGCATTGAAGGCGGAACCTTCAGGGAGGCATCCTTCACATCGCCGGCTTTCTCGCCGAAGATGGCGCGGAGCAGCTTCTCCTCGGGGGTGGGATCGGACTCGCCCTTGGGGGTAATCTTACCAATCAGGATATCGCCTTCCTTCACCTCGGCACCGATACGGATGATACCGTTCTCGTCAAGGTCCTTGGTGGCGTCGTTACCCACATTGGGGATATCGCGGGTGAGTTCCTCGTTACCACGCTTGGTCTCGCGGACCTCAAGGGTGAACTCTTCGACGTGGACGGAGGTATAGATATCCTCTCTCACCACGCGTTCGGAAATCACGACGGCATCCTCGAAGTTGTAACCCTTCCAAGGCATGAAGGCAACCATCATGTTACGACCGAGAGCAAGCTCACCACCCTGGGTGGCATAACCCTCGCACAGCACCTGACCTTTTTTGACCTTGTCACCTTTCTTGACGATGGGGCGCAGGTTGATAGCGGTGGAGTGGTTGGTGCGCTGGTATTTGGTAAGACGGTATTCCTTCACATCGTCGTCGAAGGAGACGAGACGCTCCTTCTCGGTGCGGTTGTGACGGATAACAATCTTGGTGGAGTCGACAAACTCGACAACACCGTCGGCTTCGGCATTCAGCAGCACGCGGCTGTCGTGGGCCACGGCCTCTTCGATACCGGTTCCGACAATAGGAATTTCGGGGTTGAGCAGGGGCACAGCCTGACGCATCATGTTCGAACCCATGAGGGCACGGTTGGCGTCGTCGTGCTCCAGGAAAGGAATCAACGAAGCGGCGATAGAGGCAATCTGGTTCGAGGCGATGTCCATGAGGTCAATCTCGTCGGGCGACACGATGGGGAAGTCGGCCTGACGACGGGCCTTGACGCGGGTCTCGGTGATGTTGCCTTCCTCGTCCTGAGGAGTGGTGGCCTGAGCAACGGTCTTGTTCTCTTCTGCTTCGGCAGAGAGGTAGACGGGGGGCTCGTTAAGCTGGACCTGTCCGTTGACGACACGCTGGTAGGGAGTCTCGATGAAACCGAGTTCGTTGATTTTTGCGTAGACGCAGAGCGAGGAGATAAGACCGATGTTAGGTCCTTCAGGAGTCTCAATGGTGCAGAGGCGTCCGTAATGGGTGTAGTGGACGTCGCGGACCTCGAAACCTGCACGCTCACGCGAAAGACCGCCGGGACCCAGAGCCGAGATACGGCGCTTGTGGGTCAACTCTGCCAACGGGTTGGTCTGGTCCATGAACTGGCTCAGCTGGTTGGTGCCGAAGAAAGAGTTGATGACCGAAGAGAGGGTCTTAGCGTTGATAAGCTCGGTGGGAGTGAACACCTCGTTGTCGCGGACGTTCATACGCTCGCGGATGGTGCGGCTCATGCGGGCGAGACCCACGCCGAACTGGTTCGAAAGCTGCTCACCGACAGTACGGATACGACGGTTCGACAGGTGGTCGATATCGTCCACCTCGGCTTTCTGGTTGATGAGTTCAACCAAATATTTGATGATAGAGGTGATGTCCTCCTTGGTCAGCACGCGGACATTGTCGGGGACATCAAGATTGAGCTTGGTATTGATTCTGTAGCGACCCACATCGCCCAGATCGTAGCGTTTTTCAGAGAAGAAGAGCTTCTCGATGATGCTGCGGGCAGTCTCCTCGTCTGGCGGTTCGGCGTTGCGAAGCTGACGGTAGATGTACTCACAGGCTTCCTTGGCGTTGTTAGCTGTATCTTTCTTGAGGGTGTTGTAGATGACGGAGTAGTCGATGCCGTCCTTGTCCTCGTTTTTGATGAGGATGGATTTCACATCCAGGTTGAGGATTTTCTCAATGTGTTCCTCGGTGAGTTCGACATCGCGCTCGATGACCACCTCGGTACGCTCCATGGAAACGACCTCGCCGGTGTCCTCGTCGACGAAATCCTCGGTCCAGGCCTCCACCACACGAGCGGCGAGCTGTTTGCCGAGAACTTTCTTCAGATTATTCTTGTTGACCTTCACCTCTTCGGCGAGCTCAAAGATATCGAGGATATCCTTGTCGGTCTCGTAGCCGATGGCGCGGAGCAGCGTGGTGATGGGCAATTTCTTCTTACGGTCGATATACGCATACATGACGTTGTTGATATCGGTCGTAAACTCCATCCACGAACCTTTGAAAGGAATGATACGTGCGGAGTAGAGCTGAGTGCCGTTGGAGTGGAACTGGGTGCCGAAGAAGACGCCAGGGGAGCGGTGCAACTGGGAAACGACGACACGCTCGGCACCGTTGATGACGAAGGTGCCCTTCGGGGTCATGTAGGGGATCATGCCGAGATAGACATGCTGCTCGAGCGTCTGGAAGTCCTCGTTTTCGGGGTCTTTGCAACTCAGTTTCATCTTGGCTTTCAGCGGCACGCTGTAGGTGAGGCCGCGCTCAATGCACTCCTCGATGGAATAGCGGGGAGGATCGATGTAATAATCCAAGAATTCGAGTTCAAAATTGTTTCGCGCATCCGTAATGGGGAAGTTTTCTTTAAAGACCTTGTACAAGCCTTCGTCCAAACGGTTGTCGGGGTTGGTTTCAATCTGGAAGAAATCCTTGAAAGACTTGACCTGGATGTCGAGGAAATCCGGGTACTCAAACTTTCGTACCGACGCGAAATTTACTACTGTGGGTTCTTTTTTTGCCAAGGGACTAAAAAATTATATCGTGTTCTATAACTGATCGCGAGTGATGAAAGTGTCGCCCACACGGGGGCATGAAGATAGCCGCTTGCGGAAATAAATTCCATAGCAACAAGGAATAGGCACTCCGATCCCTGTCGGAGGCCCTATTCCTCGTAGTTGTCAGAAAGGGGCAACCTTACTTGATCTCGATTTCGGCACCAGCCTCTTCGAGAGCTTTCTTCAGGCTTTCAGCCTCGTCCTTAGAGACACCTTCCTTGACGGGCTTGGGAGCGTTGTCAACGAGCTCTTTGGACTCTTTCAGACCCAGGCTGGCCATATCTTTGACGGCCTTCACGACGCCAAGTTTCTTGGTCTGATCGGGAACACCCTTCAGGATCACGTCGAAGGAGGTCTTCTCCTCGGCGGCGGCGGCGGCACCACCGGCGGCGGGAGCGGCGACTGCGACAGCAGCGGCGGCGGGTTCAATGCCGTATTCCTCTTTCAGGACGTCAGCGAGTTCTTTAACTTCTTTAACGGTAAGGTTAACCAATTCTTCAGCGATAGCTTTGATGTCTGCCATGACTTTATTGTTTTTAAATGTTTTACAATTTTGTTTTTAAATTTTTCTTTCGGCCTGTTTAAAGGGGGGCCACCCCGTTGTATTGTTGCGCGGGATTAGGCGCGTTCCTCCAAAGTTTTCAGCACACCGGTAATGGTATTGCCAGCCGACTGAACCTGGGAAAGGACATTCTTGATGGGCGACTGCAGGAGAGCGACGACATCGGCGATAAGCTCGCTCTTGGACTTGATGTTGACAAGAGCATCGAGGTTTTCGTGGCCAATGTAGAAGGACTCTTCGACGTAGGCGCCTTTGAGGATGGGCTTCTCAGCGGTTTTCTCAGCGGCACGGAAACTCTTGATGAGTTTCGCGGGTGCATTGTTGGTGTTCGAAAGCATTATGGCGGTTTCACCCTTGATCACAGGGAAGAGCTCGGAATAGTCGAAACCGGACTTTTCGAGGGCCTTGATGAGAAGAGTGTTCTTTACAACTTCCAGCTTCACCTCGTTGCGGAAGGCAGAACGGCGCAGTTTGCTGGTCTGCACAGAGTTCAGACCTCCGATATCTGCGATGTACAGATTGGGGTAGGCCTTGATCTCTTCGCACAGAGCGTCGATGTGCTGGTCTTTCAGTTCTTTTCTCATAATGTTTCTTTAATTAATTGGATTTACAAGGTAGCGGCTTTGGTGTCGACTTTGACGCCGGGGCTCATGGTGCTGCTGATGGCGATGCTCTTGACGTAGGTGCCTTTAGCGGCGCTGGGTTTGAGCTTCATGATCATCTGGAGCACTTCGCGGGCGTTCTCGACAATCTTCTGGTCGTCGAAGGAGCATTTGGCGACGGCGGTATGGATGATACCGAATTTGTCGACTTTGAAGTCGATTTTACCAGCCTTGGCTTCCTGGACAGCCTTGCCGACTTCCATGGTGACGGTGCCGGTTTTGGGGTTGGGCATCAGGCCACGGGGACCGAGGATGCGTCCGAGTGCACCAATCTTGGGCATGCAGCTGGGCATGGTGATGATGACATCAACGTCGGTCCAGCCACCCTTGATTTTGGTGATGTACTCGTCGAGACCGTAGTAGTCGGCGCCGGCGGCTTTAGCCTCTTCTTCTTTGTCGGGGGTGCAAAGTACGAGCACGCGGACGGTCTTACCCGTGCCGTGGGGCAGGGTGACGCTACCACGCACCATCTGGTTGGCCTTGCGGGGGTCAACACCCAGACGAACGTCGATATCAACGGATGCATCGAATTTGGTGAAGGTGATCTTCTTGACGATGCTGACGGCTTCTTCGAGCGAATAGACTTTGCTTCCGTCAAATTTGGCTACAGCCTCTTTTTGTTTTTTTGTTAATTTTGCCATGTTGGTCTTTTTTTGTGGTCACCGCACGTTCGCTTGCGCTACTGGTGCTACCACTGTTGATAATTTACTTGTTCAGGGGATTTTCACCGGTGACGGTGATACCCATGCTGCGTGCGGTGCCGGCCACCATGCTCATAGCGCTCTCAACCGTGAAGCAGTTGAGGTCGGGCATTTTGGCTTCGGCGATCTGACGCACCTGCTCCCAGGTGACGGAGGCGACTTTGACACGGTTGGGCTCACCAGAGCCTTTCTGTGCCTTGGACATCTCTTTCAGCTGGACAGCGACAGGAGGGGTCTTCAGTACAAAGTCAAAGGACTTGTCCGTGTACACAGTGATGATGACGGGCACGACTTTGCCGGCCTGGTCCTGTGTACGGGCGTTGAACTGCTTGCAGAACTCCATGATGTTCACACCCTTTGCACCGAGAGCCGGTCCGACGGGAGGAGCGGGGTTGGCAGCACCGCCTTTGATTTGCAATTTAATCAATCCTGCAACTTCTTTTGCCATTGAATTAAATTTTAAATTAGGTTAGTTGAATCGGTTACTGTTCCTTTTCCACTTGGGAGAAGCTGAGTTCGAGGGGGGTCTTGCGACCGAAGATCTTGACCGTAACTTTCAATTTCTTCTTTTCCTCGTTGACTTCTTCCACGATGCCCGAGAAGCTGTTGAAGGCACCATCGATGACTTTCACGCTCTCGCCGACAATGAAACGGTCCATGGCGTCGGTGCCGTCGATCTGTTCATCCATCTTGCCGAGGATGCGGTTGATTTCGGCCTGACGCATGGGGATGGGCTTGCCTTCACGTTCACGAAGGAAATCGAGGACGTTGGGCAGGTTCTGGATAACGGGGATGATCTCATCGCGCAGGTCGGCTTCGATAATCACGTAGCCAGGGAAGTAGTTACGTTCTTTGATTACCTTTTTTCCGTTGCGGATGGCAACCACCTGCTCGGTAGGAATCAAGACCGTGGGGACATCTTCACTCCAGCCGCGTTTGGCCATTTCGTTTTCGATGTACTCCTTGGCTTTTTTCTCCTTGCCGCTGATTGCTCTGACGACATACCACTTTTTTTCCTGTTGTTCCATTGCTTTAATGCACAGTAGTATTAGGACAGTGAAAATAAACTTGAAATCTTTCCGCTTTCCGATTCCGCTGCCGCGGGTCTCAAAAGGATTTGGGAAGCAAGACCCCCGGCGGAAGATGCCGAATCTTTAGCCGAGCAGATTGTAAAAGTTTCCAAGCAATCCCTTCCATCCTCCGGACTGGACGCCGAAGACGATGTCCATAGCGAAGACGATAAGGGCAATAATGATTGAAGCGACGGCAACGACGACGGCGCTGCTCTGAAGCTCTTTGAATGTGGGCCACGACACTTTGTGCACAAGTTCGTCGTAGCTGGACTTCGCATATTCACCAAACTTTGACATTTCTCTTAAACTAGTTTTTTTATTGGCAGGGGCAGAGAGAATCGAACTCCCAACTACGGTTTTGGAGACCGTCATTATACCATTTAACTATGCCCCTGTGGAAGGGCGTACGTTGATGTACGCCCTTGGAGGTTGTCTCGATTAGTCGAGGATCTTGGTCACCTGACCGGAACCCACGGTGCGGCCACCCTCGCGGATAGCGAAGCGGAGGTTCTCGTTCAGAGCGATGTCAGCGATCAGCTCCACAGTGATCGTCAGGTTGTCGCCAGGCATGACCATCTCGCGGCCTTCGGGGAGGATGATGGTACCGGTGACGTCAGTGGTACGGAAGTAGAACTGGGGACGATAGTTGTTGTGGAACGGGGTGTGACGACCGCCTTCTTCCTTCTTGAGGATATAGACAGCAGCCTCGAATTTGTGGTGGGGTTTCACCGAGCCGGGCTTGGCGATAACCATACCACGACGGATTTCGTTCTTGTCGATACCGCGGAGGAGCAGACCCACGTTGTCGCCGGCCTCACCCTCATCGAGGATCTTGCGGAACATTTCGACGCCGGTGACGACGGATTTGAGTTTCTCAGCACCCATACCGATGATGTCGACGGGGTCGGAAGTGTGGATAACACCAGTCTCGATACGACCGGTAGCAACGGTACCACGGCCGGTGATGGAGAAGACGTCTTCGACGGGCATGAGGAAGTCCTTATCCACAGCGCGGGTGGGCAGGGGGATCCAGGTGTCGACAGCGTTCATGAGTTCTTCAACGGCTTTGACACCGCTGGGTTCGCCGTTAAGGGCGGCGAGGGCGGAACCACGGATGATGGGGATGTTGTCGCCATCGAAGTCGTAGGAGCTGAGGAGCTCGCGGACTTCCATTTCGACGAGGTCGAGAAGCTCGGGATCGTCAACAAGGTCGCACTTGTTGAGGAAGACGACGAGCTGGGGGACACCAACCTGACGGGCGAGCAGGATGTGCTCACGGGTCTGGGGCATGGGACCGTCGGTAGCGGCCACAACGAGGATAGCACCGTCCATCTGGGCAGCACCGGTAACCATGTTCTTCACATAGTCAGCGTGACCCGGGCAGTCGACGTGTGCATAGTGACGAGTCTCGGTCTGATACTCGACGTGAGCGGTGTTGATGGTGATACCACGCTCTTTCTCTTCGGGAGCGGAGTCGATGGAGTCGAAGGATTTCACTTCGGAGAGACCTTTTTCAGCCAGCACTTTGGTGATAGCGGCGGTGAGGGTGGTCTTACCATGGTCAACGTGGCCGATAGTACCAATGTTGACATGCGGTTTAGAGCGGTCGAATTTTTCTTTTGCCATTTTTAATACGTATTAAATGTTAACAATAATATTAATTCACGTTCAAAGAGGGCGCGCCTAAGCGTTCGTCCTCGTTCATTTTTGTTGTTTTTCTTCCACGCTTTCGCATAAAAAGAGAGCCACAGACGAGAGTCGGACTCGTGACCTCTTCCTTACCAAGGAAGCGCTCTACCACTGAGCTACTGCGGCTTTTTGCACTCTCTCCTTTCGAGTACCTTGCTTTTCGAAGCGGGGCTTTGGTTTTTCGTCCTCTCTCCGCTCTGTGTTGGAGCGGAAGACGGGGCTCGAACCCGCCACCTATAGCTTGGAAGGCTATCGCTCTACCAAATGAGCTACTTCCGCCTGTTGAAGTTTGGCTTTCGTGGGGGAGGGTGGACTCGAACCACCGAACTCTTCCGAGGACAGATTTACAGTCTGTTGCAATTGCCGCTATGCGACTCCCCCGATTTCCAACGAACTCTTTTGGTTCTGTTGGTGTTCGAGCCGATGAAGGGACTCGAACCCCCGACAGGCTGATTACAAATCAGCTACTCTACCAACTGAGTTACATCGGCTTTGTTCAAACTTGTCAAACAACTCGCTTTTCTCTGTTTGAGGCTGCAAAGATACTACATTTTTCAAATACCACCAAAGTTTTTTTCATTTTTTTTGCACTTTATATCTTAATTCACTGAAAATCAAACCATGTTAAGGTTGATATTTTTTTGCCAAGAGGGCTCCCCCACCCCGTTTTTCTTCTGCCAAGCGGTGTTTTGGAGGGTTTTTTGGACCCCTCGGAAGGCGGTTTTTTATCGGTATTCTTTCAAATTATTGTAAAACAACGATTTATGTATTTTCAGCGTTTTTTCTGTTATAAAACCATAATTTTGTTTGGCGGAAAGAAAAATGTTCGTACCTTTGCAAGTGCAAAACAGGATGGGAATCCACTTTGAAAATCAAAATGGGAGCTGATTATCAGGAAGATAATTGTGAGTAGTACTGATTTTCAAAACAATACATTCCTTTAATTCACAAAAAACTATGTAAACTATGTTCGGTAGGTCTATACTAGGTCTATGGTACCTCTATTGTAACTCTATGGTAGGTCTATGGTCTCTCCTATATCGCTCCTATGTCGCTACCTGGTTTGACCTATGTCATTGGGGCGGGAAACAGGAGGGGTTGGAAACAGACAGGGGCGCCTTGCGGGCGCCCCTGGGCTGCGGATATGTTAAAAAGTTTATTTCAGGACGACGGTGGCGCGGCGGTTCTTGGCGCGGCCTTCCTTGGTCTTGTTGTCGGCGACGGGCTCCTTGGGACCCTTGCTCTCACACGTGATGTTCTTGGCGGGGGCGCCAAGCTTCACCATGTAGTCCTTCAGGGCCTGGGCGCGCTGCTTGCCGTATTTCATGTTGGCTTTCAGCGAACCGGTATTGTCGGTGTGGCCGTAGACGGTGACCTTGAGGTTCTGGTCGGCCTTCATGGCGTCGCAGATGGCGTGGA
>ONGA01000011.1 GCA_900317285.1 uncultured Bacteroidales bacterium | reverse complement strand
GGGCGAATACGACATCGCCCGACTGGCCTACGAAATTGAACGCATCGACCTCGGCCTCGCCGGTGGCAAGCAGGACCAGTATGCCGCCACCTTCGGCGGATTCAACTTCATGGAGTTCATCGGCGACAACGTCATCGTGAACCCCTTGCGCGTCCGCCAGCAGTATATCGACGAGCTCAACCACAACCTGCTGCTCTACTGGACCGACACCTCGCACGTCAGCGCCGACATCATCAAGGAGCAGCAGCAAAACGTCAAAGCCAAGAAAAGCAGCAGCATCGAAAGCATGCACAAACTCAAGGAGCAAGCGCAACAGATGAAAGAGGCACTACTGAAAGGACATGTAGGCAACATTGGAGAAATTCTGAATTTCGGCTGGCAACACAAAAAACAGATGGCCCAAAGCGTCAGCAACGCCCGCATTGACGCTATCTACGAGGCCGCCATCAAGGCCGGTGCCTCGGGCGGCAAAATCAGCGGTGCCGGCGGCGGCGGATTCATGTTCTTCTACTGCCCCGGTCTCACACGCTTCGCCGTACGCGAGGCTCTGGGACAGTTCGGCGGCGAAACCAAACGCTACGACTTCACCAGCGAAGGACTGAAAACCTGGACCATGCAATAATCATTATTATGAATAGAATACAAGAATCAATAAAACAAAGCATTGCCGTCAAACAGGCAATTTTGGGCGACAGTGCCTTGATGCAGACCGTATCCGACGCGGCACAACTGATTGAGGCCAGTCTCCGCGCCGGTGGCAAGATACATTTCTGCGGCAACGGCGGCAGCGCCGCCGATGCACAGCACCTGGCAGCGGAACTGAGCGGCCGCTTCTACTTCGACCGTCCGCCCCTCAATGCCGAGGCTCTGCATTGCAACACCAGCTACCTCACAGCCGTAGGTAACGACTACGGATACGAATATATCTTCGCTCGCCTGCTGCGCGGTACCGCCAAGAAAGGCGACGTGCTGGTGGGCATCAGCACCAGCGGCAACAGCAAGAATATCCTCGAGGCCTACAAAGTGGCGAAAGAAATGGGCGTAAGCATCATCTCGATGACTGGCGCCACGGGTGGCAAGATGAAGGACTGCGGCGGACTGTTGCTCAACGTGCCCTCCACCGATACCCCACGCATCCAGGAGAGCCACATCATGCTTGGCCATATCATCTGCGAACTCGTGGAGTCCGCCTTGTTCAAGAAGCAATGAGGGAAGCAATCATTTTGGCGGGCGGCTTTGGGACAAGGCTACAGAGCGTGGTGAGCGACGTGCCCAAGCCCATGGCTCCCGTGGCAGGCAGGCCTTTCCTCACCTACCTGCTAGACCGGCTGCAGAAGCAAGGCTATACTCATGTGGTGCTGGCCACAGGCTACCTGCACGAGAAGGTGGAGGAATTCTTCGGTCATGAATACCGCGGCATCAGCATTGACTACGCTCGTGAGTTGTCTCCTTTGGGAACCGGCGGTGCCATGGTCAATGCCCTGCAGTATTGCCACGAAGATGCCGTCACCGTGATTAATGGCGACACCCTTTTTGATATCGACCATGAGCGTCTCTGCCGCTTTGCCGAGGAGAAGGCCACTCCGCTGGCCATCGTATTGCGACAGGTGCCCGATGCCGGACGCTATGGTTCGGTGGAAATCGACGCCAACGGCTGCATCACGACCTTCAAGGAGAAGAATGCCGAAGCCGGCAGCGGACTTATCAACGGCGGTATCTACCGCATACAGCGCAGCCTCCTCGACGGCTTCACCCTAGGAGAGAAGTTCTCATTCGAACAAGAACTTATGCAGCAACGCTACCGTGACGAGCGTTACTATGCCTACGCCGACGGGGCCTATTTCCTCGATATCGGCATTCCCGAAGATTATAGCCGCGCACAACAAGAACTCCCGTCATTATGAAAGCCCTGTTCCTTGATCGTGACGGCGTGCTCAACGTGCTGCGTCCAAACGACTACGTGAAGACTCCCGACGAGTTGGAGCTGTTGCCGGGAGTGGCTGAAGCCGTGGCGCTATGCAAGTCTCATTTCGACTTTATCTTCATTGTCACCAACCAGCAGGGCATCGGCAAAGGGCTGATGACCGAGGGCGACCTTGAGGCCATCCACACCAAACTTATAGTTGCCATCCCCGGCATCGACAAGATTTACCACTGCCCCAAGCTCGAGCGCGAGCACAGCTTTATGCGCAAGCCAAGCATCGGCATGGCCCTCCAGGCACGCCGCGAGCACCCAGGGCTGAGGCTTAAGGAGTGCGTGATGGTAGGCGACTCGATGACGGACATGCTCTTTGGCCGCCGCGCCGGTATGACGACGGTGCTGGTGGGCAACAACTCAGACTGTGCCACCTCCAAGCCTTGGCTGGTGGACTACCGATACAAAGATCTTCTTGATTTCGCCCGCAGCCTCTAGCGGTCAATGCGGACACGCGGGTCGAGGAGACCGTAGACGAGGTCGGTGAGGATGTTGATGAGTACCAACAGGACACAGACAAACAGTATGGCACCCATGACAACGGGGAAGTCGTAGGTGTCGAGGGCGTCGACAATGACGATACCCATTCCTTTCCAGTCGAACACATATTCCACAAAGACGGCCCCCGCCAGGAGTCCTGCCAACCAGCCACCAGCTGAAGTGACTACGGGATTGAGTGCGTTGCGGAGGGCATGATGGACTACCACGCGCCTATGGCTGAGACCTTTGGCGCGGGCAGTACGGATGTAATCCTGACTGAGGGCCTCGAGCATAGAGTTCTTGGTGAGCTGGGTGAGCGTCGCCAAGGGGCGGATGCCGAGGGTCAATGCAGGAAGGATAAGATTCTTAAGATCAAGATATTCCCCTTCGCCGTAGTCGTCGACGGTGAAGAGGTTGCCGAACATGTTGAGGTGAGTCCAGTCGGCGAGGATATAGGCGAAAAGCCATGCAATGAGGATGGCGGCAAAAAAGGATGGCAACGACATGCCGAGGGTGGAGAGGACGAGTGTGGTGCGGTCGATCCAGGAATCCTTGTGCAATGCCGACACCACTCCGAGCGATATGCCGACGAGGAGAGCGAAGAGCATGGCAACCAGAGCGAGGATGGCAGTCTGGGGGAATGCTGAGGCGATGATTTCGGACACCTTGCGCTGGCTCTGGTAGGAACGGCGCAGATAGGGAGCCTTGAGCACGAGGGAAGTGGAGCCCAGACGCAGGAGGGTGGCGTAGGAGTACTTGTCGGACGAGAGGAAGAAGAAACTCTGCGGGTTGCTGTTGTTGTGCAGGGAGATTGGCGAGAGGTCGTTGAGGTAGTTGAGGTACTGGATGCCCAGAGGCTTGTCACGTCCAAGGTCGCGGTTGATAATCTCGATGCTTTCAGCATCGGCACGCTGGCCAAGCATCATGCGTGCAGGGTCGCCGGGGAGGATGTTGAAGAGAAAGAAAACGAGGGTGATGACTCCCAGGAGCACCAGGAAGCCATACATGAGCCGTTTTCCGATATAACGCAGCATTGTTTATCTTAATCCGTGGACAACACTCTTCTTGGCAACAAAATCCTTGAGATAGAAGGGTTCGAAATAGGCGACATCCTCAATTTTTCCGTCGCGGAGCTTGACTTCAGCGAGTTTAAGCATTCCTTCGGCCGAGAGCTGGAAGCTGCTGTCGTAGCGTGCATTGGGATGCGCTCCGAGGAGGTCGCGTGTCTTCTCGGCGCCATCGCCGATGAAAGTCACCTCTCCCCTATCAAGCCATTCGTCGAAGCAGCCCGCCTCGATGACATCGGCGGAGGTGTCGCGAAGGATATTCATATTGGAATCCACCACCATGGTGTAGCACTCCATGCGACGGGCGTCTATCATGGGGCATACGAGACCACGGTAGTCGGGATGCTGCCTGTAGTAGAGGGCCGCCATGGAGAGCAGCGTAGGAACAGACAGCAAAGGAATGCCGAGGGCGTAGCAGAAACCCTTGGCGGTGCTGACGCCGATGCGGAGACCGGTGTAGCTGCCCGGACCAGCAGAGACACAGACAGCATCGAGTTCGTGAGGCTTGATAGCGCCTTCGCGGAGCACCTCGTCGACAAACACCGACAGACAGGTGGAGTGGGCGTTGGGAGTGTCGCTTTCGCGTCGGGCAACGACGCCACCGTCGACCGAGAGGACGGCGGAGCATATCTGGGTAGCAGTTTCTATAAGCAGTATTTTCATTGTTCTATCGCATGTCAATAACTTCAACGTCGGGGTGAGCCTTGGTGTCGAACTGGAACTTGCCGCCTATACCGCCGAATTTGTAGTTGGAGAAGGTGTAGATCTCACGACCGGAGTCGTACTTGTGCACCTCGAGGCGGTTGAGTCGACCGCTCTCCTCGTCGATGAAAAGACGGATTTTGTGGTAGTTCTGGGCAGAACGGGGCTGCATGTCTACGATGACATTGCCGTCGTCCTCGGTACGTATATATTTGGCGCGGAAGTTCTTATTGTAATTTGCCAAAAGGCTGCCGGGATTGAGGAGGTCGATACCACTGGTACTCACATTGTTGACAGCTACTTCCTTGGCGCTCTTGTCCCACTGCCATACGGTGGTACCGTCGCTGATAATCTCCTGATTGTCCATGACGAGGCGGTACTTACCTTTGGAATACTGAACCTCGGCACTCTGACGGGCAATCTCCTTCTTCTTCGAGTCGAGGACGGTGAGGGAGACCGTGCACTTGACATTGCTGAGTTTCTTGGCAGCTTTCTGGAGCGCGGCGGTGGCATTCTCGTCCAAGCGCCCCTGCGAGGCATGGGTAATCTGCGCTGTGGCAGAATTGAGAATTGAGAATTGAAAACTGAGGATTATGCTTATGCAAACCAATATTTTCGGAAACGCTTTCATTTGTCTCAACTGCTAAAATTAGTGGAGGTTCACTCCGATGATGTTCATGAATTCCTCACGGGTCTTGGGGTCCTTCATGAAGGCACCGGTGAAATCGGAGGTGGTGGTGACGCTGTTCTGCTTCTGCACGCCACGCATGGACATGCACATGTGCTGCGCCTCGATAACAACAGCGACGCCGAGGGGGTTGAGCGTGTTTTGGATGCAGTCCTTGATTTGCTTGGTGAGGCGTTCCTGCACCTGAAGGCGGCGAGCATAGGCATCTACGACGCGAGGAATCTTGCTCAGTCCAACGATGGTGCCGTTAGGGATATAGGCCACATGCGCCTTGCCGACGAAGGGAACCATGTGGTGCTCGCAGAGCGAGTAGAGTTCTATGTCTTTGACGACCACCATCTGCTTGTAGTCCTCGTGGAACATTGCCGAACGCAGTATCTCTTCGGGGTTCTGGTCGTAGCCGCCGGTGAAGAAAAGCATAGCTTTGGAGATGCGCTCCGGACTCTTGACCAGTCCTTCACGCTCAGGGTCTTCACCCAGCAGTTTAAGTATCGCTTTGTAGTGCTCAGCCATCTCGGCCACGCACTGCTCGTCGTATTTGTCTATTTTTTGGTATCCTAATTCCATGTTATATTAGTATTGTTTCTCTTATTCAACTTGTAAAAGGAGTCCTTTTAAATATTCGCCCTCAGGATGGTGGATGGAGACGGGATGGTCCATGGCGTGGGGGAGTTGGCGCACGATGCGGACACGACGGTGGGCATTCATCGCTGCGGTGAAGACCATGGTCTGGAAGTCCTCCTTGCTGACAGCCTGGCTGCAGCTGAAGGTCATCAGCAGTCCGCCGGCAGGCAGCGCTTCCATAGCGCGCTGGTTGATGGCACGGTAGCCTTTGAGACCCTGCTGGAGGGTGCGGTGGTTTTTGGCAAAGGCGGGAGGGTCGAGGATGATAAAATCGAATGCTTGACTGCCTGTTTGCTTGATTGTCTGAATGTATTGCAACACATCGGCGACGGTGCCTGTGTGGTTGCTACAACCGGGGAAATTCATTTCCACATTGCGGTTGCAGAGTTCGATGGCTTTCTTAGAGATGTCGACGGTCTCGACATATTGCGCACCACCTTGAAGGGCGGCGAGGGAGAAGCCTCCGGTGTAGCCGAAACAATTGAGTACGCGACGTTCAAAGGCCAACTCCTGCACTAACTTGCGGTTCTCGCGCTGGTCGATGAAGAAGCCCGTCTTCTGACCTTCAAAGAAATTGATAAGCATTTTGACTCCGTTCTCGACAATCTCGTGTTCCAGAGGCATGATGCCCCAGAGGTAACCGTCTTGGCTTCCACCGGGCACCGTAGCGCCACTCTTGTCGAAGACAGCCTTCAGACAGTCACCGAAAAAGTCGCGGAAAAACTTTGTAAACGAGGGGAACAAGCGGTGCGTACCCACGGAATGAGCCTGCATCACAAGGATTCCGTTGTACCAGTCGCACACCAGACCCGGCAGATAGTCGCCTTCGGCATGAACCAGCCTGAAGACATTGGTCAGTTCCGAATTGGAAATCTTACAATTTGGATTCAAGTAGTCGAAAAAACCGAGGCTCTGACGGTAAGCGATAGCAGAGGCGAGACGCTGACGAAAGAAATCGTCGTCAATCTGCGGGGTATCAAAACTGAGCACCTTGCAGATGATGCTCTCATCCTGATAGTGACCGGCGGCAAGCCACTGCCCACGGGCGTCGACAACATCAACGAGGTCACCCTCCTGGGGCTCACCCACGATGCGTTTGACTGCACCCGAGAATATCCACGGATGGCGGCGGAGGATGGCTTTCTCCTTGCCAGGAGCTATGATAAGTTGTGGACGCTTCATTGTTTCATGTCGTGGATTGTCTTCTGCGGGTTCTCGCTCTTGAAGACGGCATTGCCGGCTACAAGGACATCGGCACCGGCCTCGAAAAGCAAGGGAGCGTTCTGCAGGTTGACACCGCCGTCGACCTCAATGAGGCACTGCGGATTCTTGCGGTTGCAGAGCTCACGCAGCTGACGCACCTTGTTATAGGTGTTCTCGATGAACTTCTGGCCGCCGAAACCGGGGTTGACACTCATCAGCAGCACCATGTCACACTCCTGGATGATATCCTCAAGCAGGCACACGGCGGTATGGGGGTTGAGCACCACGCCGGCCTTCATACCCGCATCATGGATGGCATGAATGGTGCGGTCGAGATGGGTGCAAGCCTCATAATGGACCGTGAGGATGTCGGCACCCGCCTCCTTAAAATCATTGACATAACGGCCGGGATCCATAATCATCAGGTGCACGTCGAGAGGTTTCTGCGCGTGCTTCTTGATATGCTTCACAATCGGCTGACCGAAGGAAATGTTGGGAACGAAGATGCCGTCCATGACGTCGACATGCAGCCAGTCGCACTCGCTGGCGTTGAGCATCTCGATGTCGCGCTGGAGATTGCCGAAATCGGCACTTAACAACGAAGGGGATATCAGTTTCATAATTTCAGTTTTTCGAAGTTTTTACCATAGACGCCCTGTGCCTTGCTGACGGAAATGAAGGCGTTCTCGTCGAGGCGGTGGATAATCTGCATGACATGGGCCTTGTCGGTGCGGTGCACCATCATCAGGAGCACCTTCTGCCCCTGCTTGGTGTAGCATCCCTCGGCATCGAGCAGCGTGGCGCCGCGACCCACCTCCTTGGTAACCGCCTCGCCAATCTCGGCGTTCTTCAACGAGAATACCATGATCTGGTAACTCTGCTTGTTGCCGTCGAGCACCATGTCGAGCACATAGGTCATCACGCCCATGACCACATAACCGTAGACCACATTGCCCAGCTTGCCGGAGACAAAATAGGAGCAGCCCACAATGACAATGTCGATGAGCATAATCACACGACCGGGTGAAATATTATAATACTTAGTGACAATCAAGGCAATGATGTCGGTGCCACCCGTATTGCCACCCATGATGAAGCTCAGTCCGATACCCAAACCGCAGAGGGCACCACCGATAATGGCGCACATGAAGGGGTCGAACTGCATCGTGCCGTCGGGATTCTGGAAGAGGCGGTCCACCTGCAGTCCCTGCTGCCACATGATGAAGAACACCGACGACATGATGATGCCGTAGATGGTGTTGGCGCCAAACTTCGAGCCCAGTATCTTGAAGCCGATAGTCACCAGGATGCCGTTGAACACCAGGTTCAAGATACCGATGGGGATGTGGATACCCACAGCATAATAGAGGATGGCGGAAAGACCGCTGACGCCGCCGCCGACAATCCGTGCCGGAAGCATGAACGCCGACCAGCCGAAAGTATAAATCATCAGTCCCAACGTGATGATGACGTAGGACATGACAATCTGCTTACTGTTCTTGAAAATCTGCATAACACTTAATTTTTAACTTTTGAATAGTCGCGGGGACCGAAAATACTGCTGCCGATGCGGACAAGGGTACTCCCCTCCTCCACGGCGATATGCCAGTCGTGGCTCATGCCCATGGAGACCTCCTTGAACTCGGGATGGTCGGCAAAGGGACCGGCCTTGAGGCGATCAAAAATGGAACGGATGGCTCGGAAGTCGGCACGCACACGAGCCTCGTCGTCGGTGTGAGACGCCATACCCATGACACCACAAATTCTAGTATGCTCCAGATTCTCTAGACAATCTAGATTCTCCAGCTCTTCCGGCAGGAAGCCGAACTTCGTCTCCTCCTGCGCCACATGCACCTGCAGCAGCACATCCACCACACGCCCCACCTTGGCGGCAGCCTTCTCAACATCCTCCAGATGCTCCAGGCTGTCCACCCCGTGGATCATGCTCACAAACGGGATGTAATACTTCAGCTGCTTGCTTTGCAGGTGACCGATGAAATGCCACTGGATATCTTGGGGCAGCACGGCAGCCTTGTCACGCAACTCCGTGGCGTAGTTCTCGCCGAAAAGGCGCTGACCTGCATTGTAAGCCTCCGTGATATCGTCCACCGGCTTCAGTTTCGAGACGGCAACGAGGCGCGTCCCCGAAGGCAACGAGGCGCTAATCCTAGCTATGTTCTCTGCAATCATGCCCTTTATAACGCAACTCCCAATAAAATATTATTTACGATACGAAAATAAAATCAATACGCCATCCGGCGCGTGCCGTCCGACATAACCTCCTGCACAATCTGCGCCACCATCTGTTTCAGCTCCTCGATGAACTGGCGCGAGTCGTACTTGTGCGCCTCGATGTCGCGCAACTTCTTCTCCCACTGTCCCGTAAGCTCGGCACTCTTCAGCAGTTCCTCCTGAATCACGCCGATAAGGGCAATACCCGTGGCCGTAGGCTCCAGACTCTTGCGCACCTTGCTGATATAATTGCGTTTATACAATGTCTCGATAATTGCGGCACGCGTCGAGGGACGACCGATGCCGTTAGCCTTCATCGCGTCGCGCAGCTCCTCGTCCTCCACCGTCTTGCCTGCTGTCTCCATTGCACGCAGCAGCGTGGCCTCCGTATACGGCTTCGGCGGCGTGGTCTGCTTCTCCGTCAGCATCGGCTCATGGGGACCATGCTCACCCTTCTCGAAGGCTGGCAGCGACTGCTCCTTGTCGTCACTCTTCTCTCCCTCGTCAGGCTGGTCCGACTTCCCTCCGAAGACTATCCTCCAGCCCTCATCGAGAATCTGCTTGCCCGTGACTTTGAACTCAATCTTCTCCACCGCACCCATCACCGTCGTGGTCGAAAACTTGCAATCGGGATAAAACACCGCGATGAACCTCCGCGCCACCATGTCGTACACACGCTTCTCGTCAAGCGAGATAGCCACCGTGCTCGGATCCGTCCCCGTGGGAATGATGGCGTGGTGGTCCGTCACCTTCGAGCTGTCGAACACCTTCTTGCTCTTCTTCAGCCTCTTACCCATCAGCGGCTGGATCAGCGGCGCATAGGGACGTATGCCCTGCAGAATCCCGGGGCACTTGGGATAGATATCATCCGAGAGATACGTGGTGTCCACGCGCGGATAGGTCGTCAGCTTCTTCTCATACAGGCTCTGGATGTGCTTCAGCGTGTCGTCGGCCGAGAAGGAATACTTCTTGTTGCACTCCACCTGCAGGCTCGTCAGGTCGAACAACCGCGGCGGCGCCTCCGTCCCTGCCTTCTGCTCCACACTCGTCACCTCGAAATCCTTCTCCTTCAATGCCTTGAGGTCACTGAAAGCCTTGGGATCCTTAATCTTGCCCTTGGTGGAATTGAACGTCACCCCGCGGTAGACCGTCGAAAGCACCCAGTACTTCTCGGGCTTGAAATCCTTGATCTCGAAATAGCGCTTCACAATCATCGCCAGCGTCGGCGTCTGCACGCGCCCGATACTCAGCACCTGCCGCGGGTCGCGACGGTACTTGATGGTATACAGCCGCGTGGCGTTCATACCCAGCAGCCAGTCGCCTATCGCTCGGCACAATCCCGCCTCGTACAGGCTCTGGTACTCCTCCTGCGGCTTCAGCTGCGAAAAAGCCTCGCGGATGGCCTCCTCCGTCAGACTCGACACCCATAGGCGCTGCACAGGGCACTTCGCCCTCGCCTTCTGCATCACCCACCGCTGAATCAACTCACCCTCCTGGCCCGCATCGCCGCAGTTGATAATCCCTTCGGCAGCCTGCATCAGCCGCTCTATCGTCTTGAACTGCTTCTCGTAACCCTGGTTGTCAATCAGCTTGATGCCGAACCGCGGCGGAATCATCGGCAACGCACCCAGGCTCCACCGCTTCCACTGCTCACAATAGTCCTGCGGCTCCTTCAGCGTGCACAGATGGCCGAACGTCCACGTCACCTGGTAGCCGTTGCCCTCCATATAACCGTCGTGCGAGGCATTGGCACCCAACACCTTCGCTATCTCCTTCGCCACACTCGGCTTCTCCGCTATACAAACTATCATAATTCTTTATTTATCTCAATCAGAACTATCAGAACCATCAGAATTTCTTTTTAGTTCTTTTTGTTCTGATTGAGTTTTAAACAAAGCGCCGACCAGCCGTCGCGGCTCTTCCTTCCCTCCAACGTCATCCCCAGCTCACCCGCACGGGCCACCAGCGCCGCCTCGTCGGCCTCGTAGAAACCGCTCAGCAGCAGCGTGCCGCCTGCGTTGAGCACGGCAGCATAACGCCCCATATCGTTCAGCAGGATATTGCGGTTGATATTCGCAATCACAACGTCAAAACAGCCCTGCAAAGAAGAGGCGTCACCCAGCTTCAGCGCAATCTCCACACCGTTCGACGCCGCGTTCTCGCGCGCATTATTGAAGGCCCACTCGTCGATGTCAACACCCTCCACATACTCCGCTCCGCGCATCTTCGCCAGAATGCCCAGCACCGCGGTGCCGCAGCCCATGTCCAGCACGCGCCTGCCCTGCATATCCAACTCCGCCACATAGCTCAGCATCATGTAGGTCGTGGGGTGATGCGCAGTGCCGAAACTCATTTTCGGCTCGATAATCAGCTCGTAGTCCACATCCTCGCGATGCGGATGGAACGGCGCACGCACCCATACGCTGCCGCCCTCATACTCCACCAGCACAGCCTGATGGCCCTTCTCCCACTCCTCGTTCCAATTCTTGTCCGGCATCTCCTGAATTGAGAATTGAGAATTGAAAATTGGGAATTGGTCGCGGAGCTCTTGCATCTGCTGCCGGAGCCAGGTCTCATCGAAAAGGTCCACAGGCACATAAGCCTTCAGTCCCTCCTTCGTCTCCACGAAACTCTCGTAGGGACCCTCGTTGCCCAACGTGTCCACCAGCAAATCGCGGAACAGGCCGGTATCATCCATCGTAAAACAAACCTCAATATACTTCATAATTCTTAGTTCTTACTTCTTAGTTCATCCGGGGTATTCCACCTTGGTCAGGAACAGGCCGCAGGCCGGCATACTCACACCCGCCGCACAGCGGTCCTTCTTCTCCACAATCTCGCGCAAACCCGCGATGTCCAGCTTCCCGCGACCCACCTCAAGCAGCGTGCCCGTCACACTGCGCACCATATTCCTCAGGAAGCGGTTGCTGCGGATCGTGAACACCCATCCGCCCTCCTCCTCCGTCCACTCCGAACGGCTCAGGTGGCAGATATTCGTCTTCACCTGCGTGTGAAGCTTCGCAAACGACGTGAAATCCTCGTACTCCATCAGCACCCGCGCCGCCTCGTTCATCCGCCCGATGTCGGGCACGAAATAAATGCGGCAGTACTGCCCCTGGCGGAACGGCAGCCGTCGGTCACTCACATGATACTGGTACGTCCTCGCCACCGCGTCGAAACGCGCGTGCGCATTCTCCGCCACGGGGAAAATGTCAAAAATCACAATATCCGGAGGAAGAAACGAATTCAGTTTAAAAACCAATTCCGAATTCCTAATTCCTAATTCCGAATTAACATCGAAGTGCGCATAGAAATCGCTCGCGTGCACACCCGTGTCCGTGCGGCCGCAGCCCACCACGGCGATGGGTTCGCGCAGCAGCGTCGACAACGCACCCTCCAAAGTCTCCTGCACCGTCGGAAGCCCCGGCTGCGTCTGCCAGCCGTGATAACACCCTCCGTTATAAGCCAAATGTATAAAATATCGTCCCATAAAACAAATGCAAAAATACAACTTTTTTCCCGTAAACAAAGCAGTTAAAGTAGTTAAGGGTAGTTAAAAGTAGTTAAAGGACAAAACAGTCACAAAAATCTTCGTACCTTTGCAAGTGCAAAACAGGATGAGGAATCCATGAGAAAATCGAAATAGAAGCTGATTATCAGACAGATAATCACAAACAGCACTGATTTTCAAAACAATACATTCCTTTAATTCACAGAAAACTATAGCCGCTAACTCTATGCTAGGTCTATGGTACCTCTATGGTAACTCTATGGTAGGTCTATGGATGATAGTATGTCTCTCCTATGTCGCTCCTATGATTTGCCTATGTCATGGGAGGGGGACAGAGGAGGGATTTCAGGATAAAAAAAGGCAGGGCTTGGAGCCCTGCCTTGGATGGTTTTTCGCCGTTGGGAATTAGTCCTGGATGGCTTTGATGCCGGGGAGGACTTTGCCTTCGAGGTATTCGAGCATGGCGCCGCCACCGGTGGAGACGTAGCTCATCTGGTCGGCGAGGTGCATCAGCTTGACGGCAGCCACGCTGTCGCCGCCACCGACGGCCGCGAAGCAGCCTTTCTTGCAGCTCTCGGCGACGCTCTGGGCGATGGCCTTGGTGCCTTTGGCGAAGGTCTCGAGCTCGAAGACGCCGGCGGGGCCGTTCCAGAGGATGGTCTTGGAGTTCATGACGATTTCGTGGATGGCCTTGCAGCTCTCGGGGCCGCAGTCCATGCTCTCCCAGCCGTCGGGCACTTCGCCGGAGGGGACAATCTTGGTGTTGGCGTCGTTGCCGAACTTGTCGCCGATGACGCTGTCGACGGGGAGGTAGTACTTGACACCCTTCTCGTCCATGCGGCGCATGAGCTCGCGGGCGAGGTCGAGCTTGTCGTCCTCGCAGATGGAGTTGCCGATCTTGCCGCCGAGGGCCTTGGTGAAGGTGTAGCGCATGCCGCCGATGATAATCATGTTGTCGACCTTGTCGAGGAGGTTCTCAAGGATGCCGATCTTGCTGCTGACCTTGCTGCCGCCGATGATGGCGGTGAAGGGGCGCGGGGGATTCTGCATGAGCTTCTCGAGGTTGCGCACCTCGTTCTCCATAAGGAAGCCGAAATACTTGTCGTTGGGGAAGAAGCGAGCGATGACGGCGGTGGAGGAATGCTCGCGGTGGGCGGCGCCGAAGGCGTCGTTGATGTAGCAGTCGCCAAGGGCGGCGAGCTGGCGTGCGAGGTCCTCGCCACCTTTGGTCTCTTCGGGATAGAAGCGGATGTTCTCGAGGAGCATCACTTCGCCGCTCTTCAGCTCTTTAGCCATCTGTTCGGGCTTGCCGCTGCCGAGAAGCTCCTGGGTGAACTTGACGGGACGGTTGACGAGGGTCTCGAGGTATTTGGCGACGGGCTCGAGGGTGAGTTCGGGCTCGAAGCCGCCTTTCTTGGGACGGCCGAAGTGGGCCATGATGATGATGGCGGCACCGTCCTTGAGAAGTTTCTCGATGGTGGGCATCGACTCGCGCATGCGGGTGTCGTCGGTAATCTGCTTCTGGTCGTTCATGGGGACATTGAAGTCCACACGAAGCAGGACTTTGCGGCCTGCGAAGTTGATATCTTTTATACTTTTCATAGGATTTATGGATTTAATGGGTTAAAATCAATGGGTTTCGGGCTCTTCGACGGCCATGCCGATGTAGAGGGCCGTGAGCATCGTGAAAACGAAAGCCTGGATGTAAGCCACCAGGCACTCAAGCAGCGAAATGAAGACGCTGAAGAGCACGCTCACCACACTCACGCCGGCGCCCACCCCGACTCCGAACAGGTTGCTCATAATGAATATGATAACCATGAAACCGAGGATGACGATGTGACCCGCCGTCATGTTGGCGAAGAGTCGGATCATCAGCACGATGGGCTTGGTGAAGACACCCACGAGCTCGACCACCGGCATCAGGGGGAAGACCTTGAGCCAGGCGGGGACGCCGGGAGTGTTGAAGATGTCGGCCCAGTAGTGGCGGTTGCCGCTGAGGTTGGTGATGAGGAAGGTGATGACCGCCAGGGTGGCCGTCACGGCGAGGTTGCCGGTGATGTTGGCTCCCGCGGGGAAGAAGGGTATGAGACCGAGGATGTTGCAGAAGAAGATGAAGAAGAAGAGGGTGAGCAGATAGGGCAGGTATTTGCGGTGCTTCTCCTCCCCTATCATGGGTTTGGCGATGCTGTCGCGCACAAAGACCACGAGGAGCTCGACGAGGCTCTGCAGCCCCTTGGGCGCCTGGTTGGGGCGCTTCTTGTAGCCCGCCTTCGCGATGAAGACGATGATGATGAGCAGGATGACGGCGATGATGATGGCCGCGGAGGTCTTGGTGATGCTCAAGTCGGTGGGTTTCACGATGTTGCCCTCGGTATCGAGCAGCAACTCGCCGTCGGCACCCACACAGGCCACCTCCTCCTTGGAGGCGCCGCCCCCGACGAGGCGGTAGCCCTTGTAGTCGGCGTGCCCGTGGTGGAACTTGCTGGACATGAAGACGTCCAGATGTCCGTCCCTGATGAGGATGACGGGCAGCGGTATCGCCACAGCGTGCTCCGTACCGTCGGACGACTTGTAGTCGAAGAGGTGCCACGAATGGGCGTCGGTCACGTGACCGATGATCATCGAGCCCGGCTCGAACGCCTCTTCGGCCCGCGAGGTGAACGGCGCGGCCATGAAGAGCAGCATCAGCAAACTTAACAGTCTCTTTTTCATTCTTCTTATTTCTTGCTTCCTAGTTCATCAACACGCGAGGTGTTGTTGAAGATATCAATCTGAAGTGAGTCGAAGAGCCCCAGCTGATTGGCATCACACTGACCCTGCGACGAGAGCTCGATTTGGCGCAGCGCCTGGCTCACGATGCGGTGGAGCGCAGTCGGGCGGTCGATGCCGCTCTGTTCGGCATAGACGTTCAGCCGACGCATCTCCATCTCCGACAGCGTCAGTGTGTAGCGTTTCACCCGGGGCTTCTTCATACTTTTCATCATTCGGTATACATAAGGTTGGCGTAGGGAGCCAGCACGGCCTCGCACTGCTGGGTGAGAGCGCTGTCGCCGAGGCTGTTGGCAGCCATACGCCGCAGTTCGGCCATAATCTTGAGGTCCTGTCCGAGCACCGAGCGTGCACCGGCGGTCTTCTCGCCCTGGAAGCGGGAGAGGTAGGCAATCTCCTGGTCGTAGTAGGTGAAGACCGACTGCCAGAGGCGCTTGGCGTGCTCAACACCCATCACCTCCTTGTAGAGGTTGACGATGTCGATGTAGTTGTTGCCCGACAGGGGGACATAGACATGGTAGAGGTCGGCGGGGAAGTTCTTCTCGGGGAAGTTCTTCTCGTAGATCTCGATGAGCTTGCGGGCCTTGTCGTCGTTACCCTTGGCATGCTCCTCGCTTGCCAGCGCCATCAGGGTCTGCTGCAGCGCCACAGCGAACTGCTGGCTGCTGACGGGGTCGACATAGATGTCGCGGTCGAGGTTGCCCCATTTCAGCTCCTGGCCGTCGACACCGTTGATGAAGTAGTCGGCGCTGGTGTTGGTGAAACGTTGCTGCTTCGGATAGGGGATCATCTTGTAGTTCAAGCCGTCCTGGATGGTGTAGGAGCTGATCATCGGGAAGACGTCGGGAATGCCGCTCGAATTGGGGTTACCGAAGTTGATGTCGCGCATGAACTTGTTAGTACCGATGATATCGAGCAGCATGAGCTCGTGGCGGTAGAGGGCACCCGATTTGACGTTGATTTCCCAGCGGATTTCGGGATTGACCTGGTCGGCAATCTCGGCGGGAATGACGCCAGCCTTCACCAGAGCGGGGATGTCGAGCGTAATCTTGAAGCGCTTGGTGGGGATGTAGTGGAGCTTCTCGCCGCTGCGCTGGTCGGTGAAGGTGAAACGCTCGGGGTAGTCGCGCATCATGGCGAGCACATCGGAGACTTCGAGGAAGTCGGCGGAGCGGTCCATGATGATTGTCTGGTCGTTACCGAGGCCGTAGAACTCCTTGGGCAGGGTGAAGGGCAGCGCTTCGCTCTCATAGAGCTTGTTGTAGAGCTGCTCGACATACCAGTACATGCCGGAGAGGGTGTAGTTGAGGATGCGCACATCGGTGCGTGTGCCCTCGACCTCCTGGGCGTACCAGAGGGGGAAGGTGTCGTTGTCGCCGAAGGTGACAAGGATGCCGTTCTTCTTGATGCTCTTGAGGTAGTTCTGGGCGAAGTCGCGGGCGGCGGTCTTCTGGCTACGGTCGTGGTCGTCCCAGTTCTGGGCAGCCATGAGGCAGGGAACACCGGCCATGCTGAGGACGAAGACCACGGGGAGCACCACCTTGTAGACTTTCTCCTTATTCTTTTTAAATAGGGCACTCACCCATTCCGCCAGACCCATCACTCCAAGACCGATCCAGATGGCGAAGAAGCTGAAGGAGCCCACGAAGGCGTAGTCGCGTTCACGCGGCTGGCGCGGGGGCATGTTCAGGTAGATGGCAATGGCGAGACCCGTCATGAAGAACATGATGAAGACGATGAAGGCGTCCTTCGGGTGACGGCGCAGGTGGTAGACGAGGCCGAGGATACCGAGGAGGAGCGGCAGGAGGTAGTAGACGTTGCGAGCCTTGTTCTGGGCCATTGCGTCGGGGAGGTTGTCCTGGGGTCCGAGGCGTGCCTCGTCGATGAAGTTGATGCCGGAGATCCAGTTGCCGTTGAGGTAGTCGCGCGTACCGTCACCGTTGAAGTAGTGGCCCTGGATGTCGTTCTGCCTGCCGGCGAAGTTCCACATGAAGTAACGCCAGTACATCCAGCCGAGCTGATAGCGGTTGAAGAACTTGAGGTTCTGCCCGAAGGTGGGTTTGGAGTCGCCGTAGACCTTGCCAGCCCAATACTCGTAGAAGCGGGGGTGCTGGCGGGTGTTGTCGTTGCTCCACATGCGGGGGAAGAAGCCGGTGTGGTCCTCGCGGTAGACGAACTTGAGGGCGTGGGCAGCCGGGATGTAGCGGTCGCGGCCCTTCTCGTCCTTGCCGCGGATGTATTTGGTGTAGCCTTTCTCGGTGTCGATGGGGCGTCCGGCGGTGTAGTACTGGCCGCTGAAGAGGGGCGTGTCGCCGTACTGCTCGCGACCCAGGTAGGCACGCATCGCGACGGCATCCTTCGGGGCGTTCTCGTTGAGGGGCGTGTTGGTGTTGGCGCGGATCACGAGGACGAAGAAGGTGGAGTAGCCGATGACGAGCATTGCAAAGCTCAGGATGGCGGCATTGATGACGGGGTGGTTCTTCTTGCGTGTGTACCAGAGCCCCCAGACGACGACGGCGGTCAGCAGTGTGAAGAAGAAGATGGTGCCGCTGTTGAAGGGGAGCTTGAAGGTGTTGACGAAGAGGACGTCCACCGCGGAGTCGACGTTGACGATGCCCGGGATGATGCCCCAGAGGATGACACCCAGGGTGACCAGGGAGATGAGACCTGTGGCGATGAAGCCCTTACAGGTGGTCTTGGGCCATTTCTTGAAGTAGACGACGTAGAAGATGGCGGGAACCGTAAGCAGGTTCAGCAGGTGCACGCCGATGGCGACGCCCACCAGCAGGCTGATGAGGATGAGCCAGCGCAGGGCGTGGGGCTCGTCGCTCTGTTCCTCCCATTTGAGTATCGCCCAGAAGACGAGTGCCGTGAAGAAGCTACTCATGGCGTAGACCTCGCCCTCGACGGCGGAGAACCAGAAGGTGTCGCTGAAGGTGTAGGCCAGGGAGCCGACGATGCCGGCAGCGAAGACCGCCCAGGTTTTCCAGTCCTTGAGGCTGGGGTTCTTGGGGTCCGGGAGGAGGTGTTTGCCCAGGAGCGTGATTCCCCAGAAGAGGAACATGATGGTGAAGCCGCTACACATGGCGCTCATCACGTTGACGGCGTGGGCTGCTGTTTCGGGGCTTGAGAACATGGAGAAGAGTCGTCCGAGGAGTTGGAAGGTGGGTGCTCCCGGTGGGTGGCCGACTTGGAGTTTGAAGGCGGTGGCGATGTACTCGCCGCAGTCCCACCATGAGGCGGTAGCTTCCGCAGTCATGATGTACACCGAGCAGGCAATCGCGCAGATTATCCACCCGATGATGTTGTTGGCTAGATGATACTGTTTCATTTTTATTGTTAGTTAGTTAGTTTCTCTCTTTTTTCCCCGCTTCGCAGGAGGAATCAATCGCGCAAAATCGGCATCGTCATGCAGCGGGCACCGCCGCCGGCGCGGGGAAGTTCGCTGCCCGGGAAGGCGGCGACGAACTTGTCGTAATTGTTCATATCAACCTTGCCGTCCACGATGTCCTCGGCGTTGAGGACGGCGAACCCGGCGCGGTCGAGGGCATCGATGGTGTGGCTGTTGCGGCGGTAGCCTATGACCTTGCCGTCGCCAAGCGAGAAGAAGTTGCAGCCGGAATGCCACTGCTCGCGGAGCTGGTTCCAGGGGTCGCTGCCGCCACCGGTGACGGGTTCGATGTCCCAGCCCAGCCGCTCAAGGCCCTTGACGATGTTGGGCACCTCGGTGTAGGTGATCTTGCCGTTATCGACGGTGATGAGCGTGGTGGCCTTGCCGGCAAAGAGACCTGTCTTGTTGAGCATGGGCTCGAAGGCCATGCACTGGTGTTTGCCCAGGAAGGTGAACACCATGTCGAGGTGGATGAAGCTCTCGGGACTCATGGGGAGCTCCTGGGCGAGGATGTGGAAGTGAGGGTGGTCTTTGGCGAAGGTTTCGGCCAGGTAGCGGATACCCTTGGCGTTGGTGCGGATGCCCTGTCCGATGCAGAGGAGGTCGGGGGCGGCAATCTGCACGTCGCCGCCTTCGGTGCGGGCCTGCGGGTCGTGGGCCTGCGCGTTGAGGAGGTCCACCTTGAAGAAGTCCTTGAAGATGGCCTCGTAGATGAGGGTCTCGCGCTCACGCACCTTGAAGCTCATCGAGTTGATGAGCACGCGGTCGTAGACCGTCGAGGAGGCGTCGCGGGTGAAGAAGAGGTTGTAGAGCGGCTTCAGCAGGTAGCGGTCGTCGGCATTCTGGGCGTCCCAGCGGGGGTTCTCGTAGCCCTGGATGAGGATGGTAGCGAGCTGCTTGGGGTCGAGGTCCATGAGTTGCGGCACCAGCTGCGTGCAGCCGTCCATGCGGCAGCTCTCGCCCACGAGGTGCTGGCGGACGGCGGGCTCTTGGAGGAGGCTCTCGAGGATATCCTCCACATAGTAGACGTCGGTCCATTTGTTGAGCACACCGCTGAAATAGTGGTACTCGCTGTCCACGATGGGCTTGTTGAGGATGTCGCTGTAGAGCGCTTCGGCGGCGTTGAGGGGAGTCATGCGTTCGATTTCGGCTCCCGGACGGTGGAGAAGGACGGCGCGGAGGCGTCCGGTCTCCGAGGAGACGTCGACGTGGCAGGGGGTGATATTTTTATTATTGTTATTCATATATGATAGTGCTTTTATTCGTGTCTATAACATTAAGGCTCAACCCTTTCTTCGGAAAGTAGGGGCTGGGGACAGGATGCAAATATACGAAATGTTTGTTAACTGAGCAAAAAAATATCACTTTTGCACCGCTAGGCGGGAGGCTGGCGAGGTGGCTCTGAATTCCGGAGCATAGAGGCACTGGATGACAGAGGGGGGAGCGAGGAAGGTGCCCGGATTGGTGACAAAGGCATCATACTCAACGATATAATCACCCTTCTCGAGTCGGTTGATGTAGCAGTGGGTGGCAGAGTTTTTGACCTCGACATAATAGCGAAGACCCTGATTCCACATCCAGCCCGAACGGGTGCTGACCGGCTCGACGCACGAGGGGCGGCCGTCGATGAGTTCGAGGTACTCCATGGTGCGGTCGCAGGAAATCTCAATACGGACCTTCACCCTATCACCCACTTTCCAATTTCCAGCACAGAGATAGGTGCGCCTGATGGAAATGCCACTCTCGGTGGAGGGAACCTTGTCCATGTCGTCGGTGTACTGGAAATAGACGGCTCCCCAGGCGATACCGGGAGTCTCCTTGCGGATGGTTACCGTGCTGTCGCCCAGCGCGATGACACTGTCAAGTGAAGCATTGGTCCAACGCTGCGAGCGGTAGCCCTCGAGACCTTCGGAGGGGTTGGAAAGAGGCATTCCGCAGACGGTGAGCGTGGGCTCTGCATTGCTAGTATCAACAGTATTGCCAGACAAGGTCAGGGCTTTGATGGCTTCCACGGTGGCACGGTCGTTGCCCCAGTGAGTGGCCTGCTTTTGCTTGAGCAGCCACTGTTGCATGAGGGCAATGGCGGCGGTGTCGCGCGGAGTGACCTCGGAAAATGCCTGGATAAGAAGCGCCTGCGTCTCCACGGGACGCTCGTACCAGAACCAGCCGCTACGGTTGTCACGCCAATACATGCCCATCTCGTCGCTTACGAGACACTTCTCCTTGAGGCGGCGTATGATGTCGCGTGCAGCCTTGCGGTCGCCGTGACGATGGAAGACGAGCGCCAGCTGGGCCTGGGTATAGAGGTTGTTGTATTGCTTGTAGTTCTTCAAGGCATTCTTGTAGTAGAACTTGTAAGCCTCGGTGCGCCCCTTGCCATAGAAGGAGCGGGTATAGAGGTAGTCGATGTTGTCGGGAGCCCATTGATAGTCCTTTTTGAGGTGCGGCTTGACGTATTTGTCATAGTAGAGCTTCTCCTCCCTATCGACGTATGCGAGAGCATTTTCCGTGATGGGTTCTGATTTCAGGGTTACGAGTCTCTTCAGAATTTGTCGGGTGACCCAGAGAGAGCTCTCGCCGCCGTGTATCCAACTCCAGCCACCATCGTCATTCTGACGCATGGAGAGCTGTGAAGTAAGGGTTGAGAATTCTTCTGTCATACGACTGGAGTCGAAGTAGTTGGCAATAGCCTTGCGCTGCTCCATCTCGGACTCGGCGTCACGCAGCCATGGGGTGGACTCTATCAGTGTCTGCTTGATGTCGGCATTGATTTTGAGGCGGGTGTTGGAGGTGTCACAAAGGGCACTAATGTCCTTGAGGCCCTTAAAGTCTTGAAGGATGCTGCTGGCGAGGGTGTTGACATAGAGGCGGTTGGCAAGGAAAAGGTTGGAGGGGTTCTCCATGTCATTCAAGTAGGGCATTGCTTTGATGGCAAGCCAGGCAGGATTGCTGACAAGTTCGGCGCCAAGGAATTGAGGGGTAGCAGTGGAGGTTGAAGGCGAAATGTTAAAGCGGTATGTTTTCTCGCCTGCTCCGTTGATATATATGGGTTGCGAGAGGGTGACGGCCTGACGGTTGGGGAGCACAGGGATCTGACCGCGCTCGCCGTCGCTGTATTGCGGACCATGCTCGTCGCAGGTCTGGGCCGTGATTTCGTAGGTGGCCACATAAAGGTCACGAGGCAGGTTATGGAAAGGGAATGTCACCTGCTTGGAACCTTGGGCAGGAACGTTAACCACCTGATAGATTTTGGTAATCAGATTATTCGGATTATTTGGAGTATTCGGATTATTCAGAGTAAACAGCACCCTCACCTTTCGCGCAGTGTCGGTGAGGTTCATCACCTTCGCCATCATCACGATGCTGTCGCCCTGCCGGAGGAAACGCGGGATGTTGGGCTGCACCATGAGGGACCTCTGGGTGACGAGGGTTTTGTCGAAGGTACCGATCTTGAGGTCGTCGGTGAAAGCCAACCCTTTGATGCTCCAGCGAGTGAGCAACTCAGGCACACGGAAGCGGTAGATGGCGGTGCCTGTGGAGTCAATGCGGAGGTCGGAGACAAAGAAGGCCAATGTGTTGAGGTTGGTGCGGAGCTTGACTTCGGAAGTCTCCACTAAGTCGGCCGCCGGCGCTTCGAGTGCAGCTTCTTCCTCGAGTTCAACAGCATCGGCTGTCTGCACGGCCATCTTTGCACTGTTGACGTTGACGCCCGTCCGTTTGCGAACATTGCCCTGCATGGTGACCATGCCGCTCTCGCCGCGGGCGGTGGCGGTGGACTTGACGGCGCGAGATTCATCCATGGAGATGGCGAAGACCTCCACCCCATCGTAGCGGCGGAAAAGGCCCTCGGCGAGGTTGAGTTTGTAGTAATCGGCAATGTCGTAGTGCAGGAGGTTGATTTCCTGATAATAGGGGGTGGTCAGGGGACGGAACTGATTCCATAAAGTCAAGGGGTGATTGCCGTAGCGCCAGGGGTAGAACTGCCAGCGGGGTTGGCCTCCATAGGAGTTGAGGGCGTCGTCGTACATGGTCATAAGGAGCGTGCTTTCCGTCCCCTGTTCGCCGCCCTTCACTTTGATGGTCCATTCCTCCTGCTCTCCGGGCTGGAGTTTGTCGCGGAAAGTGGCAATGTCGACAACGAGTTTCTTGTGGGTAAAAGGCACGGTGACAGTGCGGTAATCAAGCCACGGCACCCCGTCGCGGATGGTGACAAACTGCACCTTGAAACTGCCGAGCAACGAGGAGTCTACGGGGATGGAAATGCTGCGGATGCGGCGGTCGGCGGTGAGCCAGCGGGAGTCGATCTCCTGGCCGTCGGGTCCCATCAACACATAGAAGACCTGTGTGCCGTCGAAGGCTGAAGCATAGCGCACAGTGCAGGTAGTGCACACCTCAGCCTCTTGGGGCGCATCCATCCAGAGGAGATCGGCGGTGGGGAGCGTGCGCGAACGCGGATGCACGAGGGTGACATAAAGCGTGTCGGCGACTTCGCCGACCGTGGCCACAATGCGGTATTCGCCCGAAGGGAGCTTCATGTCCTTGAGGTCGACGGAGTAGGTCGACTTGCTCCCGTCGGCATGGTGTTGCATGTGATGGCTCCAGTCCGTCTGCCAGTTGTCGAGTCTGTTTTCCTGAGCGGAATAGGCATAGTTGGGATAGAGGCGGAGGAACTCGTCGCGGCCGAGGGTCATTTCGGCCTGGGGATTGTTCCTGATGACCGACGGGGTCAGCTTCACAGGGTCGGGCAACCGCAGGAGTTCTATCTTGAAGGTTATATCGCCTTCGAGCGGGTTGCCGTTGAGGTCGCTGTAGGAGTATCTGATTGCGGGCAGTTCGTTGGTTCTCTCTTTGTTGTCGGCGAGGGAAATCTGTTTGTTGACATAGCCGACATGGACAGAATAGGAGGCGTTGTGGGTCTCGCCGTTGAGGTCGGTCACGTCGACACGCACGGTATAGCGGTAGACGGACCTGTAGAGGGCGTAGAGGGAGGTGTCGGGCATGGGGGTGAAGGGTATCTCGAACGAGCCGTCGGCAGCGGTAACGGTACTGTCGGTGAAGCTGGTATCGGTACTTGTGCCGTTCCTGCGGAACATGTTGCAGGTGCGCGAGACGGTGTATTTCACCTTGGCATCGGAGATATTGGCACCGCTATAGGCCTTTGCCAGTCCACGGAGGGTGTAGGTCTGGCCGAAAGCGGGCGCCACTTTGGGCTGCTCGAGTGAGACCATGAACTTCGGCTGCTTGTATTCCTCCACGCGGAAATAGCTATGGGTGGAGTAGTCGCCCGACGAGAGATCGGCCGACCAGTTGCCCGGCATAGCATCCTTGGAAAGGACAAAGGTGGCGCTCACCACCCCGTGGTCGTCGGCAAAGAGCGAGAGGCGCTCTACATCGTTGCGGAAGGGGTCGTAGATCTTCAGCGTGACGCCACGATTGGATGCAACGCGGCCGTCCACACGGTCGGTTTTGTAGAGCACGGCCGCATAGTGGACCGTGTCGCCCGGACGGTAGATGGGGCGGTCGAAGACGACATGGGCGTCGACGTTTTGCTTTCTCTCCTCCAACGTTTCCCGACCATAAGTCCATACGTTCCGTTCGAAGGTGACGCCTCCTCGCTCAATGCACAGGCTTTCGACATACTTGTTTGCGGGGATGGAGAAGCGGCCGTCGGCTTGGGTGGAGACGGTATCAAAGGTTTTCTTTTCATAATAATACAACAAAACGACTTTCTGCCCTTTGATGGGAGCGCCGCTGACGACGTCGAGCATCATGAACTCGCCGTTGCCGACATTACAAATGGCGAAGTCGCAGCATTCGAGGGTCATATAGGCGTCCCCATCGTTGAACTTTTCGTCGGCGGAAGCCATCAGCACATAGCGTCCCATCGGGAGCGCGGGCACGGAGAAGATAAGGTCGTGGGCATTGTGGCTGCCGTCGTCATTCACCTCGAGACTCCACCGATGTACAGCTTTGGGCAGCCGCTTGATGAACTTGTCGACATCTTTACCCTTAAAAGGATAGACAGCGAAATGGATGCGGGAGAGGTTGTTGCAGCTCAGCGAGTGGAGCGACGGGCGGTCGGGATAGGCGGTGCCTTCGCTGCTGTAGTTGAATCCGATATATTCGCGGCAGATGGTGCTGCGCAGGTTGGCGCAGTTGCCGCCGCCGAAGCTCTTGGGGAAGAGGGCAATGGCGGTGTCGCAATAGCTGAGGGCCTCCACCTTGCGTCCGTTGTTCGACAGATGCTCCGCCATACGGTGGTAGAGCTGCGCCAACAACGGACAGCTGCTGCCTCGATACTTGTTGATATAACCCTGCACCCGCTCCTGATACCGCACCGACCGGGGATTGTAACCCTGCATATCGAGCAGCTTGAGGTCGAGGGTGATGCGGATGAAATCGTCGTCTCCCTGGTGGAAATCTATCAGTTTCTGCATCAGGGCTCGCTTGCCTGGTTCATCGCTCAGGATAGAGAGGGCTACCACGTCGAAGGCCGTGGGTGTGAGGTTGACACCCTTGAGATCCTTGTCATTCACCTTCCAGCAGAAACGGCTGATGCGGTCGGAAGAGGTCTTCTTGAGCAATTCCTCGTCCAGCAAGGCACTGTCGCTCTCGCCGAGGAAGGCGTAGCATACTGCGCGTTCGGGGGCTTCCAGGCGTGGCAATATCTGACGGAAGCGTGCCTCTGAGCTTTCGAAACAGTCTTCCTGGTACTGTGCGGAAGCACGGGCCATGTACCAGGCGGCGGTGAGCAGGTCGGGGCTGCTGGTGGTTTTCTTGAAGACGGTTTCGGCTTGGGAGTAGGCGCTCTTGGGGGAGCCGTCATTCAGGAGTTTTTCTACTTTTTCCCAATTGGTCTGGGCCATGCCGTGGGGCACGGCGAGAAGAAGAAAGGACGCGGCGAGCCACGTCCTTAAGGTTTTGTTAGTTTTCATCAGTTTTTTGTATGTTTATTGTTCTGCTGTCTTGCCGGTGATGATGAGTTCGGCGCGGATTGAGGAGAAGCCGCCCTTGTCGTTGAGTGCCGCTGCGGCGGCACGTTTGATTTCGTTCTTGGTCATACCCGCGGTGGCTATGCGCTTGGGGTCGATGCCGTTCTTGGTGAACCACTGCTTGATGGCTTTGGCGCGCTCGAGGGAGAGGAGCATGTCGGCCTCAGCGTCGACGCCGTAGGACTGGACGTAGCCTTTGACGAGGAAGGTGACTTCGGGGTGGTTGCGGAACATGGCGAGGTATTCGGTGAGCACGGAGTCGTAGTTGCCGATCATGGTCGCCTCGCCGGACTCGAAGTAGAGGCCGGAGACGGGGAAGGAGGAGCCGCGCTCGGTGCGCTCCATGTTGTAGAGCATCACGGTGTCGCCCTTCTCCATGAGCTCGCGCGAGTTGAACTCCTTGTAGATGGAGAAGTAGCCGTCCTTCTTGGCGTAGAGGAGGTAGCCGAAGTCGGGGATGAACTTGATGCGGCCGCCGCGGTAGTGCTCGTCCTGCACGATGGGGCGCTCGGCACCCTTGCCGCCGCGTTCGAGGATCATCAGGTTGACGTCGACATACTTGCGCGCACGCTTGTCATAGAAGAGGAGCAGCGGCTCGTAGGCGTCGACATGGACGGTGGCGGTGATGGTGTGTCCCTGTCCGTTGGGGGTGTTGTTGTCGAGGACGATGTAGTATTCTTCACCGGCACGCACGGGGATGGACTGGATGAAGTTGCCGGTCTGTTTCTTGGTGAGCATGCGGTCGGTGGCGTCGATGAGCATGCCGATGGTGGGTTTGGCGTCGGCGGAGGGGGCGATGTTGGGGAGCTCGGGGAGGTCGGAGGAGGCCTGTTTGTTGCCCTTCTGCTGGGTGTTGCTGTGGGGACGCTCCTGGTTGCGTGAGGCTTTCTCCTGCTTGTTCTTGCCCATGACGGCCTTGAACATGGCGGCGGAGTCGATGTTGGCGAGGTTGACGGCCACGGGGTTGACTTTGTTGAGCATCACCTGGTTGGAGAAGTAGGCTCCGGTGTTGCGGTAGACGAGGAAGTCGTAGTCGTCCCACTGCGAGTTCTGTGCGATGCGGATTTCGAGCTGTCCGTTGTAGGGGATGGTGACTTTGTACCAGACGGAGTTGTGTTCGCGCTCGAAGAGGTTGGGGTGAGCCTTGTCGGCGACGATTTCCTGTATGCGGCCGGCACCGTCGGGGGCGGTGGTGGGGCCGTAGGGCTTGTCGAGGGTGAGCGGGATGGCGAAGAGGCAGTCGTTGGAGTTGTAGGGGAGCTCGACGAGCGAGGGTGCCGCGGGTTCGGCGGCTTTGCTTTTCTTCTTGGTGGTTTTGGTTGTGGTGGTGGTTTTCTTGCCGGTGGATTTCTTATTCTGCGCCTGGGCCTCGGAGGAGCCGAGCATGAGGATGGCGAGGGCGAGGAGGGCGGTGAAGATTTGCTTTATGTTTTTCATGTTAAAAACGCTTTTTTCCAGGGGGCAAAGTTAGGAAGTTTTGCCGACATGTGCAAGTTTTTTTTTGTTTTTGATTGTAGAGTGATGGTTTTCAGGTGGTTAATTTTTTGCGGTTGGGTAGTTAAATGGAGTGAAAGGTAGTAGTTTATGGTTTAAGGTTTAAGGTTTATGGTTTAAGGTTGAGGGTTTAAGGTTTACGGATTTGTCTGTCACCGGGGAGGTCTGTTGGCTGCGCAGCCCCCATAAACCTTAAACTTTAAACCTTAAACCTTATCCGAGATTGGGACGAGGGATAGGAGAATGTGGGATGAATTCCGGAAAAAGTGCCTCCTATGGTTGTACTACCATTCTCCTATACTTCTCCTTGGGTTCTCCTATGATGCGTATATGATGCGTATATGATGCTCCTATGTCAAGGTTTTTGGTTTAAGGTTTATGGTTTAAGGTTTAAAGTTTATGGTTTAAGGTTTATGGTTTAAGGTTTAAAGTTTAAGGGTTAGGGGTTAAGAATTAATGTTTATGGATTATTGATTTGTCTGTCTCTGGGGAGGCTCATTGGCTGCGTAGCCCCTTAAACCGTAAACCGTAAACTTTAAACCTTATCTGTTTTTTTTCTTTTGCATGTGTGAAAGTTTTCGTATCTTTGCAGCACTAAATGGAAAAAGGAGTTTATATGAAACGCTTTGCAATTATCGTGGTTATGACAATGTTAGGGTTTGCCGCATGGGCGCGCCCGATTCATTATTTCACTTTGGCACAGGCCGACAGAACAGTCCGGATGCTCAACGGGCAGAACGAGCTGATGGTCTGGTGCGGATATGACTATGAGGTGGAGACCTATGTGCTGGTGAGCGAGGTGTGGAAGGAAAGGGTGAATTCGGCCTACTACGAGGTGTGGGTGTACGGCTGGGACGCATATACCGGCGACGAGGTGTATATGCCGCTGGATCTGCAGTGCGTGTGGGTGTTCGACGGTGTGCGGATGAGGAACGCGGCCGAGGTGCTGAGGTTCCGGACCGAGGTGTGCAGACCAAGTTTCACCTGGCATGTGCCTGCCTACTGGACTTTCAACCGGGTGAGCCACTCGCGTTCCTATAGCCGCAGCTATCACTGGGATGTGCACCGCCACGGGTGGATGCCGACGACCTACAGGGGCCACTCTCTCCCACCCTATTACATGCGTCGCCGCACGGATCCCGCACCGATGCCGACAACGAGATGGACTCCCGGCGTCGACCGCCCGCAGGTGTCGACGGCCACTCCCGCCCGCACGGTTCCTTCGGGGGCTCCGCAGGGCACTTCGACGGCCCGTCCGGCAACGACGACGAATACGCGCAACACGGCCACTCCAGCCGGCAACACGGCGAAGCCCGCAAGCACGACGACGCGCAGCGTCGCCACCCCGCAGGGGACAACGGGCAGCAATGGAGCCGCCCCATCGACCACTCCGAGCCGCAATTCCTCGAAGCCCAGTGCGACAAGCCGCGGTGTGGCTACGCCTTCAACAAGCAGCTCGTCGACGGGCTCCAGCTCGACTTCTTCCAGCTCGTCCTCCTCGACTACACGCGGCACAGCCACTCCCTCCCGCAACACCGCCTCTCCCTCGGCGAGCTCCTCGTCAAATTCCCGCAGCACGGCCTCTCCCACCCGCGAAGTGAAACGCGAGGTCAAACGCGACGTGAAGAAAGTGGAGAGCCAGAAAGTGGAAAGCAAGAAGGTGGAAAATGTTGAGCGGAAAGTGGAAACAAGAAAGATTGCAAGATGAAAGCAAGCGAATTGCCGTTGGCTCCCGACGGGAGTCTGTACCACATACACCTGACGGGCGACACATTGGCAGAGAAAGTGCTGCTGGTGGGTGACCCCGGGAGGGTGAATATGTTCAAGGATATTTTCGAGACCATTGAGTTCGAATCGGAGAACCGCGAGCTGCATGCGCTGACGGGGAGTTACCACGGAAAGCGGATGACGGCGCTGAGCACCGGAATGGGATGTGACAACATCGACATCGTGATGACGGAGCTGGATGCGGCACTGCGGGTGGAAGGTGGAAAATGGAATGAGGACAGCAACAGGCACCTGCAGGTGGTGCGCATCGGCACGAGCGGGTCGCTGCAAGAGGAGGTGGACTGCGGTAGCCATGTGGCTTCACGCTACGCCATCGGACTGGACGGTTTGATGAATTACTATAAGGAATGGCAACCCGGCGAGAGTGATATGGAGGCTGCTTTTCTGCAGCATATGGGGCTGGACGAGAGGCTGGCGCGCCCCTACTGTGTGGGTTGCAGCGAGCTGCTGTTCAAGAAAGTTGCCTACGACATGCACCACGGCATCACTGCCACTGCGCCAGGCTTTTACGGTCCGCAGGGTCGCGCGGTAAGGCTGCACCCGTCGATTGAGGGGCTGAACGAGAAGCTGGCCTCATTCGAGTGGAAAGAGAAAGAGGAAAAATGGAAAGTGACTAATCTAGAGATGGAGACGTCGGCAATCTACGGTTTCTCCCGGATGCTGGGCCATGAGGCACTGACAGTCTGCCTGATCATCGCCAACCGCCCCAAGGGGACATTTCTGAACGACTACCACAAGGAGATGAGAGAGCTGGTAGGGACGGTAGTGGAAAGATTGGCTTAAGGGATAAAGCTTATTTCAGGTTGGGGCGAAGGATTTTGATTTGCTCGTAAGCCTGGTTGATTTCTTTCATCTGCGCGGCGGCGTTGCGCTGGATTTCCTCGCTCATGTCGGCGACGCGGTCGGGATGGTATTTCATCGCCATCTTGCGGTAGGCTTTCTTCACCTCTTCGTCGGAGGCATTGCTGTCGATACCGAGAACCTTGTAGGGGTCTTTCTGATTGCGTGATTGCGAGAAGGCGCTATTGCCCGAATGCCCCACATGGCGCTCATGGATGGAGGTGTAGTCGCTTAGGGAGATGCCGAGATACTGCGCAATGACTCGAAGGGTGTGCAACTCGGAGGGGTGGTATTCGCCGTCGGCACCGCTGATGCCGAAGAGGAAGTCGACCATGTGGTAGCGGGTGTTGTAGTCGGTGTTGACCTTGATTTGGAAGCACACCTGGTCGACAGGGATGTCCTGCTGGACCATCTGCTGCAGGACTTTGAGCATCTGCTTGCCGCGTTCCTCACCGTAGTTCTGCAGGAGGAAGCGCTTCACATAGTCGAGTTCGCTTTTCTTGACGGCGCCGTCGGCTTTCATGACGGCAGCGATGAGGACCATGAGCGCCGCATTGATGTCGGCAGTGGTGCCGGTGTTGCGGTAGGGACCATGGTGGCTGCCAGAGGGACCGAACGTTGAATTGCCAGAGGAGCCGAAGGACTTGCCGAGATAGTATCCGAGGAGGGCGCCGATGGGGCCGCCGACGGCCCAGCCGAGTCCCGCAAAGAGCCATTTGGAGAAGGAGGACATGGGAGTTTTGGGGGTAAGGTTTAAGGTTTATGGTTTAAGGTTTAAGGTTTATGGTTTAAGGTTTACGGTTTAAAGTTTAAGGTTTATGGTTTACGGGTATTATTTATTAAGGTATTTGTAGAGGACGCTTTGGATCTGTGTGCGGACGTTCATCTGGGAGAGGAGGTTGGATGAGGAGGAGGGGTGCACACGGTTGGAGAGGAAGACGTAGACGAGGTCGTAGTCGGGGTCGACCCAGCACATGGTTCCAGTAAAGCCGGTGTGGCCGAAGGAGTTCTGTGAGGCTTCGGGGGCCACCTGTCCGTTTTTGGAGGGGTTGAAGAGTTGCTTGTCGAATCCGAGGGCACGTCGGTTGCTGTCGGAGGCAAAATGGCGACGGGTGAAGAGCTCAATGGTTTCGGGCGAGAGGTACTGCTTGCCGTTGTAGCTGCCGCCATTGAGGAGCATCTGCATGATAAGCGCCACCTCTTCGGCCGTAGAGAAGAGACCTGCATGGCCGCTGACCCCCCCCATGGCATAGGCGTTGGGGTCGTGGACCTCGCCGCAGATGAGACCGCGGAGGCTGTCGACTTCGGTGGGGGCGATGAATTTGGACGCAACACCATGGTTCATAGGACGGAAGGTGGTGTTTGTGAGACCCATGGGCTGATAGAACTGTTCGCGGACGAAGACATCGAGGGGTTTGCCGCTGACACGCTTGACGAGGTCGCTAAGAAGCATGAAGCCGAGGTCGCTGTAGAGCATACCGGGTTTGTCGTTGAGGGGGCTGGCGGCAACGAGGCGGAGGATGCTGTCGTAGTCGTGACCGCGCTTCCAATAGGCGTCGAAGGCTTTGAGACGAGCACAATGGCTCATAGCCTGCTTGATAGTGATGTCGGCTTTGTCGGTATTTTTCAGGTAGGGAAGATAACGGCTGAGCTTGTCGTCGATTTTCACTTTTCCGTTATCGGCAAGTTTCATGACGGCGAGGGTGGTGGCATTGACCTTGGTGAGGGATGCCAAATCATAGAGCGTTGTGGGAGTGACATTTGCAGCGGCAGAGTCGTAAGTGAGGTGACCATAGCAACGGTCGAGGATGGGTTTTCCGCGGTGCATGACGACAATCTGGCAGCCAGGGATGGCGTGCTTGGAGATGGCGTCGTCCACAATGGAGTCGATGGTGCGGTCGAGATTGATGTTGAGGTCGGCAACAATATCCTGACAAACACGTCGGTTGTCGGAACCGGGAACGGTGATTTCGTCGCCGAGGGTGGGCAGCACATAATGGTATTTGGTGTGGAGAACACGGCGGCAATGGTAGTTGATGAGGTGGCGGAGCTCCTCATCCTGTTTGGCAGCAGAGGCGATAACGTCGATGGCCTGTTTGACATCGGGTGGAAGGAGGATAAAGTCGTTGCCTGCACGGAGTGCCGCAAGTTCGGCAGTACCGTCCTTGTAGGTGTTGGTAATGCCTTTCATGTCGATACCGTCGGTAATAACGATTCCCTTGAAGCCAAGTGTATTACGAAGCAAACCGTTGATGATGACGGGGCTGAGGGAGGAGGGGCGCTCACGGTCGTAGGCATTGACCTGCAGGTGTCCCACCATGACGCCACCGACGCCATCCTCGACAAGACGGCGGAAAGGAAGAAGTTCAACAGAATCAAGATGTTCGCGAGAATGGTTTATCACGGGGAGTTCCAAGTGGCTGTCGACCTTGGTGTCACCGTGACCCGGGAAGTGTTTGGCGAAAGCCATAACCCCCTGGCTCTGCTGTCCTTTGGCGAAGAGACTTCCCAAACGGGCGACACGCTCGGGGTCGTTGCTGTAGGCACGGGTACCGATGACAGGATTCTTGGGATTGGAATTGACGTCGGTCACGGGGGCATAGTTGAAATGGATACCCATCATGCGGCACTGGCGCCCCACTTCGACACCCATCTCGTAGACCAGGCTGTCAAGATTGGGCTCCACAAGCCCGAAGCGGGCGTTACGGGGGAAGGAATACATGTCCTTGAGACGCATGCCGAGTCCCCACTCACCGTCAATGCTGACAAGCAGGGGAACCGCGGCATCCTGACGGAGACGGCGGGTGATTTCGGCCTGACGGTCGGCTGTACCGGCGAAAAAGCATACACCACCGACACGGTAACTGTTCATCTGGCGCGAGAAGTCAAGCATCTGACGGTCGTCCATGTTCAACGGGACACGTACAATCATCAGCTGGGCTATACGCTGCTCTAACGAGAGGGTGTTAAGCACCGAGTCGACCCAGTTGACTTCAGGGTCGCTGAAGCTGAGGCCTTTGGCGCTGAATCGGGGGAGGTTATCCCGGAAACCGCGCTGTGCTTCAACCGCCAGCGGAAGAGAGAGCGACAGCAACAGCGCCGCAACGGTGGCAATATTCTTAAACCTGTTCATCTTTTTAGCATTTCGTCAATATAAGCCACCTGGCGGCGGCGGGGATTGCCCTCATAGTTGAGGATTACATAATCGGCACGAAGCATCACCTCTTCGGCAGGCATCTGGTTGGAGATGCGGGCCATCAGCTGCTGGCGGGAGAGACCGTCACGAAGCATCAGCCTCTGCAGACGCTCCTCCAGATGAAGGTAGACGCAGACCACCTTGTCCATCAGGCGGTCGAATCCGTAGTCATAGAGTATGGCACTCTCGAAGAGCACATAGGGTTCCGCCTTATGTTGGGTGCAAAAGACATCAAAATCCTTAATCACACGCGGATGCACCAGCGCGTTAAGAGATTGGAGCAGAGATTTGTCATCAAAAACTCGGGCGGCAATGGCACGCTTGTCGGCCCTGCCGTCAGGGAGAAAAACATCCTCGCCGAGCAGGCGGCGAACCTCGTCGAGGAAAGAGGCATCGTCATAGTAGGCAGCTGCCACCTTGTCGGCAACGAACGACGGCACCCCAATCCTTTCGAACTCGGCAACCACGGTGCTTTTGCCGCACCCTATTCCTCCGGTGATACCTACCCTCTTCATCCCATATTATTTGATTATCACATACTGCACTTCGTCGGAAGAGAAACTGCGTATGCGCACTCCCTCGGGGAATCGCGCCAAGCGAAGTTTCAGGCGCTGGGAGCCATTGAGAATATCCCTATAGTTAGCAACAAGCAAAAAGCGGTCTGCCGAAACCGAAGGGATGTCTTTCTGCGCCACCCATACCCGCACATTGACATGGTCGGGATAGATGCGGAGGTTCACTGTGGTATCGGCACCCTCGACAATGACAGGCAGCGAATATTCGCGCTCCACAAAACGCTCGACCGGCAGCGTAAGCGTCAGATATTCTGACGACACATAAACGTCGCCGAACTCCTTCCATACGGGTTCCAGCACCAGACGGTAACGTCGGGAGCCATCGATACCCGTAATGTTAAGGGGTTTGACGTTGAGCTCGTTGATTTGAGCCAGTGCCTCTTCGGTACCATAGAGGGTGACCTCGCGAGGCGACACTGTGGGTTCGCCATAGAGACCGTAGCCGTCGGCAAAAGAGAATGAGAGACTGTCTATGGATGGACGCAGGACTTTGTGGCTGCGCTCCACAAGAAGCAGTTGCAGGGAGTCGCGGGAACTGTTGAGATTGCGGATGCCGTAACCGTCAAGTTGCTCCCGCAGCATCTCGTCGAGGTCGTCGACCGCAACGGTGCGGCAGAGTTCCTGCCTGCCGTCACGCCAGCGGGAATATTTGTGTACCAGTTCGCTGTGCATATCCAAGGAGAGTTTGACCTCCTTGTTGCGTACACCAAGCCAAAAAGCATTGAAGCCACTGAATTCAACAGAGATGGCAAGGGCGGTATCGGCAGAAAGCACAGCATAGCGGTCGGTGTCGTAACCCTTCATTTCCACCTTTACATGGAGTGGATACTCGTGGTATTCCGACATCGCCACAGCCAGCCAAACCAGGGCTGTAAGTCCAAGTATGGCTAGGAAGTGCTTCACTTCTTCTCTTCAGGAGCGGGCTGGATCATGCTCTTCTCGACGGTGAGGATGACTCCGTTGGAGACTTCCACCTCGACGGTAGCGGCTTCGACTTCGTGCACCTTGCCATAAATGCCACCGGAGAAGACCACACGGTCGCCTTTCTTCAGTCCTTCGCGGAACTTGCGTTCCTCTTTCTCTTTTTTACGCTGAGGGCGAAGCATCAGAACCCACATCACAATGAGAATGAGGATAATCCAAATCATGGAGCCACCCATACCGCCACCCTGGGCGGCTTGAAGCAAAATAGTTGAAATTGTCATGTCTTTTATAAGTTTTAATGTTTAATTCATAATTTATTGACCCACGCGAGCCATGATTTTCAGCACCGTACTCGCAGGCTGGGCGTTGGTGATGACCGTCACCTCCTGATACTGCTGACCGGCTTTGCCCGCCGATTTGAAGGTGACAGTGATGTAGCCCTCACCGCCCGGAGCGATACGTTCGGTAGGATAATTCGCCACGGTGCATCCACAAGTGGCGCTGCACGAGGAGATGACCAAGTCTGCAGTGCCAGTGTTGCGGAAATGGAACCCGTAGCTGATGCTCTCCCCTGCCGAAAGGCGGCCGAAATCATGCATCTCCTGGTCGAAAGTGATGACAGGCATCTTGACCGATGTGTCGTAACCTTCCGCACTCTGGGGGTTGTTGATGAGGTCAACATTCACCTCTTCACTCTTGCCCCCACCGCAGGAAGCCAGCAGGAGGGTACTGAACAGAACCGCAATGAAATGATATTTCATAATATAATAATGTACTTATTTTATTCTATAGTGTTTTCAAGTAGTCCGCGGCCGGTTTTCTTGATGCGACCTTTCGAACGCAGTTCGAGAATAAGTTTATCAAGAATGCCGTTGATGAACAGTTTGCTACGTTCAGAGCTGAATTCTTTGGAGAGTTCGATGTATTCATCCACCGTCACCTTCTCGGGAATGGTGGGACAGCTGGTAAACTCGGCCACAGCCATGTTGATAAGCAGGATGTCCATGGGGCTTACGCGTTCGAACTCCCATCCCTGCAGGTGCTGGCGGGTGAGTTCCTCCGCCTCCTCACGACACGCAATGGTGTCGCGCAACAACTGGCGGGCGAAGACCATGTCCTCCTCGTCCTTCTCAATGCGCTTGTCGTACATCACGGGCCACTGCATTGCCTCGTCGAAGTTGTCCTCGTTGAGGGTTTTGAGCATCATGAAATTGTATTGGGCAATCTGCTCAAAATCATCCTCCCAAAGGAGGCTGCGCTCACCGACTATTGCCACCAGCGCCTCACGGTTCATCAGATAGCGGAACATGAGAATAGCAAATTCCTTGTCGTCACTGAAACTGCGCTCAGGAGAGCTGATATAATCGCGATATTCCTTCAGGCGGCGGAAATCCATAAAAGCCTCACGGATGAGTTCCTCGTGGGTGTCCCAGCAACCGCACCAGCTTTCCATGTGTTTTTTCAGTTCGAAATTGTCTGTCATGCGGCGGATGAACTCGTTGCCGACAATCTTCATATTGGGGTTTTGCTCCTCCTCCGTGGGACGGAACTTTTTCTTGCCTTCTTCCATCACCTGCTCGGCAACCTCGACCATGCGAGGCAGCAGCGCAACCTGCAGCACACCCAGTTCGTTGAGGCGCACCATGTGGTAGTCGAAATTTTTCGACATGGTAATGACATCAGTATTCTCATAGCGTCCGGCATACACCGTCTGCAGTACCTTGCATCTCAAAAAATGTCTGCTCAGCATCTATTTCTCTATTTTTTTATGCTATTAAACAACAACATTGATAATCTTCTTGGGAACGAATATCACCTTCTTGGGTTCCCCGGTGAGCCATTTGGCAGCCTCGGGAGCTGCCTTGACGGCGGCGACGGCTTCCTCCTGCGTACAGGTCGCGGGGAGGTCGAGCATGAAACGCATCTTGCCGTTGAATTGCACGGGATACTTCACAGTGTCCTCGACGAGATACTTCTCGTCACACACTGGCCACTGGGCATCACAGACAGTAGTGTCATTGCCGATGCGGTGCCACAGCTCCTCGGCAATATGCGGGGCGAATGGAGCCAGGAGGACCACCAATGGCTCAAGCACCTCACGGCTGGAGCACTTCAGGTCAGTCAGCTGGTTGGTGCAAATCATGAAGGTGGACACGGCGGTATTGAAAGAGAAGCGCTCAATGTCGTCGGTAATCTTCTTTATGGTCTGGTGAAGGATTTTGAGCTCTGCCTTGAGGTCATTAGCGTCCTTGATTTCCGCAGTGTCGTACAGTTTCCAGAACTTCTTCAGGAAGCGGTGGACACCCTCAATGCCGTTGGTGTCCCAAGGCTTAGCCTGCTCCACGGGACCAAGGAACATCTCGTAAAGGCGCAGGGTGTCGGCTCCATAGCGGGCTACAAGGTCGTCGGGGTTCTGGACATTGAACATGCTCTTGCTCATCTTCTCGACCTCCCAGCCGCAGATGTACTTGCCCTCTTCCAGCTCAAAGCGGGCATCGGCAAACTCGGGACGCCACTGGCGGAAGCGCTCGATGTCGAGCACATCGTTGTCGACAATATTGATATCGACATGGATGGGGGTAACATCATCCATGTCTTTGATCAAACCCTTCGAAATAAAGAGATTGTTGTCGGTCTTGCTGCGATAGACGAAATTCGAGCGTCCCTGTATCATACCCTGGTTGATGAGTTTCTGGAAAGGCTCCTCAACCACCGACATACCGATATCGTGGAGGAACTTGTTCCAGAAGCGGGAGTAGATAAGGTGACCCGAGGCATGCTCGGCACCGCCAACATAGAGGTCGACTTTCTGCCAATAGTTGACAGCTTCCTTGCCGAAGTAGGCCTTGTCGTTGCGCGGATCCATATAACGGAGATAGTATCCACTGCTGCCGGCAAAACCGGGCATCGTGCTGAGTTCAAGCGGAAAAACGGTCTTGTTGTCGATTCTCGACTTGTCGGTGACACAACGGTTAGGCTCGTTCCAGGCCCATTTCTGTGCGTGACCCAGCGGGGGCTCACCAGTGGCAGTGGGCTTGAACTCACTCACCTCGGGCAGCTCCAGCGGCAGGCACTCCTCGGGAATAGGATACGGGGTATTGTCCTTGTAGTAGATGGGGAAGGGCTCGCCCCAGTAGCGCTGGCGGCTGAAGATAGCGTCGCGCAGGCGGAAATTCACGGTGCGGTGGCCGATGCCCATCTCCTCGATACGGTCGATGACGGCAGCCATGGCCTCTTTCACCTTCATCCCGGTCACAAAACCACTGTTGACCGAATAGCCCGTCTTGGCATCCATGCTTTCATCCCACGTGGCGGGGTCGCTGACAGCATCCTTCTCGAGGGCCACCACCTGACGGATAGGCAGGTGGAAGTGGCGTGCAAAGGCAAAGTCGCGGCTGTCGTGGGCGGGCACTGCCATGATGGCGCCGGTACCATAGCCGGCAAGCACATAGTCGGAGACCCAGATGGGAATTTTCTCCTCGGTGAGGGGATTGATGGCATAGGCCCCGGTGAAGACACCGGAGACCTTCTTCACCTCGGCCTGGCGCTCACGCTCACTGCGGTTCTTAGCCCAAGTCACATAGGCTTCCACCTCGGCTTTCTGCTCGGGAGTGGTAATCTGGTCTATCAACTCATGCTCGGGGCAGAGCACCATGAATGTCACACCGAAGATTGTATCGGGTCTGGTAGTAAAAATCTCGAACGAGTTTTTGGGGTCTTTAAGGTCCTTACCCCCATTTTCCAGCGGGAACCACACCGCGGCACCTTCGCTGCGGCCAATCCAGTTGCGCTGGATCTCCTTGAGGCTGTCGGTCCAGTCCACCTTCTCAAGCCCATCAACCAAGCGCTGGGCGTAGGCGGTGATGCGGAGGCTCCACTGGCGCATGAGCTTGCGTTCGACAGGGTAGCCGCCACGGACAGACAGTCCGTTGACGACCTCGTCGTTGGCAAGGACGGTGCCAAGTTCGGCACACCAGTTCACAGGGATATCGGCGAGGTAGGCGAGGCGGTAGTTCATCAGCACCTGCTGGCGACGCTTCTCATCCCAGCCGTTCCACTCGGCGGCGGTGAAGCTCAGCGGCTCGGAGCAGGCGGCATCGAGACCCTCGGTGCCACGCTGGGCGAAACGCTCCTCAAGGGCGCTGACAGGCAGTGCCTTGTTGGCGGTATTGTCATAGTAATGTTTGAAAAGCTGGAGGAAAGTCCACTGCGTCCACTTGTAGTACTTGGGGTCGCAGGTGCGCACCTCGCGGTCCCAGTCGAAAGAGAAGCCAATCTTGTCGAGCTGCTCGCGGTAGCGCTTAATGTTCTGCTCGGTAGTGATGGCGGGATGCTGGCCGGTCTGGATGGCGTACTGCTCGGCGGGGAGGCCGTAGGCGTCGTAGCCCATGGGGTGCAGGACGTTGAAGCCGCGCAAACGCTTGTAGCGGGCATAGATGTCGCTCGCGATATATCCCAGGGGATGGCCTACGTGAAGACCCGCACCCGAGGGGTAGGGAAACATGTCCAAAACATAGTAGTGGGGCTTGCCGTCGACCACTTCGGTGTGGTAGACACCCGCTTCGCGCCAGTGCTTTTGCCAGCGCGGCTCGATTTCGCTGTAGTTATAGTCCATTTTGTATCAATAAATTACGCACGGTCTTTCGCTCGACCGTGAACTGCAAAGATAATAAAAATATTGATATTATATAAAAAAAAAATGGACTGCCGGTTTCGACTCATGCAAAGAGGGAACATCCGCCAGCGCTTTGCAGGGCAACGATTGGAAGAGGTTTTCAACAGGCGGAAGTTAAGAACTTTATTTTGCCGTGTGATGGAATGATTGTATCTTTGCACCGTGTTTAAGTAGCGGTGTACCCGATACAAGTACCTTGACATGAACAGATTGCCGTGGTTCCATCCCCTACGGGGGAGGGACGAAGAGGGAATCGCGTGGAAATCGCGAGCTGTCGCGCAACTGTGAATCCGCCTCCAAGGTCGATACACTAAGCCATTGGGAACCAACTTCCTGAGAAGGCGTATCGGCATGCGGAAAGCCAGGAGACCTGCCACGGACATGCACTTTGAACATGCCGCTTTCGCGTCAAAAGCCGGCCGTTGACACTTACGCTTCAGCGTCGGTTTCCTTGCGCGAATTTTGATTGAAACGACAAAACAAGAAAAAATATTAGACAATGGAGACCAACAGTTTCACCATCACCAAACGCGACGGAACGCAGGAACGCTTCTCTCTCGACAAAATAATGAACGCCATCATCAAGGCGTTTAACTCTCAGAACGAGACCATCGACCTGGGCCGCCTGTCGAAAATCCTTTCACGCATCGACATCCATGACGGCATCACCGTCGAGGAAATACAGAACCAGGTGGAAGTGGCCCTGATGCAAGAGGGCTACTACAACGTGGCAAAGAGCTTCATCCTCTACCGCCAGCAGCACACCGAGGACCGCGAGACGATGGAGAAACTGCACTTCCTGAGCGACTATGTGGTGGCCGCCAATGCCGCCACGGGTTCCAAGTTCGACGCCAACGCCAACGTGGAGCACAAGAACATCGCCACCCTTATCGGCGAACTGCCGAAGAGCGGATTCATCCGCCTCAACCGCCGCCTCCTCACCGACCGCATCAAACAGATGTACGGCAAGGAGATGAGCGACCGCTACATCGACCTCCTGACGCACCACTTCATCTACAAGAACGACGAGACGAGCCTCGCCAACTACTGCGCCTCCATCACCATGTATCCCTGGCTGCTGGGCGGCACCACCAGCATCGGCGGCAACTCCACGGCTCCCACCAACCTCAAATCCTACTGCGGCGGCTTCATCAACATGGTCTTCATGGTCTCCTCCATGCTGAGCGGCGCCTGCGCCACCCCGGAGTTCCTCATGTACCTCAACTACTTCATCCAGAAGGACTACGGCAAGGAATACTGGAAAGAGCCCGACAAGGTGGTCGATCTCTCGCTGCGTCAGAAGACGATGGACAAGATCATCACCGACTGCTTCGAGCAAATCGTCTACTCACTCAACCAGCCCACCGGCGCCCGCAACTACCAGGCGGTGTTCTGGAACGTGGCCTACTACGACAAGCCCTACTTCGAGAGCCTTTTCGGCGAGTTCCGCTTCCCCGACGGCAGCGAGCCCGACTGGGACGGTCTCTGCTGGCTCCAGAAGCGTTTCATGCGCTGGTTCAACCAGGAACGCACCAAGGCCGTGCTCACCTTCCCCGTCGAAACCATGGCCCTGCTCTACGACAAAAACGGCAAATTCGTCGACGAGGATATGGCAAACTTCACCGCCGAGATGTACTCCGAGGGCCACTCCTTCTTCACCTATATCTCCGACAATGCCGACTCCCTGAGCTCCTGCTGCCGTCTGCGCAACGAAATCACCGACAACGGCTTCAGCTACACCCTCGGTGCCGGCGGCGTCTCCACTGGCTCCAAATCGGTGCTCACCATCAACCTCAACCGCTGCATCCAGTATGCCGTCAAGAACGGCAAGGACTATAAGGAGTTCCTCACCGACATCATCGACCTCTGCCACAAGGTGCAGCTCGCCTACAACGAGAACCTCAAGGAGTTGCAGCGCCACGGCATGCTGCCGCTCTTCGATGCAGGCTACATCGACATCTCACGCCAGTACCTCACCATCGGCGTCAACGGCCTCGTCGAGGCTGCCGAGTTCATGGGCATCGCCATCAAGGACAGCCCCGAATACCGCGAGTTCGTGCAGACCGTCCTCGGCCTGGTGGAGAAGAAAAACAAGGAATACCGCACCAAGGAAGTCATGTTCAACTGCGAGATGATCCCCGCCGAGAACGTCGGCGTCAAACACGCCAAGTGGGACCGCGAGGACGGCTACTTCGTGCCGCGCGACTGCTACAACTCCTACTTCTACATCGTCGAGGACCAGTCGCTCACCGTTCTGGACAAGTTCCGCCTCCATGGCAAACACTACATCGAGCACCTCACCGGCGGCTCCGCACTCCACTGCAACCTCGAGGAACACCTCACCCAGGAGCAGTACATGCAGCTGCTGCAGGTGGCTGCCAAGGAGGGTTGCAACTACTTCACCTTCAACATCCCCAACACCATCTGCAACGACTGCGGCCACATCGACAAGCGCTACCTCAAGGAGTGCCCCAACTGCCATTCCAAGAACGTCGACTACATGACCCGCATCATCGGCTACCTCAAACGCGTCTCCAACTTCAGCCAGCCGCGCCAGCAGGAAGCCGCCCGCCGCTACTACGCTACCATGAACTAAATAGACTCCCCGCCTTCGGCGGAAATCCCGGAAATAATCTCCAAGATTTCAAGGATTTCGCGAAGCGGGAGACAAAAACAAAAATGCTAAAATATACTAACACAGATATCGTCTTCCAGGAAATTCCCGACGAGGTGACGCTGGCCGTCAACCTCTCGGGATGTCCCTGCCGCTGCCCGGGATGCCATTCGCCGCAGCTCTGGGGCGACATAGGGGAGCCGCTGACCGACGAAGCCATCGACTGCCTGCTCGAGCATCAGCCCGCGGGCGTGAGCTGCGTGGCGTTCATGGGCGGCGACGCCAATCCCGCCGAGGTCAACAACATCGCTGCTCGGCTGAAAGAGCGTCACCCCAACCTCAAAACCGCCTGGTACAGCGGCCGCACACTGCTCGCCAAAGAGGTGGATCTAAACAACTTGGACTACGTGAAACTGGGGCCCTACCTGGCTCACCTCGGACCACTGAAATCGCCCAAGACCAACCAACGCCTCTACCTCGTGCAGCACCGGCGCAACACCGAGCCCGGCAACATCCTCCACGACCTCACACCGCGCTTCTGGCGCAACAAAACACCCAACAAGGACTAAAGCGGACGATACTCCTCGAAAGTGTGGTCGTCGTAGAACATCAGAATCTTCACCATCCTGCGCCCGTCATGCTTGATAGGCGCAGGTTCCTTTTTCTCCTGCCCGCGCTCCTCACTCACACAATCCGGCAAATCCTGCAAATCACACTCCTCACGGATTTCCTGTTCCTCCACAGCTTCCTCCGGCTCGGGTAGGGGCGCAGGCGCCGGCAAAGGCGCCGAAAAGAGCGTGGGTTCGGACAAGGATTCCTCCTCCCTCATTCCTGATTCCTGATTCCTGCTTCCCAATTGCCCATACATCTCACCCTTGCCCAGCAGCAGCCAGTTGGCGTCAATCTCGGGGTAGCGGCGGATAACCTTGCTGACAAACTCCAGACTGGGGTTGTTTCGACCACTCAAAATATGCGACATTCCGGAGGGCTGGATTCCGATCTCCTCTGCAAACTGTTTTGCGGTGATATTTTTCGCCCGCAAAATAAGATTTATCCTGTTTATCATATTCTTACAATTGTAATATCCAATTTTTGGTTTTACAAATGTACACATAATTTTTGACATACAAAACACCATTTAACAATATTACATTTGTAACCAGTTTAACCATAACAACCTTTACTTTAATTAACGTAGCATAAAACATTAATATATTTGAATTTAATAGTAATCACTCAATCTGCATTAAACCATCGCTCGAAGTGCCCATAATCTTAAATAATCACTTTAAATGTTATACATAATATACTGATTATTAATCATGAGATATTTTAAACAAAGGCAAAAGCAGCATATTTAACAATTTTTACAGAATTCTACTGATTACAATTGTAAATGTATCGAAAAGAGTATAAAATTACAATTGTAAATATAGTAAATTACCTGATTCGTTATACAAATGTAAAACGCAAAAAATCGCTTCTAATCGCATATCTCCCCCTTGACCCACCTGGCGTCCCAGATTGAGGAGAAAATCGCTCAGCGTCGATTTCTCCCCTCCCCCATTTCCCACCTCCCACCCCTCTCCCCGGATTCGAATTTCCCATCCTCCCTCCGCCATTCCTCCACCCTTTTCTCTCCATCAGCTTTCAATCCATTCTCCCCTCTCCTATTTTCATCGTTCCCCTTTCCCGCCATCGCCGTCCAATCCATTCTCCCCTCTCCCTCCACCAGTTCCCAATCCATTCCTTATTTATACACTATCTGTTTTCAAACCCCTCTGCCCTCCCCCTTCCCCCTGTTCCATTCCTTTGTTAATAGCCTACCCATAGAGTATATATAGCCTAAGGATAGAGCAACCTAGGGTATCGCTATCCTTTCCAGTACTTTACGCTAGGGATACGATAGTGTTGATAAATAAATGTGGAGCGGGAGGCAATTTTTCGGCGGCAAGGCAGTTATTGGAGATAGAAAAAGACTCTTGTCCGCGAGCGGGAGACTGCTGGCGGGGAATCGTAAAACACTCAGAATCATGGCGAAGATTTATCAGGGAATCCTGGGAGGATTCGAGGGACGTGTCGGTCCCGTGGTAGGCTACCGGCTGGGTAGCAAATGGGTGGTGCGGCGACTGCCGCACCAGGTGTGCAATCCGCGCACGGAGCGGCAGGTGGCGCACCGCATGATGTTCAAGGAGATTGTGCGGCTGGCGTCGTCGCTGCTGCCGGTGCTGAAGGTGGGCTTCCGCTCGCAGGCGCAGCTGTGGGAGATGACGGAGGGCAATGCCTTCGTGAAGACCAACTGGCGGCGCGACGCGATGCCAGAGCTTAGCGAGCTGAAAGTCAGCGTGGGAGCGGTACCCATGGTGGACTTCACGGCGGTGGTGCGCGAGGGCGGGAGCCTGGAGGCGCGCTGGGAGAAGAACCTGATGGTGAGCGGCGCGAAGGCCGACGACAAGGTGCATTTCTACGCCTACTCGGAGTCGGAGCGCCATTGCTGCAAGCTGGGCTCGGCGGAGCGCCGCGCGAAGCATGCCGCCTTTCTGCTGCCCGAGGGCTACGAGCATGTGTGGGCTGTGGTGGAGGATCGCCAGGGGCGTATCTCCAACAGCAAGTACCTGGTAGACTTCGAGTTGCCCGCTTCCGAATCGCCGAATGATTCTGACATCACGATGGTTGGGACCGGGGAGACAGAGGCGAAGGATTCGATAGTTATAATAGATTCGCGGGAGACTGAGGCTCCGGAGACGGTGCCGCGGGAGTGAGCGTCAGCGCAAGGTTCTGAGCAGGGTCTTGTGGTCGGGGCTGACGCGGAAGCTTTCGATGGCTTTCTGTATGGATTTGGCACGGACCCAGGGCTCGAGCGAGTCGAGCATGGGAAGCGTGGCGTCCCACTGCTTGGCGAGGGCGGTGGCGAAGTACCACGCCTGCATCATCTTGATATAGTATTCGTTGCGATGAATTTCGGCGACGCGGCGGAGGTGTTCCGGCTGGAAGTCGGCGTCGAGGTAGTGGCGCATCAAGGTGCCGATGCCGAAGCGCACGGTGTATTCGTGCTCTGCCGACATCCACTTTTCGATTCGCGGCATCAGCTCCGCCTTGTGGCGGGCGAAGGCGCGGGGCGCCAGCGAGTCGCAGACGGCCCAGTTGTCGACGAAGGGCAGGAAGCGCTCCGTTTGCTCGACGACAGTCGCATAATCGCTGCCGACGCAGAGCAGGTAGGCGTGGAGCATATTCTCCTCGTGATAACGGTGCGGCAAAGCCGAGAGAAACTCTGACGCGTTGTTTTTCAACTCTTTGGCGATAGCACGCAGCTGTGGCGAACGCACACCGATGAAGCGGTCGGGCTCGACGGTGGGGATGAGCTTGGCGGAGAAGGCGGCATAGGTTTCGTCGCGCAGAGCAAAGAGTCGTTCCTGTATAGTCATAGCAGCTTGAGAATTTTTTCGCGGGTGTGTTTCACTCCGGCGCCGAGTTCGGAGGGCTCCATGAGCAGGAGGCTCTGCTTGAGCTCGGCACAGAGCTCGGGGTAGTGGCGGCACTGCCGGTAGGCGAGTTTTATGCAGAGGGCCTTGACGCCGTAGGGCTCGTCGGCGAGCATCATGTGCTCGAGACAGAAGTCGAGCAGGTCGGTGCGCACGTCGTCCCTCCCCCACTCCAGCCTCTCGAGGAGCACCATGGAGAGGCGCCGCAGCGGCACCTCGGGGGTGGAGATGGCGAGCTGCACCAATCGCGCGCGATACATATTTATATATATATTGTCCTCCTTGGGGAGGTGCGTCAGCGCCCAGGCGGCATGGGATGGCGTTATGGCAGACGAGGACGTCTGCGCATCCAGCAGGGTCGCAAACAGCCGCTCACGCACCCCAGCATCGCCGTGCGCGCTCTTAGCCAGCGCTTTAATATCATCGATATGCATCACCATCGCACTGCAAAGATACACTTTTTTTCCATTCCTTAAACATTAAACTTTAAACATTAAACATTATTTCGTAATTTTGCAGTCGGAAATCCAAAACATTTACGATTATGAAAAACACTCAGATTATTGGTGGGCGCCGCGTGGCGTCGGACAACATCACCGAACTCGGCGAGAACGAGATTTTTGTCTTCGGTAGCAACATCCAGGGTGCCCACGGCGGCGGTGCCGCGTGGTTTGCGCACAAGCAGTTCGGTGCCGAATGGGGTGTCGGCGAAGGACTTACGGGCCGCACCTACGCCCTTCCCACCATGGAGGGCGAAGCCTCGCTGAAGGCGGCAGTCAAACACTTCATCGCCTGCGCCAAGCAGCACCCCGAGCTGACGTTCCTGGTCACCGCCGTGGGCTGCGGCATCGCCGGCTATACACCACAGGAGGTCGCTCCCCTCTTCAAGGAAGCCCTCGCGTTGGAAAATGTCTACCTGCCGGAGGTGTTCATCGAGGTACTTTGATACGTTAATTTTTATTAAAAAATTAGATAAATCGTTTGCGATATAAATTTATTTTGTATTTTTGCATCGTGAACGACATAAATAAGAATACCATCTGACATAATTTAGATGACTGAAAATCAACTAAAACTGGAAAACCAACTCTGCTTCCGACTCTACACGGCAGCACGACTCACAATGGGTGCATACCACCCTTATCTCGACCCGCTGGGCCTCACCTACCCCCAGTATCTTGTGATGCTCGTGCTCTGGGAACAGGACCGGCAGCCGGTATGCGACATCGCCAAGAAGTTGCTGCTCGACACCAATACAGTGACGCCATTGCTGCAACGCATGGAGAAGTCGGGGTTGATTGTCCGTACCAAGGGCAAAGAGGACACACGCCAGCGCATTGTCTCACTGACCCAGAAGGGCAAGGACCTCTACATGCAGGCGAAGCCCATCCCCAGCTGTCTCAGTCGCGATGTGGCTCTGAAGACGGGCGAGGAGGAGGAAATTCTGACGATGATCCCCACGCTCGACAAATTGATTGAGGGTTTGAAAAGATTAAAATAATACAGTTAAATATTTTTATTAACCGTTTAAAATCGTTGCAATTATGACAAAAAAAGAAGCTTTGAAGAATTTCGCCATGCTTGGCGCTGGTTGGTTCGGTAACAGCAAACAGCATTTCGCCTTCTCGGCCTATTGCCGCATGCAGGGCTGGAACAAACTGGCCGACAAATGGAAAGAGGAAGCCGAAGAGGAATGGGACGAGGCCGAAGAGGTACTCAACCGTCTGGTGGAACTTGGCTATAAGCCCGCTGAGTTGCAGAAGCTGATGAAGACCGAGGAGTTCCCCTTCTACGACGACCCGAAGAAGCAGATTGAGAGCGACTATAACCCCGAGGCCATAAAAATGATGAACGAGATGGCCGCCGCCTTCGCCGACGACTACATCACCCAGAAGCTCATCCAGAAATGGATCGAAGGCGAGAAGGACCACATGGCCTGGGAGGCGCAGTACCTCAACTACATCAAAAAACTCGGCTACGAGAATTTCTTAACTGCAATGATGTAAGCCATGAAAGAGAAAGTTTTACAAGCCATGCGCGAAGCTGGCAAACCCGTTTCCGCTGGGGATGTCACCAAGATGCTCAACGCTGACCGCAAGGAGGTCGACAAAGCCTTCGACGCCCTGAAGAAAGAAGGTGCCATCGTCTCGCCCGTCCGCTGCAAGTGGGCACCGGCACAATAATACCATGGACCTAGGTGCACACATGGCGGAGAGCATCCGCAACATCATGGCAACGGCTTACCTCAACGTGCTGGGCAATCCGCGCGAGACGCGCTTCGTGACCAAGATGCAACGCACCATCAGCAAAGCCGAACGGCGGCGCAAGGCGTACCTTGAGAAAGAGGGTGTCGCTGTGCCGCCGTTTCTCATTGCCAGCATTGCCACCACCTGCAATCTGCAATGCAAAGGCTGCTATGCCCGCAAGAACGGCATCGCCAGTGACACGCCCGCGAAAGAGACGCTCACGCCCAAACAGTGGGAGACCATCTTCCACGAGACCGCCGAGCTAGGCATCAGTTTCTGCCTGCTGGCAGGCGGCGAACCGTTGACGCAACGTGCCATCCTGGAGGCTGCTGCCGCTACGGGCGACATCATCTTCCCCGTCTTCACCAACGGCACGATGATTGGCGCGGTGTACACGGAGTTCTTCAAACGCAACCTCAACCTCATCCCCGTCATCAGCCTCGAGGGCGAGATGGCGGCCACCGACGAGCGGCGTGGCAACGGGGTCTACCAGCGGGCGTTGCTCTCGATGGAGATGCTGCACAAGGAGAAGCTCTTCTTCGGCACCAGCATCACCGTCACAACGGAGAACTACCACGAGGTGACCTCCGAGGCCTTCCTCTCTCACCTAGCCGAGCTGGGGTGCCGACTGGTGTTCTATGTGGAGTATGTCCCCTTCGATGAGACGACAGAGCATCTGGCCTTCCGTGACGAGCATGTGACCGAGATGGAACAGATAGTGGAGCAGCGGCGCGGGCAGTACAAGGGCATGATTTTCCTCAGCTTCCCTGGCGACGAAAAAGTCCTCGACGGCTGTATGGCCGCGGGACGCGGATTTTTCCACATAGGTCCCGACGGCAGTGCCGAGCCCTGTCCCTTCTCGCCCTACAGCGACACCAATGCCGCCCGCGACGGCCTCCGTGCCGCCATCACCTCTCCCCTATTCCATAAGATTCGCAATGCCCGTGCCCTGGGATGGGAACATACCGGCGGCTGCACCCTCTACGAACACCGCGACGAGGTGGAAGCCATGATAAATTAAAAATGGGGACCGACCCAATAGGCTCCTTTCCGCACTAAAAATACCGCCGCAAGAGCGCGAAGCCCTTGCGGCGGTATTTTTTAGATACTCAGTTTGGCGCCAAAGAGAAGAGAACGGGGCAACGAGGGCCCGTAGATATAGGCGGCGTCGCGCTCGACGCCGCTGTCGAGATCGCGTTGATAGCTGTTTAGGATGTTCTGCACACCGACGCTGAGCTCCAGTTCTGTGCTTTCGCCAAAGGGGATGCTGTAGGCGGCCTTGAACGAGAGGTCGAGAAAAGAGTCGGTGATGACCTTCTCCGCCTCGGTGCCAGTGGCGGTGGCCACGTTATGATACACCAGCATGGGACCGGTGAAGATGCCGGTGGCAGTGAGTTGCAAACGTCTGACGGGGGTATAGATGCCGGTGAGGTAGGCGTAGAGGTCGGGAGTACGTTCCATGCGGCGCTCGAACCGGCCCTCGTCCCATTCTTTTCCCTGACCGGTATAGAGGCTACGCTGCCAAGTGCCGCCTAGCTGCAGACGCATGGATTCTATGGGAGAGACGGTCATCTCAACATTGAGACCCATCACCTCAGCACCGTCGGCGTTGCGGCGCTCATAGTGAATATATCCACTGGCAGTGTCGTCGAAAAGCAGTTCGTTAACAAAAGCATCGTTGATGCGGGTATAAAAGCCCTCGACAAGCAGGTCTGCCTCGAGGCTGCCGAGGTGGAAGCAGAAGTCGGCCGAGCCGGTGAGCGAATGTGACCGCTCCATGCGGAGGTCAGGGGCGTTGGTAATCTTGTAGAGCTCCCCATTGACGGCACCAACATGCAGGTCTTCGTCGTACACCTGCGGTGCGCGGAAGCCCGAAGCGTAGCCGGCGCGAAGGGTGAGGTGGTCGCTGGGGGCGTAGCGCAGATTGAGGCGCGGACTCACCACGGGTGCTTCAATCATGGTGTGTTTGTCCATGCGTGCCCCTATCAGGATGCTCCATTTGCTATTCTTCCACTCGTTCTGCATGTAGGCACTCAAGATGCCAATGTTCTGGTACAAGGTGTCGGGACTGCCGAAGGTGTGGTCCCGCAGGCGGTCGAAGGTATGCTCGACGCCGAAAGTCAGCTCGGCAGGCATGAACCACAGGGTGTCGAAATGACGGCTGTAAATAGCCCCGTAGTTGAGTGTCAGATCCTTCGTATAACCGTAAGCGGTGCCAAAGGGCTCGCTATCGTCGCGCTCGCCGTAGTAGCTCTGGCGGTCAACATGCTGCATTGAGGCAAAGAGCGAGGCATGGCGCAAGCCGCTGGCGGGCAGCCAATCCCATTTGAGGTTGGCGCAATGGATGTCGTGCTCGCCACCCTCGCTGATGTGGGCCATGGGTGAAGGCTGGTCGAAGCGGTCGCCACCGCGGCGGAAGTCGTGGATATTGTGGTATTCGAGGTTGAGTTTCGAGAAGTCGGTGGTGCGCAGGTAGCCACGGAAGCCCACCATGCGGGCCTTGAGCTGGCCTACCTCCGAATAGCCGTCGCCATTATGGTCGTATGGCTCTCGGCTCCGGTTGTGGCCAAAGACGGCGATGCCGGCACTACGGTCGCCGGTAACCACGGATGCATTGAACGAGTTGCTAAAATCCCAGCTCCGTCCACCAATAAGGGTGGTGGCGTTGCCGACGCTGGCGCCGTTTGAGTGCGGTTCGTGGGTGATGACGTTGATGACGCCGGCAATGGCGTTGCTGCCATATAGTGCCGAGCCACCGCCGCGCAGCACCTCGATGCGGTCGATTAAGGCTGTCGGCAGCTGGTCGAGCAAGTAGACACCCGCCAGCGCGCTGTTTACCGGACGACTGTCGATGAGAATCTGCGAGTAGGCCTGCCCGAGACCGTTGATGCGCACCTCGTTGGCACCACAGTTCTGGCAGGTGTTTTCCACCCGCAGGCCGGTGCTGAAGTTCAAAGCATGGCCGAGATTGACGGCGTTCACGGCCTCCATCTGTTTGTCGTCGACCACACCCACCGCCGTGGGAGCCTCGCTACGCGAAGTGGCGTGTTGCGTGGCAGTTACCACCACCTGGCGCAGACGTACCGTGTCATGATGGCTCTGCGCCGCAGCCATCAACGGCAATAACGATATGATTGTGATGATTATCTTCTTCATTATTTATAATGCTAAATGATAAATACACCAGCAATTCCAGAAAAACTGGAAATACTAGAAAAACTATATATAATGTAAAGGGGGAACTACGCCGCTGGCGGAGCCCTCAACTGGACCATCCCGTGTTGGAGCTGCGGCACGATGTCCGGTGTCGGCGTGGCGAAGCACTCCACGGTGGGGATGATTTCCATCGTCTGCCCGTCTCCCTGAACAAGATAGTTCAGGCTAAGGAAGGAACAATAAAGGCAGTCGTGGTCGTGATGATGAGCCTCTTCTATATGTCCGACACATTGCTGGCAGTCGTCATGGGCGTCAATTGTCTCGTGATGCACATGCAGCGACGACAGCACCACCATTGGCAAATAGCTGGCCAACAATAAAAAAGGCGCAATATGTCGCAATAATCGGTTCATCTTTCGGGCTGCAAAGATACAACTTTTCCGCAAATGCCACAATCCTGAGGGCAATAGTTAGGGGACTTTCCGCTTTGTTTTTAATTCAATTGCCTCTCTCTGCCACATAGTTGCGGCAATTTTTGTTTCTGTCAGGGGCAATATCTTCAAGGAGTTGGCGTTCTTAATGGTGTAAGAAATGAAATATTGTTTCGCGAGGGAGCAACGAGGTGTTTTGGAAATGGATACTAATCAGAAACAAACAGAATAAATATGAAGAAAATATTATTAGCCGCAGTGATGATGGCTTGCCTGGCAGCCACGCAGGCGCAGTATGTAGTATCCGATAATTACAATCTGCACTTTGAGAATACGGGACATGAAGTGACCACCCGAAAAGCTGTGGCCTGCACCGACAATTATCAAGATTTATGGAATGGTTGTTATGTAAAGACATCCGCACGTACGGTCTATATCTACCGCAACAATAGCTCTATCCTTTACGGTGATGAAATTAACCTCCTCTATAACGGCTATTACCGCGTAAGACGAGGCAAGACTTGGTATCTCGCCGACGAGAACGGAGATTTGGTTGATGGCATCTACGGTAAGGAAATATATTATTTCCCTTATGGTTATGTAACGATCCAACGCAGTTCCGGTTCTTGGGACATCTACCATTGTTCCGGTCGTAAAGTGGAGTGTTATTCTAACGAAAGCCCTTTCATGTTCTGGAACGGTTGTTTCCTAATCAAGCAAGGCCGTTACTGGTATGCCGTGGACAAAAATGGCGATAAGATAGATGGCGTTTATGGTGATACTGTCACACTCCTTGAAAACGGCAGATGGAAGTGCGTCAGAGGTAACTATGTATCATATATAGACTAAGTAGCCAAGCCTCGAAAGTATGAATGTGTAGTCTGTGTAAATCTGCAAGTCTACAACAACGCCGTGTTCGAATCGGTGTATTCGGTGCAAGCACCGACTCGGGGTCCCCCTCGTTCTCCGCTTCGCTATCGCCAAATGCCACAGGCATTTGTCTTCACGTGCAGCGCAAGGCAGTATAATTAATGATGACTCTTACACGGCACAATAAATTTATGTCGGCAGCGTTTTTTATCTAAAAATTAAAGCATAATACACATGAAGAAATCTGAACTATTATTCTCCGCTTCGCTATCGAAAGTCCACTGGACTTTCTTCATCCTTTTGGCGGCCGCGATGATGACGGTCGGCTGCAAACAGAAGTCAGAGCCGGTGGTGGCGGACACGGACAACATCTATCAGTTCTCGGTCCTCAACGGCAACCTCGACACGGTAAGCCTGAGCGACTATCAGGGCAAGGTGCTGCTGGTGGTGAACACGGCCACACAGTGCGGTTTCACCCCTCAGTATGAGGAGCTGCAGCAGCTCTATGCCAAGTATCACGACCGTGGTTTCGAGGTGCTGGATTTCCCCTGCAACCAGTTTGGCGAGCAGGCTCCCGGCAGCTATGACGAGATACACGCCTTCTGTACAGGCACCTACAACATCACCTTCCCTCAGATGGCCAAGATTGAGGTGGGCGGCGACAGCGCCCAAGCGCTTTATGTATGGCTCAAGGAGCAGGCCCCCTTCGGCGGCTTCGACACCACAGACGGCATAGGTGCCTACCTTGACCGTATGTTCCGTGCCGAGGACAGCCTCTACGACCAGAACCCCGACATCAAATGGAATTTTACCAAGTTCCTCATTGGTCGTGACGGCAAGGTGGTCAAGCGTTTCGAACCCACGGTCAAGAGGGGCGAGGTTGATGCCGCTATCGTCTCGGTGCTGTAGGTTGTTTGGCAGGTGGCGGGTGGGCGGAGGATTGAATATAGAGATGGATGGATAAGGAAGGGGAGCGGGGCTGACAGTCTCGCTCTCTTTGTATCCTGACGTTGACGAATGGTTACTCGTCCTTGTATCCGGCGGCGATGCGGGCGCGCTTGCGCTCGATTTCGTCGAGGATGATCTTGCGGATGCGGAGGTGTTGCGGGGTGATCTCGAGGTATTCATCCTCGCGGATGTACTCCATGGCCTCCTCGAGGCTCATCTTGATGGCGGGCGAGCAGGTGCTCTTCTCGTCGGCGCTCTTGGTGCGCATGTTGGTGAGGTTTTTGGCGGTGACGACGTTGATGACGATGTCGTTGCCGGGACGGAGGCTCTCGCCGATGACTTCGCCGGCATAGACGTGGTCGCCCGGCTCGATGAAGAAGGGGCCGCGGTCCTGCAGCTTGCTGATGCTGTAGGCTGTTGCCTCGCCGGTCTCCTTGGCGATGAGGGCGCCATACTTGTGGTCGTCCATGTCGCCTTTCCAGGGCTGGAACTCAAGGAAGCGGTGGGCGATGATGGCCTCGCCGTTGGTGGCGGTGAGAAGGGTGTTGCGCAAGCCGATGATGCCACGCGAGGGGATGGTGAAGTCGAGCTGCACACGGTCGCCCTTGGTGTCGATGGTGCCCACCTCGCCTTTGCGGCGGGTGACGACATCGATGACTTTGGAGCTGAACTCCTCGGGCACCAGGACGGTGAGTTGCTCGATAGGCTCGCACTTGATTAATTGAGAATTGAGAGTTGAGAATTGAGAATTATCCGGGTGCGGCAGCGAATTTTCAATTTTCAATTTTCCATTTTCAATTTTCCCGTAGCGGATGATGACCTTCGGCTGACCCACCTGCAGCTCATAGCCCTCGCGGCGCATGGTCTCGATGAGGACGGAGAGGTGCATGATGCCGCGGCCGTAGACAAGCAGCGAATCGGGCGAGCCGGTCTCCTCGATGCGCATAGCGAGGTTCTTCTCCAGCTCGGCGAAGAGGCGGTCGCGCAGGTGGCGGCTGGTGACATACTTGCCCTCCTTGCCGAAGAAGGGCGAGTTGTTGATGGTGAAGAGCATGGACATGGTGGGCTCGTCGACCTTGATGGGGGGCAGAGCCTCGGGGTTGTCGATATCGCAGATGGTGTCGCCAATCTCGAAGGCGACATTCTTGTCGAGGTCCATGAGCACGGCGCAAATCTCACCGGCCTCCACAGGAGTCTTTATTCTCTCTTTTCCAAGACCCTCAAAGACATAGAGTTCCTTAATCTTAGTCTTCACCATAGTACCGTCGCGTTTGGCGAGGGTGACGTTCTGACCCGCCTGCAGGGTGCCGCGATGGAGGCGTCCCACGGCGATACGGCCGAGGTAGGAACTGTAGTCGAGAGAGGAAATCATCATCTGGGTGGTACCCTCGTCGGTCTTGGGAGCAGGAATGTGCTCGATGATGAGGTCCATGAGGTAGGAGATGTCCTCGGTGGGGGTGTTATAGTCCTCACCCATCCAGCCCTGCTTGGCGGAGCCGTAGGCGGTGGGGAACTCGAGCTGGTCGTTGTTGGCGCCGAGGTTGAACATGAGGTCGAAGACGGCCTCCTGCGTCAGCTCGGGGTCGCAGTTGGGCTTGTCGACCTTGTTGACCACCACGATGGGTTTGAGGCCCAGCTCGATGGCTTTCTGGAGGACGAAGCGAGTCTGCGGCATGGGGCCTTCAAAAGCGTCGACCACGAGGAGGACGCCGTCGGCCATGTTGAGCACGCGCTCCACCTCGCCGCCGAAGTCACTGTGACCCGGAGTGTCGATGATATTGATTTTGTAACCCTTGTACCGGACACTGACGTTTTTCGACAGGATGGTGATGCCGCGTTCGCGCTCGAGGTCGTTGTTGTCGAGGATGAGTTCGCCGGTCTCCTGATTGTCGCGGAAGAGCTTTGCCTGATGAAGCATGCGGTCGACCAGAGTGGTCTTTCCGTGGTCGACGTGAGCTATAATTGCAATATTTCTAATATTTTGCATCGATTATATAGAGTTGAATCAAGTTGCAAAAATACAAAAAAAAATGAATACAATATAAAAAAAAGTCGTAAATCGATAGCAGGCCCGCCGCACGGCGGGCCTGACTCGTTTATGACAGATGTTTGACATAACGACATGGTGACTGCCACCGGGACTGACAAAGTGTCAGCAGGTGGCAGTCGCTGGCAGTTTTATGGGGGTTGGCACGGTTGTTGATTGTTTCCAGTCGTCCTAGTGAAACTAGAATAACTAGTGAAACTAGAATAATAAGAAAAAAAAGAAAACTAAAAATAAAGTATTATGACAAACATCAAACCTTTAGCAGACAGAGTCCTCGTGCGTCCCGCCGAGGCTGAACAGAAGACCGCCAGCGGCATCATCATCCCCGACACCGCCAAAGAGAAACCGCAGCGCGGCGAAGTCCTCGCCGTTGGCAAGGGCACCAAAGACCATGAGATGACCGTCAAGGTGGGCGACCAAGTCCTCTACGGCAAGTACAGCGGCACCGAGATCGAAATCGACGGCGAGAAGCTGATGATCATGAAAGAGAGCGATATTTACGCTATCATCTAAAGCTCAAACAAAACTAAAAAAACAAGCAAAATTAATTAATATCAATCAGAACGAAAAGAACTATCAGAAAAACAGCATCAAGAATTTTCTTTTTGTTCTTTTAGTTCTGATTGAGAAAGAAAGGAAAGAATCATGGCAAAACAGATAGTTTTCAATAATGACGCTCGCGAGCAGCTTCGCAAAGGCGTCGACGAGTTGGCAAATGCAGTGAAGGTGACCCTCGGTCCCAAAGGCCGCAATGTGGTTATCGACAAGAAATTCGGTGCCCCGCAGGTGACCAAGGACGGCGTGACCGTCGCCAAGGAAATCGAGCTTGAGGACGGCATCCAGAACATGGGCGCCCAGATGGTTAAGGAAGTTGCTTCCAAGACCAACGACCAGGCCGGCGACGGCACCACCACCGCCACCGTGCTGGCACAGGCCATCGTCAACACCGGCTTGAAGAACGTCACCGCCGGTGCCAACCCCATGGACCTCAAACGCGGCATCGACAAGGCCGTTGCCGAGATCGTGAAGAGCATCAAGGAGCAGGCCCAGGAAGTGGGCGGCGACATCCAAAAGATCCGCCAGGTGGCCACCATCAGCGCCAACAACGACAGCGCCATCGGCGACATCATCGCCGAGGCTATGGAGAAAGTGACCAAGGACGGCGTCATCACCATCGAGAACGCCAAGGGCATCGACACCACCGTCAAGGTCGTCGAGGGTATGCAGTTCGACCGCGGCTACATCAGCCCCTACTTCGTCACCGACACCGAGAAGATGGAGTGCAGCTACGACAACCCCTATATCCTCATCTACGACAAGAAGATCAGCACCATGAAGGACCTGCTGCCCGTGCTCGAGAAAGTCGTCAACACCGGCCGTCCGCTCCTCATCATCGCTGAGGATGTCGAGAGCGAGGCTCTGGCCACCCTCGTGGTCAACCGTCTGCGCGGCAGCCTGAAGATTGCCGCCGTCAAGGCCCCCGGCTTCGGCGACCGCCGCAAGGAGATGCTCGAAGACATCGCCATCCTCACCGGTGGCACCGTCATCAGCGAGGAGAAGGGCTACAAGCTCGAGGATGCCGACCTCAGCATGCTCGGCCAGAGCGAGAAGATCAGCATCGACAAGGACAACACCACCATCGTCAGCGGCAAGGGCAATAGCGACGCCATCAAGGCCCGCGTGGGTCAGATCAAAGCCCAGATCGAGAAGACCACCAGCGACTACGACCGCGAGAAGCTGCAGGAGCGTCTGGCCAAGCTGGCCGGCGGCGTGGCCGTCATCTACGTCGGCGCAGCCTCCGAGGTCGAGATGAAAGAGAAGAAAGACCGCTTCGACGACGCCCTGCACGCCACCCGCGCAGCCGTCGAAGAGGGTATCATCCCCGGTGGCGGCACCGCCCTCATCCGCGCCGCCCAGAAGCTCGAGGCCGTGAAGCCCGAGAACGAAGACGAGAAACTCGGCATCGAGATCATCCGTCGCGCCGTTGAGGAGCCTCTCCGCATGATTGTCGAGAACGCCGGCCTGGAAGGCAGCGTCGTCGTCAACGAGGTGAAGAATGGCAAGGGCGACTACGGCTACAATGCCCGCGCCGAGAAGTATGAGAACCTGTTCCAGAGCGGCGTCATCGACCCCGCCAAGGTGACCCGTGTGGCTCTGGAGAACGCCGCCAGCATCGCCGGCATGCTCCTCACCACCGAGTGCGTCCTCTGCGACATCAAGGAACCCGAACCCCCGATGCCCGCCGGCAACCCCGGCATGGGCGGCATGGGTGGAATGTACTAAGCCGCGAGTTCCATTGAATAAAAAAAAGCGCTCGATTGAGCGCTTTTTTTATTCAATTAGTTTGAACCGCATCCGCCAGGTGCGAGTCTCCTCATTCCAATCGTGGGAGAGGATTTTGAAGGTGCCGATTTCGGAGGTGTTCTGCACGTGGGTGCCAACGCAGGCGCAGAGGTCGTAGTCGCCAATGCGGACGAGGCGGAGGGTCTCGCTAGCATCGTCGGGCAGCTTCCAGAGGTCTACCTCCAGCGGCACTTCTCCCCTCTTCACAAACTCGTAGCTGACGGACAGGTGCTGCGCAATCACCTCGTTGACCCTGCGTTCAATCTCCTGTACCTGCTCCTCCGTGGGGCAGGCGTCAAGCAGATAGTCGCACTTGCTCTTCTTCTTTTCGATATGCGCATTCCTTGACCGCGGACAGCCAAACATCCGCACCATCGTCTGGTTTAAAATATGCTCGCAGGAATGCATTCGGGGCTCTTCCTGCTTATTGTGTTCATTAAGTATCGGTGTTTCCATGTTGATATAACGCCGAATTGGCAAACATATTTTGCCGTATAAGAAAAACTTCGTATCTTTGCATTCGTTTTATTGGTACTATAATTATCGTATAATTGACCGTCAATTTATCGTTAATAATTTTATTTGGCATAAAACTGACGGGCAATTAACGAATAATCAACGGCAATTCTGCCTTTAGGGCTTTGAGCACCGCTGAATAAAATCAAATCTAGCGAAAAACGTTAAAAAGATTATGGAAACCAACCCCCAAATAGAACTGGCGCGCCGATATGTCGAACAGACTGGTGTGTCGGTATTCCTCACTGGCAAGGCGGGCACCGGCAAGACCACCTTCCTGCGCGAGGTGGCGGCACGATGCCCCAAGCGTCACGCCATTGTGGCTCCCACGGGCGTGGCGGCCATCAATGCCGGCGGCGTCACCATCCACTCTTTCTTCCAACTGCCCTTTGACCCCTACCTGCCCGACGTCAAGGAACTAGTCACCGAATACCAACTACCGGAGAACCGCAAGTCGCTCAGCAAGAACAAGCTCAACGTTATACGCACTCTGGAGCTACTCATCATCGACGAAATATCAATGGTGCGTGCCGACCTGCTCGACGCCATCGACATGACCCTCCGGCGCTACCGCCGTTCTTCCCGTCCCTTCGGCGGTGTGCAACTGCTGATGATTGGCGACGTGCACCAGCTGTCGCCCGTGGTCACGGAGGCCGAAAAGACCTACATGCAGCAGGTCTACCCCACCCCCTACTTCTTCGCCAGCAAGGCGTTGCAGCGGATACCCTATGTCACTATCGAGCTCACCACCGTCTACCGCCAGCAGGACCAGGCATTTGTCGACCTTCTGAACCATGTGCGCGACAACAATATCGACACAACCACCCTAAATACATTGAACAGCCGCGTTGGCATTACTCAAAAAGAAGCCATTACCCTCACCACCCACAATCGTCAGGCCGACGCCATCAATCGGCGCCACATGGATGCCCTCCGTGGCGAGCGGCGCACCTTTGAAGCTATCCTCAAAGGAAACTTCCCAGAAAAGTCGCTCCCCTGCGACAGAACATTGGAAATCAAGGTCGGCGAGCGCGTGATGTTCGTCAAAAACGATTCCTCCGGCGGCCACCGCTACTACAACGGCATGCTGGGCACAGTGTCTCAATTCACTTACGACGAAGAAGAAAAGAAAGACTATATCGAGGTCATCAACGATGACGGGGATGTCATCCAGGCAAGTCGCGAGACGTGGGAAAGCCTGAAATACAAACTGAACGAGAAGACCAACGAAATAGAGCAGGAGGTGGAAGGAACCTTCAGCCAGTACCCCCTGCAGGCGGCATGGGCCGTCACCATCCACAAGGCCCAGGGTCTCACCTTCGACCGCGTGGTCATCGATGCCGCCGATGCTTTCGCCTTCGGGCAGGTCTATGTAGCCCTGAGCCGCTGCCGCACCCTCGAAGGCCTCACCCTCTCCACTCCCCTCACCGCAGGCGTGGCATTCGAAGACCGCTCCGTCAGCCAGTTCGTCAGCAGCCAGCCCACCTTCGAGCAGGCCTCCGATGCCGCCAGCGAATACGAGCGGCAGTACCGTCTCGACAAGCTCATGGAACTCTTCGGCATGGACGACCTCGTGCGCCTCGCCGAGCGCCTGCAGGAACATTACTCCAAGCTCAAGAACATCTACCCCGATCAGCTCTCCAGCCTCAACAATCACATTTCCAAGCTCCTCGACCTCCAGTCCGTCAGCGAGAAGTTCAAGTCCCAGCTGATGCGCCTCGACGAGCGGCAGCAGGATGAACGCGCCCGCAAGGGTGCCGAGTACTACCTGGCGCAGATTGCCCTTTTCAATTCCCAATTGCCCGCCATTCTCGAGGTGGAAATCGACAACAAGGAGACCAAAAAGAACGTGGACGAAGCGGGCAAGGAACTCTCCGAGGCGCTGAAAGTCAAGGTCGTATGCCTCCGCACCGTCAAAGAGAAAGGCTACAGCGTGCAGGCCGTGCAGAAAGCCAAGGTCGATGCCATGATGAAAAAAGAGGAAAATGGAGAGAAGAAAGTGGAAAGAAAAACAAGAAAGCGTGACGACAGCGAACTACCAACCAACGCAAATCCCGAGCTTGTAACACTTATAAAACATTGGCGCACAGCAAAAGCGAAAGAAGAAGGTGTACTGCCTTTCCAAATCCTGCATCAATCCATTCTCATGGCAATCGCTGCCAATACTCCACGCACCCCATCTCAACTGCTGGCATTGAAAGGTATTGGTCCTGTTTTCATGAAAAAATACGGAAAGGAACTCCTCGACCTCGTCTCCGATTTTCTCGCCAGCGGACAACAGTTCTAGCTGTGGTTAGTAGTTAGTTTTCAGTTCAATTCTCGCATCTTTTTCAATTTTCAATCCTCATTTTTCAATTTTTTTTCGTACTTTTGCACCCGCTTTTTTGAAATCAATTATTAATAAATAACACAATGAAGAAAACCATCTTAAGTATTGCTACTATGGCAGTTATCGCTACCGGTTGCCAGCAGAAGCCCCAGCTCACCTCGGGCATCAATCTGGACAACCTCGACACCACCGTCCGCCTCGAGGACGACTTCTATCAGTACGCCTGCGGCGGCTGGATGAAGAACAATCCCCTCGACGGCGAGCATTCGCGCTACGGCGCCTTCGACGTCCTCCACGAGAACGCACAGGAAAACCTCAAGGGCATCATCGACTCTGTCTCGAAGATGCAGAACGAGAAGGGCTCCATCGCCGACAAAATTGCCACCCTCTACAACATCGGCATGGACAGTGCCAAGCTGCAGGCCGACGGTGTGGCACCCCTCACCCCCTACCTCGAGGAAATCGCAGCCCTCAAGACCCGCGACGACATCTGGGGCGAGCTCCTCAAGATGCACCGTCGTGGCAACCACGTCCTCTTCGGTGTCTTCGGTGAAGCCGACAAGGACGACGCCAAGCAGTGCATCGCCTGGGCCTACCAGAGCGGCCTCGGTCTCGGCGACCGCGACTACTACCTCCTCGACGAGGGCAACAACAAGAACATCCGCAAGGGCTACGTCGAACTCATGACCAAGGAATTCGCCATGAGCGGCTACGACAAACTCGCCGGCAAAAGCGCCGACAAGCTCGCCCAGATGGTGATGGCCTTCGAGACCCGCATCGCCAAGAGCCAGAACACCCAGCTCGAAAACCGCGACCCGCAGTCCACCTTCAACCGCTACTCTGTTGAGGAAGCTGCCAAGTTCGCTCCCAACATCGACTGGAAGGGCTACTTCACCGCCATGAACATCCTCGATGGCATGAAGACCTTCAACATCGCCCAGCCTAAATACTTCGCCGAAGTCAACAAAGTGATGAAAGATGCCGACATCGAGACCCTCAAGGCCTACTTCGCCTGGCACGAAATCAACTCCGCCGCCTCCTACCTCAGCGACGACTTCGTCGAGGCCAACTTCGACTTCTACGGCCGTCTCCTCAGTGGCCGCGAGGTCAACCGTCCCCGCTGGAAACGCGTCACCTCCGTCGTCGACGGCGCCATGGGCGAGGCCCTCGGCCAGCTCTATGTCGAACGCTACTTCCCCGCCGAAGCGAAAGCCCGCATGGAAACCCTCGTGCAGAACCTCATCACCGCCCTCGGCCAGCGCATCGACATGGCCAAATGGATGACCGCCGCCACCAAGAAAAACGCTCACGACAAGCTCTCCACCCTCCTCATCAAGATTGGCTACCCCAACAAGTGGCGCGACTACAGCAAACTCGAAATCAAGAACGACAGCTACTACGCCAACGTCGTCCGCAGCAACGAGTTCGACATGGACTACATGCTCAGCAAAATCAACAAACCCGTCGACCGCGACGAATGGGGCATGACTCCCCAGACCGTCAACGCCTACTATAACCCCACCACCAACGAAATCTGCTTCCCCGCTGCCATCCTCCAGCCTCCCTTCTTCAACCTCAACGCCGACGAGGCCGCCAACTACGGTGCCATCGGTGTCGTCATCGGCCACGAGCTCACCCATGGCTTCGACGACCAGGGCCGCCAGTACGACAAGGACGGTAACCTCAACGACTGGTGGACCGCCGAGGATGCAGCCAACTTCGACCGCAACAAGCAGACCCTCATCGACGCCTTCAACAAATGCGTCGCCCTCGACGATCCCGAACTTGGCCTCATCCATGGCAATGGCGAGCTCACCCTCGGCGAGAACATCGCCGACAACGGCGGTCTCCACGTCAGCTACCTCGCCATGCAGAACGCCATGAAAGCCAATCAAGTCAACACCGACAAGATGGACGGCTTCACCCCCGAACAGCGCTTCTTCCTCGCCTACGCTGCCGTCTGGGCCTCCAACATCCGCCCCGCAGCTGCCCTGCAGCTCACCCAGATGGATGTCCACTCCCTCGGCCGCAACCGCGTCAACGTCGCCCTGCCCCAGGTCACCGAATTCATCGAGGCCTTCGGCATCAAGGAAGGCGACGGCATGTGGCTCGCTCCCGAGCTCCGCGTCGTCCTCTGGTAAACCATCCTTCCACAACGAACCCTATGCCGGGGGCGTGGCGCATGAATGCACCACGCCCCCGGTCCATTTTCTACTCCTCCGCATCGGAGGAAATCAAATCAATCCTTAAGCTTGGGATTCTTGGGGAACCACCCCTTCTCCACCCTCTCACGCTGCTTGAACAGCTCGAGAATCGACCACAGGCTGGAGAAAGCCACCACGCCGAGAATGGTCGACGGAATAGTCGACGCCACAAGCAGCGACCCGGCGATGCAGACCACTGCCACCAGCAGGAACACCCACCAGCAACGGGTCCCGAAATAATATTCAGCCTTGATGACGACAGGATGGAAAAGGCCTATGCACAGAAAGGACGACACCCCTATAATAATTCCAGTAAAGTTCATTTTTTCAGTTATTTATATTAAATCAGCTATTTTTGTTCGAGTTGCAAAAATACATATATTTGGTAAACCATCGAGACAAAAGCATAAAAAATCACCAATTGTGGTGATTGCCCATACAAGGGAATGAATCTATCTTTGCAACCAACAAAAACAACTGCATTATGCGATTAACAAAAAGTGTACTAATTCTTTGTGCGATTTCTGCACTTGCTTTCCAAGCCCCGGTTTCGGGACAAAACGATACTACAGGCACCAAAAGCCGCCTGACTATCGGTGGTTATGGAGAGGCTGTCTACAGCCGCCATTTCTACAGCGACGACGTGCACCGCTACATGTATCCCGCCAACTATAAAGATGCCGCAGATCATGGGCGCGTGGACCTCCCCCATGCCGTCATCATGCTGGGCTACGACTTCGGCCACGGATGGAGCATCGGCACCGAGATTGAGTTCGAACATGGCGGCACCGAGGTGGCGACCGAGATGGAAGCCGAAGAGGCCGGTGAGTTCGAGCAGGAGGTGGAACGCGGCGGCGAAGTGGCACTGGAACAGTTCTGGGTACAGAAAAGTTTCAGCAAAACTTTAAACATCCGTGCAGGACATATCGTCGTGCCCGTAGGAATGACCAACAACAGCCACACACCCAACCAGTTTTTCAGCGTCTACCGCCCCGAGGGCGAAAACACCATCATGCCCTGCACATGGCATGAGACTGGCGTTTCCGTTTGGGGTAAGAGCGGTGCTTGGCGCTATGAGGCGCAGGTACTTCCCGCTCTGAACGCCTATTTCTTCAACAATGCAGGCTGGATTCATAACGGCAGCGCCTCGCCCTATGAGTTCCGTCCCGCCAGCAGCCTGGCCTGCGCCGCGAGGGTCGACTGGTCAGGTGTGCCTGGCCTGCGTCTCAGCCTCAGCGGATACATCGGCAACAGCTTCAACAACGATATCAAGACCGACAACTACGGCGAGACGTCGAAATACCACGACGTGAAAGGAACTGTACTGATTGGCGCTTTCGACTTCGCTTACAAAAGCCACTGGCTCATCGTGCGCGGCAACGTCGACTACGGACACCTGAACGATGCCGTGCTCATCTCGCAACACAACATGAACCAGACTACGATGACGGGTAACCCCTACCCCCATACCGCCGTCGGCGAGAGTGCTTGGGATGCCGCCATCGAGGCCGGTATCAACGCCCTCGCTTGGAGCAAAACGAAGCAGAAGCTCTTCATCTTCGGCCGCTATGACCACTACGACAGTTTTGTGCCCGGCGGCGTAATGACCGACATCGGCTGGTGCGAGCGGCAGGTAGTGTCGGGGGGACTGAACTACAGTCCCATCCCCGAGGTAACTCTCAAAGCCGAAGGTGGCATCCGCCTCTTCGACAGCCAATACAATAACGAGCCTTTCTTCGCCCTGGGCATCACCTGGACTGGGTTCTTTAAAAACGGAAATTGATAATTAAAAACATAATACTAATATGAAGCATTTATTCAAAACTTTAGCCGTGGCTTTAGCTGCCACACTGACGCTTGCCTCGTGCAGCAAAGACGATGACATGGACGTGACGACGACCGACCAGAAAGCCGCCGCTATCGCCGAACAGTTTGTGGACCACACCGTGGTACCTACCTACAAAGCATTAGCCGCCAATGCCGAGCAGCTGGTTGAGCAGCTGGCGGCACTGAAAGCCAACCCCACCCAAAGCGGCCTCAACACCGTCTGCGCTACCTTCCTCGCCGCTCGCGAGCAGTGGGAGAAGAGCGAGGCCTTCCTCTTCGGCCCGGCCTCCAACTTCGGTATCGATCCCCACATCGACAGTTGGCCCCTCGACGCCGACCGCTTTGACGCACTCATGGGCAACGCCAACCAGCTGGCACAGCTGGGCGGTGAGGACGGCGACATCGTCGCCAACGGCCTCGAAACCACCCTGCTGGGCTTCCACGGTCTGGAGTATGTGCTCTTCGCCAACGGCTCACCCAAGAACATCGCCGACATTACCGCGAGCCAGCTCACCTATGCCGTCGCCGTGGCGGGCGACCTGCGCAACTGCTGCTACCGCCTGGCCATCAGCTGGGCCGGCGAGGACAACGTACCCGCCCACTACACCCAGAAAATGGAAGAGTGTGAGTGGGAGTACACCGTGGGTGGCGGCAACTACAGCTACGGCGAGAACATGAAGAACGCAGGCAAAGCCGGTAGCATCTACCCCACCAGCAAAGCCGCCCTTTTGGAAATCATCCAGGGTTGCATGGACATCGCCGACGAAGTGGGCACCCAGAAGATCGGCCGCCCCTACGAGGGTACCTCCGACGAGGACATCCACTACATCGAAAGCCCCTACAGCCAGAAGTCGGTGGAAGACTTCTACGACAACATCCTCAGTATCCGCAATGCCTATATGGGCGGAAACGAGGGTCAGCGCGACGAGAGCCGCTCACTCCACAGCTATGTGAAAGACCTTAACGCCTCCGTCGACGCCGAGGTGCGCGAGGCCATTGACGCTGCCCTTGTCGCCATCGACGCCATGCCGCGTCCCTTCGTCAACAACCGCACCGACGAGCGCAACGGCGTCGCCGCACAGGCCTGCGCCACCCTGAGCGAGAAGCTCGAGCGCGCCAGCGAGGTCGTCAGAGAAAACTAACCTGTTGTAACGAGAAATCGTAATAACGTTATAACGAAATAACGTAAAACCGAAAAAAGATGAAAAAGTCAACATTATTATTATCCGCAGCCGCACTGGCGCTAACCTTCGCCGCCTGCAACCGCGACGAGAAAGAGTCCTCGCCAGCCCCCGAGGGCGTCAGCGAGGAAACCTACGCCGGCGGTCTGCTCGGAACCACCTTCAACCAGTCGGCCTCGGCCTACGAGGACCCCACTCCCGCCGTGGTCAACGCCGGCATGGTCAACGCCTTCAAATACGGCGAGATGTTTTTCGAGCACACCGTGACGCAGAACAACCCTCCCTTCAACGGCCTCGGGCCGCTCTACGTACGTTCCAGCTGCGAGAGCTGTCACCCAGGCTACGGCCACGGACGACGCATGGAACGCTACCGTGCCGACGACTGGGGCAACGGCTACCTGCTGGTGGTCTACAACAGCGCCACCAATGCCTATGAATCCTCCGTGGCCGGCATGCCGCAAACCAAGGCCGTGGCGCCCTTCAAGCCCTCCATCGACGAGGAGAAGATCACCATCGCATGGCTGCCCTACACCGACGACTGGGGCAACCGATTCCCCGACGGCGAGACCTACGACCTCATCTATCCCGAGGTCAACATCCCCGAGGATGCATTCTACGCCCCGCTCTCCACCCCCTACTCTCAACTGGCGTTCCGCCTCGAGAGCACCATTGGCATCTACGGCACTGGTCTCCTCGACGCCATCCCCGACGACTCGCTCAAGGCGCAGTATCTGCGTGAGCAGCAGGCTGGCGCCACCCTCAACCCCGCCATCTGGGCCGGCGGCGACTGGGCCTCGCTCTATGGCAACACCACGCATCCCAAGCGCTTCACCTACGCCCTCAGCCGCGGTCCCCTGCAGGATGCCGCCGGCGCCAACGCCATCTGGAACATCACTAACGTCACCCGCAGCGACCGCCGCAAGCACTACCTCAGCCTCGACCCCACCATCTACGCCACCGCCGCCTCACAGGACCCCGACGTGCAGGCACAGTTCTACCAGTACTTCCCTGATTGGAACCGCACCGGCAACGTGCAGCAGGACATCTACAACTACCTCACCTCCACCGACCTGCCCGTCGAGATGAGCGATGAGGACTATGTCAACTTCATGATATGGCACCGTGGTCTCGCCGTCCCCGCCGCCCGCAACATCACCGACGCTACCGTACAGCGCGGCAAACGCCTCTTCATCGAGTCGGGCTGCGCCACCTGCCACCGTCCCAGCTGGGAGACGGGTCCCGACAACTTCACCGACCCCAACGGTTTCTTTAGCGACGGCGACGCCCGCCTGCCTCGCTACCCCTACCAGAAAATCTGGCCCTACACCGACATGGTGCAGCACCGCCTCTTCATGAAAAACGACATCCGCACAGGCTGGTGCCGCACCACCCCGCTGTGGGGCCGCGGCCTGGCACCCATCTGCTCCGGCCATGCCGACCGCCTGCACGACTGCCGCGCCCGCAACGTCATCGAGGCCATCATGTGGCACGGCTCCGCCCAGAGCGACGCCCGCTGGACCGTCGAGCGTTTCCGCCAACTCTCAAAGGAGGACCGCGACGCCGTGGTGAAATTCATCAATGCCATCTAATTTGTAGTTAAGGAGAATGAAGAAAGCAAGAATCTTTTTGATGGTGCTTGCGGTCATAGTTTTGGCCGCGGGCACCGTTTTTGAGCGTTACCGCGGGGCGGAATGGGTGGCCGACCACTTCTACGGCTCATGGTGGTTCGCCGTGCTGCTGGGACTTGTGGCCGTGGCTGCCATCGTCGCCATCGTGCAGGGTCGGCTATGGCATCGGCCTGCCTCGCTGCTGATACATGCGTCAATACCGATTATATTGCTCGGCGGCGCCCTCACCACCTGGACGGGCGAGCACTACAGCATCACCCTGGCCCCCGGCGAGACCAAGGAGGGCATCACCCTCGAGCGCTTCGAGGTGCTCTACTATCCCGGCACCCACACCCCGATGGACTTCGTCAGTCACGTCACTGCCAACGGCGAGCCTTTCGACATCTCCATGAACCACATCCTCCGCCACGGCGGCCGCCGCTACTACCAGGAGGACTACGACGACCAGGGCAGCACCACCCTCAGCGTCAGCCACGACCCCTGGGGTATCCCCGTCACCTACACCGGCTATGCCCTCCTCCTCCTTGGTCTGGGATGGCTATGCCTGCAGCAGAAGCCCCGTAGGGGCGACACAAAACCAGCTGCCGATGTACCGCCCTTACAGGGCTCAAGCCACCACAACACCCCATCCGTGGGCTCGCGCCCACGGCTAAAAACCATCGTCCCGCTGGGACTTTTATTGATTCTCAATTTTCAACTTTCAATCTTCAATTCGGCGCAGGCAGCGCCAAAAACCTTGCCCCGCGAGACCGCTTCCAAGATGGGTGAGATGTACACCCTTTACAAAGGCCGCATCTGCCCCCTGCAGACCTTCGCCAAGGATTTCACCACCAAGCTCACCGGCAAAGCCACCTACCAAGGCCTCTCCTCCGAGCAGGTCCTCAGCGGCTTCCTCTTCAACTACGGCGACTGGGCGCCCCTCCTCGACCAGGTGAAACCCAAGCGGCAGAAAGAAAGCAAGGCGCTGGTAGAGATGCTCCTCTCCGGCCGCGGCCTGAAACTCTTCCCCGTATCCGACAGCACCGGCGTCCTCGGCTGGTACGCCCAAAACGACGACCTCCCGTTGTCCGTCTCCGACGACGAGTACCTCTTCATCCGCAAACACCTCAGCTACTGCCAGGAGCTGGTCGTGAAAGGCGACTATGCAGCCCTGGAACAGGTCTTCGAGAAGATAAAACTCTTCCAGGAGAAACGCGCTTCCAATGTGCTCCCCTCCCCTACGAGAGTCAAAGCCGAGCGACTCTACAACGCCCTCACCACCGGCCGCTGGCTGGCGATGCTCACCCTCACCCTCGGTCTCCTCTGCTTCGCCTACAGTCTCTGGTGCCAGGGTCGCGGGAAAAACATGCCCCGTTGGCTGAAAGTAGCCCTTACCTCCTACCTCTTAGTTCTTACCTCTTACCTCCTGCTTATCTTCGTCCTCCGTTGGATAGCTGGCGGCCACATCCCCATGGCGGGCGGATTCGACAGCATGAACCTCATGGCCATCGCCATCGGCATCATCGGACTGGGTGCGCAGACGTCCTCGTCTGCACAGGGAATGCGATTGCCGATAGCCCTGCTCACCATGGGCTTCTGCCTTCTGGTCGCCATGATGAGCGGCAGCAACCCGCCCGTCACCAACCTCATGCCCGTGCTCAGCTCCCCCCTGCTCTGCCTCCATGTCGCCGTCATCATGATGTCCTACGCCCTCTTCTTCTTCCTGATGATGATAGGTATCGCCGGATTAATAAGCGGCAAGAAATCTTTCAATTTTCAATTTTCAATTTTCAACTTGGCAAAGCGCCTCCTCTATCCTGCCGTCTTCCTCCTTGCCCTCGGCATCATCATCGGCGCCCTCTGGGCCAACATCTCCTGGGGCAACTACTGGACCTGGGACCCCAAGGAAGTCTGGGCGCTCATCACCCTCATCGTCTACGCCTTCCCCATGCACCCCTCCCTGAAAATCAGACGCAGCCCCAAAGCCTTCTTCCTCTACTGCTCCCTCGCCTTCCTCAGCGTCATCATCACCTACTTCGGCGTCAACTTCCTCCTCGGCGGCCTCCACGCCTACGGCAGCTAACACTTCCCTATGGGACAGGTGCAGAGAACCCCGAAAGTTGTGTCCAACTTTCGGGGTTCTCTGCATCCCCTGTTCCATTTTATTATTTATTTTGAGGACGCCATTGTTCAAACAATTCTATACAATCCTCCATATCTTCTTTAAGAATAATTTCCCGATATCCCGTTGACGACAACTGACAATGACTAAACCAACTAATTACAGCACTTTCCCGATGCCTGCCCGCCGGAGGGCAGGGGTGGCGGCCGACGTTAAATGATGTTAAATCCCGGGCTGCCCGTCAACAATCACAGGATTTTCTTGTCTATAGGAGAGGAAAAACAACTTATTAATTAAACCTCATAAACAATTAAAACTACTTTTTAACCATGAAACACCTCCCTTTGGGTATTCTCATCACGCTTTTCGCCCTTCTGGGCTACTGCACCCCGCTCCATGCCCAGAACAGCGACACCACCATTACTTGTCCTTGGGTTGAGAATTTTGAGGACACTGCAGCCCTCGACCTTTGGAGTGAATTGACCAGTGTCGGCAATGGACAATTCCGTCTTTGTCGCCTCAGTGACAGCTCTGCCTGGCACTATGTCTCTAATGATGAAGGAAATCATTATCTCTCAACCTCCACATCTGGCGCTTATCTGGTCTCTCCAGCTATCCTCATGCCCGAGGACATGGTCGAATTCTACTTGACTTGGAATGCGACCAATAACCGTTTCACCGTGAAGGTGGCTCTTGATAGCAGTTATTCTTCCGTGGAGAATCTGCAATGGCAACAAATTGCCGGTTCATACGGGGCTCATGGTATCCCAATGTCCAACTATCAGGGTCAACGCATCCGTTTGGCCATCTCTTCCGCAGTATCTGGAAATGTCAATACCATCGACGATATCAGTCTGGCTTATTACAGCGAGGTCCCTGTTATTACCCATTTCAATGCGCCGAATCGTGTAGGCAAGGAGGAACTCATTGATTTTGAATATAATCTTGGTGGATGCTCCCGACGGGATCTTGTCGCCACATGGCATAGCTCCTTGAAAGACAGCACATGGAATACGGATGTTTCTCCCAATGGTTCATTCCACTATTATTTTTATTATGATGCAGTTGGCGTCGACACCCTGACTTTTGTTGTTTCTAATGAATTTGGCGCCGACACGCATCAGGTGGTTATCTCTGTCATTGGTGACCCCATCTGCAATGGCCCGTATGCTGTGCCTTTCAGCGAGAATTTCGACAGCATATCCGGTACTGAACGCATCGTAAGTACATTTTATAGTTATCTAACCTATACTCTCAACCGCCATTTGCCAGCGTGTTGGGACTTTAGTTGGGATGGTGAGGCTTATAAAAGACCGATGGTGTATAATGGGTGGTACAATCACTTCCCAATACATTATTCTTCCAGTGCATTGGCTATGATGGCTGGGAGAAACCAAGTAAATGAGAACCCTTATTATGGAGGCTGGGACTCGGTGGCATATGTCATGTTGCCCGAATTCACCGCCCCCCTCGATACTCTTTCGCTGATTTTCTTTTATCGTCATGAAGACTATCATTTTGGAACGCTCTCTGTAGGTTATTTGGATGACGATGTTTTTGTTCCGGTTGCTGACATGCCCAAAAGCTCAGGGCGTGTGGACACGGTGAGCTTCTATGGAGTGCCTTCCACCGCCTCCAGGATGGCTTTGCGTTGGAGCTGTAATTACTCTCCCTTTTGGTCAGTGATTATCGACGATGTCCGTGTTGTCGAGGCCAACCCGTTGTTGATGAGACCCGACGTCCGACTGTCGGGACCTATTTCTGCCGGGATTTACGACACCGTTGTCTTCACTCCTCTACTGCGCCGAGGCGACACCACTGCCCTCACCTACACATGGCATTCTTCCCTCCTCGACTCTACATGGACAAGCGGACTCGTTTCCTCTCAATCACTCGTCTATTCTTCTGCCGGCATTGATACACTCACCTTGACAGCCTCCAACTCTTTTGGCAGCAACAGTGCAAGCGTGGTGGTGAGTGTATTGGATTGTGATAGAGTAGAACTCCCCTTCTATGAGGATTTTGAGGAGATCGCTGCCCAGGCTTGGGATCAGGATGGCGAGTTGCCGACCTGTTGGAGAAGCACCTGGAATGGAAGTAATTATGCACCGCATGTCATCCCGCGCAATGGCTACCAGTATATCGACGGGCTGACCGACCAGGCCCTCTTGATGATGGCGGGTAAAAACGCTGGTTACGATACTGTGGTGATAGTTACGCTGCCACGTTTCGATCAGCCTTTGCAGGATCTTTCCATTGCCTTCGACTACCGTTTTGAGAGAACCGTCAAGGGAAGCCTCACAGTGGGCTATATCGACAGCAACGATACGTTCGTTGCTATAACCGATATGACACCCCATGCCGACAGCTATCGCCGCGAAACCGTTCTCTTGAACTCTGTACCCGACAGCAACGCCCGCCTCGCCCTGCGTTGGTGGTGCAATGGGTCCTACTTCGGCGTGGCCATCGACAAAATAAATATTTTTAACTCATCCATTTGCAACTATCACCCGGTACCCTATACCGAGAACTTTGATGACGTGTCGACAGGACAGATACCCGATTGCTGGACAAGTTGCTGGACCGGTTATGATTCCAACAAACCGATGGTCCATAATTACGAGGATTCCTATGGGAATGTCAGGAAGGTTCTTTGGATGTATGCGGACAGGGACTCCTCTGACAAAGGTATGTCCATGGTGGTGCTGCCAGGCTTTGACCGCCCATTGGAGCAGTTGTCGCTGGCTTTTGACTATCTTCAGAGTGGAAATAACGACACATTATCAGTAGGTTATATTATCGATACTGTCTATACTCCGTTGCATAACTTGCCGCGTGCAAACTCGTTTTATTATTCTGATAGGCATCGTGACACCATACATTTCAGTGGTGTGACGGTTCCTGAGGCTCGGATGGCCATCCGATATCAAAGCAGAACAGTGGGACCGAACATAACCGATATCGACAATGTCGAAGTGTTTGCTGTCACCCCTGACCTTCAGGGCATCGAGGAAACGGGAAGCTCGAGATGGAACGTGGAAGTCTTCCCGAACCCGGCGAGCACCGACGTCACCGTCCGTGTCAGCCGTCCCTCCACGCTCATGCTCCTCGACCTTCAGGGCCGCACGGTCATCCCCTCCACCGCCGTCAACACCCAGTTCCCAATCCGCAAATCCCAGCTGGCCCCCGGCACCTACTTCCTCCGCGTCACCACCGACAACAACACCCTGACAAAGAAACTAGTCATACTATAACCCCCTCCCGCCGCCAACCCCGCCGCGGAAAACAACAAAAGAGGATGCCCCCACCGGGCACCCTCTTTTTTGCAACCCCTGATTCTCCTGCTCGCTGCGCTCACGAAATCTATATATCTTATAAATTTCCCCGCTCCGCGTAATCCATAAATCCAGAGAACTTCCAGCGCCAGCCCAGCTCAGTGCGTGTTGCACTGAGCCCGTTGTCCGCGTTGTCTCTGTTGTCGTTAAAAAAACATATCCCGTTGTCTTCTCAATTTTCAATTCTCAATTATCAATTTTCAATTCATGAACAATAATTCCCCAACCCTGCCGTTATCCATACACTTAGAAGCGAGGTAAGGCTTCAGTAATACATCAGTAAGAGTTGATACCCGTAATTGAATAAAAATTAAACACATACCATCATGGCAAAACTCCATCAAGG
>ONGA01000024.1 GCA_900317285.1 uncultured Bacteroidales bacterium | reverse complement strand
AGGCATCCTCGGCGGCTTTTCCGGCACCGTCGGCACCGTCATCGGCTACCGCCGTAACAACCAGTGGTTTATGCGCGCCAAGCCGCGCTTCGTCGCCAATCCCCGCACCGAAGCCCAGCAGGCCCACCGCCGCCAGTTCGGCGACATGGTCTCTTTGGCCTCGAAATTGCTCCCGGCCCTCAAGGTCGGCATGCGCCACTACGCCCCGCAGCACGCCATGACCGCCGGCAACGCCTTCGTCCACCTCAATTGGACGAAGGAGGGAGCCATCTCGCTGAAAGACATGAAGCTGTCCGTTGGACCCGTCCCCATGGTCACCTTCACCGAAATCACCGTCGAGGACGGCGTATTGAGCTTGAAGTGGGACAAGAACCTCCACCACCACGGAGCCAAAAATGAAGACACAATTAAGATCTACGCCTACAATGAAGAACAAGGCCTGACCCAGTGCGTAGCCACCGCCGAGCGCCGTTCCCGCCGCCTCAGCACCCTCCTCCCGGATGCCTTCCGCGACGCCCACCTCTGGGCCCTCATCGAAGACCCCATGGGCCGCACCTCCGAAAGCCAATACCTGGAGCCCCTCACCCCATCTAGTTGCTCTAGAGCATCTAGTCCATCTAGTCCCTCTATCGATTCTATCCCTTCTATCGCCTCTATTCCCTCTATCCCCTCAAGCTCCGACCCCCAGTTTTCCTCCCCCCTCATTGAATAAACAGGCGCAATTGTAAAAAGATTTTGCCGTTTAAAAAACATTTCGTACTTTTGCAAAATCATTTCGACACACAAGCAATCAAACAACAATAAAAGATATGATAGCAAAAGAACTACTCAATCCCCGCAGCATCGTCATTTGCGGTGCTTCCAGTGATGTACATAAACCCGGCGGCAAGTCGCTGAAGAACCTCCTCGAGAGCCCCTTCAAGGGTCAGGTCTACGCCGTCAACCCCAAAGAAACAGAGGTCCAGGGCGTGAAATGCTACGCCAAGGTCGACGACCTCCCCCAGGTCGACTGCGCCATCCTCTGCATCGCCGCCAAGTTCTGCGCCCAGACCGTCGACGTCCTCGCCAAGGAAAAAGGCTGCAAGGGCTTTATCATCGTCAGCGCAGGCTTCTCCGAAGAGAGCCACGAGGGCGCCGAAATCGAGAAACACATCGTCGACACCATCAACTCCGTCGGCGGCTCCCTCATCGGCCCCAACTGCACCGGCTTCCTCAACGTCAACTACGCCGGCTGCTTCGACACCCCCATCCCCCCGCTGGACCCCAAGGGCGTCGACTTCATCACCGGCTCCGGTGCCACCGCCGTCTTCATCAAGGAGTACGGCATGAGCAACGGCCTCAAGTTCAACAGCGTCTGGGCTGTCGGTAACAGCGCCCAGCTCGGCATCGAGGATGTCCTCGAGCACCTCGACGAGACCTTCGATCCTGAGAAGTCCTCGCACGTCATCATGCTCTACATGGAGAAGATTGGCGACCCGCAGCGTCTCCTCAAGCATAGCCGCAGCCTCATCAACAAGGGCTGCCACATCGCCGCCATCAAGAGCGGTGGCTCCGCCGCAGGCTCCCGCGCTGCCTCTTCGCACACCGGCGCCCTCGCCACCAACGACGCCGCCGTCGACGCACTCTTCCGCAAGGCCGGTATCGTGCGCTGCCAGAACCGTCAGGAACTCACCACCGTCTGCGCCGTCTTCATGTATCCCGAACTCAAGGGCAAACGCTGCGCCGTCATCACTCACGCCGGCGGTCCTGCCGTGATGCTCACCGACGTGCTCAGCAACGGCGGCATGGAAGTCCCCAGCCTGAAGGACCATCCCGCCAGCGCCCCCCTGCTCGAGAAACTCTTCGGTGGCTCCTCCGTGGGCAACCCCATCGATTTCCTCGCCACCGGCACCGCCGAACAGCTTGGCTATATCATCGACACCGTCGAGAACGAATACACCGACATCGACTTCTCCGTCGTTATCTTCGGCTCGCCCGGACTCTTCTCCAACAAGGAAGTCTACGACCTCCTCGACCAGAAGATGCGCACCTGCAAGAAGCCCATCTTCCCCGTCCTGCCCTCCATCATCAATGTGAAGAGCGAGATTGAGGACTTTATTGCCAAAGGCAACATCAACTTCCCCGAGGAGTGCGTGCTCGGCAACGCCCTTGTCAAGGTCTACCATACCCCCAAGCCCCAGCCCGAGAACGTCGAGCTTCCGAAGATCGACGTGGCCCGCATCCGCAAGACCGTGGAGCGCTGCAAGGACGGCTACATGGAGATTGCCGACTACAACGAGCTCCTCGACGCCGCCGGCATCAGCCGCAAGAAGAGCGTCGAAGTCAGCAAGAAAGAGGATGCCCTCGCCTTCGCCAAGGAGGTGGGCTGCTCGAAGGATGTGCCCCTCGTCATGAAGGTCGTCGGCCCGCTGCACAAGAGCGACGTGGGCGGCGTCACCCTCGGCGTGAAGGACCTCGACACCGTGGCCAAGGAGTTCGACCGCCTCATCGTCATCCCCGAGACCTACGCCGTGGAGATGTACCCCATGCTCGACGGTACCGACGTCTACATCGGCGCCATCCGCGACGAGAAGTTCGGCCATCAGATCTTCTTCGGTCTGGGCGGCATCTTCATCGAGGTGCTCAAGGATGTCCAGAGCGCCCTGGCCCCCATCACCGCCGCTGAAGCCAAGGAGATGCTCAAGCAGCTCAAGGGCTACAAGATCCTCGAAGGCGTCCGTGGCCAGGAGGGTGTCAACATCGACCTCTATGCCGAGCAGGTGGCTCGCGTCAGCGCCCTCGTGCAGGCCGCTCCCGAGATTGCCGAGATGGACCTCAACCCGCTCCTCGGCAACCCGCGCTACGTCACCGCCGTCGACGCCCGCATCCGTTTGGAAAAATAAACCGGCAGACAAGAAAGGACAAGACAGACAACGCAGGAATGCACAAGTCTGGGTTTGTCCTTTCTTGTCCTTTTTGTATTTAAGAAATATGAAAAAAATCTTCTCCCTGGCTTGTCTGATAGTGACCCTGTCGTTGGCAGGCAATGCCCATGCACAGCTCAGCATCAATGCCGCCTATATCCATCAAAGCCACACCTTCTACTACCAGAAGGACGCCGCCGACGGATTGTTCGACAATGTGGATTACCTGAACGGTGGCATGATCGGTGTCTCGCTCAATGCGCCGCTGCTCGGAAGGGTGGGCCTCGCCCCCGGTGCCTATCTCAGCTTCGCTTCGGCCAAGCAAACCCTGTCGGACACCATCGATTTCTCCACCTCCAACATCAACCTCAAGGTCCCGTTCTACCTGAACTTCAAGATTCCCTTGAGCCATAGCACCAACGTGCTGGTCTTTGGAGGCCCCGTCTTCAATGTGGGCCTTTCCTCGTTGGCAAACTACAAGAATGTGGCCGACCAGGTGGATGTGCATTTCGACATGGGCGGCACCATCGGCGCCGGCATCCAGTTCTACCGCTTCCGCATCTTCGCCGGATACAATATCGCCCTCATCGACCGTGAGGACTTCTCCTTGGCGAACAAGGAATCGGTGAAGAAAGCCTGGGAGGGCAGCACCCTCTTCGCCGGCGTGGGCATCAGCCTCGGCCGCGCGGAATAGCTTTCCGAAGAAAAAAAATAAGCCCCGAATCGTCGGGGCTTTTTTTATTTGCTGAACTGGAGTGCTTCGGCTCCGCCTCCGGTGCTGTCACCGTTGACCCATACGCGCTCGATGCGGGTGTGGAAGGTCTGTCCTTCGAGGGGCGACCAGCCGCACTTATATAATAATGATTCGCGCGTGACGGTCGTCTCCACGCCGGGTCGCACAAGTACGAGGTCGGCTTTGTATCCCTTCCGGATGAATCCGCGTTCGCGGATGCCGAAGAGCAGGGCGGGATTGTGGCACATCTTGCTGACAATCATCGTCAGCAGTTCTTTGTTGTCGATGGCGGGCTCCAGCATCATCTGCAGCGAGTGCTGGATGGAGGGTATGCCGCTGGGAGCGTCGAAGTAGGGTTTTCTCTTGGCCTCGAGAGGGTGGGGGGCATGGTCGGTGGCGATGGTATCGATGAGGTCGTCCTCAAGGGCTGCCCACAATGCCAGCCGGTCGTCGTTGGTCTTGATAGCGGGGTTGCACTTGATGAGGTTGCCCAGTTCGGCATAGTCGCGGTCGTCGAACCAGAGGTGGTTGGGAGTTACCTCGGCGGTGATGTTCTTTTTCTCCAGATCAAAGTTGCTCAGCAGGCTGAGCTCGGTGGCTGTCGAGATGTGCGCCACATGGAAACGGGTGCCGTAGCGGCGGGCACGTTCGATGGCGTGGTAGGTGGAGAGGAAGCAGGCTTCGTTGTTGCGTATCTTGGGATGCAGGGCTGCTGTCTCGCCCGCAGTACCTTGGAATTCGCGCTTGGCGTTGAGCAGGTTCGCCTGGATGACCTCCTCCTGTTCGCAGTGCGCCACGATGAGTTTGCGGGCATCGCGGAAGAGGTGGTCGAGTTGCTCGGGATTGTTGACCAGCATGTTGCCCGTGCTCGAACCAAGGAAAAGCTTGATGGCAGCGTAGCGTGTGGGGTCAATGGCGAGGAGTGTGTCGATATTCTCGTTGGTGGCACCGAGCATGAACCCGTAGTTGACCGCCGAATCGCGTGCCGCGAGGGCTTCCTTGTCTTCGAGGGCTTCGAGCGTGGTGGTTTGTGGATTGGTGTTGGGCATGTCGATGACCGAGGTTACGCCACCGGCGCGTGCGGCGCGGCTCTCGCTATAGAACGTCCCCGCGGGATTCTCGGAATTGCCGCCGTCGCGGAAATGCACATGCGTGTCAATCACCCCAGGCAGAAGCAAAAGACCCTTTGCATCAACTATCTCAGAATAATCGGAATATTCAGAGTATTCTGAATTCTCCGAAATCTCGGCAATTTTATCGTCTTCTATGACGACCGAGCCAACAAAAATGCGACCCTCGTTGACGATGGTCGCATTATGAATCAGTGTTTTCAAAATCCTTAATTCTTAATTCACTTAAAATCTCTTGCCTTCGGCCCAGCGGCGGCCTGCCATAGCGGCTTCGGCGGAGGTGTTGAACTGGTTCTTCACCACGAACTGGCCGGTATGGTCGATGCAACCCCATTTGCCATCCATCTTCGCGGGAGCCACGCGGTCGTTCCATACGTTCATGAATAGCTTGGCGTCTTCAAGGGTGGGTTTGATGACCCATTCGCCCTTGTAGTCCACGTAGCCCCATGCCTCGGTGCCGGGGTCCATGATGGGGTAGAGCCAGTGGCCCAGTTCTTGGTGCGTGTCCCACTCATTGCCGGCCTGCCAGGCTTCGGACGAGAGGGTGAAGACGTTGCGCGAGAGGTCTTCGCCGGTATCGCTGACCACCATCCAGTAGCCGTCGTACTTAGCGGTGGCAAAGAGACCAGTGTCGCTGGCGAAATGAGAGGCGTCCTCATATCTGGGTTGGATGCGCCATTCGCCGCTCCAGTCCACCCAGCCCCATTTGCCGTCGGCAGGATTGGACACGGGGAATCGCCATCCTTCAAGGGTGCGCCCCATCTCGTACTGTTTCAGCGCGTATGCGGCATCTTCGGCAGAGAGGAATATGGAGACGGTGATGACTTCGCCGTTGCGGTTGATATTGCCCCAGCGGCCCTCCTGTTTCACCTGCGTGTACTCGTAGCAGTTGTCGTCACCAAAGGGACGGTAGTCGTTGTAACTGGGTTGCACAGCCCAGCGCCCGAGATAGTCGACGAAGCCCCAGAGACCGGTCTTGGGATTGGTGGTGGCGATGCGCCATCTGTAGTAGTTTCGGCCGATAGACCATTGACGGCCTGCCTCCTCGGCTTGCTCCTGGGTGAGGAAAATATTGTTGCACACCAGCACGCCTCGGCCGTCGATGCAACCCCAGCGTCCTTCCTTGCGGACAGTGGCGAAACTCTTGGGGTCCTTGCCCTGGTGCGGGTTGGCTTTCTCATAGATGGGCTGGTATTTCCAGCGACCGTAGTAATCGACAAAACCCCAGCGCCCGTCGGCCTGGTTACGGGCAGGGTAGACCCATTTGCCGGGCTCACTCATGATTTCCCATTCATGACCAGCCTCGCGGGCCACATCCTTGGAGGGGAAGAGGTTGCGGCAAATCATGTTGCCGTCGATATCGATGCATCCCCAATGGCCGTCGAGCTTCACGGGAGCCCATTTCCTGTTGCTGCCCTCGAATTCGCCTGCGCGTTGGAACTTGGGAGCTATCTTCCAGGTGCCGTTGTCGTTCTTGTAACCGAAACTCTGGAGCGAACTCTCGTAGGCAAGTTTTTGTGCGCTAACGGAAAGGCTTGAAAATACAATGGTTATGAGGATGAGGATGCTTCGTTTCATTATTATATATGTCTTTATTTCAAAATGCAAAAATACTAATTTTGCCCGATATGGCAAAATTTATTTTCCATGTCGTAATTTTTTCGTAATTTTGCAGTCTCAAAAATGAAATTAATAAACCATTAAAATTGTATTACATGAACAAATTCGACCCTGCAACCGCAATCCAGCGCGTCGACGGACGCGATGCCAACCGTGGTGTGAACCCCGCAATCTGCGACAGCGCCACCTTTACTTTCCCTGAGGCTCACCTGATGACCGAGACTTTCCACGGTGAGACCGAGGGCTATTTCCTCTACAGCCGCCACTGGAACCCCTCCAACCTCGCCCTCTGCCAGCGCCTGGCCGCCATGGAAGGCACCGAGGCTGCCTGGGTGACCGGTTCCGGTCTGGCTGCCATCACCAGCGCCCTGCTCCATGAGGTGAAAGCCGGCGATCATATCGTGGCTTCCATGACCACCTACGGTGGCACCTTCGCCTTCATGGCCAACTATCTCAAGAAGTTCAACGTGAACTGCACGTTCGTCAACATGCAGAACCTCGACGCCGTGAAGAAAGCCCTCGCCGAGCACCCCAATACCAAGGTCGTCTACACCGAGACCATGAATAACCCCCTGCTCCGCATCGCCAATGTGCCCGAGCTGAGCAAGATGGCCCATGCCGCCGGTGCCAAACTCATCGTCGACAACACCTTCACCCCCATGATCTTCAGCCCCTGCCGTCTGGGTGCCGACGTCACCGTCTATTCGATGACCAAGTACATCAACGGTACCAACGACTGCGTCGCCGGTGCCATCTGCGGCAGCGCCGAGTATATCAACAGCCTTATTGATGTCAACGACGGTACCTGCATGCTCCTCGGCCCCGTGCTGGATCCCATGCGTTCCGCTTCCATCAACAAGAACCTCCATACCCTCCACATCCGCATGAAGAAACACGGTGAGAACGCCATGTACCTCGCCAAGCGCTTCAAAGAGGTGGGCTTCAAATACAACTACCCCGGTCTGCCCGAGCATCCCGACTATCAGCTGTTCTGCAGCATGATGAACGAGGGCTACGGCTTCGGTGGCATGATCAGCATTGACATGGGCACCGCCGAGCGCGCCAGCAAGATCATGGAGCTCATGCAGCAGAAGGGTGTCGGCTACCTCGCCGTCTCTCTTGGCTACTTCAAGACCCTCTTCAGCAACAGCGGCAAGAGCACCAGCTCCGAGGTCCCCGAGGACATCCAGAAAGAGATGGGCATGAGTGAAGGCCTCATCCGCTTCAGCATGGGTCTCGACAACGACATCGAGGCTACCTTCCAGCTGATTAAAGAGAGCGTCGACGCTTTCAACAAGTAAGAGATACTTGGTTTAAGGTTTAGGGTTTAAGGTTTAAGGGGCTTGCGCAGCCGCTGACTTTAAACCTTAAACCTTAAACTTTAAACCTTAAACCTATATGAAAAAGATAGCAATCATTCTTTCCGGTTGCGGCAACCGCGACGGTAGCGAGCTCCAGGAGAGCCTCTCCCTGATGCTGTCCATCGACCGTCGTGGCTGGCAGTACCAGTGCTTCGCCCCTGAGGGATTCTTCGAGGTTGTCCCCCATGTCGACGTCGAGGAGACCGAGGAGGAAGGCACATTGCTTGACATGGAGCAGCGCGACATCTTCGTCGAGAGCGCCCGCATCGCCCGTGGCAACCTGCTCCCGCTCGAAGACTACCGCCCCGAGGACTACGACGCTTTGGCGCTGCCTGGCGGCATGGGCGCTGCACGCAACCTCTCCACCTTCGCTTTCGACGGTCCCCGCATGGAGGTGATCGATGGCGTTACCGACGCCATCCTCGAGACCTACCGCGCCAAGAAGCCCGTCGTGGCAATGTGCATTGCACCCATGGTGCTGGCAAAGGTGCTGGGACGCTATGAGATCGAACTTACCCTCGGCCCCGCCGACGGTTCCGCTCCCAACACCCCCGCGGGCGTTGCCAAGGGCTTTGGCTGCCGCGTGACCCCCTGCGGTCCCTCCGACGTCTGTGTCGACAGCGAGCACAAGGTAATCACTACCCCCGCCTACATGGCTGCCACCCGCATCAGCGAGATTTTCGACGGCGCCGCCAACATGGTCGACGCCCTTGCCAAGATGCTGGGCGAGTAATCCCGGCAGAAGGCATACAAAAAAGAGAGGCACCCGTTTGGATGCCTCTCCTTTTATTTGTCAGTCACCGTTTACTTGACGTTCTCGACAAGACCGATATACTTGTCGATGTCGCTCCATTCGGTGCTTTCGGGGTAGTTGCGTTTGATCTGCTTGAAGCAGTCGAGAGCCTTCTCGTTGTCGCCGAGCATCAGGTAGCCCATACCGGCTTTGAAGAGGGCGGCGGGGGCGGTGATGGCGTTGTCGTCAGCTTTGGCGGCGCTGAGGTACTGCTTCACGGCAGCCTCGGTGTTGCCTTTCTCCATTTCGGCGTCACCCTGGGCCATAATGGCGATGGGCTTGGTGAAGGTGTCCTTGCCGCTGTATTTGCCGAGCCATTTCTCAGCCTCGTCGTAGTTGCCAAGACGCAGGTTGGCGATACCGGCATAGTATTTGGCGAGGTTACCGGCCTTGGTGCCGCCGTAGTTGTCGATCACGGAGATGAATCCGCGGTTGGCATCGTCACCGTCGAGGGCTCTCTGGAAGTCGCCCTGCAGGAAATACTGCTCGGCGGCGAACATCTCCTCGGCTGCACGCATCTCGCGAGGGGCTTTGTACCACTTGTAGTAGCCAAAGATGGCAAAAGCCACGACCACGACGGCGCAGGCGATGGTGATAATCATTTTCTGGTTCTTGCGGATGAATTCTTCCGAACGGGTGATGACGTTACCCATCTCGGTGTTTTTTTCTTCTAATTGCTCTTTCATTATTTTATAAGTCTTTTTATTTCCATTTTTTATGTCGCGGGGCGTTCTTCCCCCGACTTTTTTCGAGGTGCAAAAGTACAAATTTTTTGTGAATTGGAGCATAAAAGTTTAAAGTTTAAAGTTTAATGCTTAAAGTTTTAATTCTGTAATGCAAATTTATTTACTGTAAATCAATGCCTTAAAAAATTATTGTTAAAAAAAGTGAAGAAAAATTTTTTTTGTAAATATATTTTACATATCTTTGCAAGTTGAAAATGTGCGGAATGCAACGTGTACAAATTGAATTTAATTGACAAAAAAACACATCTATGAATACAAAGACTAAATATCTGGGATTGGAACTCAATAGCCCCATCATTGTCGGCAGCTGCGGGCTTACGGCCGACGTCGACAAAATGGTTGAAATGGAAGCTGCCGGTGCCGGCGCTGTCATCCTCAAGTCTGTTTTCGAAGAGCAGATTATCTATGATATCAAGCGCAACACCCATGTCGTTGCCCCTACCGACAACTACGGTGACAGCTATGAGTACATCGCCGCCCATGTCGCCGACGACTCCCTCAACAAGCACTTCCAGATGATTCGCTCCGCCAAGCAGCGCCTCTCCATCCCCGTCATCGGCTCCATCAACTGCTTCTCTTACGAAAACTGGATTACCTACGCCATAAAATTCCAGGAGGCCGGCTGCGACGCCCTCGAGCTCAACATGGCTATCCTCCCTTACGAGACCAACCTCTCCGCCGACGATGTCGAGCGCACTTTCACGCAGATTATCAACACCCTGCGCAAGTCCGTCAGCATCCCTGTCAGCATCAAGGTGGGCACCTACTTCACCGACATGGCGAAGCAGCTCCAGCAGCTCAGCTGGATGGGCGTTCAGGGCGTCACCCTCTTCAACAAGAGCGTGCAGGTCGACATCGACACCGAGAACGAGTGCCTCAAGAACACCTCCTACCTCTCCGCTCCCGAGGACCTCTACAACACCCTCCGCTGGACCGCCATCATGAGCAAGAAGATGCGTTGCGACCTCGCGGCATCCACCGGCGTCTACTCCGGCGACGATGTTGTCAAGCTCCTCCTCGCCGGCGCCACCACCGTCCAGGTGGTCAGCTGCCTCTACAAGAACGGCGTCTCCTACCTCCGCGACCTCAACAATGGTCTCACCTCGTGGATGGAGAAGAAAGGCTACGAGTCGGTCGACAAGTTCCGCGGCAAACTCGCCGTCCAGCCCAACGACCACGCCTCCGTCGCCATGCGTACCCAGTTCATGAAATATTTCGCTGAAATCGTCTAATACTATTAAATAAATTATTCGTTAAACAAAATCACATTACCATGGATCCTCAAGAAAACAACATGACTGAGCAGAACGCTACCCGTCCCGCAATGCCCAACGTGAGCTTCTTCCGCTTCGAAGACCTCCGCGTCTACGGCAAGGCCACCGATTATGCCAGCTGGGTCTCCGCCCAGGTCTGCTCGCCGCGTACCGAGAGCGAGAAAACTCTTTCCGCCTCCTTCTGTCATTCTGCCTATGACATCGCCCTCAACATCGCCGAGGGGTCCAGCCGCAGCAAAACCCAGTTCGACCACTACCTCAAGATTGCCAAAACAGCCATCCGCGAATGTGTGGTCTACACCGAAGTGGCCCACAACATCGGCTTTATTGACGATGCCCAGCACGAGCAGTCGCGCGAGTACCTGATGGAACTCACCCGCATGCTCGGCGCCCTCATCATCTCCCTCCAGCGCGCCGCCGAGCGCCGCCACGAGCGCGAGGATGACGAGCCCTCCGACTATGCCGCCAACGACGACATGTCCTACTAACCCTTTCCCTATGATTCCAAATTTACCAAATCTACAACACACAGAGACCGGCAATTTCTTTTTGATTGCCGGTCCTTGTGTGATAGAGGACCACGAAAACCCCTTTGAGGTCTGCGAGCGCCTGGTGCAGATCACCTCGCGCCTCGCCATTCCCTTCGCCTTCAAGGCCTCCTACCGCAAGGCCAACCGCTCCAGCGTCACCTCCTTCACCGGCATCGGCGACCGTGAGGGCCTCGAAATCCTCGCCGAGGTGCGCCGCCGCTTCAATGTGCCGGTGGTCACCGACATCCATTCCGAAGCCGAAGCCGAGATGGCGGCACCCTTTGTCGACGTGCTCCAGATTCCGGCCTTCCTCTGCCGCCAGACCGAGCTGCTCCATGCCGCCGCCAAGACCGGCAAGTGCGTGAACGTCAAGAAAGGTCAGTTCCTCTCGCCCGAGGCCATGCGTCAGGTCGCCGACAAGATGCGCGCCTTCGGTTGCGAGAACTTCATGCTCACCGAGCGCGGCACCACCTTTGGCTACCAGGACCTCGTGGTCGACTTCCGCGGTGTCCCCACCATGCGGCAGAACGGCGTCCCCGTCATTGTCGACATCACCCACTCCCTCCAGCAGCCCAACCAGACCGCTGGCGTCACCGGCGGCCGTCCCGACATGATCGAGACCATCGCACGCGCCGCCATCGCCGTGGGTGCCGACGGCATCTTCATGGAGACCCATCCCGAGCCCGCCCGCGCCAAGAGCGACGGCGCCAACATGCTCCGCCTCGACCTCGCGGAACAGCTCCTCGAACACCTCGTAGCCATCAGGAAAACCATTATAAATCTATAAAATCTATCACTTCTATCAAATCTATAGATCATGCAACTCCATCTCACCAAACCCATCATCTTCTTCGACCTTGAAACCACCGGTGTGCAGGTCGGACACGACCACATCGTCGAAATATGCCTCCACAAGGTGATGCCCGATGGCACCACCGACACCCGCGTCGAGCGCGTGCGCCCCGCCGACGCCAACGGCAACACCGTCCACATCCCCGAGCTCACCACCGCCATCCATGGCATCAGCGACGCCGACGTGGCCGACAAGCCCACCTTCCGCGAACTCGCTCCCAGCCTCATGGACTACATCGGCGACGCCGACCTCGCGGGCTACAACAGCAACAAGTTCGACGTACCCCTCCTCGTCGAGGAGTTCCTCCGCGCCGGCATCGACTTCGACCTCCGCTGCCGCCGCCTCGTCGACGTGCAGAACATCTTCCACCAGATGGAGCAGCGCACCCTCGTGGCAGCCTACAAGTTCTACTGCCACAAGGACCTTGAGAACGCCCACTCCGCCGCCGCCGACACCATCGCCACCTACGAGGTCCTCCAGGCTCAGCTCGACCGCTACCAGGGCGTCGACTACAAGGACCGCTCAGGCCGCGTCTCGCAGCCCGTCGTCAACGACATCGCCGCGCTCAGCGACTTCACCGCCAACAAGCAGTGGGCCGACCTCGTCGGACACATCGGCTACGACGCACGCCAGCGCGAAATATTCAACTTCGGCAAATACAAGGGCAAAGCCGTCGAGGAAATCTTCGAAATCGAACCCTCCTACTACGACTGGATGATGAAGAGCGACTTCCCGCTCTCCACCAAGAAACTTATCACCGAAATCTGGAACCGCAGGCGTCAGCACAAGCTGGATCAGCTAAAGGCTCACTTTGGCGGTTGACCGCCACCGCGGGCCGCCCCTCGCCAGCCACCTCCTCCCCGGGCTCCAAAGGCTCCAGGTACAGGCTGTTCGACGTCCTGCCCATGCGGTCCTCCATCACGGCCCACACATGCGTGTAGCCCTCCGGCAGCAGCCACTCCGCCCGCCGG
>ONGA01000028.1 GCA_900317285.1 uncultured Bacteroidales bacterium | reverse complement strand
CTGCCTGCTCACACCATATGGTGTGGGCATTGGCGGTATAGACATCTTTGTGTTGGCTGATTGGCGTTGGCCAGGAAGTTTTGTCGTTAATGTACCAATGGTGCCCCACCTTTCCCAAATCGCAATACGTACATTACCGACAACATTCATTTAAGTTTCAAACTTCATTTGACAATGAATAATATAGAAGTCCCAGACAATCTGGGAGGGCTCGGCGAATTGCTGCCCGCCGATGTCCTGAAGATGGTGAACGAACTGCTGGAGCAACTGCACCAGAAAGAGAAAGATCACCAAGGCAGCACAGTCATCAATATCTATGGAAAAGGCAGTCTCCACGTGGATCATGTGGATAACCAGTATCTCTATGGTGATAAGTGGGTTAAGGCACTTCAAAATAAAGTAGTTGCGGATGATCAGCCGTCAGCAGCAGATCCCGTTTTCGAGAAAGACACACCGCTGTCGGCCCTGTTCCGTGATAACTTTCACGGTGAACTGAGGAAGGTCATCGAGTCGTGGAGACCGTATCTCATTGATGACGATGCGAATGTCGATGCCATGAAAATGCATTCTTTTCATTTCGACTTCAGCAAGGTGATTGCCACGAGCATCTACATCGACTTGGGGCGGCTGCTTCACACGCATGCCCTGAAGGATGATAACATGAGTTCTTTGGCACAATATCTTTACCGGCACTCTAACCTAAGTAACAGTCAGTCCACACTCTACGCACAACTCCGCAAGTACAAGAAGAGGTAGCCGCCAGGCTGCTTCTTTTTTCTGTATACAATTGTATAGCAGTTTGTGGGCATCCGCTTGTTTGCCAATTCTTTTCTCCGTATCTTTGCGCCGTCAATCTTTATATGCTTATGGACGAAGAGAAACCAAAGAAGAAACGGAAGAAGGCTGCTGCTGAGGGAGACGGATCGGCTAAGGAGCACAAGCGACCGTGGCAGGAGATGTATGCCACGGTGGAGGAGATCAAGACGTTCCTGGCCGACAGGATCTACCTCCGACATAACGTGGTTACGGGGCGGACGGAGTGCAGGGTGCCCGAGCGCGACTGGTTTGGTGAAGACGGAACCGTCATCCAGGAGTGGCAGCCCATCTCCGACCGCGTCGTCAACTCACTGTGGGCGGAACTGTCGAAGGCCAAGATGGTACGCCCGCAGGACATCTACCGTGTGATGGAGTCGGACTTCGTGCCTGACTTCAACCCCTTCCAGTACTATCTGGACCAGCTGCCGCCGTGGGATGGTGAGAGCGACTACATCCTGGAGATGTCGGTGTCGGTGCAGGTGAGGGGCGACGTCGATGAGCAGATGCTCTTCTATGCCTACCTCAAGAAGTGGCTCGTGGCGATGGTGGCGGGATGGATCGACGCCGCGGTGGTGAACAACGTGATATTGGTGCTGATCGGTGCACAGGGCAGCTACAAGACCACATGGTTCAACTACCTGCTGCCGCCGGCGCTGAAGCCCTACTTCTACACGAAGACCAACGCCAACCGCATGGGCCGCGACGACCTGCTGACGCTCACCCAGTACGGGTTGATCTGCTGCGAGGAGCTCGACACGATGCGGCCTTCGGAGTTGAACCAGCTGAAGGCCGCGGTGACGATGCCGTCGATCGACGAGCGGGCGGCCTACGCCCACTTCCACGAGCACCGCATGCACATCGCCTCGTTCTGCGGCACGGGCAACAACCCGCAGTTCCTCTGCGACCCGACGGGCAACCGGCGCTGGCTGCCTTTCGAGGTGGAGCACATCGCCTCGCCGCGCGACCACCCGTTCAACTACGCGGGCATCTACGCGCAGGCCTATGCGCTCTATCAGGAGGGCTTCCAGTACTGGTTCTCCGCCGAGGAGGTACAGCGGCTGTCGGCACACAACCGCCAGTACGAGACGCCCCGGCTGGAGCAGGAGCTGGTGCAGCTGTACTTCCGTCAGCCGACGGGGGCAGAGCCCGGCGTGTTCATGAGCGTGGCGCGTGCCATGCAGCTGGTGTCGGCGAACATCTCGCAGAAGCTGTCGCCTGTCTGTCTGGGGCGTGCCCTCGGCGAACAGGGCTTCCGCCGCGTGAAGTACCAGGGGCAGCGGGGCTACATCGTCGTGCTGCGTACGGCCGAGGAAATCCAGATCGCCCAGCGGACGATGGCTGCCGAGGCAGAGACCGACTCCAGTGGACAGTAGGACAGTTGTGGACACTACTTTTACGGAAAACCTCATGCGTACCGGGCGCCCGCATATACGCAGTACGCGTGAAAGATTTCTTAATTCTACTGTCCATTACTGTCCACTGTCCAATCAACAAACAAAAAATCCAAAAAACAAAAAAAGCTTATGAAAAGAGAAAACTTCATGTTGACGCCTCATTTCAGCTATGAGGAGATGACCCGCTCAGAGTGGGCGGAGCGACACGGTATCGACAACACCCCCGACGAACTGCAATTGTTGGCGCTGTTCAACCTCTGCCAGAAGCTTGGCGAACCACTGCGGGAGGTGTTCGGTCCTATCCGCGTGAACAGCGGCTTCCGCTGTCCGGAGGTGAACGAAGGCGTCGGCGGGGTAGGGGCCTCGAAGCACCTCACGGGTGAGGCGATGGATATTCACCTGCCCTCGATCGAGGTGGGCCGCGAGTACTTCGAGTTCATTCGCAAGAACATCGACTTCGATCAGCTGCTGTTCGAGTACAACCGCTTCGGGGCGCGATGGATCCACTGCTCGGTCTTGCTCGATGCCACGAAGAACCGTCACCAGGCTATATTGAACTATGTTCAAAGGTAAAAGTGAATAGTGATGATGATCTGCAGGAACTGTGGTAAGGAACTGCCGGAGGAGCGGTTCGAGCTGTATAGGACGGGCACGCGGCGCCGGATCTGCCGCCACTGCCACTACGTGCTGCACACCCGGAAGGGTCACGACAAGTGGGTGATGCGCGAGAAGGCGCGGGCACTGTTGCAAAAGCTGTCAGCACAGCCGCCAGGATAGCGATGCCGCCTGAGAAATTTTGAGGCGCTACACAAAAATTTAGAGGCTCCGCAGGAAAATTTCTTTGCGATGTCAAAAGGATCCAATGACACAAGCCTATGTTTAACTTAATTTCAACCATCAGATGTTAGAACTGAACATTTTCAAGAACAACAACCGTACGTCGGTGAGCTACGGAAAGTACTACGCCCACGTGGAGTACAAGAAGACCATGAGCATCCACGACATGGCGCTGCACATGGCGGAGCACAACACACCGTTCTCCGTGGGGACTATCGAGGGGATCCTGCGCGACTTCGTGAACTGTACCCGTGAGCAATGTCTGAACGGCAACACGGTGAAGATCGACAACCTGGCCATCTTTAAGTGCTCGGTGCAGGCCAACGGTCTGCTGCTGCAGCAGGGCTACAAGGTGGTGGGTGGTCTGGGAGTCATCCCGAAGTACGGTCCCGACGGTCGGAGCGACCCCGACTTCTCGAAGCAGGCGCAGTATGCCATCAAGAGCGCGAAGCTGCTGGCTCAGAGCACTGGCGACTTCACCCGTGCGGAACTGAACAACGACGCAACCTTCCGCTGGACGAAGGCCGCTGCCGAGAAGATCAACAGCATCATCAACCCCGACAACAGCGAGGGTGGCGGCACGACCGACGACACCAGCAGTCAGGGTGGTAACACGCAGGGCGGCCAGACCGGTGGTGGCAACGGCTCAACCATACCGGGCGAGGGAGACTAAGTAAGGTAATAGTGAATAGTGAAGAGTGAAAAATCCGTATAATCCGTAAAATCCGTAGGTAAAAAGAAAAAGAAGTATGAAGGTGACTAAGAAGGTTTTTATTTCGGTATTGAAGTGGGTGGCGACGATTGCCACGTCGATTGCTACGGCACTCGCCAC
>ONGA01000012.1 GCA_900317285.1 uncultured Bacteroidales bacterium | reverse complement strand
TACGCATCATAGGAGAACCCAAGGAGAAGTATAGGAGAATGGTAGTACAAGCATAGGAGGCGTTTTTTACGGATTTCGTCCCACTTTCTCCTATCCTTCATCCCATCCATTCTCATTCCCAGCCATTTAGCCTCCACCCGCCAAAACCGCCCCTCCAGCCACCCACAAAACCCCTTCCCAATGCCCCTTCCCAACCCCATTCCAATCCTCCCACGCCCCTCCGCCACCAAACAAACCGCACTATCACACAGCACCTTACACATAAAAACACAAAATAATTTTGCCATATCGGAAAAACTTCGTACCTTTGCACCCGATTTTGAAAGTAAAATCAATCTACACGGTGGGCGTAGTTCAGCTGGTTAGAGCGCCAGATTGTGGATCTGGAGGTCGTGGGTTCGAACCCCACCTCCCACCCCGAAGAGAGACCGACAAACGGTCTCTCTTTTTTCTTTCTCCTGCTCGCTCCGCTCGCGAAATCCATAAATCTTATAAATTTCTGCCACGCCAGCGGCAAGGAGCATAAAGAGCAGCACCAAATTCCGTAAAAAACGGCAAAGAATCACCCCGACCAGCCCCGTTTAATCAGAGCAATCCGCCGTCCCGCTAAAATTTTTTCGAAGTACAACACCCTGACAATCACCTTAAACCTTAAACCCTAAACCTTAAACCTTAAATTTTTTTTTGCCAGTTCCAAAAATCTTCGTACTTTTGCACCCGCTTTCGAGAGATAGAAAGACACGGTCCGGTAGTTCAGTTTGGTTAGAATACATGCCTGTCACGCATGGGGTCGCGAGTTCGAGTCTCGTCCGGACCGCCAAACACAAAAACAAGTTCTCCACCCAGAGAACTTTTTTTGTACAACAAAAACCCGTAAACCCTAAACCGTAAACAGTAAACCTTAAACCAAAACAACTGGGGCTGCTTGGTTTTGACAGCAAGGATGATGGGTTTGTAAGCATGCAGGCCGACGCGCCAGAGGCCTTGAAAACAGACGCAAAAAATTAATTGGCGAAAACAACTACGCTCTCGCTGCCTAACCGAAGAACAGTAAGTTCGGCTTAATTCCCGCGCAAGGCGCGGGAACGGGACATCCCCCAGCGGCCCTGACCGTCGGCGGCTGACAAGGGGGTGCTAAGAAAGACGGAATAGTCGGCACGACGTCTCTACCTGCCGGCGAAACCATAGAGACTACGGGTGGCCTTGGGTGCCGGTGTCCGGAGCCACCCCGACAATCAACCACTGGATAAGCATGTAGAAAGCAGATTTGTCACTTGTTTGGACGGCGGTTCGAGTCCGCCCAGCTCCACAAAGACAATAAATCCTTCCATTCCGCGTTACCAAAGGTATGGAAGGATTCATTTTAGCCGCGGGTCTCGGCACCCGCCTGCGCCCACTCACCAACGACCGTCCCAAGGCACTGGTCGAAATCTCGGGCGTCACGCTCCTTGAGCACACCATCCGCACCCTCACCGGCGCCGGCATCAGCCACATTGTCGTCAACGTGCACCACTTCGCCGACATGGTCACCGACTTCATCCGCTCCCGCCAGTGGGACTGCCCCGTCGACATCAGCGACGAGCGCTCCCTCCTGCTCGACACCGGCGGTGGACTCAAGCATGCCGCACCCCTCTTCTCGGGCCGCGACGACATCCTGGTGCACAACGTCGACATCCTCTCCAACGTCGACCTCCACGCCGTCGAGGCGCAGCATCGGGCGCAGCGCAACCTCGTCACCCTCTGCGTCAGCCGCCGCACCACCAAGCGTCTCCTGGCATTCGACGCCCACGGACACCTGCTCGGCCGCGCCGACGAGGGTCTCGCCTTCAGCGGCATCTCCGTCGTCTCGCCCAGTCTCTTCCCCCTCCTTCCGGAAGCCGACCACCCCTACCCCGTCATCGACGAATACATCCGCCTCAGCCACGAAGGCCATCCCATTGGCGCCTTCATCCATCCCGCCGAGCACTGGCTCGACGTGGGCAAACCCGACACCCTCGAAAAAGCGAAGCAATGGACTCTTTCCTCGGACAAATAGCACACCGCATCGCCACCGACCACCCCAAGGACACCGACCGCGTGCTGGTGGTGATGAACAACCGCCGCTCCGTGCGCTACTTCAAGAAGCAGTACGAAAGCCTCGGCCATGCCTCCTTCCTGCCGCAGGTGACCACCATCGACGACCTCGTCGCGCAACTCGGCGGACTTGAAATCGTGCCCAACGAGTTCCTCCTCTTCGAACTCTACAGCATCCACGAGGAAATAGGCGGCACCGACCGCAAATACCAGACCTTCGAGGAATTCATCTCCTTCGGCGACCTGATGCTCGGCGACTTCTCCGAGCTCGACCAGTACTGCGTCGACGCGCGCCAGCTCTTCTCACACCTCCATGCCGTGAAGGAAATCGGCGAATGGAGCATCGACGACGCCAGCCTCAACGACTTCCAGCGCCGCTACCTCGAGTTCTACCGCTCGCTCTACACCTACTACGAGCGCCTCCACACGCGCCTCCTCGCCCAGGGCAAAGCCTACGGCGGCATGGCGTACCGCGAGGTGGCCGAGCACATCGGCGAACACGCCGACCGCTGCCAGTGGAACCACATCTACTTCATCGGCTTCAACGCCCTGTCGCGTTGCGAGCAGCGCATCATCGGCGAATACGTGCGGCGCGGCATCGGGCACCTCCTCACCGACCACGACCCATACTTCCTCGAGGACAACCAGGAGGCAGGCTACTTCCTCCGCCGCCACATGGAAGAGTTCCCCGAGCTGCGCCCCACGGGCACCTCGCTCTTCGGCGAAGGCAAGAAACGCATCACCATCGTCGAGTGCCCGGAGAACATACTCCAATGCAAATACACGGGACAGCTCCTCTCGCAGCACCCCGAGCTGCTCACCTCCAAACAACTGGAAAGCACCGCCGTGGTGCTCGCCGACGAGAGCCTGCTCATCCCCACCCTCAACGCCCTGCCCGACTCCGTCGAGGGCTACAACGTCAACATCTCCATGGGCTACGCCTACACCGACAGCGTCATCCATGCCCTCATGCTCAAACTGCTGTCGCTCTACCGCCAGCAGAACGCCAAAGGCTACTACCACAGCGACCTCGTCGAGGTGCTCGGCGACCGCTACATCGGCAGCCTGGCAGGCGTCGACAACCTGCGCAAGAAGACCGAACGGTTCATCGAGAGCGGCAGCCGCATCCGCTGCACCGCAGCCCAACTCAAGGAATTCCTCGCCAGCGACCGCCTCGCCTACCTCTTCCCCGACACCACGCCGACACCGCAGGAATGCGTCTCCACCCTTCGCCACCTGCTCGCCGACATCCTCGCCGCCGACCTGCTGGAACGCAACAAGAAAGAGCGCCAGGCTGCCGCCAGCCTCGCCGAAGTGCTCGACAACCTCGACGCACTCATGAGCCGCTACAACTACATCGGCAACATCGAGACCCTCGAGAAAATCTACTCCCGCATCGCACAGCGCCATTCCATCGCCCTCATCGGCGAACCCCTCTCGGGACTCCAGATACTCGGCATGCTCGAAACCCGCAACCTCGACTTCCGCCGCGTCATCCTCCTCTCCGCCAACGAAGGGGTGCTTCCCGCAGGCAACAAGGGCAACACCCTGATACCCTACGACCTGAAAGGCATCTACGGCCTCCCCACCTACGTCGAGAAAGACAGCGTCTACGCCCACCACTTCTACCGTCTCCTGATGCGCGCCGAAGAGGTCTACCTGCTCTTCAGCTCCGAGAGCGAAAGCATGGGCAAGGGCGAGGAGAGCCGCTTCATACGGCAGGTGGAACGCGAACTCGCTCCCAAATACGGCATCGAGGTGCGCCGCCTCACCGTCAACAGCGACAGCCACCTTCAGAAAGCCCTCCCCCCTGAACGGAAAGAGAAGAGCCCGCGCGTGATGCAACGCCTGAAAGAGATGGCGGAGCACGGCCTCTCCCCCACCAGCTTCATCGACTACATCGAGTGCCCATTGAAATACTACTACTCCCGCGTGCTCAAGATTGGCGAGAAGCGTGCTGTGGACGAGGAACTCGACGCCTCGCAGCTCGGCAGCTGCATCCACACCGTCCTGGAGCACATCCACGGCAAAGCCCTGAACCGCCCGCTGACGGCTGACGAACTGAAAGAAGCCCTGAAAAACCTCACGGCGCTGATGGACGAGCAGTTCGACGAGCTGTACCACAACGGCAGGAACAGCGAAGGGCGCAACCGGTTCCTCTATTCCGTGGCGGAAAGCCAGTTGAAGCACCTGCTGCAGAACGAGATAACCCTGATTGAGCAAGGGCACCGCATCGAAATCGTGGGCGTCGAGGAGAAAATCGACGGCTACACCGTCTTCACCACCGCCGACGGCACCGCCGTGAAAATCAAGGGCACAGTGGACCGCATCGACCGGCTCGACGGACGGCTGCGCATCCTCGACTACAAGACCGGAAGCCTGAAAGACGCCGAAATAGCCTTCAGCGACAAGCACGACGCCATGCCGGGCAAGTGGCTGCAACTCATGTGGTACGCCCTCCTCTACCATCGCCGTCATCCCGACACGAAAGAAATCCTCTCCGGCATCTACCCCCTCCGCAACCTGCGCTCCGACGTGAAGACCGCTCGCTGGGAAAGCGCCGAATGGGACGACGCCGAGACCATCACCCCGGAGAAGCTGGAACGTTTCGAGGCCATGCTCGCCGAAAAAACCGCCGAACTGATGGACCCCCAAACGCCCTTCTCCCCCACCCCTGGGAAGGACGCCTGCGCCTTCTGCCCGGTGAAAAACTTCTGCCCTCAAGCCGCCAAATAGGATTTTTTTTCTCCAATCCAAAAAAATATCCTATATTTGCAAGTTAAACAAAGGGTACAGATACAGGTCACAAACCTGTGTATGTATTTGATAGATACGTAAATAAATAAAGTATAATATAAAATGAGAAGAACTCTTTTTGTCCTCATGCTCGTCTCCGTGCTGCTCACTGGCTGCAACGGACTGTCGAAAATGAAAACCCTCAGCAACCGTGTACGCTATCAAGCGAACCCCAATCCGGTAGAGACCATGGATGACAAAGTCGTGGTAAAATTCACCGGTCAAATCCCCGAAAAATACTTCGCAAAGAACTGCGCAGTCTTCATCCAGCCCGTCTTCTCGTGGGAAGGCGGCAACATCCCCCTGGAGCCCATCACCCTCAAGGGCGAACATGTGGATGGCGACGGCACCATCGTCAACTACGCCAAGGGCGGACGCTTCACCTACAGCGATATGTTCGACTTCAAACCCGGCATGGAGACCGGTCGCGTTACCCTCAACCCCATCGGCTATAAAGCTAGCCACACCAACGAGGACGCCCGGTTCATGGACGACATCCTACATACCAACAAAGGCGTCGAATTCGGCACCGTGTTGCTCTCCGACGGTGTCAACAACACCTCGTCGTGGGTCGACATCAAAGGCAACATCTCCATCGCCCCCATCAACTACAACAAGACCCAGGGCATCGTCGAGACCGCCGACATCTATTTCCTCAACGGCACCTCCAACCTCGACTGGAACTTCGAGATGAACCGCAAGTTCGACTCCTACAACACCCTCCAGAGCCTGAAACGCATCATGCTCGAACAAGGCCTGCCCAAGCAGATCAGCATCACCGGCTGGGCATCGCCCGAAGGCGAAGAGACCGCCAACGTTGGCGTCTCCAAGAACCGCGCCGACATTGCTACCGCCCAGCTGAACAAAATCCTCGACGAGGTGCTCACCATCATGGCAAAACGCGCCAAGGTAAAACCTCAGGACGTGGAATACTACAAATACCAACAACTGAAGAAACTCATCATCACCACCCGCGCCGCCGGCGAGGACTGGGTGCACTTCGTGGTGATGGTCGAAGCCTCCGAGATTCAGGACAAGCACGCCATCATCAACATCGTCGAGACCCAGCAGAATGTGCTGAAACGCGAACAGATGATCCGCAACATGGCCGACACCTATGAGGAACTGAGAACCGAAATCTTCCCCAGCCTCCGCCGTGCACAGATTGCCCTCTACTACTCCGAAGCCCGCAAGACCGATGCCGAACTCGCCAAACAGGCTTCCCTCAACCCCGTCAAACTCTCCTTCGACGAACTCATGTATGCCGCCTACATCAACTACAACTACGATACCAAACTGAAATACTACAAATGGGCCACTGAGAACCACCCCTCTGAATGGGCCGCCTGGAACAACGCCGGCGCTGTGGCATTCTACATCGACTCCATCGACGAGGCCGAACGCTACCTCAACGTGGCCCGCGACCTCAACCCCCACAACCCCGATGTGCTGAACAACACCGGTCTGCTCTACCTCGCCAAGAAGGACTACTCGCTGGCAAAATACTACTTCGAGGAAGCCAAACGCCAAGGTAGCAGCGATGCCGACGCCAACATCCCCATCCTCAACCTCAAACGCGGCAACTACCGCGAGGCCCAAAAAGTGCTGAAAGGCAACAACTGCACCTATAATCTCGCTTTCGCCCAACTGATGAACGACGAGACCGGCACCGCCATCCGCACCCTCGACTGCTGCCTCGACCAAAATGCCGACGTCAACTACCTCCGCGCTGTCGCATTTGCACGTCTCGGCGACAAAGTCAACTGCCTCAAGAACCTCAAAGCCTCCATCGACGAGAAATACGACTACAAGCGCAAAGCCATGGTCGACACCGAGTTCCGCGAATACTGGGACGACGCCGAATTCAAACAAATCATCAAGCTCTGGTAAGCGATGATCAAACGCCAGATTCCCAACCTCATCACCCTCGGCAACTTGCTCTGCGGAGTGATTGCCTGCTATTTCGCCGCCAGAGGCAATGTGCAGGTCGCCGCACTGTTCATCTGCCTCGGTATCTTCCTCGACTTTTTCGATGGGTTGGCCGCACGACTGTTGAATGTAGCCTCGCCTCTGGGCAAAGAGCTTGACTCGCTGGCCGACGTAGTCACTAGCGGCGTGGCTCCGGGAATCATCCTGCTCCACCTTCTGCGCGATAACGCCTCGCAGTGGTTGGCACTGGTAGCGCTACTCGTACCCCTTTTTGCAGCCTACCGCTTGGCGAAATTCAACCTTGACACTCGGCAGAGCCACTCTTTCCTCGGTCTGCCCGTGCCTAGCAATGCCTTGATCTGGGTCGGTCTTGCCCTGTGGCAAGGTACCCCGGAGAACAACATCGCCTTCGCCATCGCACTCATCATCATCTCCCTCGCCACCAACATTCTGATGGTTTCCGAGATGCCCATGTTCTCGTTGAAGGTCAATTTCAAGGACATGAGTTGGAAGAGCAACGATGTGCAGTACCTCTTCCTCATCGGCTGCGCCGCCCTCATCGCCGTCGCCCGCCAATGGTACGCCATCTCACTCATCATTCTGTGGTACATCGTCCTCTCCGCCATTACTCAAAGGAAACATGCTGAGTGAGTTGAAGAACATCCGCATCGCCGACTACGACTACCCTCTGCCCGAGGAACGCATCGCCAAGTTCCCCATGGAGCAACGCGACCACTCAAAGCTGCTCTGTCTCAAAGACGGAGCCATTTCCGAGCATCATTTTTACGACCTGCCCTCTCTGCTCCCGAAAGACACCCTGCTGGTCTTCAACGACACCAAGGTCATCCACGCACGCCTTTTCTTTCAAAAAGAGACAGGCGCAGTGATTGAAGTCTTTTGCCTTGAGCCTCACAACATGGCAGTCTCGCAAGCATTCGAGCAGCACGAGCAGTGCTCTTGGGTTTGCTTCATCGGCAACAACAAGAAATGGAAAAGCGGTCCCTTGACCCTTGAATTCTCAATTTCAAATTCTCAATTCTCAATTCAGGCCACCCGCCGCGAAGCCGTAGGCAACGCCTGGATTGTCGATTTCAATTGGACAGGTGGACTGAGTTTCGCCGAGGTCATTGACGCCGCCGGTGTCATCCCCTTGCCGCCCTACCTCAACCGCAAGGCCGAGGAAAGCGACTCCATCCGCTACCAGACCGTTTACGCTCACCACGAAGGCTCGGTAGCCGCCCCCACGGCAGGCCTGCATTTCTCTCCCGAAGTCTTCCAGTCTTTGAAAGCCAAAGGCATCGAAACAGAATACATCACTCTTCATGTAGGGGCAGGTACATTTAAGCCCGTAAGCACAGACACCATCGGCGAGCACGAAATGCACGTTGAGCCCGTACACATCACTGCAGACAACCTCCGCCGTATCATCGCCCACCAAGGCAAACCTCTCATCGCGGTAGGCACCACCACGGTGCGCACACTCGAATCCCTCTACTGGTTCGGCGTCCAGCTGCAAGCCAACCCACAATTGGAGCGCATGCACATCAACCAGTGGGATCCTTACATCCTCGACACCTCGCTGTCCTACACCGATGCCTATGCAAATATTCTTCGCTGGATGGAGAACCAAAATACCGATTATCTCGACGGCGAAACGCAACTCATGATTGCCCCAGGATACCGCTACCGCATCATCAATGGTCTGGTAACAAATTTCCATCAACCCCAAAGCACCTTGCTGCTGTTGGTATCTGCACTGATTGGCGAACAATGGAAAGCATGTTATCGCTATGCGCTCGACCATGAATTCCGCTTCCTCAGCTATGGGGACAGTTGCCTGTTCTTAAAGTAAGCGTCCCTCACATTGTATTTTCTGCAATCCATACTCAACGTTCTTTTCCCTAGCGCCTGTGCCTGCTGTGGAGAGACGCTGATGCAGGGCGAACGACAGATTTGTCTCAACTGCCTTGACAACCTTTCCCAGACACTATACACTACCGGTCCAGACGACAATCCCGTAGAGCGCCTTTTCGCCGGTCGTGCCGATTTTGAACATGCAATCTCTTTTTACCATTTCCGCAAAGGCAACACCGTACAGAAGCTCGTCCATGCCATGAAATTCCACAGCAACGACGAGTTGTGCCTAATGATGGGACGGCAAATGGGACTGGGATTACTATCCTCTGGGGCTTTCGACGATGTCGACCTTCTAGTGCCGGTACCATTGCACTGGCGCCGACGCCTGCAACGAGGATTTAACCAAAGCGAATTGCTCTGTCGCGGTATCGCGCAGAACTTCCCCCGTCCCATCAACAATCACGCTCTAGTTCGACTTCGCAACACTCACAAGCAAAGTCAGCAGGCTGCCGACGAACGCGACAAGAACGTTGAAGGGGCTTTCTTCATCAAACATCCGGAAGAGCTAGAAGGACATCATATCCTTCTGGTAGACGATGTCCTCACCACCGGGGCCACATTGGGCAGCTGCTGCAATGCACTCGCTTCGGTAAGCAATTTGCGAATCAGCATCGCTACACTTAGCGTCGCCTCTCAATAAAAAATTTGGTCAATTAAAAAAATATTCCTAACTTCGTTGGATGAATTTTCAATAAAAAACAAGCACAACGGCTTCATTGATAATAAAATAACCAGCATGAAATACAAACGCATATTACTCAAACTGAGCGGAGAGTCCCTGATGGGAGACCAAAGCTATGGCATCAGCCCCAACATGTTAACCCAATATGCCCTTGACATCAAACAAGCAGTTGAGAAAGGCTGCGAGGTGGCAATAGTCATTGGTGGAGGGAACATCTTCCGTGGTCTCAGCGGTGCTGCCAAAGGCATGGACCGAGTGCAGGGAGACTACATGGGCATGCTCGCCACCCTCATTAACAGCATGGCATTACAGGCTGAACTCGAGAGACAAGGAATCAAAACAGAACTTCTGGGCGGTCTGGCAATCGAACCCATCTGCAAGGAGATGAGCCGCCGACGCGCCATCGAGTCCATGGAAGCCGGACGGGTCGTCATCATCGGTGGCGGTACAGGCAACCCCTTCTTCACCACCGACACAGCTTCGACACTCCGTGCCATTGAAATCATGGCAGATGTCATTTTAAAAGGCACACGCGTGGACGGCGTCTACACGGCCGACCCCGAAAAAGACCCCTCTGCCACGAAATACAAAACCCTCACCTACAGCGAAGCCCTGAAGAAAAAACTCAAAATCATGGACCTCACCGCTTTTGCTCTCGCCGAAGACAACAACCTGCCCATCTATGTCTTCGACATGAACCGCACAGGCAATCTGCTGCGCGTGGTAGAAGGTGAAGAAATCGGCACCCTGATTGCCAAATAAACAAATTCCGAAAATCAAAATTCAAAATTAATAACATGAACGACTTATCAAAAGCCTGCCTCGACGAGGCGAAAAACAGCATGCAGAGTTCTCTCAACTTCCTTGAGAAAGAACTGGCAAAGATTCGTGCCGGCAAAGCTAATCCCGGTATGCTCGATGGTGTAAAGGTGGACTACTACGGCACCATGACCGAGATCAGCCAAGTGGCAAACATCAACACTCCCGATGCTCGCAGCATCGTCATCCAGCCCTGGGAGAAGACCCTTGTAGGAGCCATCAACAAAGCCATCCTTGACGCCAACCTAGGCTTCACTCCGCGCCATGAAGGCGACCTGCTGCGCATCGTCATACCTCCGCTGACCGAGGAACGCCGCAAAGAGCTCTGCAAAGCTGCCAAAACTGAAATTGAGAACGCAAAGGTGAACGTACGCAACGTACGCCGTAACGTCATGGACAAAATAAAGAAACTGAAAGACAAATCAGTTCCCGAGGACGAAGTGAAACAAGTGGAGAAAGATCTTCAGGACATCACCGACAAGAACATCGCCGAATGCGACAAAATCTATGCCGCCAAGGAGAAAGAGATCATGTCAATCTAATTGAAAATTGAAAATCGAGATACTGGACTCTGTTGAGTCTACCAATCGCTATTGTGAAGCCCTCGACCTCACGCAGGTGGAGGACTTCACTTGCTATTGGGCTTTGGAACAAACTGCCGGAATTGGACAACGAGGCAACTATTGGGTATCTGCTCCAGGAGAGAACCTCACTTTCAGCATCGTCCTCTACCCCACGTTTCTTCCTGCCGACAAGCAGTTCCACCTTACCGAAGCCCTGTCTTTGGCCTTGGTTGACTTTCTAAAGGCGTTCATTCCCCTTCCATCAATCAAATGGCCAAACGACATATATGTCGGCAACAAAAAGATTTGCGGCACGCTAGTGAGTACCCGACTGACGGGCAACAACATTGCATCAGCGGTTTGCGGAATCGGGCTTAATATTAATCAGACAACATTCCCCAACTGGGTACCCAATCCGACTTCACTGCGTCTGCTGACAGGCAAGGAATATAAGCTCGAGCCTTTGTTAACACAACTGCTCGACTGCCTAGAAAAAAGATACACAGAATTGAGATCCGGTCGAAATCTTGAGCCGGAATACCTGAACCACCTGATGAATCTGGGCGTTCCTATACATTATATATATAAGGGGGAAGAAATCACAGCCACCATCACTGGCATCGACCCCTACGGTCACTTGCTCCTCACGACCGACAACGGGCAAAAGCTCTGCTGTGCAATGAAAGAAATCACCTTTCTCCCGGATTAATGCACGGTATGCATAATCTTCTTCACCAACAGTGAAACCACAGCATCATACTGCTCTTCGTTATCGGCACAAAAGATGTAAACGGCGCGGTTGAGGTAGGATATTCCCAAATAGCAACTGCCTGCAATGTCAATTTGTTCATCCCTGATAGGTGCATTCTCCCGAGGATTATGGCGACTGCGGCGTGCAAAAAGCACAGCATCATAACCTTCATCCAGTCCCGCTTGCTGCTCAGGAGAGAGGTCGCCAATATAAAACTCCCGTTTCATCCACTCCCATCCTGCTTCGTCCTCGGCCTCAAGAACAGTAACATCGACACGAGACAGGCTGTCAAGAGCAAAATTGCTCACAGAGGCCACCTTGACCCCCGCCTGTGCAGAATAACGCTCATACAGTTCCGTCTGCGCGCTTGTGCAAAAACCGGCAAACAGCAACGCTAAAAGAGCAATCAAGTGCTTCATACCGAAAGGAATTTCCAAATATCGTTAATCACCGAGTCGGCGTCGCACTGGTTATTGCATATCACCACGGGGTCCTTTACCTCCTCGACAGGAAGCGATTCCTCAATGTCAGCAGGCTTCACGGCCACAGGGGTCGTGACGACGTGACGGCTTTCCCCCTCCACACGAGGTTTCTCTACTACAGTGGATTCTGCCGAAGGTGTCACCATCGGTTCTGCCAACACCTCCGGCACTTTGGCTTCTGCCAATAATGGAGCCTCCTGTTTTGGGGACATCATCCATACACCTGCGCCCACCATGACACATACCATGGCTACCGTTCCGCACAAAGCAGTGCGGCGACGGACTATACCAGCAGCACGATGACTGGCGGCGTCCATCACCTCATCCTTGTGAGCAAGGGCGTTGAGAGTTTCCATCTCGGCATCACTCAACAATCCCTCACGGTACTTTTCCATCAAACGTTGCATCTCATTATTCATAGTTCTTCCTCCAACATTTGTTTCAATTCATTTTTCGCGTCAGCAAGAATCCTCTTCATTGTCGACAGCGACATTTGCATCATTGCAGCCACCTCGGCGAGAGTGTATCCTTCCTCATAATGCAGTTCCAGCAATGCACGACCCACTTCCGACAACTGGTCCTTCTTCTCATTTACAACCCGCCGCATCTCTTCCATATCCATATCAGCCACCAGCACCATCCCGTCCAAGCAATGCATACGGTTTTTCCTCCTCAAGACATCCACACTCAAATTCCGTACCGACTTCATACAATACCGGAACACATCCTTCACATGCACCTTCACCAATGTCCTCACAATAGCCTCCTGCACAACATCTTTCGCATCATCCTCATCCTTGAGCATAGCTACGGCAACACTATAGAAGTCCAGATAGTGGTCAACTAGTATTTGTCGTCTTTTTGCTCGTGTCATATTTTATAGACGAGAGAATGGTCTTTTTGGCTCAAAAATTTAACATTTTTTTACCAGCGTGGGATATCGGGAAGCTGTCGAAGAGCATTTTTCTCAAAGTCAACCTCCACCACAACCTGCTGGCTACCATTGGTCAACAGAAGGAAGGGAACATGAAGCACAGTATTGTAGCGGCAGGCTTGGTCACAGACTTTCTGTGTGATGGGAATCTCATTCTTTTTGCATTCCACAATCATCCAAGGCTTATCATCACGATAGACCACAATGTCGCACCGCCGTGTCATACCGCTGAGCATAATGGCGCCTTCCACCTGCATCACCTCCAGCGGATAGCCATAGCCACAATGCATTCGCAGCAGCGTATGTTGGCGCACCCACTCTTCAGGAGTGAGTGCCACCCAACGCCTCCGAGCAGGATCAAACACCTCTCTACGGCCTTCATTTTCTCGTACCTGTATATCTTTGTTATCAATCATAATTTGTTGCAAAAATACCAATTTTCCGCAATGTAGACAAAATATTTTTTGTAGAACAAGAATTATTGCGTATCTTTGCAGCGTGAAACAATGAAGATAATGAAGACATAAGAAAACAGAAATAATAAAGAAAACATAGAGCTCGAAGTGCTTGTTCTCTCTAGTAAAGACTGGTAACCTTAACGACCGAGAATAAGAAACTGAAAGTTCCCGCGTTGGCGTGGAATATTCGTTTCCCTATTTGGTCAAAGGCATTTACCAGTCGCCTACTAGAAAATAAGGATTCACAAACGAAGGTCTCACGCCTTTTTCATATCCTTACCTAACATCGGCTTCTGGCTCAACGGCAGAAGTCCGAAATTTGTTTAACCATTATAAAACTGATGAGGCAACAGTATAAAACCGCCAAAAAATTATGAGAAAAATATTATTATCAACAATTCTTTTACTGCTTGGCATAACATCAATGGCACAGGATGTCATCACAACTAAAGATGGCAATGATATTCAGGCAAAAATCCTCGAAGTCACTACAACAGAGGTAAAATACAAGAGATTCTCCAATCCTAATGGTCCAACTTTCACAATCAGTAAAAATGATGTGTTAATTGTGAAATACGAAAATGGAGAGAAAGAGGTATTCAAAGACACACCTAAGACTAATTCATACAAACCCAATACTACGGAGAAAGTATCTGAAGGCCTGAACTATTCCCAGTACAAAGATTTTTATGACAAAAGATACTATGTATCGCAACCTGGTGACCCATACAGTCCAGGATGGGCTGGCGTAGCATCATTTTTTATACCAGGCCTGGGTCAAGGGGTCGCTGGAGAATGGGGTAGAGCAGCTTGGATGATAGGGGTCAACATTGGACTTGGTATTGTTACAATATTATCTCAACAATCATTCACGAATTACATCACTTATTATAATCGACCTTTCCCTCTTGTTTATTTTGCATCATTGGCGGGAAGGTTAGCCTTTGGTATATGGACCATTACAGATGCAGTGAAAATTGCAAAGATAAAGAATATGTATAACCAAGACATCCGAGGACTACGTACTGCTGAATTACATTTCTCTGTTTCGCCATTTGTAACACCCACTCAATTATCTGAAAATAGTACTCAGGCTGTGATGGGGTTATCGCTTACATTATCATTCTAAAATCCATCCAGATATCTTATCGCAATTCTCTTTCATTTTTGATTTTGCAGTGGTACGAGGTCATTTTTCAATCTCGAAATGCATCTCGCATCACTACAAAGTCAGTTTTCAGTTCTACGACAGCTTTTCACAATAATGCGAAACAAAAAAGCATAGAAAAAGCGGAAGCGCATCCCAAATGGGATGCGCTTTTATATCTGTGAGGCAAATTCCTTTATTGTAAGAACAAGAACTTTTGGCCAGTCTATCTGTTTGAGGACATTAAAATGGCTGTCATTAGTAACAATGTACTCGGCATCGGCGGCAACGGCACAGTCGACAAACTTATTGTCATCCACATCCTGCTCAATCAGTCCAAAATGGATATAGGTCTCTTGAAACTGGGTCGTATGGAGGCGAGCGATAGCTTCCACCACGTTGTGGGCAATCTCCTTAGTGGTCTTAGCTGCAAGGATTTCCTCGTATTCAATCAGTATCTCGGTATTGACACAAAGTGCAATGTCGCCACATAGCACGCCCGTCCATATCTTGTGATATGGGCTATTGGTCGGCAATGCCTGCAGAAGACAATTGGTGTCAAGTACGATTCGCCGCATAACGATAGGGGGTACGCATGTGCTCTGCGCCCCATTGGTTAATGGTATCCTCGTTGATAATCCCTTGGTCCCACATAGCATCAATCTCCTTCTGTGCTTTCTCCGCAAAGAAATGTGCCACCAAGTCCTTGAACTCATTCAGTTCCGACTCGGAGTTGATGCTTTTGAGAGCATTGAGCAATTCCAGCTGTGCTAATTGAGCGTATGACATAATACCTATTTTAATCAATAACGTCGCCGACAAAAAAATATTGTATTAGGTCAGTATATTGTGCTTTCGTCGCCACCTTCTTCCTCTTGCTGTTGGGGTTTCTGCTTCAGGCCGTTATTGATTTTCCAGCTGAAGCCGAGGGTGACCGTGGGCGAGAGGCGCTTGGCCTTGACCACGCGGTTCATCTGGTCGTCGTATGTGCGGTGCCCCCAGCCGCCGGTGCAGAGGACGTCGGAGACACGCAGGCTGATGGTACCGCGTTTCTGCAAGACGTCTTTCTTCACGGCGAGGTCGAGCCAGTAGTTGGCATCCATCTCGGTCTGCAGGTCGAGCCATGGTGCCCAGTACTGGCCACTGAGCTGGATGGTCCAATCGTGGGGCAGATTCATGTAGGAGCTGAACTTGCCGCTGGCCTGGAACGACGATTTGTCCTTGTTGCCCAACAGGGCGGTGCCCTTGATGGTACTCTCGTAGAGGTTCACGCTGACGTTAATTTTCCACCACCGGAGGATCTGCCAATCGACAATGAACTCCATGCCGTAGTTGTAGCCTTTGCTGAGGTTGAAGCTGGTGGAGGCGCGGTAGCCGTCGTAGAGCGCATTGTAGGGTTCCCACCAAGCATAGTCATTCACATTGGCGGCATCCCACATGAACCCGTAGCGGGTGATCATGTTGTCGGTCTGGCGGTAGTAGAGCGAGGTGAAGATGTTCACCTTGTCGATGCCGAGGTTGTAGGAAAGCTCGAAAGCGTTGGTGTACTCGGGGTCAAGGTTGGGGTTGCCGAAGCTTATCTGGTCGCCCTCGCGGACATCCATGTAGGGGTTGAGGTCCCAGAAATGGGGGCGGTGTACACGGCGGCTGTAGCTGACCTGCATACTCTGCATGTCGGTGAACTTGTAGGAGAGGTGCAGCGTAGGATAAAGCTGCCAATAGGTCTTGTCGACGGCTTCGGTGGCCGGGTGGTTGAGGTCTTTGCCGTAGATGGAGGAGTATTCGGCACGCAGACCGGCCTGCAGAGAAAGCTTTTCCGTGAGGTTGCCACCCAGAGTGCCATAGATGCCGTGGACATGCTGGCTATAGTCGAAGTGCGTCGACGAGGTGGCGTCATAGACATGCGTGGTGGTGCTGGTGGTGCGGTAGTAGTCAGCACGCTGGTTGGGCCAGTCCATGCGACCCTCGTAGCCGGTCTCCAGACGCCAGCTGTTGTCGAAGGGGCGCAGCCAGTTGAACTTGACATTCAGCGCCTGGTGACGGTTCTTCGTCTCGCTTTCGCGCAAATAGTAGTGGTCATAGTTGGCAGCGGCATCGCGGTAGACCTGCTCCTGCTCGCCGTCGCCTGTCACCTTGCGGGTGCTGAAGGTGGCGTCGATGGTCAACTCCTCATCCTTGCGGTCAAACTTCTTTGTGTAGAGGAGGTTGAATGAATGGTTGAGATTGACGTTGTCGCTGCCGGTGGTCTGGTCGTAGTGGAGCGAGTCATTTGCATTCTGACGGACATCGGCAGCATAGATGTCGCTGTGGCGCTGACGGTTGCCGCCACGCAACTGGTAGGAGAGCAACAGGCTGTTGTGGTCGTTGAAATAGTACTCGCCGCCGATTTTGAAGCTCCCCATGTAGTTAGGGTTGAGGCTGTACTGGTCGATGTCGTAGTGCGACCTAGTGGTACCGTTTGTATTAAGATATTCGATATCGGAATTGGAGTGGTTGCCGCGCTGGCGCACACCGCCGTCGGCATTGAAGAAAAGGTTGTACTTCTCGGTGGTGTAGTTGAGGCTGACATTGGTCATGGCAGTGGGAATCCAGCGAGGAAGCGAGTCGGGCACCATGAAGGGAATCGGGGCACCGACGTTGGTGTTCACCACACCGTTAAGCCCCAGGGCGCCGGCGGTCTTGTCCTTGAGCTTGATATTGATGATGCCGCTCATGCCCTCGGGGTCGTACTTGGCCGAGGGATTGGTGATGACCTCGACGTTCTCCACCGTCGAAGCGGGAATCTGCTCGAGCAGCGACGCCAGGTCGCTGGAGAGCAACTCGCTGGGGCGACCGTTGACGAGCACCTTGACGTTGGTGGAGCCACGCAGCGTCACATTGCCGTCGTTGTCCACCGCCACACTGGGCACCTGCTCGAGCACATCGGTGGCGGTGCCGCCGCCAGCCACGATGTTCTTGTCGACATTCACCACGCGCTTGTCGAGCTGGTATTCCACCATGCTGCGCTCGGCGGTAATCTCGACGGCCTCCATCATGGTGCCGCGCATCTTGAGTTGCACCTTACCGACGTTCACCTCGCGGTGCTTGTCGCCGAGGGTCAACGGCTCCTTATAATACCATGCATCGTATCCGATGAAGGTAACACGCAAGATATAGCGCCCGAAAGGGGCGTTGAGGGAGAAGGAGCCATTGGTGCCGCTGACGGTTCCGTTGACCAACGAAGAGTCGGCCACCCGCAACAGCGCGACGTTGGCGTACTCGATATTCTCACCCGTGCGTGCGTCGACCACCCGGCCGCGCACAGTGCCCTGCTGCGCCTGAACGCCGAAGGCTAATGCAATAAATACCAATATAATAATACGTTTCATATCAAAAACAATAAGTTGCAAAGATACGAAAAGATTGCAACACGGAAGAAAAAAAAGCGAGGCGCCTCATCAGTGCCTCGCTTTGGATTCGTTACGGGAATGATTTATCAATTGTCACTCTGCGTAATGACCTTCATCTGGATCTTTTTGCCGTTCTTCAGCGTGCCGTCGACGGTGACGGTGACGGGGGTGCCGTCATTGTTGCCATAGATACCCACCATGCAGGCGGAGAAATCGTCATAGGCATTGGCTTCGACCACACCATTGAAGACGAAGTTCCAAGATACCGTGTCGTTGGTTTCGGTAAAGATGTTGGCGGTGCGGTTCCACATGCCGGGGCGGATATGCAGGCCGGCGAACTCAACCATAGGTTCTTGTTGCAAGTTGGTTTCCTGCGAGGAGGCATCCACCAACGTCAACTGGCTGTGGAAGTAGCTCTGCATCGCATTCATGTGGTAGACGGCACCGTCGTAGACGAGGGTGTTGTCTTCGATGTTGAGGGTATTGTTTTTGTCATCGTCTTTGCTGCAGGAGACAAAGAACATCATCGAGGCCGCGAGGGCGAAAAGGATTGTTTTTGCTTTCATAATAAATTATTTTGGTGGTTATTCTTCAATAATTTCCGGTTTGCTGACGCGCAGCTGTGCACTCACGGTATGGCCGTTGGTCAGGGTGCCCGAAATGGTGAAGCCGACGGCATACTCGTCTCTGTAGGGGTAGAGAGTGCCACGGGTGAAGAGGCAGCCGACCTGCGGGTAGTCGGTCTGGGCCGGAATGTCCCAATAGGAGCTTTCGACCGTGCCGGTGAAGGCATCCTGGGTGGCGGTGGTGTCCTGGAAGTAGACCTTGACCCTGTAGCAGTAGACCGAGGTGGTCTGGGTGAGGTCGATGGTATGGTCGAACGCCGTGGAGTCCACCTCGACACACACGCCGATGTAGGTCCCTCCCTGACTGTTGATTCTCATTTCGTAGGAGAGGTTAGCGTTTCTTCTGTGACGCGCGATACAATCGGCGGGATAAACCTGACCGTCGAGGATGATCTGGTAGTCCATGGGCTCGATGTCTTCGACTGGGACGCTCATGATGAAGCCCACATAGGTGCCGTTGGAGAGTGTTCCGCTGACATGCAGGACCATGATGCCGTTCTCGTTGGTGAACTGCATGGTGCCCTCGGTGAAGACGGTACTGACCCCCTCACCATTGATCACGCTGATGGGCTGGTCGCCGGTCTGGAGACCGAAGGAGAGGTCGGGGGTGGAGAAACTGATGTAGAAGCGGTCGGCACCGGAGAGCTGCGCCAGGTTGAGGGTCTGGCCCAACAGCGTGGAGGGGACATCGGCGAGGATGTTGTAGTGGCCGTTGGGGTCGTTGGCATCGAAGAGGTAGTAGCCCTCGTTGGTGACGCTGAGGGTGGGGTGCATCTGGTATTGCTGTGTGCCGACGACGAGGACATTGGGGGCAAGCTCGGGAGCAGGACCTCCGCCAGGGTTGGTTTTGCTGTCGTCGTCCTTGGAGCAGGCGGCGAAGAGGGTCGCCGTGGCGGCAAGGGCAAGGAACAGTGTCTTGATTTTCATGATTTATGTGTGTTAAGGGTTATTGAACCTTGGTGAGGGTATAGTCATGGCCGACTGTCCATACCATGGTGTTGCCACTGACGGTGAAGGAGATGCGGTACTCGTTCTGGTCTTCACCCTCGGTTTTCTTGACGTAGGCGGTGCCGCTGCCACTGGAGAAATCGTAGGTGCCGGTCATGGTGTTCGTAGCGTCGTTGACCTGCTGACGGAAGGTGATCTGGTTGGTGGCACCGAAGGAGACCGTGAAGGTGACATGGGCACCGTAGTAGTAGCTGTCGCTGGGGTTGTCGTAGCGCCAGACGGTGTTTGCCAGTTCCGGACTGCCGCTGTGCGAGCTGCTGGAATCGGACTCCTCGGAGCAGGAAATCATGGATGTCGCGAAGAAGGCGACCATCAGAAGGGAAAGAATTTTTTTCATCGTTTTATGGGTATTAAATTAAACAAGAAACCTCGGGCAGACGCACAGGAAGTGCTGCCCGAGGCAGTGATTTCGTTTTCGGTATTTCGTCCTCCACTGGCGGGTGGGGGAGTGAAAATCAGCGTATTATGACCATGCACATTGTACATACCCTTGTCTTTCACTACTGCAAAGGTATGACAAATATTTGGAATTTCCAAATTTATTTTGCAGGTTTGGGCTGACGGACGTAGTGGGGCATCTCGAAAGGTATCTCGATAGAGTACTCGATGAGGCCGCCGAAAGAGCCGTCTTCCTTGTACCAAGGTGTCTGATAGATAAGCTTTTTTACCTTGGAGCCGTCGGCGAGGGTTTTCTCGATGGTGTAGGCGTTGAGCTGCTGGTGCTCGAGGAGGCCGCGGAGCTTGGTCTTGGCGGGCTCGGGGTGGCAGTTCATGAGGTTGTAGCCCACAATCTTCTGGCCGTGGCTGTTGACGTCGGCCGAATGCTGGTTCATATCAAGGATATTGCCATCAGGGTCACAGACGGTGATGGCAATATTCTTCAGGTTTTCAAAAAACAACTCCATATTCTTTTCCTTTTAAACGACAACAGAGACAACCCCGACAACAAGAAAAGCGCAACATGCGCTTTTCTTTGTGCTACCGCGGCAGCCAGTTGTCTTTGTTGTCTATGTTGTCGTTAATAAACACAGATTTGTCGTTCTGCTTATTTGCACTGAAGGGCAGCGAGGGCGATGCTGTAGAGCTTGGTCTTGGCGCTGTCGCCGCGGCTGGTGAGGACGCAGGGGACGCGGGCACCCATGACCATGCAGGCGAGTTCGGCGTGGGCGAACTTGGTGCAGGCTTTGTAGAAGATGTTGCCGCTCTCGATGTTGGGGAAGAGGAGGCAGTCGGCGTCACCGGCGACTTCGCTGGTGAGTTTCTTGGTCTGAGCGCTCTCCTTGTCGATGGCGCAGTCGAGGCTGAGGGGGCCGTCGACCACGGCGCCGGGAATCTGGCCACGGAGGCTCTGCATGCCGAGCCAAGCGGCTTCAGCGCAAGCGGGCATTCCGATGGAGACCTGCTCGGTGGCGGCGAGGACAGCGACTTTGGGTTTGGGGTTCTCGAGGCTCTTGGAGACCTGGATGAGGAAGTTCATGATGGCGGTCTTCTGCTTGAAGTCGGGGGCGGGAATGATGGCCATGTCGCTGCAGCAGAGGAGCTTGTGGTAGGCGGGGACTTCCATGACGGCCATGTGGGTCAGCATGTCGTTTTTCTTGCCGGGCATGAGGCCGTTTTCCTTGTTGAGGATGGCGCGCATGTACTTGTCGGTGGAGAGGAGGCCCTTCATGAGGAAGTCGCCTTTGCCCTCGTTGATGAGTTTCACTGCCAGGGCGCCGGCCTTGTTGTCGTTGGCTTCCTGGACCATTTCGAACTTGTTGGGGTCGATGCCTTCCTCGGCGCAGACTTTCTTCATGGTGTCGATGTCGCCCACGAGGGTAGCCTCGACGATACCGCGGTCGATAGCGGCGCTGACGGCGGCGATGGTGTGGCTATCGTTTGCATAGGCAGCCACGAGACGTTTTTTACCTTTGGATTTGACCAGCTCAAGGAGGTCGTCAAGTTTCGTAATCATCTTATTGCTAATTTTTTATTATTAATATGAACTAAATTTGAAACTGCAAATATACAACATTCCGCCCGTTTTTCAAAATTTTATTCGGGCGGAATGTTAAAAAAAGTGAAAACGAGGGGTGGATTGGGTAGACATAGGAGGATTTTGGGTGAAATGACCTCCTATCGTTGTACTACCATTCTCCTATACTTCTCCTATGGTTCTCCTATGATGCGTATATGTTGCTTCTTAGTTGCTCCTATGTCATTTTAACATTTCGGCCTTTTTTCCACTCAACTGGGGGTTGGGGTCCGGAGCCCCTCCCCTATCGCTTTGCGGGATGGTCGGAGAAGGTCACGACCTGGATTTTATAGACATCGGATTTGTACATGAACATGCCCAGTTTCTCGGACAAGATCTCAGGGAGCGCATCGATATCGTAGGGGTATGGGAAGAGGCTCATGTCGTATCTCACCGGGAAGAACTCGTTGGTTCCCTTTTCCAGCACAACAGGGCAACGGTACATTATCCTAATATCCTCTGCCAATTCCGCCATTGAGCTTTCCCTCTCGCCCTTGGACTCGTTGACTTTTTGCGGGTCCATCACCCCGATGACGTACATGTTCTCGTAGGTGGTGTCAATTTGAAGCCGGCTGTGAGCGGCGAGGTCGACCACCATCCAGGGGACTTTCCCGTAGGGGACGGTGTCGTGGAATGTCAATGTGTATTTCCAGGAGGGTTCCCTGCGGGAAATGTTAATCTTGAAAAATTCCGTGGGGGAATAGGTGCCCGAGATGATGCCCGGATTGAATTCCCTTGCCAAATCAAGTGCGATAGTGGGCAAACTTCCCAAGATTTTCACCGTACTGTCGTTGATTCTACAGAAACCGATGGTGTCGCCCTCAATGGGTTGCAGGCTTGCAGAATAGAGTGGCGTTTCGAAGCTCACCGCGGTGGGGGTGTACAGAAGCGTTGACGGCGACAGTATGACAATCAGCAGGGCTACAGTGTTGTTCAGCGCATGGAGCAAGCAGGCCCACCAGAAGCCCAGATTGTACACCAGCCAGCAGGCTGTCAGGGCAAATCCGAACAGGTCGGTGAGGCAGAGGACTGTATCGATGCTGAATTCGGTGAATTCCATAGCATGAGACAGGGCGAACAGCAAGGAGGTGGCGAGCATCAAAGCGAGGTTCCTGGCATCGACCCTGTCCCTCAGGAAATAATCGAGCGACACGCACAACAGGAATCCCACAACGCCGAGCCACCAGAAAGTGCTGAGTGCCACAAATGCATTCATCACGGCGAACAGTATCAGGGTCAAAACCTTTTTCCGGCTCACTGCCCAATAGCGGAAAAAGTACTCCTCCAGAATCGGCGCCACAACACCCATTGCCACCAGCAGGATGCCAACCGACAAACTGTCTTTAAGTTCTTCCAACATCAGGTTCTGACCCGGCATATCATACCCGCAGAGGGAGAGGATGGTTCGAAGCGCTATGGAGCCGAACCACAAGGCGAGGCCAATCCAGAGGATTTTTACATAGGAAAATTTACGTTTCATGTCTTTTATGGTAATGAAAAATTAGAATTGCATAATGAGTCCACATTCAAACTCACACAGTTGGATGGCCGGAGAAACTGTCTTTTTCGTGATGACCGAATTCGGAGGCATAGGTGTGACAGTGTATCTTGCGTTGCCGGCAGGTGAGTATGAGAAGGAAACAAAAGGCTTGAGGGTAAAAATTCCATAAGGGATTTCAAACTGGAATCCCAGAATGCCATACAAGTCGATGCTCCGCTTGTACACGATATCAATTTCCCCGCGGGTGTTTCGGGAATCAATGAAGTCGAAGGGACGTGCATCGCCACCCGACATTCCGGCTGTGGTAAGTCCCATACCCCCAAAAAGTTCTAGGCTCGACCCGGCTCGTGTAAGCCAACGGAAGTTCAATGTAACGGGGACGGCGATGTCGCGACACACAGTGTTGTTGTGGCCAATCATTCCGAATCCCCCGTCAGCTGCAAAAGTGAGATATTGTTGTATGCTTCTGCGTTTGTATTTCAACCTTGCTTCTATCGACCAGCTGTCGTTGAAGCGGTACTGATAGTCGAAAAAGAATGAGAAGAATGAGCTCTGTACGGTATGCAAGCTGAACTCGTTGAGGCAATCGACGGTCTTCAAGTACTGGTTGATACCCTCGACATCATCAAACAGGGTGGTGCTTGCACCAAATCCGAACTGGTGTCGCTTGAGGTCAAATGTCGGACACTGGCATCTACCCTGTCCGCTAGCCGGGATAGGCAAAAGAAGTACGACCAAAAAGGCCAGAAACAGCAACCTGGTTTGTGAAGATTTATTCATTTTTGTATTCTCTGCCCGCTATTGATATTCAATACGTCCACCTAATCGTGTCAATAGTATGAAAGTCCATCTCGTCTAATGAAGTGGGGAGGAGATGCAATTCCATCGGCTCAACAGAAGAAGTCCCATCTGAATAAATGTAACAGGCTAATTTAAGAGTTCCTTCCCTGTCAAGAATATATGTAGTTGGGGTCCCCGTTGGACCATCCGTAATATGTCGTCCGAAAAGACAATTTGTTATATTGCCCTCGTAGGAGAGATATTCTGGCGAATCATCTCTGATATAATACATAGTGGTGCTAATTCCATAACTCTTTAAGTATTTTTCGTTCCATTTAACCCCACTACAGTCAATCTGGACAAAATACCAGCTCACCTTAGAGCTGTCCAGCTGATGCCAAAGTGGCGAATAGGTGTCCCCGAATCGTTTACTACAGAATCCACAACAATTGCTGTACAGGACAACCAGCTTATACTGGCTAGTGTCCTGATCAATCAGGGATCTCAATTCTTTCACCGTCAGCGGAATTTGAGAAGTGTACCGTGCAGCCTGTCTAATTTTGCGCGGGCTTTCATAACATATACGGATACACCCGGAGGCGAATAGCGCCGCCAATATCACCATGCAAGAGATGGGAATAAAAAAACGTCTTTTTTTTATTGCAATCATTATTGAATATTACTGAGTGACGGGATAGTTAGTTATTGTTTAGATAATGAATCCACCACCTGTCGGTGTTGACGAGCACTACCGTGCAGTCGGAATGGCCCCTGATATTGTCTGCCACGGTTTTGACCGCCTTCCGTGACACCTTTCGGAGCATATTGCTCCAAAGGATAATAATGGTATAGCGTGTCTCTGTCTTAAGGTCAGGGAAGATGGTCCTATATTTATCAATCGCCATACTGCCATGTATATCTTCAACAACGCTGGGAGTCGGAGGGAAGCTATCGAAAGAACCATAATTGTTCCAGTCGAAAGACATAAATCCACTTTGGGTATAGCAATTGATATGATAGAACGCCAGCGAGTCATTGTCGAAGTATAGCACCTGCACGGGTTGCGCACGATGTTGCATCATATTGCTGTCAAGGTCCAGACGAATCATGCTATCCACCTGATCCTCTGTGGCGACAATTTGGGTGCAGTCTATGGTATTTTGACTTTCCGTCAGAAAAGACTCAACACGTTTACTGTCGAATTCCCTAAGCTCTTCAACGCCGAAAACTGTCTTTGCTATGGACGAACAACCCGATAACAGCACGACAAAAGAACACAATAACAGATTATTCAAAATCGACGACAATTACAGAATTTTAGAATCGGATGCCGTACTGCAGGGAGAGGGTGTAGCCGCCATAAGTTCGCTTGTCGTTGGCATTGAGACCGGTGGGCAGGTCCAAATCCTTCTTGAATGTGCTCCCCGAGACTGTGTATCCGGCACGCACACCGAAGTAGTTTCCGTCTTCGAGCACGTAGTTGAGCCCAATCTCAAACTCGGCATCCATTCCCCAGCGACTACGGCTGTAGTCGTCGCCAAGGTACGAGAATGTGTTGCCCCAATAGGTCGCATTGAACCCCAAACCAAAGAGACCTTCAAAACGGTTGTTGATTTTCGCATAGCGGCGAAGCATCACTCCGAATTTCAGCTGGTTGCACCGCTCGTTGACTGCCACAGCCGAAGTACTGAAGAGAGAGTAGCCGAGCTTCAATCCGTACATTGTGTTGTCCATACGGTAACCGAAGTGGATGGACTCACTCCAGTTGGAGTAGCTGTCGGCAGCGTCTTGGAAGAGCGATAGCGCGCTGTAATTGTTGAACGTGGTGATGCCGACGTTGGCACCGAGTTCGAATTTCTGTGTTTTGTTTTCCTGGGCGCTTGCCGCGCCGATAGCCAGCACGCATGCCAGCATTACGATTACTTTCTTCATTGTTTATCCTTTTATTTAGTGGGAGGGACCCCTACATTATAATTAGTTGCAAAAATAGCAAAAAAGTAACACGAAAAATGAAACTTTTTTGCCATTTTTTTAATGTCCGCGCCCTCACAGGGGAGCGAGACTATTCTTTTTCAATAATTTACATCCCACAAACGATTTCACACATTATCGGACAGAAAATGGAGGAATCACTGCGCACTATATCATCGCAGGATCACTTTGTGGGTCGCAATATTATTGTGATCATGGATCCGGAGGAAGTAGCTGCCTCGTTCAAGGCCATGGACATCCAGCTCGACGATGCCGCCGACAACCTCACGGGAGAGGACGGTTTGTCCGATCATGTTTACAAGTTCGACGCGACGGCAGCCGTCGATGCCGCGGACGGTGAGGTGGTCGGTTGCGGGGTTGGGGGAGACGGACACGGTGCGGCTTGCCGGCGTGTCGATTCCGTTGCATTCTTCATAGTAATCGCCAGCGAATAGACTCCAGTAGCTGTCTGACTCGTATGCGTTGAGACTGCCGCAGGGGACGATGATGCTGTCCACATCGTTCAAGCATCCCATCCATGTAGTGACAGGGGGAATGCTGTTTTTCAAATGCAATAGTTCCAGAGGCTGACCAAAGAAAGCCTCGGCCTCTATGGTGTCAACCGGGGCTGAGAAGGCGACCCTGCGCAGCGTCCCGTCATAATAGCCGTTAAAGGCGCCAACCCGGACAGACCGCAGCGTGGGCGGCAGCAGCAGCTCTTCGAATGCACATCCACCAAAAGCAAACGAATCTATGGCTTCAACCGCATCACCCCAGGCGATACTCGACAGGGCTTCGCAGAAGTAAAATGACATGTAGGGAATAACCTGCAGACCGTTTGGTATGTCGATTGAAGGCAGGTGTGAGCAATATTCAAAGACTCCTTCGCCCATCCTGTCGAGGCTGGAAGGCATCCCGACACGAATCAGCGAATCACAATCGCTGAAAGCGTAGGCATCGATAAACTCCAAATGGTTTGGCATGTCAATGCTTATCAGCGAGCTGCTGCAAAATGCGTTGTCACCTATTATGGCGACATTGTCAGGGATGTGGATGTATTTTACATCTTTGTTGTAAAGGAAGCCATATACTACGCGCAAAGTGTTCGGAAGGAAAACGGAATCCGCACTCTTGTGGCATGACAAAAGGGTGTCGCCACCCATGGAGTAAATCGCCATGCCGTCCATGTAATAATGCGTGTTTCCCGCCGCTATGGTAAGGTTGTTGAGGACCTTGCAGTTTCCAAAAGGATTCGTGCCAATATAAGTTACTGATGCAGGAATGACGATGTTGTTAATCTGATGGTCTCCGAAAAAGGCACATGTTTCTATACTGCGAAGCCCCTCAGGAAGAGTTATCCCGGTCAAAGCATTGCAGTAGGCAAAAGCGGCAAGTGCCACATGTGTGGTATTCGATGGCAGGGTCAAGACTCCGCTTTTCCCCGTAGGGCACTGTATCACAGTCGACGTGTCTTTGCTGAACACCACCCCGCCTATCGACCTGTAATTCGGGTTGTTTTCATCCACATTGATGGCTGTCACACCGTAGGCTGCAAGAGCCTGAGCCTCGATACCGGTCACAGAGGCTGGTATATTGATGGTTGACATTCCGCGGTTGCCCATGAAACAACTATTTTTGATTCGGGTGACGGACGACGGGATGGTGACGCAGGAAATCGTGCTGTAGGCAAACGCCTCTTCCCCCAGGGCGACAACATCGTAGGTTGTGTCGTTGTAAACCACTGTGGACGGGATGTTGATGTTGCCCCTATAGTAGGTGCATTCCAGCGGTGCCACTTCGACGGTATGCTCCGTAGCAGACAAAACATTGTATGCAATTCCTCCTTCTTCAAAATACTGAGCCGAAGCGTTGGAAGACAAGCACAGAAGGAACGACCCTGCCAAAAAGTAGATGAGTTTTTTCATAATAAGAATGTTTAGTAGAATTATCTAAATATCAGCACCTCGATAGGAAGTTGACGAGAGTTTCTTTATCAACTAGAATTGCAAAATGAGTCCACACTCGAGCTCACGTTAACCCATGTTTTATTGCAGTATCATCTTGCTGGTCACCATTCTGTCAGTGAAGTGGGCGCGGAGGAAGTAGATTCCACGCTCCAGGCCACGAACATCAATCTCGAGGGTGTCGCCGACAATATTGCGTGAGAGAACAGTTTGTCCGAGGGTGTTGACAAGTTCGACACGTTGACATTCTCGGAGTCCCTGGACGATTATGTGGTCGGTTGCAGGGTTGGGATAGACAGATAACTCGGACTCCCTCGGGACATCGATTCCATTGCAGTCCTCATAATATTTGTCCGAGAATTGACCCCAGTAATCATCTGCCAAGTATGCCTCGCGGCTGCCACAAGGAATAATAATACTGTCGACGGTCGTCCCTGCCAGACATCCATTCATATCGTCGTAACCGTATTCTGTGGTAACTGGCGGCAGAGTGTTTTTCAACTGCAATGTTCTAATCGGATGCTCATCGAACGCCCCCCATTCTATGGTGTCAATTGGAGCCGAGAAGACTACTCTGTTCATCTTACGGCCTTTCCAGAATGCTCTAGGGCGGACAACACGCAGCGAGGGAGGCAGCTGCAATTCCGACAATGCACAATTGCCAAACGCAAACTCATCAATGGTTTCAATGGAATCTCCCCAGTTTATGTGTGCCAAAGAGGTGCAAAACATAAATGCCTCTCTGGGTATGGTTCGAAGACCATTCGGCAAGTCAATCGAAGTCAATCGAGAGCAACCCTCAAAACATCCCAATTCCATCGTATCGAGGGTTGTAGGCATATCGACCCGTACCAGCGATGTGCAGTAATCAAATGCATAGCATTTTATCCGTTCCAGATGACTAGGTAAGTCGATGCTTCTCAAGGAGCTTTCCGCAAAGGCATTGTCGGCAATAGTAGTCACTCCCTCTGGTACAAGGACATATTTAATTCTTGAATTGAACCCAAAGCCTGAGACGACACGCACTGTATTGGGTAAAAACACCGAATCTGCGCTCCTATGAGCCGACACAAGGGTGTCGCCCCCCGCGGAATAGATCATCATCCCATCCAAGTAATAATGTGTATTTCCTGTTTCAAGGGTAAGATTCGCAAGTGCGGAACAACCTCCAAAAAGATTGTCACCAATATACGACACCGATGAAGGAATAACAATGTTGTTCAGCCGATTTGCACCCATAAACGCCCAAAAACCGATACTCGACAAACCTTCGGGAAGAGTAACATCCGTTATTGTTTTGCAATCGAAGAATGCACAGGGATCTATGTATCGTGTATTCTGGGGCAGATTGATTGTTCCCCTTTTCCCTCGAGGACACTCCACCAAGGTTGTAGTGTCCTTACTGAAAAGGATTCCATCTATCGAACAGTAGTTGGGATTAGTCTCGTCAACATTGATATTCGTAAGACCCACAGCCGCAAATGCCCACAGCTCAATATCGGTCACCGAGGCGGGAACATTAATAGAGGTAAGGCCGGTGACATCCCGGAAGCAGCCCTCTTTTATCTGAGTAACTGATGTCGGAATAGTAATACCAGAGAGTGCAGCCTCATAAAATGCATATTCACCCAAGGCGACAACATCATAGGTAATACCGTTGTGCGTCACCGTAGCAGGAATATTAATGTTGCCAGAGTAAACGGAGCAATTATCACTGCCTGTCACCTCCACAGTTTGGGTTATCGGGGAAAGAATATTGTAGCCTAGCCCTCCCGACATAAAATACTGAGCTGAAGCCACAGAAGATACGCACAGAAGGAATAACCCTGCCAAAAAGTAGATGAGTTTTTTCATAATAATAATTTAATTTTTATTAATTTATAAAAAGAGGCAAAGCAACGTATGCTTTGCCTCTTCACGCGATCATTATTTGATTTCGCCAAATTCAATATAAACAGATTCTTCCCCCTTAAAGTTAATAATGGAGGTTTTATATGTACCTGCAGGAATCAAATCCGTGCCAATAAATTCAATCAACTCCTCAGAAAGGATATGGAAGTCATCGTGGAAAGTCATAGGTTTACCATTTTTTGCACAATACAACAATTCACCTCCATTCTTAATTTTTTTGAGGAGATCCTTTATAGACATAATCATGTTGATTTCATAGTAATTCGGCATATTTACTCGTTCAACGAAGCATACTTCATCTCCATTCAGAATAGCATCGATGTCATGTCCACAATAGTTCATAGTACCACTTCCACACCGTGCACCAGGGGTATCTCTAAATTTTAAATGGGGGGTACACGGTCTATATGCTCTTTTGGTTTGACCTTTCATGGCTTGTTCGCCTACAATATTATCTTTCGAAATTCCGTGTTCTTCTTTATTGCAGCTGAAGATTAACGCAGTTGTTGCAATTACGGCAATACCCATAAGGGTCAAAAAACTTTTTTTCATTTTTTTAGTTTAAATTAGTTCTTAAAAGTTCTAGTTGCTTGATTTAGTGCTGCGTGCTTAGGAGGCAACTTATTTTCTCCTTGACACACAATAAAGATAGTCTTTCCGCGTTGTCCTCTCTGTAAAGACCTCTTTACGCCTTGGGTGTTCGATGGCAGGGCAAGTGAATGAACTGCTAATTCCAAGACACTCTCCCTGCGGGACACCCTCAATTATCCGTCCCGTCGCAACGGCGCACCTCTTGTGACGGGACTTTTTTCATGCAATTCATCGTTCCTTTCCTGATGTGTTTAATGGACTCCATGTTTTTTATTCACCCTCGGGGATGCCGCCAGAGTCCTTCTCGACACACCTTCGGGTTTGCTTATGTAGAGATTCCCCTACACTATATTAGTTGCAAAAAAGGCAAAAAAGTAACACGAAAAATGAAACTTTTTTGCCATTTTTTTAATACCCGCACCCTCACAGGGGAGCGAGACTATTCTTTTTCAATAATTTACATCCCACAAACAATTTCACACATTTTCGAACAGGGAATATGAAATGTAGAAGTTTTTCTAATGGTTGTTTAGTGTTTTTTGTTATGTGAGCTCGAGTTGACAATTTGGAATATTTCATCATAGGATTCCAGCAGGTCTTCTTTGAGCTCTATCACCTTCTTGTCGGGAGTGACAAGGAATGCCATCGGAGTTGTCGGCACATTGATATGTTTGCCGATTCCTTTGGCCGAATACAATATCTCGTGTGCGTCAAATCTGTCGGCAACTTTTTTGAAAGCCTCTGTGATGTTGCTGTAGTCATTGACAAACATCGTTTTTATTCCGGCCTGTTCGAGGGTGTACTTTCCGTCTTTCTCTTTTTCTTTCTGGAACTTACGCAACTCCATGTAGCACGGTTTGCAACCGTACGACCAAAAACAAAGCAGAACCCATCCATCAATCTCATTCAATGTCACCGTATCGTGTTCCAAATTCACGATGGGGAAACCAAAGAGAGTCTCTTTAAAATCCCGCTGCTTGTCCATATAGCTTACCATTGAGAACGGGAGCTGCTCGTTGATATTCCACATGTCATAACGTTCATATCGTCTTTTGCATTCGTCAAGCCGACGAGGAATGTCCAGAACGGTGCCCGTGTCTATGTTCTGCACTTTCAAAATGACATTGTGGTTTTTTTTCGAAGAGTTGATGTTTACTTGCGTTACGAGTGCAGTTTCCTTGTCGACATTGATGGTAATGGTGTCGTATATCGGAATATATTCGCCCGTCTTTCGGTCAATGGTATACGCTGACAAAACAGTATCTGTCAAGAAAACGAATGTGTCGCCTCGTGCATCACAAGCCACGAAAGGATAGTCGAAAGAACCTGCGTCGCCGTTCTCGAAATAGAAAGGCATTTCCTCATGCATACTATGTAAAGCGTTGTGCTTGAGATAGAACGCCATATCATTATAAATTCGCACGCCGTCGTTAGTGTCTGGCCGGGAATACCCGTACAGGACATCGCCGCAAGTATGGTCAAAGAAATATATAGTATCGCCAATTTCGATGTAGGTGCTGTTGCTATCGCTGGCGTAAATCATTCCGTCCGACAGCTCAACATGCATTATGTTGGGCAGGTCGTATGTCTTCACATCAAACGAGATGCTGTTTATTTTCGACAGTGTAGGCACAACACGTGTACTCCAAAAACCCATCAGCCTTTCCTGAGCCACAATATCTGTGCCCCTAAATAGGGTTAAGCACAAAGCCAGTAGAATGATTCTCCTCATGTTTCTTATTATTTAGACAAATACTAATAAACTGCAAAGGGGCGACCCAACAATACACTTTTTAATATTCTATTTTCGAATGACAGTTCCACACTTTATCGAACAAGAAAATGGGAGGATGTTGCTCTCCGAACAAGGCACGGCATTTCTCTATTGCGCCCGAGGTCACGGAGTCTGCAACATAAGCCACCCAGGAGCAAAATTCGGCATCTACTTCTGGGAAAACAACGAAATAACCCACAGAAGGGTCTGTAATTAATTCTGGTTCAGTGTTGCCCGTCGGCGAAGGGACAACTTGCAGTTTCTCAATATCACATCGTGACCATGTCTCAATCTTCCAGGCAATACCCAGAAAATAGGATGTATCCGACTCGAGATGACAAGACTGCACCGCTTCATACACCACGTTTGGGGTGCAATTCTTGGACAACTCTCTTAGTTTCAGCTTTTTCTCTTCCGTGAGTTGAGGTTCATCCATTGAAGAAAGGACCATGCCCGCCGAGTCAATGTCGAGCATCCTGACAGGACAAGAGGAATGGTTGTTGTTGCAGGAGGCTAGTCCTGCAACAACAACCATAATTGAGAAGATGGCGTTAATCGTTTTCATTTTATCAGTTTCTCAATCCATTGTTTAAAGTCATTTCCGTCTTCGTATGATACAATCTGATGTTTCTTGTCAAAAAAATAGTATCGGTTGAATTCGGACAGGAGTGTATTGAATCCCTTTGTGTAGTAAATATCATTGCCGAGATGGAAGACAGACTGCATCTCTTTCAACTTTTTCTTGTTGTCACTTGCAGGCATCAACCATACTACATTATCCACTCCCTTCGCCAATGCTTCAATCTCATTGTAAGTACTTTCATTCAAGCCGAAATCGAAAATACAGAGCAGAATGTCCCCGCTCATCTTAGCGAGTGCCGTCGTGTCGCCCGAAGTGAGGTTGACAATAGCATGATTGAGCACTTCACTGGTAGCTTTTGTATTGTCGGTTGCTTCCCGATAGGGGAGAAACTTGTCGCCTGACACGAAGTCATAGTCTTTATATATTTCTGCGTCGAGATAGAAGAGAGAGTCGACAATACGGCTACAGTCGTCGAACGCGATCTCAGTTATTGTAGAAACATATTCTTTGCGGGTCGGCCATTTGGACAGGGTCTGCCTTGCTTTGATGAATCCACCATATCTTGTGCCAAAAAAGAGAGTTATTGGAGCCTCCTTCAGCCGACATGTCCCATTGGCATAACAATGTCTTTCAAGTTTTGTAGCTGGAACTGTGTATAGCGTGTCTCCATCAAATACCTCAAATCCTGATGCCAGGCTATCACATGTGATTTGGGAACAGCCCTCCGACTCATAATACATGGGGAAATAATCCAGCGCCCCCTGCAGCATATCCATGACCAACTCACTATAAAAGAAATCCGCTTTGTTGTATTTCCCTATCACTTTATAGTCGTTGTTGATATATGTTATTTCAGTTGGAGTGATCAACGCCATGCTTCCATCTTCATTCACAAAGGCTATTTCATGATTTTCGGTGGAACCATTGTGAATGATTACCCTCGAATTATATCTTTCAAATTGCAATTCCCCATCTTCATAATATGCCGTGCAAACATTGAAAGACACCCATTCACTCAAAAGCATCTGCTTAGGATTGGGTGAAAAATCGGTCACTGCTTTGTTGCACGAGGAAGCGATAATGAGAATTGATATAATGGAAAGTATGCTTTGTTTTCTCATGAGTTTTTTGTTATCCATTCAAATTACTCGACCCCATCCTCATTGAGAGTCACCCGTTCTTTATCGTGATACCATAATGTACCATTCCGGATCCTCAATCGTAAAGTCTTCAAATTGTATTATTTCTTTATCGAGATTTCTCGGTTCGTACCAGAAGCTGTCGCGTTGGTCGATGTAACACATTCTTTCATTGGCAATGAAGTTATTCTTGTCTAGCAATAAGGTCCTGGGAATGCCATGGATACTATTCTCTAGCGCATGGGTGGACTGGAATAGAGAAAACACCTTGTTGTAATCCTCTCTATAAAAATCGAGACGCCAAATATATGCGTTATTCGTATCAACCCCCATCCTGTAGCTGTCCCGCATTAATTCATTGTATCTCAATGTATCTTTGCTTTCAACTACAATCAGATAATAGAATCTCCAAAGGGTGGTATCCACCTCTTCCATGGCAGGGAGGATATATTCTTTGAATTCATGACGGCACCCACCGCAATAAGGGCTACAAAAAATGAGTGCCTTGTTGTGAAGAGTGTCACTCTTGCACAGCTGTTCCAGTTGTTTCAAGTCCATATACTTTTCCACAGGCACGTTGTGTGTGATGGCGTCGGCGGTTCCGGTGTGTGTACAGCCGGTAGCCATACACGCACCGAGTATCATTACAAAAAGAATCCGTTTCATTTCTCAGCGGGAATTATGTTATCTGTTTTCATCATGTACTTTGTTATTCGCAAGGGCATTTTTCCCATAATAGAGTTCCCCCTCATTATAATTAGTTGCAAAAATGGCAAAAAAGTAACACGAAAAATAAAAATTTTTTTGCCAGTTTTGAAAATGTTCGTATCTTTGCAGCGGAATGAGAGAGGTCGAAAACCTCTCTTTTTGTTAGTTATGATAGAGAAAATCAAAGTATTAGAACTGGTTAACAGTGCATTGGAAGGGAGCGACAAGTTCCTTGTGAATCTGAAAATCACTCCTGACAACCGCATTTTCATCGACATTGACGGCGACAACGGCGTGACTATCGACGACTGCATCGAGGTGAGCCGTGCCGTGGAGGGGAGCCTGGACCGCGAGGAGGAGGATTTCGAACTGAATGTCTCTTCCGCCGGTGCCGACCAGCCGCTGAAGCTCACGCGTCAATACCGCAAGAATGTGGGTCGCGAGCTTGAGGTGGTCACCGTCGACGGAGAGAAGGCGGAGGGCACACTCGAGGATGCCGGCGAGGACGGCATCGTGCTGCGCACCAAGGGCACGAAGAAACAGGCTCCGGAGACGCTCCGCTATGCCTACCGCGACATCAAGACGGCGCGCGTGGCTATCAAGTTTTGAAAAACAAAATAATGTAACAATATGAAGACGTTAGATTTGAGTGGTTCCTTTCAGGAATTCAAGGAGTTTAAGAACATCGACCGCGAGACGCTGATGCGCATTCTCGAGGAGGTTTTCCGTGCCGCACTGGCAAAACGCTACGGCTCGGAGGACAACTTCGACATTATCGTCAATATCGACAAGGGCGACCTCGAAATCTTCCGCAACCGTACCATCGTTGAGGACGGCGCCGTGACGGACCCGAACCGCGAGATCGCGTTCAGCGATGCCGTGAAGATCGAGTCCGACTTCGAAGTCGGCGAGGAACTTTCGGAGCCCATCCTGATGACGGAGTTTGGCCGTCGCGAGATTCTCAGCATCCGCCAGAATCTGGTGAGCAAGATCCAGGACTACGAGAAGAGCCTTATCTTCCAGAAATACAAGGAGAAGGTGGGCGAGATTATCGTGGGCGAGGTGTACCAGCCCTGGAACAAGGAGGTGCTCATTCTCGACGACGAGAAGATTGAACTCGTGCTCCCGAAGAGCGAACAGATTCCGGCCGACCACTTCCGCAAAGGTGACACCGTGCGTGCCGTGGTGCTGAAGGTGGAGATGAAGAACAACAACCCCAGCATCATCCTCAGCCGCACCAGTCCCATCTTCCTTGAGCGCCTGCTCGAGGCCGAAGTACCGGAAATCTACGACGGACTCATCACCATCAAGAATATCGTGCGTCAGCCCGGCGAGCGCGCCAAGGTGGCCGTGGAGAGCTACGACGACCGCATCGACCCTGTGGGAAGCTGCGTGGGTGTAAAGGGTGGCCGTATCCACGGCATCGTCCGCGAGTTGCGCAACGAGAACATCGATGTCATCAACTACACTCCGCGTGTGGAGGTGATGATTCAGCGTGCCCTCAGTCCCGCCAAGATCAGCAACATCAAGATTAACGAGGAAGAGAAAAAGGCCGAGGTGTTCATGCAGCCCGACCAGGTGAGTCTCGCCATCGGTAAGGGCGGCTACAATATCAAACTGGCATCGAAACTCGTGGGCTACGAAATCGAGGTGTACCGCGACAGTGACGAGGACTACGACGATGTGGCCCTGGTGGAATTCAATGACGAAATCGACCAGTGGATTATCGACGAGCTCATTAAGATTGGCTGCGATACCGCCAAGAGCGTGTTGGCACTGCCCAAGCAGGAACTCATCACCCGCACCGACCTCGAGGAAGAGACCATCGACCACGTCATCGAAGTGCTCAAATCCGAGTTTGAATAATTGAACCCCCAAAAACTTTCAATTTTCAATTCTCAATTCTCAACTTAAAAGAAAGGACTCGACAATATGGCAAGTTTCAGACTGACAAAAGTAGCCAAGGACCTCAATGTGGGCATCCAGACCCTCGTTGAGTACCTTGCCAAGAAGGGGCATCAGGTAGAGATGAACCCCAACACGAAGATTAGCGAGGAGCAGTATGAACTGCTTGCTACCGCCTTCCAAGGCGAACGCAAAGTGAAAGAGGAAGCCGACAAAATCGAGCTCATGACCAGCGGTAGCAACCGCGTGGTGGAGCTGGAACCCAAAAAAGAGGCTGAAGCCGAACAGGAAGAGGTGATTATCAAAAACTACACCTCGTCCAAGACACAGCCTGCAGCGGCTCCCGTCAGCGAACCCACCCCTGTCGAGCCCGTGGAGGAAACTCCCGCAAAATCCGAGCCGGAAGTACAATCCGAACCGGAAGTAAAAGAGGAGGAGCCGGAGCCCGAAATCTCCGAATCCACCGTGGAGGAAGCGTCCACACAAGACTCCAACAGTCCCTTCAAAGTGGTAGGGAAGGTGGACCTCTCGTCCATCAACCAGCGCACGCATCCCGACAAAAAGAAGAAAAAGAAAGCCGAGAAACCTTCCGAATCACCCATCGTTGAAGACAAGCCCAAAGTGGAAGAGAAACCTGCGGCAGAACCCGAGCCTGCTCCCGAGCCCATAACGGTTGAAACACCCAAACCCGAGGAACCTGCCAAACCTGAGCCCGAGTTCATCGAGACCCAATACCAGAAGCTCGAAGGTCCCAAAGTGCTCGACAAAATCGACCTCAGCCAGTTCTCCAAGGACGGTGCCGACACCCCCGGCAGCAAGCGCAAACGCAAACACACCAAGAAGGAAGCTGTCAGCGCTTCTGAGGTAAAGAAGATTGGTGCCGAAGTAGCCAAGAAGGAGAGCAAGGAAAAAGAGAAAGCCAAGAAGGAGAGTCAGCGTCTGGCCTCCCAGCAGCAACAGGTTCCCGGAAAGAAAAAGAAAAAGAAAGACGAGAAGAAACCCGTAGAAATCGACGACAACGAGATTGAGAAGCAGATTCGCGACACCCTCGCCCGCCTCTCGCCCATGGGCAAATCGAAGACCTCCAAGCACAACCGCGAGAAGCGCCAGAAGGTGCACGCCCTGATGGAGGAGGAGATGATGCACGAGATGGAGCAACAGAACGTGCTGCAGGTGACGGAGTTCGTCACCGCCAACGAACTGGCAACCATGATGAACGTGCCGGTGACCAAGATTATAGCCACCTGCATGTCCGTCGGCATCTTCGTCAGCATCAACCAGCGTCTCGATGCCGAAACCATCAAACTTATCGCCGACGAGTTCGGTTTTGAGGTCAACTTCGCCTCCGAGGATGTAGTCAACACCATCCATAAGATTGAAGAGGAAGACAAACCCGAGGACCTCGTGCCGCGCAACCCCATCATCACCGTCATGGGTCACGTCGACCACGGTAAGACCTCGCTGCTCGACTATATCCGCAAGACCAACGTCATCGCCGGCGAAGCTGGCGGCATCACCCAGCACATCGGTGCTTATGAGGTGCAGACCGCCGACGGTCGCAAGATTACCTTCCTCGACACCCCCGGTCACGAGGCCTTCACCGCCATGCGTGCCCGCGGTGCCAAGATGACCGATATCGCCATCATCGTCATCGCTGCCGACGACAAGATTATGCCCCAGACCGTTGAAGCAATCAACCACGCCCAGTCGGCTGGTGTACCTATCGTCTTCGCCATCAATAAGATAGACAAACCTGGTGCCGACCCCGACCGCATCAAGACCGAGCTGGCCAACATGAACCTCCTCGTCGAGGAATGGGGTGGTAAATACCAGAGCCAAGATATCAGCGCCAAGAAGGGTATCGGCGTTGAGGAACTGCTTGAGAAGGTCATCCTCCAGGCCGACATCATGGAACTGAAAGGCAACCCCAACAAGCGCGCCAAGGGCGTCGTCATCGAGAGCGCCCTCGACAAGGGCCGCGGCTATGTAGCCAAACTGCTGGTGCAGGAAGGCACCATGCGCAAGGGCGACCCCATCGTGGCTGGTGCCGTCGCTGGACGTGTCCGCGCCATGTACAACGAGCGTAACCAAGAGGTTATGTCCGCCGGTCCCTCGCAGCCCGTGCTGCTTCTCGGCCTCACCGGTGCCTGCCAGGCTGGCGACACCTTCAACATCATGGAGAACGAGAAGGAAGCCAAGGACATCGCCGCCAAGCGCACCCAGCTGCAGCGCGAGCAGGGCATCCGCACCCAAACCCACCTCACCCTCGAGGAAATCGGCCGCCGCCGCGCCCTTGGAAACTTCAAGGAACTCAACATCATCGTCAAGGGCGATGTCGACGGTTCCGTCGAGGCCCTCAGCGACTCGCTGCTCAAGCTCAGCAACGAAGAGGTGCAGGTCAACGTCATCCACAAGGGCGTGGGCCAGATTTCCGAGAACGATGTTACGCTGGCTATGGCTTCCGATGCCATCATCATCGGTTTCCAAGTGCGTCCCTCCGTGGGCGCCCGTAAGATGGCCGAAACCGAGCATATCGACATCCGCCTCTACAGCATCATCTACGATGCCATCAACGAGCTCAAGGACGCCATTGAGGGCATGCTCGCCCCCGAGACGCAGGAGAAGATTGTCGCCAACCTTGAGATTCGCGAGACCTTCAAGATCAGCAAGGTAGGCACCATCGCCGGCTGTATGTGCCTCGACGGCAAGATCAACCGTCAAAGCAACATCCGCATCATCCGCGACGGTATCGTGGTTTACACTGGCAAGCTCGCTTCCCTCAAGCGCTTCAAGGACGACGTCAAGGAGGTGGTCAGTGGTCAAGACTGCGGTCTGAACATCGAAAACTACAACGACATCAAGGTCGGCGACATCGTCGAAGCCTACGAAGTCATCGAAATCAAACGCAAGCTTTAAGGCTTGCATGCCTCCTTAGTTCAACGGATAGAATAGAGGTTTCCTAAACCTTAGATGAGGGTTCGATTCCCCCAGGAGGTACAAAAACACAGAGACGCTGTGATTTCCTAAACCTTTGATCAGGGTTGTCGGCAGAGCCGACGCCATAGCACGATTCCCTGCGGGAGTACAAAAACGCGAGATTCCAAGGAATGTCGCCATTACATTAACAAGTTTTTGCCTACAAATCGACCCGCAAAAAAAATTTTGCGGGGTCGGGAATTTTTCGTATTTTTGCATTTTGATTTGAAACGGAATTCAACGATGAAGAAAATACTGATTGTTCTGGCATTGGTGCTACCCATGATGGCGGCGGCACAAATCAACCATAAGGAAAGCTGCACCTCAATCATGGTGGGCAAGCGTGCATCGACCGACGGCAGCGTCATCACATCGCACACCTGCGACGGGCGCTACCGCACCTGGATGAGCGTGGAGCCTGCACAGAAAGCCCAGAAGGGGCGCAAGCTCACCATCAACAAGGGAACGCTGCACACCTCCTTCCGCGACGACACCACTGGGGTGCGTGCCGTGGGTGCCATTGGCATGAACGAAGCCACCTACGCCTACCTCAACACTGCCTATCCCTGCCTGAACGAGAAGCAGCTCGCCATCGGCGAGAGCACTTTCAGCGGTCCCGACACGCTGGTGAACGAGAACGGCATGTTCCTCATCGAGGAACTTGAGCGCGTGGCACTTATGCGCTGCACAACGGCTCGCGACGCCATACGCCTCATTGGCACGCTGATAGCCAAGTATGGCTACGGTGATGGCGGCGAGTGCATCACCATCGCCGACAAGAACGAGGTGTGGCAGATGGAAATCCTGGGCGAAGGACCCGAAAAAATCGGCGGCATCTGGGCAGCACAGCGCGTGCCCGACGACCACGTGGCGGTGAGCTGCAACATTCCCCGTATCGGACGCCTACAACGCTCGAACCCAGACTATTTCATGTGCTCGAACAACATTGAGGAAGTAGCGAAGAAGTACGGTCTGTGGGACGGCGAGGGCGAGTTCATCTTCTGGAAAGCTTTCAACGCGCCGTGGGCGGATGGCAAGAACTTCCGTGAGCGCGACTATTTCATATTCAACGCCTTGGCACCCTCGCAAGGGTTTTCGATGGAGATGGACGAGTTGCCGTTCAGCGTCAAGCCCGACAATCCCGTGGATGTCACCGACGTGATGCGCCTGCTGCGCTCAACCTACGAGGGCACGGACATGGACATGACGAAGAACCTCAAGGTGGTGGTTAACCGCAAGCGCGAGGATGGCAGCACATACAAGGACACGGTGGTGAGCCCCATTGCCAACCCATGGCTGGGCGGCACCATGCAGCAGACTCTCAACATGCTGGCACCCGGCACCATCGACTTCAAACGCACCGTCAGCGTGGCATGGTGCTCTTACAGTTTCGTGGCGCAATTGAGGGACTGGCTACCCGACGCCGTAGGCGGCATCTGCTGGATGGCCGTCGACAACCCCGGCCAGAGTCCCCGCATTCCCATCTTCTGCGGCACTACCGAACTGCCCGAGAACTTTTCGCGCTGCGGACAAAAGAAATACGACGAGAGTGCAGTGCTGTGGCAATACCGTCGCGCCAACAAACTCGCCACAGTGGCGTGGCAGCGCACCAAGAAGCAGCACATGAACGCCGTGCTCCATCACGAAGGCACCGCTTTCAGCGGTCTGAAAACCCTGGAGGACAACATCAAAGGCATGAAAGACCCCAGCAAGGCATCCAAACAGCTCAATGCCTACACCCGTCAGATCCATGAGAACACCACCGCCGCCTGGCGCGACCTCGAGGCGCAGTACTGGCACATGTTCGGCATGGGATTCTAGAGCGTTAGCAGTTAATAATCAACAATTAATAACATTCTAAACAATCGTAAAATGGCAAAGAAAATTCTTTACATGATGGCATTCCTGATGCTGGCGATGCCGGCATTCAGCCAGACCTCCGACAAGACCTTGAAACGCAAGGTCGCAATCGGACGTTTCACCAACGAGACACAATATGCCAAAGGCATCTTCTACGACCGTGAGAACGACCCCATGCGCAAGCAGGCACTCGACATCCTCTCGGCCAAGCTGGCTGCCAGCGGCAAGTTCATCCTGCTGGAGCGCGACGGTCTTGAAGAACTCATCGCCGAAGCCGGCGAAGGGATGCAGAAGATTGGTGCCGACTACATCATTCTCGGCTCTATCACCAAATTCGGCCGCAAGGTGGAAGGTGACCAGCGCATCCTGTCGCAGACCAAGACCCAGACCGTCGAGGCTGGCGTGAGCATCCGCCTGGTGGATGTGTCGTCGGGTCTCATCATCTACTCCGACGAAGCCTCGGGATATGCCGAAACAACGGCGAAGACCACCCTTGGCATCGGCGGCAAAGCGGGCTTCGACGCCACGCTGAGCGACAAAGCCATCTCGGCCGCCCTGTCGCAACTGGTAGAGAATATCATCAACAAATGCATGGACAAACCCTGGCGCGGCTATGTGCTCACGGTTGAAGATGGCAGCTATGTCATCTCCGGCGGCAAGACACAGGGCATCACCGAAGGCACCACTTTCGCACTGATGAAGAAAGGCAAGATGGTCACCAATCCCCAGACCGGCATCAAGATTGAGATGCCCGGCACCAAGATGGGCAGCCTGAAGGTGGTCACCACCATGGGTGACACTCCGGAGACCGAAATCTCCTTCTGCACCTACGAAGGCAAGGACATCGATGTCAACAATCTTATGGACTACTATATCATGGAGGAATAAGCAATGAAAAAAATAATCGCACTTTTCAGCGTCATCGCCACATTGGCACTCGCAGCCTGCAGCGTGGGCAGCCATTCCGTCAGCAGCGGCATGCCCGACGAAGGATACATCTGGTTTGTCTCTACTAGCGAGCAGCCCATCACCGTTGATATCGACGGCACCACCTATCAAACCCAGACCGTCAAGGAGAAAGAGTGGCAGAAACGCCGCGACATCAAAGCCACTACCAAGGGCATGATTACCGTCACTCCCGGCCAGCACAATGTCAAGGTGTTCCGTGGCGACACGGAGGTCTATTCCAAGAAACTCTTCATCTCGGCATCCGAGGCAAAAGCAGTCAAGCTATGAGAAAACTCCTCTTCCCTGCCCTGCTGTTGGTACTGACCGCCTCGTGCAGCGCCCCACGGCTTTACTACTGGGGCTCCAATGGTACACCAACCAAATACGAGCAACTCTCCTACCTGCAATCCGAAAAGCAGACCCCCAAGTCCATCTGCGACTTGGTGTGCCTCTACGAGGACATGGTTTCCCACCCGGGTGGTACGCGCAAGACACCCCCTCCGGGAATCTGTGCCGAATACGGATACCTGCTGCTGCAACCCTCCACGGCCGAGTATTTCGCCCAATACGCCACCTCCAGGCAGCGCAAACTCTTCGGCTCCGACATCGCAGCCTCGTTCCAGGAGCGGGGATTGGAGATGCTCGCCAAAGAGATGGAACTTTACCCTGAATCGGCCAAGTTCATTGCTCCCCTGTTGAAGAAAGCGAAAGGAGGTGCCAAATGAAAAGGATTGTTTTCATTACCTTTGCCGCCATCTCCATGCTGTTTGTCTCCTGCATGTCTGTCAACACGCGCGAGTCGCAGTATCCCAAGATGTACAGTGAACACCCGACGACCATCCTCGTCATGCCTCCCATCAACAACACCACCAATGTCGAGGCCAAAGACCTGCTCTACACCTCCATCAGCTATCCCCTGATTGAGGCGGGCTACTATGTCGTCTCGCCCCATTTGGCCATGGAGATGCTCAAGGCAGAAAGTGCCTATGACGCCGAGTTGTTCGTCGACCAGGATGCGGGCGTCTTCGCACGCGTCTTCGGTGCCGACGCCGTCATCTTCTCGGTCATCGACACCTGGCAGAAGCAAGGATTCGGCATCCGCACCAACATCCGCTACATCATCAAGTCTACCGCCACCAACGAGGTCCTTTTCGAACGCCAGTGCGACCTCTACCTCGACCTGGAGCAGAACTCCGGCGGCTCAGGCTTGCTGTCCGGCCTCATCGACCTTGCCGCGTCGGCCATCGCCACCGCCGCCACCGACCATATCGAGGCGGCACGCAAGGCCAACTACTACATCTTCAAGGACATCCCGCGTGGCAAATACAGCCCCGACTACAACAACGATAGAGGGAAATCCGCCGAACTGCGCAACACTCATGTAACTGTCAAATAACCAATCCTCATGTCACGACTCGCTCTTCTCATCTGCCTGATATTGCTGCCATTGTCGGCGGCAGCACAAAAAGTAAAGATTCCGAAAGATGCCAACACTTTTACCTATTGGCAGTTCGACTATGGCGAGAAGATTGACACGACAGTCATCTTTGTACAACGTTTCGGTGCTTATACCTACGTCTATACACTACATAGCTTGAAAGACGAGTTTGTCCAAGGCTATGCTCCTACCACGACCATCATTAACTATGAGAGCGACAGCATCTCGGTCCTAGCCTATTATCCCGACAGCACCTACTACTACCGCATAAGGTTCAGTCGCAACGACATCGAGTGGAACCGACACAAGAGCACCTACACTTGCTCAATCAACAGCAACACTATGGTCTTCGATATGGACGAAAAAGCTCCCGTCAACGTCAATCCCCTGCCACACTATGGGCTGAAAAAAGGCGTGCTGCGTTCCTTTACCCGCAACGGACAGCTGCGGCTGAAGCTGGTCAAGGCCGAACGGAGTTGCTGTGGCACCTTCGAGCTAGACCCATTTAAAGGTGCCCGCCGTGTCACCCCGCGCGAGCTCGACCGCATCATGAAGGAGCGCCTCGTCGTCACCACCCGCATTTTCGACCACGAGCAGATATGCTGGGGCAAGAAGAACGACCACATCGAGGGGGATCGCAACGGATGGCCTTCGTCGTATATGGTGCCGATGGATACAGTGCTGCACTATGCTGGCGGTACGGTAATCCTGAAGCGCGTACAACTACCTGCGCTGCCGCCTCACTACCAGCATTTCATCGAGGTGCACCAGCAGAGCAACGGCGACGCCTACGACCGCACAGGCTCCATCTTCTTCATCCAGACGGAAGGTCCCGTGTCGCATAACTTCTTCGATGGCGTGAACTGGCATCCCGATTCGCTGCCCACCATCGTGGGACACGACGGCCAGCGCTACCAGGGCATTGTCTCCAACGAAAACTATTGGTCTCCTGTGGAGGTGATGCGCTTTTTCACACCCTTTGGCGTGGGCAAGTTCAACGAGCGAATGAATGATTACGGCATCGACTGGCGCGACGAGGCTTACTACCGCCAGGAAATTACCGATGTCTACCGCTACGGTGGCGATGTCATCATTGGCGCATGGATAGGCAACTACGACGCGGGTGGCCATCTGTTGACGGTCGACATCAAGTCGTACCCCAACGAGTACACCATTCCAAAACGTGACGAATTGAGCGGATGGGATCCCTACCGCCAAGTCCGTCCTCTCTTCAACACCTGTAATGTGCTTGAGATGGCAGGTCAGAACTACGGCAAGCTCTTCGGCACCGACTCTCTGACGGTCTCCTTCCGCATCCTGCCCCGCTTATTCAATGGAAACACGCTGAAAAGTGCCCGTTTGCGCTACATCTCCACCGGCCACGGCGGCTGGGACGGCGGCGACGAGTTCATACCCAAGACCAACACCATCCTCATCGACGGCAAGCCCGCCTTCTCCCACACTCCCTGGCGGCAGGACTGCGGCTGCTACCGCGACCTCAACCCCGTCAGCGGCAACTTCTGGAACGGTCTCTCCAGCTCCGACTACTCGCGCTCCGGCTGGTGCCCCGGCACCGCCACACAACCCGTCTACTTCGACCTCTCGCCCTGGGCCGACGGCGAGGAGCACACCCTCACCGTCGCCATCCCGCAGGGCAAGCCCGTCGAGGGCATGTTCAGCCATTGGGCCGTCAGCGGTGCACTAATCATTGAATATTAAAAGAAACATAAACATTTAACTATCAATCAACCCATGAAAAAACTCATTGCATTGACCCTCATCGCCTTCCTCTCGGGAAGTGCCGCTTTTGCACAGCATCAGCACGGCAACTGTGGCAACTGCCCCCACCACAAACAGCATCAGGCACAGCAAGCGCAGCAGCCGCAAGTGAACGCCGACGGCATCGACATGGTTGTCGTCAAGGCTTTCCCCACCGTGAAGAGCATCAAGAAAGCCGCCAAATGGACCGAGGTCTACAACTCCAACAAACAGCTCCTCGGCTATGCCGTCTACAGCAAGCCCGCCAGCGACGGCATCAAAGGCTACAACGGCGAAACTCCCGTCATGATTGCCCTCGACACCAAGAAAGTCATCCTCGGCGTCTACCTGCTTCCGAATCAGGAAACACCCAAGTTCGCCAAACGTGTGGAGGATGCCGGGTTTTACAAAAACTGGAATGGCCTGACCATCAAAAAAGCATTGAAGAAAGAAGTCGATGCCGTGACAGGCGCCACCTTCACCTCCACCGCCGTTGCCAAGAGTGTCCACGCAGCCCTCGAGAAGTTATGAGAATCAACGAAAAAATGAAAATCCGCAACGTGGCGGGTGAAAACATCGTCATCATGCCCAGCGACGACGCTGCCGACATGACCAAGGTCGTCGCGTTGAACGAGAGCTCGCTCCTGATGTACAACCAGCTGAAAGGACGCGAATTCTCCCTCGACGATGCCGTGCAACTGCTGCTGGACAACTACGACGTCGACGAAGCCACTGCCCGCAAGGATGCTGAAGCGTGGCTGGCGGATATGCGTAAACACCGGCTAATCGTCTGACAATGGAGACGGCCCTCTCGATTGGTGGATTCGGCCTTCACCTCTGCGGTGGCGGCAACCTGGCGATGGCTATGGAAATTCCCGGCATGAGGGAATTCGAGCAGCCAAGCGCCCTGCCCGACATGGAGGTAAGGCTGGACAGCGAATTGAGCCGTCCCTCATGCCGCCTGCTCCACCAATTCGACATCGCCGACGGACAGGCACTGTGCCGCTTCGGCATCAATCCCGAGGGAGTCTACTACTACTCTTTCGGCAACGAAGGCGTGCTGCGCTACGACGAGCGCAACCCCGAGAGGGTCGACATCAGCACGATGCGCAGCCCCTCCCTGCTGCGTTTCGCCTTGTGGACGGCCTACGCCATGATGGGGATAAGGAAAGGCAGCGCACCCGTCCATTCGTCGGTAGTGGTGTGCAACGGGCAAGCCGTGATGTGCCTGGGCGAGAGCGGCACAGGAAAAAGCACACACACCAGGCTCTGGCTGGAAAACATCCACGGCACACACCTGCTGAACGACGACAGCCCCATCGTGAGCCTCCGCAACGGAGAGGTCAAAGTCTACGGCTCCCCCTGGAGCGGAAAGACCCACTGCTACCTGCCCGAAAGCCATCCAATCGCCGGATTCCTGCGACTGGAGCAGAAACCGGAAAACAGCATTCGCCGAATCGAGAAAATCGAAGCCTTCACCGCCCTGCAGCCCTCCTGCCCACCGGCGCTGGCAAAAGAGGAACGCTGCATGGACCTCCTGGTGCAGTTCGTCTCCGACATCATCCAGCGGGTGCCCGTCTACCGCATGGGGTGCCTCCCCGATGCGGCAGCGGCACAAATGAGCCACAACACAATCATCGGATGAAGATAAAGAATGAAATATTCTTTGCCGTCGTCGAAGAGCGGCTGGCAGCCGGCGAACGGGTAACCATCGAGCTGGTGGGCACCAGCATGCAACCCACACTGATCAATGGCGACCTGCTGACCCTGGAGACCTACCCCTCCGGCACCACGCCGCAAGTGGGCGACATAGTGCTGTTCCGCTTCCGTGGGCAACACCTGCTCCACCGCATCACAGCCATCCGCGACGGTCACTACACCATGCAGGGCGACAACTGCCTCTCCACCGAAAGCGCCTCACGCGAAGACATCGTGGCACGCCTGGCAACCGTGAAGCACCGCCATCCGATGAAACGCCTCGCCATCCGGTGGCTGGGGCACAAGGGGCGTAAACAACTGCGTCCGTGGTACTTCGCGGGTCTGGCGTTCCTCATGTGGGCTCCCCTCAACGGCGTGGGCATCCCGCTCGACAACTACGTCCTCGGCCTTCGCATGGACCACCTGCTGCACGCATCGGTATACGTGCCCTGCACCTTCTTCCTCATGGACCTCTTCGGCGTGGGGCTCCCCAAACGGCCGCAAATCAAGCCCATACTGCTGACATGGCTCACCGCCGTCGGCATCGGGCTGCTGACAGAAAGCGTACAGAAATTCCTGCCCAGAAAATTCGACATCAACGACCTCATTGCCAACGTCATCGGCATCACCCTCGGCTGGCTCGTCATCCTCGCCGTCCGCAAAATAATCCACAGCCGCCGTCAGAAAAATCAACAAAATCCCTCCGTCACTGTATAGGACAAACTAGGTAGCGACATAGGAGCGACATACTATCATCCATAGACCTACCATAGAGGTACCATAGAGGTACCATAGACCTAGCATAGAGTTACCGTCCATAGTTTTTTGTGAATTAAAGGAATGTATTGTTTTGAAAATCAGTACCGCTCACAATTATCTTCCTGATAATCAGCTCCTATTTTGATTTTCAAAATGAATTCTCTCCTTGTTTTGCAATTGCAAAGTTACGAAAGTTGAGCGAACTGGCAAATTTTTTTTTTCACAATATTACGGCCCATTTCCCGTTGTTGTAACAAATTCAAAGACAAAGACAATGAAACGACTCATCCTCTTCCTGATGCTGGCGGTGGCAACCACCGCACCGGCATGCACCAACCTCATCGTGTCGCGCGGCGCCAGCGCCGACGGCAGCACCTTCATCACCTACGCCGCCGACAGCCACACGCGCTACGGACAGCTGCGCTTCTGTCCCGCCGCCGACCACCAGCCCGGCGAGACGCTGCGCCTCTACAACTACGGCAGCCTCAAGTTCCAAATCGAGATACCGCAGCCCGCCCACACCTACCAGGTCGTCGGCTTCATCAACGAGCACCAGCTCGCCATCGGCGAGACCACATGGGGCGGCATCTCCCCCCTCGACAAAGGCAACGCCGAGGGCATCGACTACGGCAACCTCATCTATGTCACCCTCCAGCGCGCCCGCAACTGCCGCGAGGCCATCAAGGTGATGCACGAACTGGTCTCCACCTACGGCTATGCCGAGGGCGGCGAGAGTTTTTCTTTGGCCGACCCCAACGAGGCGTGGATTTTCGAAATCACCAGCAAGGGTCACTTCGAGAAAGGTGCCGTGTGGGTGGCACGCCGCGTGCCCGACGGCTACATCTGCGGCCACGCCAACCAGGCCCGCATCACCACCTTCCCCCAGGAAAGTGGAAAGCGCAAAGCGGAAAATGGAAAGAGTATCAGCAGTAAGCACATCAACAAGATATTCGACAAAGACATCGAGTGCGTCTACGCTGACGACGTCATCTCTTTCGCCCGCAAGCAGGGATTCTACACCGGCACCGACGCCAACTTCAGCTATGCCGACGCCTACAACCCCCTCACCTTCTCCGGCCTCCGCGCCTGTGAGGCCCGCGTCTACGCTATGTTCAACCGTTGTACCGATGGCATGCAGCGTTACGAAGCCTACGCCATGGGCGACGCCAAAGCCGAACGCCTGCCCCTCTGGGTGAAACCCAACCGCAAACTCACCGTGCAGGACTGCATGGCACTGATGCGCGACCACTTCGAGGGCACGCCGATGGACATGACGCAGGATGTCGGCGCAGGCCCCTTCCACTGTCCCTACCGCTGGCGTCCCATGGACTTCGAGGTCGACGGCAAGAAGTATGTCCACGAGCGCGCCATCAGCACCCAGCAGACGGGCTTCTCCTTCGTGGCACAGTGCCGCTCCTGGCTGCCCAACAAGCTCGGCGGCATCATCTGGTTCGGCGTCGACGACACCTACTCCACCGTCTACTGCCCCATCTACTGCGGCGTGACGCAGGTACCCCTCTGCTTCGAGGAGGGCAACGGCAGCATGAGCCAGTACTCCGAAACCGCAGCCTTCTGGCTCTTCAACCGCGTTTCCAATTTCTGCTACCTCCGCTACGACTCGATGATTGTCGATGTGCAGCGCGTGCAACAGGAATTGGAGACCGACTTCGTGCGCGACGAAATCTCCCATTCCAACCGTTGGGCGCAGGAGGACAACGAGACACGTCTCGTCGGTGCCCTCAACCGTTTCAGCAACGACCGCGCCGAGCGCATGATGCGCCGCTGGAATGAACTCGACCAGCTGCTCCTCATGAAGTACATCGACGGCAACATCAAGACCGTTGAAAACGGCCGCATCAAGACCACCCCGACGGGAGTCGTCACCGGCATCAAGCAGCCCCCCTACCCTGCTTGGTTCTACCGCCAGATTGTCAACGACCACGGCGAGGTGCTGGAGGTGAAAGAATAAAAAAGAAGGAGGCTCGAACGTGAGCCTCCTTTTCGTTTGCTTTAGCGTTTCACCACGCGGTGCACGGTGCCGTCGCACCGCAACAGGTAGGTACCCGTCGGGAATGCCGAGAGGTCCACTGTGCGGGTGCGCTGCCGCTGCATCAGCAGGCGCCCGGAGAGGTCGTAGACCGCCACCTCAGCGGCTTCCCTCGACAGCATCACCTCACCCACCGTGGGGTTGGGGTAGACAACCATCGGTTCCACCTCCACAGCAGGGTCGATGCCCACCGGCGTCACCTGGGTTGACGGCAGGCTGATCAGGTCGATCCAGGCACAGTCGCTGCCACTGCTGCGGCTGCCGTCCTTCTTGTAGCGGAATTTCAAGGTATGGTTGCCTGCACTCAGCGGAAGGACCACACGCGTCCACTGCAGGTTGCCCGAAGCCGAACAACGCTCCGTACCGTCGAGGTAGAAGAAGAACTTGTCATAGCCCTGTTCCGACGACACTTTCACGTAGAAGATGAGGCTGTCGCCGGCATGGTTGACATTGCAGGAGAGGGTGATTTCAGAGGTCTCGTTATCTTCCATTCCCGAGGCCGAACGAAGGCTGTAGTAGCCCTCATAGGATTCCGTCGCGGTGATGAACCAGGGCTTTGCCCCCTGCGACCAGCCGGTAAGATGGAAACTATTCTCCTCGAAGGTCTCGTTGGTGCGGACCTCATAGGGATAGCGTCCGGGGTCGGGCGAGAGCATGTCGGGCATCATCACCATGTCTATCCAGGCACAGTCGCTACCGTTGCTGACACTTTGGTCCTTCTCATAGCGGAAATGGAAGGTATGTGTTCCAGCAGGCACGGGGAACGACTGGCGTTGCCAGTCCACCTCGCCCGAAAGGGTGAGCAGGATGGTGGTGTCCATGACGAAGGTGAACTTGTCGTAGTTGCGTTCCGACGACACCTTGACGTAGAAGACGAGGCTGTCGCCAATGCGACCGCTGGTACGGGTGATGCTGATTTCGGAAGTCTGTTGGTGGGTGAGTCCCGCTTTCGAACGCAGCGAGTAACGACCCTCGCCCGCTTCCCCTTCGACAATCTGCCAGGGATAAGTTCCCTGTGCCCAGCCGTCGATATGGAAGCGGTTACCCTCGAAGGTCTCGCAGTAAGCAACACCCGAAAGCACCTGAAGGGTGGTATCGTAAATCACCGTGTTGTTAGCCAGTTGCACCTGTATCTGGGAGAACAATCCCTGTGCCACGGATGCGGGCACGCTGAGGGTAAAGCTTCGGCTGACACTGGTGCCGGGGTTCACGGTGAAGCTTGTATTGTCGAGGGCTACAACGTTGAGGTTGCCGGAGTGGGAGGTAGCTGTGAAGAGGGCGTCTTTCAAGGGAGCATGACCGTTGTTCGCCACCGTCAGGGTGAGCGTGCTTTCACTGCCGGGCATGATATTGAGCGTGCGCTCGGAGAAGTCAACCGTCAGCACAGGAGCATTCAGTAGCACCTCGTAACGGCTTTCCGCGGCGGTACTGGAGGTGCTCCATGAGGTATTTATGCTCACCAGTGCCTCGCTCTGGTCCACCGCCCGCATGTTGACGGCAATGTTCACCACGGTGTCGAACGTCTCCCCGGCTGCGATGGATGGCACCAGGAAGGAAGAGACGGGAAATGACAGCATGGGGGTGTTCGACAGCAGACGCACTTCCACCTCCTGTGCATCCATGTCGCCATGGTTGGCCACCACAATCCGTGCCGACGTCGTATCGCCAGCCGACAGGAGCGTATCCAGTGTAAACGACACCACCTCGGGGAAGGCTCCCGCAGGCCGCTGGACAGCAACCGGCTGAATGGCGGTACGATACTGCTGGGCGGAAGCCGCCACCTCGTAGCCCACAAAAGGAAGCAACGTAGGCAGCTGGAGGGTCAGATGCCCGTTGGCATCGGCGAAACCCGAGGCAAGAAGGGTGTGGTTTAGGGTGTCGGTCAACGCGACGTAGGCATAGGGCACAGCCGTCACCTCAATGGAGGTGGTGGTGCCAAACACTATGTTTTGCGGCACCGTCAAAGGCATCACAGCAGGTTGCGTCAGATAGGGCATCAGCGAAGGGTCTCCCATCAGGTGATAGATTTCCCAATAGTAGAACTTCGTGGAGGCAGCCGACGTAGAGCTCTCGACCGCCAGGTCTCCCTGCATCAGCAGCGCACCTTGGGTGGTAGCCCATTCGGAATAGGCTTCACCGTGGGTGTGGCAGAAATGGTCGTAGGCACCCAAATGCTGGGCATCATAGGCGAGCGACATGGTGGCACTTATCTGGGAGCGCACTCCGACAGCCCAATAGAAATCCTCTCCCCAGAGGGTATTGTTGCTGCCTCCGATATAGCCTACCGCGCCGCAGTAGTTATCCTTGCGGAGCAAAGCCTCGCCGAAGCATGTGCTCTCGTTGAACTTGTTGGTCTGGCAGCAGTTGCCCACCATCACGCCGAACTTCTGGTTGTTGGTCATCTGCGACACGTGGCTGTTGCCGAAATTAGGCTCCGCCCAGCCGGTGGAACCACCGTGGGCGGAATAGTTCGCCCAGCAAGTTCCCTGGTTGATTTTGTTACGGATCTCCGCAGCAAGGGCATCGGTATTGTTGGCGTGGATGGTGATTCCCTGTGCGGCGGGCACACTATTGGTATCGTTCTTGAAGTAATGCACCTGGGAAAATCCGCGGCTGCCGTTGATGTAATGAATGGCGGCATAGTCCATGGCGGGGTCGGCATGGGAGTTTCCGAATCCATAATTATGATCAATACCGGCAACCAGGACAGCACGGTCAAGGAACGAGGGGTCGGCAAAGGTGTACTTCTCGTGCATCAGTGTTTTCTCAATCTGGGGCGTCAGCTGGCTGATGTTCTGTGCCGAGAAACGGCCATAGTAGCAGTCGGGAATGTGATCGCCATCAGTCCACGTAGCATAGTAGAGGTCGGTGACATGGTACTCGTCGGGGTCCGCTGTCGTGCCGTCGAATGAAGGCAGCTGTTCCACATCGCCCACCAGCAACAGGTAGGTCGGCGCAGGGTTCTCGACAGAAGCATCCCGATACTGCTTTTTGATATAGTCGGCAATAGTTGCGCTGGTGTTTCCCACAACGGGGTCATCGGTGTAGATGATGTCGGTAAGGAATCCCTTGCGGCGTTTCCAGGTAATAAACTCATCCAGCTGACCACGGAACATGGGATTCGCCACAATCAGGTAACGCACCGGTGCAGTCGTGCTCACCGATTTGGGGTAGATGCTGTTGATTACCATCGTGCCACTGGCGAAAGCAGGCGTATGATAACGGGCAAACATCTGTTTCGTACCCTCAATGTCGGCTCCACGATAGGTGACGGTCACCATAGCACGGCGGCACACTATCAGCTGGCGGCTGACTGGGTTGTAGCGCACAGGCGAGAACTGGAGACGGGCCAGACGGCGGTCTCGGGCCACGCCCACGGCTTCCACCGTCACCTCGTCAACGCCATAGAAAGCATCGGCAGCATACAAGCTCTTGTCCATGTGCAACACCGGTGCCGTGGTATCCGATTTGCTGCGCGAGGGTTGGCAGGGCGCCACCTGGGCTCCTTCAAGTGTCAGCGTGTCATATTCCGCACCATCCACCTTCACATCGAAACCGGCACACAAGGGCACCTCTATCAGCCTTGAAAAGGTAGGCAGGTCCGGCGCACCGGGTCGGGCTGAAGGTTCATAGCCCTCCATTCCGACGAAGGTGAACGACTGCCCGCAAAGGGCACCTTGATACATTTGAAGCGCAGGGGTAACAAACTCAACCTGCATTCCGGAATAGTCGTCGGAAGCTATCCGATAACCGTCCTGTTGGGCCGCCACCGTCAACGACAGCCATGCAAACAGCCCAAACAATAACTCTTTTTTCATTCCTTCTTTTTTTTATTTTTCAACGAGTGTCATCTCATCCACCAGATGACGTGCACCGGCGAACTTGTCGATGATAAAGAGGCAATAACGTATATCGAGTGAGATATTGCGGCAATAGGCGGGGTCGAAGAGCAGGTCGCTCATGGTGCCCTCCCAGCAGCGGTCGAAGTTGATGCCCACCAACTGGCCGTCGGCATTGAGCACGGGGCTGCCGGAGTTGCCGCCAGTGGTATGGTTGGTGGCGATGAAAGCCACAGGCAATTCGCCCTTGCTATTGGCATAGATGCCATAGTCCTTGCGGTTATAGAGGTCTTTGAGCCTGGACTCTACGCGGTAGTCGTAAATCTCAGGATTCTCTTTCTCCATAATACCGTCAATGGTCGAGTACGCAGTGTAATATGTGGCATCCTTGGGTTTGAATCCCTGAACATGACCATAGGTCACACGCAAGGTAAGATTGGCATCGGGGAAGAAGTTAGAATCAGGATACATCTCCATCAGGCCTTTCACATAGGTGCGCATTTGTCGCTGAATGTTTTCTTCGGCATCATTGTAAGCCTTGCGTTTGCTTTCACTGTAACAGTAGTCATAGGCACGGACGAAAAACTCAAGGGCAGGGTCCTTGGCTTTGGCGCAATAGTCGTGGATTTTTCGGCTCGGCGACTTCAGCAGTTTCTCCAGTTTCTTGGGATTGTTGAGGATGGACTTGGCATAAGTCTTTTCGAGCATCTTATTGACGCTCTCGGCATCGTTCTCTTTGACGAAAGGTGCAAAGCCATGCACCCACATGTACTGGAAGGTTTCCACAAAGATGGCTTCGTCAACAGGAGAGTGCTCTTCGAAGTCGGCGAAATATCTTTGGCTCTCCTCCAACAGCGCCTGTGCCGCCGATTCTATAGCCATCTGGTCTGTCATCTTGCCCAAACGCCATAGTTTCATCGCACGGTTCATGAAATCGCTCGCAAGCACCGCCTCATTGAAGTATGTCCACTCCAACTCAACTTCGCGCAATCTTTCGTAGTTGTTTTCCAGCTGCTGCAATACGGCACGGTATTCCGTCTTGCCCTGCGCCCATTTCTGGAAAGCACCTTCCTGCTCGATTTTCTGTTCCACTCCATGAAGTCTCTCAATGCCAAGAGTCTCGCCCTGCCATTTCTTCCATCCGTTGGCGATGGAAGCAACGCGAGACGCATATTTCAACCGCTGCGCCGGCGACTTACGCATGGCGTCATTGTAATGCGCCAGACGGATGTCACGCAAAGCGATGCGGACCGGATTCTCCACATTGGCGGCCAGGTCGACGGCATCGTGCGTCACGTAGCGGCGTGTGGTTCCGGGATAGCCAAAGACGAAGGTAAAGTCGCCCTCTTCCACTCCCTTCAGGCTAATCTCCAAATGTTTCAAAGGCTGGTAAGGAGTGTTATCACTGCTGAAGTCGGCAGGAACATTGTTGTCGGCATAGACACGGAACATGGAAAAATCTCCCGTATGGCGAGGCCACATCCAGTTATCGGTATCGCCGCCGAACTTGCCGATATTGCTCGGAGGGGCACCCACCAGTCGCACATCGGTGAATACCTCGTTGATGTACATAAAATACTGGTTACCGTAATAGAACGGCTTGATGACAGCCTTATAATGCGTGCCTTTCACCGCCTCCTCGGTGATTTTCGCAATGTTTTTCTTCACAATCTTCTCGCGATCCTGTTCCGAGGTCTCCTTTGTCACACCCTCCAGCACACGGTCGGTCACATCTTCCATACGTACCAGACGCGTCACCGTCAGTCCCGGACAGGGGATCTCCTGTTCACGTTTCATTGCCCAGAACCCATTGGTCAGGTAGTCGTGAGCCACGGTGGAGTGCTGAACAATGTAGCTGTAGCCACAATGGTGGTTGGTCAACACAAGACCTTCGTTGCTTACAAACTCGCCAGTGCATCCACCTCCAAAAAGCAGCACCGCATCTTTCAACGAGGAATGGTTCACATCATAGATGTCTTTTGCCGTGATGTGCATTCCAGCCGCCTGCATGGCAGCCTCATTGCGTCCCAGCAACATCGGGATCCACATGCCTTCATCGGCACGGCACACCGGCAGCGCCATCATCGCAATTGATACAAAAACAAGAATTCTCTTCATCTTATTATTCATTTTTAGTTTTTATTATTTTCTCGCAAAATGGATACCACACGCCGGAAATCCGAGGGTCTCGGCAATCGGAAGATTGCCACTGGCAAACGGAAAAGGCGCACCGAAAGTATCATCTGTGTCACCGCCATCAGGCTTTGCGCCGCAAGGGAGGCACAGGCTGAACCCACAGCCCCGTAATGGGGAATGAGCAAGAGATTGACAACAACATTAAGCAACAGGCTTGCAGCAGCAAAAAGATTCAATTGCCGCAAGTGGCCTCCAGCGGTAAGCAGTGTGCCAAAGATATAGGTCAGCCCTATAGGGATAATGCCGAAGATGAGTATCCGGAACACCGGCACATACAGCATGCAACGCTCATGGTAAAGCAATCCCATCAGTGGTTCTGCCCCAAACGTGCAGCACAGGGAGATTCCTACAGCAAAAATCATCATCGGCCAAAAGACCAGACGGACCACCTCAGCCACGCTTTCTCCTTCACGACATATACGCGAGAAGACCGGCAGCAATGGCACACTGACAAGATAAGCCACCATGGTCAGTGCATCGAGGAGACGGAAAGCCCCAGCATAAACGCCTGCATCGGCATCTGTCGCCAACTGACGCAAAAGGATAGGGTCAATACGATTATAGCTTGCCATAAGCAACACCAGCAACGCAAAGGGGGCACTCTTGCGAAGAATCACAAGGAAGAATCGCCAATCCCAACGCAAGCGACGGAACTTCGCCTTACGGGCAATGACAGTAAAGGCAAGCAATGCTGTCGCACCATACGCCACAAGTTGCGCATAGACGAAATGATAGATTGAAAAGTGAAGTTTAAAAATAGAAAGTCGGGGACCCCATAGCAACATCCCACAAATAAGTATCATCAGTACCCGGTCAAGCACCGACAGAAGGCTGTCCCATTTGAAAAGCAGCAGCCCTTCAAAATTGCTACGCAGATAAAGGATGAGGGAGTTGAGAAACTGGCACAGGCAGAGCAGCACGAGTAGTCGGAATTCGTCGCTGCCATAACCCATCAGCAGTCCGACAGTGAATGTCACCGCCAAATAAAGTCCCAGCAGACAGATCTTGATTCCGAGAATGCCACTCAGATGCTTGCCTATCAGCTGCGGATGCTGCGCGATATTGCGGGTATTGAAATTGGTGATACCCAGGTCAAGCAGGATATTGAAGATATAGCTGAAACTGAAGATGGCATAGTAAAAGCCATAGGCCTCATTGCCGACAGCGTTCTGTACACCGACCTCGACGCCCAAAATCCAGAAGGGCTTGACCAAAAGGTTGGCAAGCAATACCCAAAACAGACCCGACAGCAGCTTCTTTTCCATGTCAATCTTCAACTTTCACTGTCCACCGTTCCTCCATTTCCCATTTCTCGCGCAACTGGAGGGTTTTGCCAAAAGGAATCGTTGACTCGGGTTGTCGCTGCAGCATGTAGTCGCCAGGCGTCCAAGCACCGTCACCGTCAACATCGACCACAGCACGCAGACGATAGTCGGCGGCAGGCAGATGACGGAAACGCAACGTACCGGAAGCAAGCATCGGCATTTTTTGCACCACCGTATCGCGACTGTCTAACACCTCTATCACCAAGGGGCTGCCAGTGACGTTCTCCACATGAAGGGTCAGCATGCCATAATCCTTGGGGGTGAGTTTGAACACAAGGCTGTCGGAAGTGCGGCCATGAATATCGGTGAAAAGTTTTTCACGCAAACGAACCCGATATTCCTGACCCGAACGGAGCGTAGCCACAATACGGACTTCCAATCCCGTGCTGTCAACAACCAGCGGATATGTAGCAATACTGCTGTCTTTCAGATTCATCACTTCCGCAATGGCGCTGTCAGCAACCTTCACTACAGGATTGAGGAAGGCGAGACGCAAATCATCATAGAAAGCGGCAGTGCCTGAACACAGCGCCTTCATAATCGGTGTACTGGTTTCTTCCTTTCCACGGCGTCGACCAGCGTTCTTAGGGCGGAAACGCAATTTCAGGGTGTCCTGCAGACCTGTGGGGTCACTCAACACCAGACGGGCAGTGTCGGCTTTGGCATCAAGGCACCATAGGGTCAATGTGTCCCTTTGCTTGTTGAGACGCCATTCCGCTGCAACGCCTCCAATTTCGGGGTTTTGCATCGGCAAAGCGGTAGCGACAACTATACGTGCCTGTTCGGTAAACTCGCTGCTCACAATGCGCTGCTTGCGACGGTCGGGAGCAGACATCCGCAGCGCCGAGCGTCTGGCAGTGCTATCCTTACGACTAAAACTGGAATAACAAGTAGTGTCCCATGCCACCGCCTCACTGGCATCAAGGCGCAAGTTGCGATTCTTGTCCTCAAGTGCAACTATACGGTAACGTCCTTCGGGGATGTAATGGAAAGCAAATCGACCACTCTTATCGCAACGGGTGACATAGCTAGGCCGGAGAGAAAGAGCTGCGGTATCCGAGGCATAGGTTTCCTCATGATACGCCATAACGGTGACGGCCTCTTTCCAGGGGGCTCCACCTTTGGCTTCTGTCACCGACCCTTCGAGCATCAGTGTATCCATGTCGGCACCTGTGGAGAAAACATATTCGAAACTCGGCAACACATTACCTTCAGTGAAGTCGGCGACAGCCTCTTTGAACTGGAAGAGGTAGGTGGTATTGGGCTGCAGTGTGTCGTTGATTTTCACCAGCACGCCCTTGCCCTTCACCGTATACTCAGGCTTGTTCTTCAGCGGTGGTGAAACCAGGACATTCTCATTAGCGTTCTTCAGAACCACATATTCATCAAAACCGATATAGAAGCGATCCTTGTCGAAATTACGGCTCTCGTTGGCGGGCTGCACAGCAACAGGCTGCGGCGGCACCTCATCTTTGGGACCACCTGTGGGGTAGCCCATCTTGGCGCAGGAAACGGCGACTGCCGCCAATGCCAGAACAAATGCAAAACGTCGCATCATCCGAAGAGCTCGTTGATTTCCTCATGGAGCGCATGGAGAGCGCTGTCGGTAGGCTGATGGTGTGCCGCTGATGCGAAGATGGAAGCCGCCAGTCGCGTGGGGTCGTTCTCCTCAGGCAGACTGACCGCCGAGGAGTTGACAAGGTTAACCATCTCGTCTTTTGCCTCACGGATACGTGCCCAAGAAGCTTCGTCAATGTAGACCTGCTGCGAGAGATTGTGTTCCCACTCATCACGGATATTCTTGGTCATCACGCCTTGCAGCAACTTGAGGTCCATGCCGGGCTGGTAGCAGCGCAGCACTAGGCTGTCGGGAGAGATACGCTCAAGAAACAGCGCCATGCGCTCGTAGGCCTGCAGACGGATGGGGGTCACCACCTTGAGGGTCTCGCGACGCTCGTCAATTTTCATCTGTACTAGCTGTTCCTTACGCTGGCTGTCGAACCAATGCTTAACCAGCAAATAAAAGATGCCCCCCGCGACAACGAGGGTAGCCAAAATGGCGACAATAAAAAGAATCAGTATACTCATTTTCATGTTTTAATCCTCCATTAATTGGTTTACCAACCGAGTCACCCCCTTGGTGGCGACCTCTTTGATGAATGTCACGGGATGGCTGACAGGGACTTCTTTGGGGTCGACCACGTAGCACGGCACACCGTGTTGCACATAGTGGATCAACCCTGCAGCGGGATAGACGGCCATTGATGTGCCGACAACAATGAATATGTCGGCCCCCTCGCAGAGGGCGGCAGCGGGCTCGATGTTGGGCACCGCCTCACCGAACCACACAATATGGGGCCGCAACTGAGTACCGTCGGGAGCCTTGTCACCAAGTCGGATGTCCTTGTCTCCCACCTCCACAATGAGATCAGGATTACGGTCGGAACGCCCTTTGGTCAATTCGCCATGCAGATGCAGCACATGCGTGGAGCCTGCACGTTCATGCAAATCGTCAATATTCTGGGTGATAATACGCACGTCATATTTCTCTTCCAGCCTCACAAGCTGACGGTGTGCCTCGTTGGGTTGCGCCTGGAAGAGTTGACGACGGCGTTCGTTGTAGAAATTCAGCACCAGTTCGGGGTCACGCTCATAGGCTTCGTGGGTCGCCACGTCCTCCACTCGGTAGTGCTCCCACAGACCATCGCTGTCACGAAAGGTCGAGATACCACTTTCAGCGCTGATGCCCGCACCGGTCAATACCACAATTTTTTTCTTCATAACACATATAACGCGCATCCGTGCGTATTATTGTGCAGAGGAAGAAACAAAAAAATATATTAGGCCGCTATCATTCCTTCCCTGCCAACAGACCGCAAGCAGCGTCAATGTCTTGGCCGCGAGAGGCTCGAAGGGTACAGATGACACCGTTTCTGTTCAGGTAACTTTGAAACGCCGCAATGGCGGTAGGCGTGGAGGTCTTGTAGGGAGCTTCCGACGACTCATGGAAGCGTATCAGGTTCACGCGGCAGTCAAGTCCCTTCAATATCTCGACAAGTCGCTGTGCGTGAGCAAGGTCGTCATTCATCCCACGGAACATCGTGTACTCGAACGAGAGGCGACGCTGTCCGCTCCAGTCATACTTTCTCAGCAACGCCAGCACCTCATTCAGAGGAAAAGCTTTCTGCACCGGCATCACCGCAAGGCGTTCCTGCGCCACGGGATTATGGAGACTGATGGCAAGATGGCATTGGCTCTCGTCGAGGAATCGTTTCAGTCCGGGAATGATACCCACACTACTGACAGTGATGCGTTTGGGACTCCAGCTGAGCCCCCAGTCGGCAGTCATCACCTGGGTGGCGGCGAGTATAGCATCGAGATTGTCCATCGGCTCACCCATGCCCATAAATACCACGTTGGTCAACCTCTCAAACTCGGGAATGCCAAACATCTGGTTGAGTATATCGCCGGCAGCGAGGTTACCATGGAATCCCTGTTGACCAGTGACACAGAATCGGCAACCCATCTTGCAGCCCACCTGACAGGAGACACAGAGGGTGGCGCGGTCGTCGTCGGGAATGAAGACAGCTTCTATAAAATGACCATCGAGCACAGGAAAGAGGTATTTCTTCGTGCCGTCCTTCGACACCTGGCAACGCACGGGAGCCTCACGACCGATATAAGCCATCTTGTTCAGCCGTGCCCGCTGCAATTTCGAAAGGTTGGTCATAGCGTCGATGCTATCGACACGCTTCTTATAGAGCCAGTCACAAATCTGCTTGGCGGCAAAACGAGGAAACCCCTCTTCAGCACAGAGGATTTGCAACTCCGAAAGTGTTTGACCTAGAAGATTAGTTTTCAATTTCTGATTTTCAATTTTCAATTCATCAAAAATCCCACTCAAAGTCCTCGTTCTGAATCTCCTGTTGGAAATTCGAGCAGTCCATCTCTATAGGCAGGCTTGGCCGATCGAAGTCGCCGCGATAGAAGTTAATTTTCTTGTCCTGGTAGATTTTCTGCATATAGACGCCAAAGATGGGAAGCGCCATGGCGGCACCCTGTCCGTAGGTCATGTTGCGGAAATGGATGGAACGCAGCTCGCCGCCTGTCCACACGGCTGTCGCAAGCTTGGGGGTGATACCCACAAACCAGCAGTCGGAATTGTTCTGCGTGGTGCCGGTCTTGCCGGCGATGGCGGTGGAGTACTGGTTGAGTTTGTAGCGGTAGTTGAGTCGCGCACCCGTACCCGTCTGCACAACGCCTTTCATGAGTTCGAGCATCATATAGGCGGTAGCTTCGCTGAGGGCTTCGCTTCGTTTGGCGGTGAAGCGTTCAAGCACCATGCCCTTGTTGTCTTCGATGCGGGTGATGAAAATAGGCTCCACATACTCACCCTTGTTGGCAAAAGTAGCCATGGCTCCCGCCATCTCGTAGACCGTGATTTCAGGGGTGCCCACGCAAATGGCAGGCACTGCGTCGATGGGGCTCTGGACTCCCATCTTGCGGGCAATGTTGATCACCTGCTCAGGGGAACCCTGTTTCATGAGATAGGCCGAGACCCAGTTGATGGAGTGCGCCAGCGCCCATTTCAATGTAACCATCTGACCCTCACGTTCATGCGACGAATTCTTGGGACACCAGTCGGGAGCATTCCACACCTCGAAGCACACCTCCGAGTTGGGCACCTCTGTGCATGGGAACATTCCCAAATCCTGCAGCGCCATGGTATAGACAAACGGTTTGAAGGTAGAACCCACCTGCCTGTGGCTCTGCACGTTGTCATACTTAAAGAAGCGGTAGTTGATACCACCCACATAGGCTTTGACATAGCCCGTGCCAGGCTCCACAGACATCAAACCCGCATTGAGGAATTTCTTGCAATAGATGAGCGAATCCCATGGCGTGAGCGTGGTATCCTTGACTCCCTGCCAACTGAAGACGCGCATCCGCACTTTCTCGTTGAAGTTGGCGCGTATCTCCTTCTGGCTGTATCCCTCAGACTTCAGATAACGGTAGCGGTCGCTGTTTTTCATGGCCTGCTCAAGGAATTTCTGCTCCTGCTCCTTGCTGATATTGCAGAAGGGGTTGCCCTTGCGAGCCTTGAGTTCCCGTTCGAAAGCGGGCTGTATCTCTTTGCTGAAGTGCTCACGCACAGCCTGTTCGGCATAACGTTGCATGCGGGAGTCGATGGTGGTGTAGATTTTCAGACCGTCTTTGTGCACGTTGTAGTATTCGCCGTTGGGCTTGCGGTGATGCTTGCACCAGTCTTTCATGTAACCGCGCAGGTACTCACGCAGGTAGGTGGCAATACCGTCGTTGTGGGTCTGGGGCGTGTAGCGGCTCATGTCCAGTTCCTTCTCCTTGAACTTCTCAAAGTCCTCATCCGAGAGGTAATCGTAGCGGTTCATCTGGTAGAGCACGGTATTGCGGCGCTCCTTGGCAGCCTCGGGGTGGAGCACGGGGCTGTAGGAGGTGGGAGCCTTCAAAAGTCCCACAAGCATGGCGGCTTCGTCGACATCAAGCTCCGACGGTGTCTTGTCGAAGAAGGTTTTCGAAGCGGTCTTGATGCCGTAGGAATTGCTGCCGAAATCGACAGTATTGAAATACATGGCAATGATTTCCTGCTTCGAATAGTTGTGCTCCAGTTTCACGGCAACCACCCACTCCTTGAATTTCGAGAACACCGTCCCGAAAAGGCTGTGGTGCTCGCGGGGGAAGAGGTTCTTGGCCAGCTGCTGGGTGATGGTGGAGCCGCCGCCCGACGAGCCGTGTCGTCCAAGCACGGTCTTGAAGAGCACGCGGAAAAGCGAACGGGGGTCGATGCCGGAATGTTTGTAGAATCGCACATCCTCCGTGGCGACAAGGGCGTTGACAAGGTTCGGCGAGAGCTGCTCGTAGGTGATGTTCGAGCGGTTCTCGAGACCAATGTAGCCCAACACCTCGCCATCGTCGCTCAACACTTCGGAGGCCTGCAGGCTACGCGGATTCTCCAACTCCTCGAAAGAGGGCATGAAACCTATCCATCCCAACGAAAGGAAGAAGAAGAAGAGGAGGATGAACGCCCACACACCGGCGAACACCTGCCACATGGTCTTGATATACTTAGGCTTTTCGCCCTTTTCGTCGCTCTTCATGGTGCTGTTATTTCAAATTACTGAACTCTATTCTGAGGCCGATATCCTTCAGGCCGCTGACGGCACTGTCGCGCATACCGTTGGTGAGGGCGAAATGGTAGGTGCCGGGCATTGGGAAACGGGCATTGCGGCGGAAGTAATAGCGCGTGTCGACATAGCGACCCGAGCGCTTGCCGTACCACTGCCCTGCAGGGTCGGCAAGGGGGTACTCCATGGTGTCGCGGGCAATGCTGCCGTCGGGGAAGGTGGTGTTGATGAAGAGGAAGGTGTTGCTGTAGGGGTAGGTGACACTGTTGCGCACCTCCACAAGGAAGTTGTAGATGCGGTTGGTGTCGGTCACCTCGACATCAAAGCACGCCGAATCGGCGGGATTCCAGCCCTGCTCGTCAACATGCACGTACTCGGAATAGTAGACGCTACCGTCGCACGATGCCAGCACGAAAGCCAGGGCAATGAGTATGGGTTTTATGAATTTGCTCGACATATTATCCCCTTCTGTCGCGACCGCCACCGCTGCGGCGGGGCTGGTCGCCATTGTTGTTGTTCTTGGGTTTGTTGTTGCGCTGCTCACGGGGCTCACGGGGCTGCTGCTCCGCTTTGGCGGGACGCTCACGGCGTTCCTCTCGGCGCTCGCCTCGTTCTCCACGCTCTCCACGGTCGCCACGCTCGGAACGGTCACCACGTTCGCCTCGCGAGCCACGGTTACGGTCGCCACGTTCGCCGCGCGGACCACGGTTGTCGCGATTCTCTCGACGCTCGCCACGTTCGCCACGCTCGGCACGGGGGGCGGGCTTCTCCTCGCCTACCACGCCGTTGCCACCCTCCGAGAGGCGCTTGAGTTCGCGCTCCACCTCCTCGTCGGTACTCTCCTGCGCCAGGGCGGAAGTCGACATGAGCTCCACCTGGTAGTCTTCCAACTGCTCGGGGTACTCCTGGCGACGGTTCATCTCGATGATGGCTTTCACATCCTCGGCCTTCACGGCAATGAGGTCGTTCTGGCCCTCATAGGCATACCACATGATGCCGCGGAACACATCGGTCTTCTTGTACAGCGCGAGGCCCTTCTTGAACCGGATGGACTGGTTGGCGGGCGGAAATTTCTTCAGCGCGTCGGCATACACCTCGTATTCGAAGTTGAGGCAGCATTTCAGCTTGCCGCATTGTCCGGCGAGTTTCTGCGGGTTCGGGAGTATCTGCTGCGTCTTGGCGGAAGAGGTGGTCACACTCTTGAAGGTGGTGAGCCACGTCGAGCAGCACAGCTCGCGGCCGCAGGTGCCGATGCCGCCCACCTTGCCTGCCTCCTGGCGCACACCGATCTGCTTCATCTCGATGCGCACACGGAACACCTCGGCGAGCACCTTGATGAGCTCGCGGAAGTCCACACGCTCGTCGGCAGTGTAGTAGAATATCGCCTTCGAATGGTCGCCTTGGAACTCCACATCGTTCACCTTCATGTCGAGGTGCATGTCGGCCACTATCTGACGCGTGCGGATAAGGGCGGCGCGCTCCTCCTTCAGCGTCTCGGCCCACCGGTCGATGTCGGTGTCCTTGGCACGGCGGAAGAGCTTCTTGATGTTCTCCGACTCGGGATTGATGCGATGTTTGCGCATCTGCAGGCGGCAAAGCTCGCCCGACAGGCTCACGATGCCCACATCGTGGCCCGGCTGTCCCTCCACGGCCACCACATCGCCTTCGGTGACTTCCAGGCCGTCGGGGAGACGGTAGAATTCCTTGTGGTTGTTCTTGAATCGCACCTCCACACAGTCAAAGGGGCGGTCGCTGGGCTGGCGGATACCGGCCATCCAGTTGGTCGACGTCACCTTCGAGCAGCTGCGGCACTCGCACGAGCACACGGGCTTGTAGCTCTCGGGCTTGCGGCTGCAGCCGCGGGTCAGGAATTCGGGCTCCTCATACTTCACCCACGGAATCTCGGGGTCGGGCTCCAGGTAGGGGTCGAGCTGGCTCTCCTCGCTGTGGTATTCCTCCACCTCGGGGTTCTCCCGCTCCACCTGCTTCTTCTCCTGCTGCGCCTTGCGGCGGTTCTTCATGAAATTGGCAAGGTCCTCGGCCGATGCTACGGTCTCCTCCTCGTCAATGACGATATCGTCAGGGAGTTTCTCCTCCATGACCTTGACGTCCTCTTCAGGAACAATCTCTTTCTTGTCTTTCTGTTCTTCCATTTCTAAATTTCATTTCTTCACCGACACCTCCCGCTCATCTCTTCTTCAACGCCTTGCTCATGCGGAACGACAGCTCCATCAGGGCTATCTTCGCATAGGCGTTGCGTTCGATGGCGAAAATGGCATCGTCAAAGGCAGCTTCTATAGTTTCTATATTGTTGACAGTTATCATTTTAGGGAATTGCGAATCAAACTTCTCGTCGCCCGAGCCCAAAGCACAGGGAACGCCGGCCGCCGTCGAGAGGAAACAGTCGCGCATCACTCCCATGGCATACTGCAGGAACTGCTTCAGCTGCTCGCGGTTCAGCGTCGCCATCTTGTCCACCTGACCCGACAACTCCTTCATCTTCAGTTTGAAAAGCATACGCAGCCATCCCACCAGCAGCCCGGCAAACTCCGCGTTGTCAGAATTCTTAACCTTTGATTCCGGATTCTGGATTCTGATGGTCTGCACCCTGCTCTTGATGGTCGGCAGCATCTTCTCGTCGTCCTCGGCAAGGAGCATCAGCAGCGTGCCGGGGAGGGGCTCCTCGAGGGTCTTGAGCAGCTTGTTGGCGAAAGCGGCATTCATCTTCTCCGCCATCCAGATGACCATGATGCGCCAGCCACCCTCATAGGCCTTCAGCCCCAGGGTCTCCACCACATCGTCGGCATCCATCTCGCGGATAAGCCCCTGCTTGTTCTCGATGCCGAGGAAGGCATACCAGTCGTCAAGGTTGCCGCGTCCCCCGTTTTGCAGAAGGAAATCGCGGAACTCGCCACGGAACTCGCCGCTCCACGGCTTCTCCTTCACACGCGACGTCGCCGCCGTGGGAAACACCATGTGCAGGTCGGGATGCATCAGCGACGCCATCTTCTTGCACGACGGACACTCGCCGCAGGAGTCGGCCCGCAGCTCCCCGCCCTCATAATGCTGGCGGTGCTCACACACGAGATATTGCAGATACGCCAGCGCCAGCGGCGTGGCGGCGGCCATCCCGCCGAGGACCATCTGGGCATGACTCACGCGCCCGCTGTCGATGACCGACGTCAGGCGGTTGATGGTATCTCGCTGTCCGACAATATCTTTAAACTGCATATATATTTATATTAAAATTGCAAATATACAAAAAATTACAAACATGCAACGATTTTTTTTCTCTCCCACCTCCAATTCTCAATTTTCAATTCCCAAGCAATATTTCCTCCCTCCCTCCGTTATCGCTTTACATAAAAGCGATGTAAGGCTTCAGTAATACCTATGAAACATTCTAAGATTTTTACTATTCTGCTGGTCAGCTGTCTGTTGTGTTCTTGTAGTAGCTCTAATAAACCGGAACTAAGAGATTCGCAAACAATAAGTTTTATTACAGAACTAGCACTTAATTACTGGGATTTAAATTATAAGTTTCCAACATCGTACCAACAAAGCCGTGACACAACGGTTTGGTTCTTTGCACAATACACAGCAATAGACAGTATGTTGTTGCGTCATGATTCGGAAATTAAATATTGGGATCAAGATACAGCGCTGTTGATTACTTATCATGATGATACTTTAGCCTATGTGGATCTCCCATGTTCGTGTGACTACACAGACGATATTCCAAATGGTTCTCGAGCCTTCGATAGCAACAATTGTCAGATTTTGGATGACTTTATCCAAGTTGAAGAAAATGTATATGTGATTCGTTTGGCTCATAATCTCGCAGAGAAATTGAATCCCATTATAGAAGAAAAGTTGAGCAAAAGTGGCTATATTAGGATTCGAGATATTGAGAAAAAATATCCTCAATACTTGCTCATTGAATATTTGCCAATGTCTGACTCAATCCATCTTATAAAGGCGTGCGAAAAATATTCATGCTACTTCTATGAAGAGTATGCAAACATATTGAAGAGCGTCTTATCAGAATTCTGCAAAACCTACCATATAGCGAGACTCGTCACTCCGGTCAACATCTATTTGCCAGCCGCAGAGGCTAAAACCAGCAAAACAGGGGACTGACCCTGAAATTTGTGGGACAGGGGACTGATCTGAAGTGCCCTCTGTCCCATTTCTACAAGATTTACAAGATTTTTGCCCGAAGGGCAAGGAGCTTTTTTTGCGACAGCCCAGCTCAGTGCGTGTTGCACTGAGCCCGTTGTCCGCGTTGTCTCTGTTGTCGTAAAAAAACAACACATCCCGTTGTCTTCTCAATTTTCAATTATCAATTTTCAATTTTCAATTCATGAACAATAATTCCCCAACCCTGCCGTTATCCATACACATTGAAGCGAGGTAAGGCTTCAGTAATACATCAGTAAGAGTTGATACACGTAATTGAATAAAAATTAAACACATACCATCATGGCAAAACTCCATCAAGGCATCCTCGGCGGCTTTTCCGGCACCGTCGGCACCGTCATCGGCTACC